>CAUZIB010000075.1:0-22422 GCA_963579735.1 Vicinamibacteria bacterium | reverse complement strand
TCCAGCACCTCGGAATCGCGTCGCTCAACCTGTCATACGGTGGAGAAAGTGGCGGCGGCTCGTATCACTCGATCTTTGATTCGTTCACCCGCTACGAGCGCTTTGGCGACCCCGGGTTTGCTTATGGGGTCGCCCTCGCCCAGACCGCAGGGCGGGCGGTCCTCCGGTTGGCCAACGCCGAGGTCTTACCGTTTGGGTTTGACCGGTTTGCGACGATCATCGAGCGATACCTCACCGAAGCGATAGAACTCGCCGACACCATGCGTCGGGAAACCGCACACGAGACCCGACTCCTCCAAGATGGCGTATACGCGCTTGCCGCCGATCCCACAGCGCGTCATGTGCCCCCGCCGGCCCACGACCCCGTGCCGTATCTGAACTTCGCACCGCTCCACAACGCGCTCAGCACACTTCGGACGCAGGCGTCGGCGTATCGGAATGCGCTGGACCGCTGGAGCCAAACACCAGACATGGTCGGCGACGACACTCGGACTGAGGTGAATCGCATCCTCATTCAGACCGAACGGGCGCTGACCCTGGATGCAGGACTGCCCGGACGCCCGTGGTTTCGTCACCAGATCTATGCGCCTGGGTTCTATACCGGCTATGGCGTAAAGACACTCCCAGCCGTGCGCGAAGCGATCGAGCAACGCGAATGGAACAAGACCGCCGCGCACATCGACACCGTCGCGGCTACCCTCGATCGGTAAGCCGACACCATCGGTCGAGCGACGGCGCTTCTTCGATCCGCACACGCCCAGCCCTAGCAGGCTTTCTTTCTCTGTCACTCCGCCGCGCGGGTCAGTGCGGACTACGGATTGGCGCCGGGCGTCACGTTGACACCGCCGCGCAGCGACGCGTAGAAGCCCAGATCTTTCCCGGTCATGCGCTTGGTCGCCCATATGATCTGCCCGGTATGTTCAGCAAAATGGTCGACCGCCACATAGATGGCCTGCAGCCCACTGACGTCGTAGCCTTGGATCGTTCGGACCCGGTGCAATTCGTCCGGCGTGACCCGCGCGAGTATGTCGTCTACTCGGGCCATGACGTCCTGAAGCCGTTTGACAAGTTCTTGACGCGAGACCCGGTCGCAACAACCGAACTCAGCGTCCCGGTCTCGAGAGACACGTTCTCTGCCGACACCGCCCACGATCCACTGCGTGACGTTCCCGCAAAGATGCAGGACCAAATTCCCGACGGCGTTCTCGACCTGGTGCTGACGTGACCAGATTTGGTCCTCCGAAATGCTGGTCAGACAGACGTCGATACGCACATGACGATCGTGCAACCGTCGACGCGATACAGACACGAATTCCTGACCGAGTGATTCCACCGGACGCAATTCAGCGGTCATCTCTCTGGGCACCCAGTCAACACAACGCCTGCGACAAGCATGTGCCCCGACGGTAGAGAGCCAAAGGTGGAGCTACAACCCGCGTAGCCCTTCCGTCAACTCGATATAGGTCCCCCACGGATCGGTGAGAAACGCGGACCTGATACCTGATGGACTCTCGGTGTAGGGCACGTCAAAGGTGACGCCGCGGGCCTCAAGCGTCTGACAGAAGGCCTCCAGGTTCGTCACTTCGAGGCCGACGTGATCGAGCATGCGTCCGCGGGTGGGGGCCCCGGTTTCGGGACGGCTCGAGAAGTTGAAATTTATACCCGGTAAGTCCACGGCGGCGTAGCGCCAGCGCATCCCCGGTGTGCCGCCGAACATCGTCGCATACCAGGCCTGCGCGTCTTCGACTTGCCCCTCGGGCAGATACAAATGGAGGTGATGCGCGATGATCGGCACAGAGAGGCGTGCGTTGTGCCGCTCAGCGACCGGATCATAGTGGCCATCGTCGAGGGTGAAGGTCAGGTTCGTCGCGGTTTCGTCAAACAATTCGATCCGTTCCCGCTCCGGTGTAAACACAGAATTCACACCGGAGGTCGAGTCGGGGCGCTCCATCTCGAACCCGGCCTCTTTGAAGTCCTCCAGCGATTGCACCCTAAACGCCATGTGGTTCAACACCGACCCTTCAGTCCCACCCGACGGTTCGCCCCGGTCGAGAAACACGAGAACGTCAGGGAACTTCACGACGACTGTCTCACCAAGACGCGTCGCCTTGCCGCCCAGCGCGAGCCAAAACGCCGTATTCGCCTCGACATCTCGCACGTAGTAGTGCAAATGTCCCATGGCGACTCCGGAGTCGTTGGCGGGCGAGAGCTGCGCGGTGGCTGGCACGGCACAACCGACGAGCAAGACGACCAGCACACATTGAAGTGGTCTCACGACAACGTCATCCTTTCCTTCATCTCTCTTTCATCCGTTCTGTATCTCGACTGACCGTTCCATGGCTATTGCCAATGTCCGCTCCGCGCTCTGGACTGTTGAACTGTCGCGGAGAGAAGTTGAACATGCATCGACCGGACGTAGCTTTGGCGGCGTTGCTCGTCGCGCGAATACGCCAACATACGTGCCCATGCTGGCTTTGCAGCTGGACCGGACGTGAATGGGACAACCGTATACCCCACCATTGCGCCCGGCCAACGCGGCGTCGCGCTCGGAGCATGATCATCCTTCTTCCGCGACTGTCCACCAGTCGGTCGTGGCGCCGGTCAGGCCGGAAGCGGTGGCATTCTCGGACCCGGGGTCGAGAATGTCATTTCGGTTATCGCTTTGACGCTCCGATTGCCATACCGAAACGGCACGACCAAACGGAGCGGTGCGCCATGTTGAGGGGGGATCGGTTCGTCGTTCATCATCCACGCCAACATCACTTGCGGATGCCGGAGAGTCGTCATCGACTCGTCCGCGTAAAAGCGATCGGACGCGACAAAGCGGCAATAATGCACCTCTGGAATGACGCCCAGCATATCGGCGAAATCGCTAAAGCGGACACCAGTCCATTTGACGATTCCGCGCGGATTCGGAGCGCCGCACTGCAGGAGATACGTCCCAGATACGACTGGCAGCTGCTCCAGATCGGCGTAGCGTAAGGTGCCGGTCAGTCTGGCCAACCCACGCGTGTCGACCTTGATCTGCATCTGACGATAGTCAGTTTCGATATCGGGCGTCTGACGTCCCTGAGTGCGCCACATCAACGGTTCCGTGATCGGACCAGCGGCACTCTCGGGATGCATCGGCGCCGAACCATCCGTATTCAGCGGGAGAGAAGCCGGAAATCCCTCACGCAACGGACGCTCGACGAGCTCGCCAGGCCACTCGTCTTGCGCCACGGCGCGCATTCCCGCTGCCACCGCGGCTTTTGACGGCACCGCACCAAGAGACAATCCGGCGAGCGTGGTACCTGAAAGAGAGATTGCTCTGCGTCGTGAGATCTTCATGACCGGCCTCCGCAAGAATAAGAATCATCCAGCACCCCGGGGATACACCGAACCCTGGGTATACGCGCTAGTGCACTAGTGTATCCGCGGGCTCGACCGGATAGAAACAGACAAGGCGTCGGGTTCTTATAATGCCGTGCTTCGTGCTTCGAGCTGGGCGGCCAGCGCCGGCAGGGTCCTGAGGTCCTCATCGGGGCCCTTGTCGGCTAGAATCTGCGCGGCCAACCCCGTCATATTTGCGACCGCAAAGCTCAGACCTTTGAGATTTCGCTCCGGGTCGACACCCGGTATTGGTCTCGGATACCCACAGGTGCGACACGTCACGATCCCGTCTACCGACGCAAAGCCAAACTGGCCTCGGGGATATCGCCAATCGAGCTCGACGCGGAGCACACCAGGAAGCGTGCCAGGTAACCACCGCACCCCGTTGTGCTCCCCGGCCGCGACCACGATGGACCCGCCATGGGCCGCCGCCCCCACGACCGAACGCATCGCCGGCGCATGCGCTATATCGGCCACGCCGAGACTGAGATTTATCAACGACGCACCTTCCCGGTTCGCCCATTCGATACCCGCGCAAAGCGCGTCTACCGACGCCGCGAGGCTCGTGTCGAACACTTTGACCGCAAGCAGAGAGACCGTGGGTGACAGGTCTCGAATCGCAGCGGCGACGGCGGTGCCATGGCCCAGCCGGTCAACGTAGTCGTCAGATGGGACCCCGGAGGGACTGAATGCGACGCCGCCGCTAACGCCCTGGATGTGCGGGTGCGTAGGATGTATCCCGCTATCCACGACCGCCACTCGCACTCTGCTCACTCGGGCTCGTCCTGCGTCAGTGCCAACCGTGGACCGTGGTGATGACAGAGCGCCGCGAACGGCCCCTGATTCGCCAAAAGCGCATCCGGCTTTCCACTCTCGACGATCTTCCCCGCCTCGAGGACGAGAACACGATCGGCTCGTCGCGCCAGATCCATACGATGCGTGATCACGACGGTGGTGCAGTCGCGCGCAAACGCGCCGTATCCGTCGACCACCTGCCGCTCGGTCACGGGGTCGAGCGCGGCGGTGGGCTCGTCGAGGACAAGGACGGCGGGGTGCGACAAGAGTGCCCGGGCAATCGCCATGCGTTGGCGCTCCCCGGCCGACAGCGCGGCACCGCGCTCCCCGACGATGGTGTGGTAACGCTCTGGCAATCGTTCGATGAACTCGGTCAAGCCGGCTGCGCCAGCGGCGGCCTTCACCTCGTCGTTCGTCGCGGTCGGACAACCGTATCTGATGTTCTCCAGAATCGTAGCGTGGAAGACGAACGGTTCTTGGTCGACGCGCGACACATAACGTCTGAGGCTCGCAAGCGTGAGCTCTCGCAGATCGCGGCCATCAAGACGCACGGTCCCGGTGTCCGGGTCGAACTGGCGCACGAGCAAGTCCGCGATCGTGCTCTTTCCGGTGCCGCTCTCCCCCACGACGGCGACCGTCTCACCCGCCTCCGCCGAAAACGACACGTTCTCCAACGTCGTCGTCCCGCGGTCAAACGTAAAGCCGACCGTCTCAAACGTCACCGCGCCCTGCGAGGCCTCAAGCTCGACCGCATTTGCCCGCTCCGTCACCTCTGGTTGAGCTTCTTGAATCTGCTGGACGCGGCGGAGCGAGACCTTGGCGGTGGCGAGACTTGCATAAAGCCCCATCAAGGCTTGGAGCGGAGCAAAGACCCGCGTCTGATACGCCATCACCGCCACCAAGACGCCGAGTGACAGTGTCCCATCGAGTACTCTGAGGCCCCCGTACAGAAAGACCAGGGCGGTACTGGCTCCCAGCAGCAATCCGGGCACGCCGCCCGACAAATACGTCACTCGCTGCATCGCCATCAGCGCGTCGATAAACCGATTGTTCTTCGCCTCGAAACGGTCCGACTCGCGGCGCTG
Organism: Vicinamibacteria bacterium; assembly: GCA_963579735.1. Classification (GTDB taxonomy): domain Bacteria; phylum Acidobacteriota; class Vicinamibacteria; order Vicinamibacterales; family UBA8438; genus CAUZIB01. Next base: position 17,170 of record CAUZIB010000075.1, on the reverse strand, counting down.
CGCGTTTGATGTCACCACCAGGCTCATCGCCTGTAGTGTTTCTATCAAGAAACTCCCAATGTCGGCGCTGCGCTCGCGCAGCGTGGTCACTCGCACCTCGAGACGACGCCGGTAGCGCACCAAGGCCCACAGACTGAAGGGGACCAGAGAGACCCCCACCAGGAATAACCGGAGATCCAGCCAGGCCATGATCGCCACCGTCCCGACCAAGAAGAGCACGTTGCCCACCCAGGCCAGCGCCGCTTCCGCCGCGACCCGCTGGATCTCACTGATATCCGTGTTGAGCCGAGAGACGATATCGCCAAGACGAGTCTGCGCATAAAACCGCGGCGACAAACGCTGAAGGTGAAGATACAGGTCCAGCCGCATGTCAAACAGGATTTCGGCCGACACGCGGGTATAGCGGAGCCCGCTGACGACGTTCAGGACAAACCCCACCGCACTGAAAAGCACGAACAGGGACACAACGCGAACAAGGGCCTGCCGGTCACCGGCGAGCAGCGCGTTGTCGACCAAATCGCGTGACAGGAGTGGCACATACAACGCGGTGGCCGTACTGGCCAGACTCAACCCTACGACCAGCATCAGGCGACGCCAATAGGGGATAACGTAGCCAAGCGCTCGGCGAAAGGCGGGGTCGAGCAACGCCGTCGGACGGAACGCCACGCCGGGCTGCTAGGGAACGACGATCATGCCCGTCGTCTGATCACCATCGAATGTGATCGTGCGCAGGTAATCCTGAGTATCGGCATCGTACAAGTCGATGGTGTTCCCGGCCTGTGAGATGTAGAGCACTTGGCCATTCGTGCTTACATGCAAATCCATCCGGGGCCGACCCGAGAACGGACGCCGGCTGACGATCTTTCGACCGGCAAGATCGAACGTCCAGAACTCATAGTTCCCGATCTCGCTCGCAATTCCATACGCCATCTTCCGCCCAGGGGCCAGCGCGAACGACATCGTTCGAGATGGTCCGATGGTGTAAAAATCGACTTCTCTGCCGGGTAGATCGATACGTGCAATACCCATCAGGTCGCGGTCCTGCAGGTCATCGTGAACCCGGAAGATACCGCTAAAGAAGCCGGGCTCCTCATTGATCAAATCTTGGGTGAAGCTCAGGGTGAGCCGCCCGAGCCCATCCTCGATAGACTCGGAAATCGCCCAGCGATCGACTTCGGTGTAGTTGTCGGTTTCGAGCACGACAATGTCGTTGTCGAAGTAATACAAGAACTCGCCGTCTGGTGAAAACAACATCCGACTCGCACCGCGCTCGTTCGTGGTCGGCCACGCCAGCTCACGGGCGACTTCATCCTGCTCGAGGTCGTAGAGCAAGAATTTGCGCGGTTCAATCTCGAACCGGTCGATCAGCTTGACGGCGGTATCCACGACGAGCGCCACATGGCGTCCGTCCGGGTGCACTCGATAACTCCGTAGTCTCGCTCTTCGATTCCCCTCGCTCAACGTGAACGTAAAGAGCGATTCGTGAGTCGCGACGTCGATCGCCTCAAACTTCTCGTATGTCGCGTCAATCATGTAGAACCGGGAGAGATCCTCTGACAAGGTCAGCTGCCGCGGCACCCCAATACTCACATGAATGGTATCGACGACCTGCTCCGTCGCTTCGTCGACCACCGTAATCTGCTGCGGATAGGCACCGAGATAGAGTGTTCCATTCCCGCCCGACAGCCGGTCACCGTTTTGTGGTTCCTGCGCGGCCGCGAGACCAGCCATGCTCCACGCGACGACCGAAGCAAAGACGACAGTCCTAACCATGACACGCACCCCTAAACATCCGCGCTCCCCATCGAGAACATACTCGGCCGCGGCGATGCTCCCGACGACGACTACGGGAAAATGAGGTCAATCTTTCGCCAGTCTTTCTGCGCGGCGGCGCACTTGTCGGTCCAGTCCGGAGCATGATTCATCTGGTCGGGCACATGGGCCGGCCAAAAGCAGCCAAGATGACAATCGAACAGGTCACGTTCCACCGGCTGACACAATCCCGCGGTGCCGCCGTTGCGATCGGCTTCCCAGCCCGGCGAGAACACAAACGAGCATCCCAACGGGATATGGGGTCCTTCCTGCTGTGGTGGACCCGTTGACTGAGCCTGAAGGGCCACGACGTCGGCGTGGCCTTGCGCTATGGCCACCACCTGCTCGATCGTACGTGCCTTCTCGTTGACCGCTTTGAGATGTCTCATTGTTCCACCTTGTCCTCAACCACACGCTGATGCCCGGTCTAGGGCGCCTACTCGAGTCCTATGCATCGAATCGGCGCAGATACGCCGGGTTGCGCTCGGCAATCTCACCGTAGACCTTCAAACATGTATCGGTCCAGTCGCGTATCCAGTCGCAGTAGTGAAGGTTCGCGGCGGTTGTATCGCCATACCGAACCTGGGCCTCGTGATAGCACCCGCCTGCGCACATCGGCCGCGCCCAGCAGACGTTGCAATCGGTCTTGTGGTCGATGTGGTGTTTCTCCAAGAAATCCTGCCGCTGTGTCTGGTCAATCCCGGTCGCGACCGTGCCCATTTTGTGCTCGTCTGAGCCCGCGAACCGGTGACACAGGGCGACGTCGCCATCGGTGGCAACGCCCAGCAGTCCAATACCTGCTCCGCAGGGATACGCCTTGCTGGCGCCTTTGTGGATCTCTTCGAGCGTATCGCGCACGTTGGTAAATCCGTGTGGTCGGTTGGCGAGCGCGGCCTCGAGAAAGTCGTCTGCCAGCTCCCGGAATTGCGCCAGCATCTGGTCAAAACCCGACCGACCGAGGGCATGCGGAAGATTCGGCGAGGTCGTGACGGGCGCGAAACCCACGTCATGGAAACCGATCTCTTCGGTCAGATGCCGAAAGATCCTCACAACATCTAGCACCTCGGAGGTCAGCGTGACCCGAGCCCCTACGGGGCGACTGGTGTGTCGTGCCAACAAGGCTTTGATCTTTGGCAGCACGACGTCATAGCTGCCCCGCCCGTCGTGAAACACGCGAAAGCGGTTCTGCATGTCGCGGGGACCGTCGATGGATACGGTCACGCCGATATCGTTTTCCGCCAGAAACTCGATCGTGTCCGCATCGAGAAGCGTCGCGTTGGTCGTCAGGCTGAACTCGACGTGTTTGCCCACCTCTGACCCACGACGACGCGCATACGGAATCGTCTTCTTGAGCACCGGAAGATTCAGCAGCGTTTCGCCACCAAAAAAAGTCATCCGCGCAACATCGTTTGTTCCCGATGCGTCGAGCATGAACTCGACGCTCTGTCGCGCGGTCTCCTCACTCATGAACTTTGGCTTTTTTCCGTTCTCGGTGTCGACGATCTTGTCTTCACCATATTCGTAGCAATACTCGCAGCTCAGATTGCACTGGTTGGTGACATTCACCACCAGTGTCGTCAGCGGCACCTCGGTCAACGGAATGATATTTGGCGCCGGTAGCGGCGCCGGGGACTCACGCGCCACGCGTCCCACGGCCTGCGCCCCTACGAGCTCGTCGACAGCGGCTCGAACGTCGGCCCGGTCAAACTCTGACGCGAGCGTATCGACAAGCTCATCGGGCTGTCGGGGTCGCTCGTGGAGGGCATCGATCACCGCGCGGGTGGGACCATCAAGCCCAAATACGGCCGCACTCGGCACGAGATACAGATACGACCGCCCTGCTGCCTCGAAGCGGTGAGCCTCCCGAGCAACGAGGGCCCCGGTGTGAGCCACGGATTGAGTTTCGATCATCGTCATCATTGAACCTCAGGGGATGCGTCGCGACGTATGTAGAGAGGCACGGTGACCAACAGATGCGCCCGTGCCCTGAGTGTCGACGCATCGTCCGAACCCGTCGCGATCGCTACGACCCAGACATCGCCGATATTGTTCGCGTTGTTACGACGCTCAGGGTTCGGACCGTCGAGAGCCGGTGTAAAGAAGCCTTCCTGATCAATCCGTCCGACAAATTCGATGTCGTCATCCCCGTATATCGCCGCGTACTCCTCCAGCGACCAGGTGACGTCTGGCAGCCCCAAGTCGAGGTCATCCGCGGTGTTCGCCACGCCATCGGGTCCATTGTGAAAGGCGCGTGCCTCGAATTGCTCAAAACGCTTTGGGAATGCGGCACCGCCGACCCGAGCCATCCCCGTGTTCGGAGTGACCTCCAGACGATGGACATCGTCATATACGGAGACCGCGTCCAGTAAGAAGCTGTCTCCGAGAAAGAGATCACGCGCGCCGACCGCAGCGCCGGCGGCCACGGTCAACTCCAGCACGACCCGCGAGCGAGACGCCTCGGCGATGTCGACCACATCAAGACCAGGGCCCAGATCGACCGCTGCTGACATCGTGGCCAAGTCATCCGGAAGATCAACACCGTAGATTGTGAGCGACTCCTGTCTGTTGGCGCTGTCGCCGACCCGCACCGCGGGAGGATACACACCTGTCAGGGTCGGACCGGATGCCACTCGCTCCAACCGAATGTCGAGCCCGATCTCATCGTGGTTACCGGTGAACCAGCGACCAGTAATTCCTTGCCAGTCGCGGTCGACAAACATGACCTCCTGCAACATCTCCTCAGAGGTGGTCGATGAACGGCCTCGCCACTGAAAGCCTGTAAACACCACCGACTGGCCTGTCCGTTCCACTGTCTGGCCGGTTCGCGCGTACGTATAGCTGATCCGTGTGTCGAACCCATCGGTCGACCCCGCGCGGGCCGCGATCTCGACCTGCCCATAGACCGGACCTCGCCCTCTTTGAGACCCTACGAGTGACCATTGTCCGACCAGCCGTGGGTCGCGCATATTGGCGGACCATGCCGCCCACTCAGACGTGTCGAGGGGAAACGCCTGTGACAAGTGCTCGACCGCCAGCTCCACGGGATACGGCCCGGGCTCATCGTCACCGTCTGTGTTCTCGCCCGCGGCGGAGACCGTGCGGTAGAACGACTGAAAGTCGACCAGTGGGTAGTACCCCTGATGCATGGCCGTCAGCAACTGCCATTCCTCTGAGGTGCGGCGTTGAGTGAGCACCCGCCCCATCGAATGACATCGATTGCAGGTCTCTTGAGTCGCCGGGTCGGCCGCGTAGTAATAGTCCACCAGTCGCCGCTCGACCTCGAACGCCGCCGCCCGTGCCTCTTCCGGTGCCAAGCCATGCCTGTTGGCCAGATACCGCACCGCTTCACGCGCCGCGGCCGGTTCGATATCGAGACCGTTCAGCAGCACCATGCGACGGATGGTCTGCTGCCATCCCTCCGGTGTCGTCCGTTGATAGGAGATGCGGCTCATCCGTCCTTCGGCATCACTCTGGTGACAGCTGCCGCACTGTTGGCGAACGACGGGACTCGTGACTGGGATACCGACAGTAATAGCCCGAGGCACCGGTTGCGCCAGGACGGAATACGGAACGAGACTGACGACCATCAGTGCAGCAATCCGCAGCGGTCGGCAAAAAACAGAGCGTGGCTGACTTCGTGTCGTCGTCATAGACCTTGGAGCGAACGAGAAAACGATGGGCTGTTTGTAACACACTCGGAGACTGGGGTGAAAGCTTGCGTCAGCGTGACGACCGCTGCGCCGTGTCGCGCAGCGCGCCTTTTGCGACGAGGACCGAGAGGGCCCCGAGGAAGTCCGGAAGCGGCACGGCTGGTCGGTCTCGCTGATACGCGGCAAAGACATCCGGGACCTGCGTGTGCGTCTCCGCCACCTCGATCAGCCTCGGCAGATCCACCCCTCTGAGAAACCGAAGACCGTCGTCGACGTCTGCCCATCCCTCGACGACGACACACCGTTCGAGAACGACGTGGTTGTCTTTCACCGCCGGTCTGGTCGCCAATGTTGTGGCTGGTGTGCGGCGCAGGCAAATCGACGGCGCGGCGCGCAGCCATTCGAAGGCGGAGCGTACCGATTGGTCGCTGCGCAATCGGTCCAGTGATAGGCCCTCGTTCAGGGTGACCGCTCCTTCGGTCTGCTCTCCCTCCGCACCGGCGTCGATAGGGCCGTGCCCAATCTGGTCGGCGCGGTCCTGCCAGAACGGATGCGGACGATTCCTCGCGACATCGAAAAAAAACGTGGCGGCGCGCCGACGATACATCTCGAAGACCTGGGTCTCTCGGGTGACAAAGAGGTCGCGTGCCAGCCCCGCCATGTCGGGCTGACCGAGACTCGTGCGGGTGACGACCGCCCCCAACCACGCGGACACCAACGCCTTTTTTACACCGCACGATGACAGCGGGTCGACAGAAGACGCCGCGTCCCCCAGCAGCAAGAAGCCCGGCCCGGCCAGCTGCCGCCCCGAATGTGTGGAAGCGTCGCGGGCCCAGGGCTTGGTCATGAGCGCGGCTCTCTCCAGCACCCTGGACAGCCGTTGTGTCTTGTGGAGCTCACGACGATAGCTCCGCTCGAGGTCGCCGCTTCTTTCTACGGCGGTGGTTCGCGGGTCGACCATCGCCGCGACATACCGCTCCGTGCGCGACACCGGAACAGACCAGGCCCATCCGTCGACATACGATTCCACGAGCGTGTGCGTGTCGTTGGAAACCTCCCACCCGTCGGCGTGGTGCCACCGACCGACCAGGGCAAGCGTCGACGGTGCCCGCGCGGCGGCACGCCCACCCTCGCGCGCCACGACGCCGGTGCGACCTGAACAATCGAGCACCATCCGAGCCTCGATGGTCGTGCGAGTTCCGGTCGACGATGTCACGCCGAGCCGCGGGGACCCTGGCGATAGCTCCACCTCGCGCACCACGGCGCCGCGATGCACGCGGGCGCCCGCCGCCTCCGCTTGCTGCAACAGCAGCTCGTCAAACGCGCTGCGCACCACTTGGTAGCCGTGCGCTCCACCGGCGAACGGTTCCGAACGAGCGTGACCGTCCCCCCACCACACGGTGTTCCCGTATGTTCGATAAAATCCCGCTCGGCGCACCGCTTTTGCGACCCCGATGGCCGCAAGGGGCTTTGCAATGCTCGGCGGTAGCGACTCGGCGAGCGCTGGAGCCGTCGTCGTTTTTGTCAGCAGGATAACGTCGTGCCCCCAGTCCGCCAGGAGCCTGGCGGCCGCCGCCCCCGCGGGGCCACCCCCGATGACCGCCACGTCGGCCTGCCGCTGAGCCACTAGTACTAGTTTACCGCCGTCGAGATGAGGTCAACGCCTCGGGTGCCGAGGGCCGCCTGGCGCAAGGCGCCGCGCCGAGTCATACCGGCGATATGGCGGAGAAGCGGGAACGGGGCACCAGGGGCTGCTGCAGGCCCGAGGATTGACTGCATCTCGACGGTGCACGAGTATCGGGTCGATGACCGGGACGATACCGTAGCGCTCATCACCCAGGACCGAACTTCCGCAGTCCGGACTCCGTTAAGATTTGCACGGGGATCACAAAAACACTACCGTGGGAACTGACCAACTGTTTTTTCTCCTCCGCGGTCCGCTCTGGAAGGAGCAATCACATGGACGATGTTCCGATAGTGGATTTCAAACGCATAGAATTGCCGAACATGCCGCGCCTCCGGCGCGGTCCGGTCATCACGGGTCTCGGTCTGCTGGCCGTCGCCGTCCTCGCGTTCAACACCTTCTATCAGGTTCAGCCTGAAGAAGTTGGCGTTGTGCTCCGGTTCGGTCGCTACCTTGGGACGACAGAGCCTGGCCTTCGCTTCAAATTACCAATCGTCGACCGTGTGCTCAAGGTGCCCGTCCAACGACAGCTTAAACAAGAGTTTGGGTTCCGCACCCTCGAGGCCGGCGTCCGGACGACGTATGCGCCGTCGGACCGCGAGCTCGAGGGCGAAACCGTGATGCTGACCGGCGATTTGAATGTCGCGGTTGTCCAATGGATCGTGCAGTACCGCGTGTCGGACCCGGCGGACTACCTCTTCAAGGTCCGCAATCTCGAGGGGACGTTTCACGCGATGAACGAAGCGGTCATGCGCGAAGTCGTCGGAGACCGGACCGTGACTGAGGTGCTGACGGTCGGACGGCAGGAGATTGAAATAGAGGTCGAAGAACGACTCCAAGCCCTGGCCGACCAGTATGAGATGGGGATCACGATCGACCAAGTCGTCCTGCAAGACGTCAACCCTCCGGACCCTGTGAAGCCATCGTGGGATGAGGTCAACCAGGCGCAGCAACAACGCGACCGCATGATCAACGAGGCGCGCGGTCAATACAACCGTGTCATTCCGCGGGCGAGCGGAGAGGCACAGCAGACGATACTGCAGGCCGAGGGCTATGCGCTCGAGCGGATCAACCGCGCCGAGGGAAACGCCGTACGCTTCGACGCGTTGTATAACGAGTATCGGCAGGCCCCAGAAGTGACACGTCGCCGCCTGTATCTTGAGACGATGCAGCGCATCCTCCCGAGAGTCGGTCGCAAACTGTATATCGACAAAGATACAGGCGGCGTGCTGCCGTTGCTCTCGTTGGACGGCGGCACACCACAACAGATACTGCCTGGCGTGCCGGTCGCGGGAGACAACCAATGAATCGACTCACTACGATACTCGTGGGCGGCGCCGTAGCCCTTCTGGTGATCCTCGGTCAGACTGTATACACCGTCACGGAAATCGAGCAGGTCATCATCACTCAGCTCGGCGAACCCGTTGGTGACCCTGTCGTGACGCCGGGCCTGCACTTCAAAATCCCGTTCATCCAGCGTACGAATGTGTTCGACAAGAGGTTTCTCGAATGGGATGGGAATCCCAATCAGGTGCCAACGCGGGACAAACGATTCATCTGGGTCGACACCTACGCGCGATGGCACATCACGGACCCGCTACTCTTCTTCCAGCGCTTGCGAGACGAGCGTGGCGCGCAGTCCCGGTTGGACGACATCTTGGATGGTGAGACGCGCAATGCCGTGGCCCGCCACGACCTGATCGAGCTGGTCCGAAGCACCAACCGCAACCCGGACGATGTGCCCATCGAGTCCGAGGAAGAGGCCGTCATCCTCGAGAACATCGAGCGAGGACGCCGGGAAATCACCCGCGATATCTTGAATCGCGCGGCCGAGCGAACAGCCGACCTTGGCATCGAGCTCCTCGACCTCCGTCTCAAGCGAATCAACTACGTAGCAGAAGTCCAGCAGGACGTCTTTGCGCGGATGATCGCCGAACGACAACGGATTGCCGAACAGTTCCGGTCCGAAGGTCAAGGTGAGTCGGCGCGGATTGATGGCGAACGAGACCGCGAGCTCGCGCAGATCCAATCGGAAGCCTATCGCCAGGCCGAGGAACTGAGAGGTGAGGCAGACGCCGCAGCGACGCGGATCTATGCCGAGGCCTATAACCAGGACCCTGATTTCTACGCCTTTACAAAGTCGCTGGAAACCTACGAGGCGACCATGGATCCGTCGACCTTTTTCATTCTGGGTACCGATAGCGACTTTCTGCGGTATCTGGAGCAAGCGCAGTAGCGACGGCGCCGCGACGCTGCCAGCTCGGGTGGGGCTCATAGTGCCACCACCCGAGCTGAATCGCGTCAGCTCCCAGACCTCCGGCCGCCGATCCCCGTATATCGCGGGTCAGACCGAGTCGTTTCCGTAGTTTCGCGAGACCCTGACGTGAGATCCCAAGCTCGCGGACGTTGCCAGGCCAGCGATACGCCGCGAGGACAGCCAAAGTATCGGGCCGAAGAACCGCCCGTCCCCCAGTGGTCCGGAGCGCTTCCACCCAGAAATACTCCACGAGCGCCACGATATCGCCGCCCCTCTCCCGAAGGGGCGGCACCGAGATACGAAGTACACCAAGACGAAACACCAAGTCCGCACGAAAACGTCCCTCCGCCACGCGCGGTCGAGACTGGCCAGCAGCACCGGGAGTAAAGTGAATCTTGTCTTTCAGGATTCTGGAAATGCGGGTAATTAGGACACGTTTAGATCCGTACGGCTGTGCAGACGGGTGTGCCAGGCATATTTGACAGCCTGGAGGTGTAAGTCATCTGCTCAGGTTTGGTGGAGACAACGGGCTTGCGAGGCGCAAGGGCGACGACCGCGAGGTGTCGTCTGAAAGAAGCGCGGCGGCGAAAGCCGCGACCTTACGGACAGAAACCGAATAGAGAGGCAGTCTGGGTTGGACGAGCGGGCCCGGATCCGCGGGGACGGTCCGGCCCCGCGCAGCTCGCTCCAACTCCCGACGCAAACGCTCATTCTCGCGTTCGAGATCTTCGGGGCGTTCCAAATGATCCGGCACATCGACGTTATGCCAGATCAGTACAAGAAGTACAAGTAAAATACCAGGTCAAGGAGCCAGAACCCGGCAACCAGTTACACTGGGGTTTTGTCGCGTCTCTGGGATCACCGGTTGGCATCGACGGTGCGGCGGGTGTGCATCAAAAACGTGTCATCATCGCAACGATGGGTATGGAAGTCGCGCAATGTGGGTCGACTTTGATTCTGGGGGCTTCATTTCCTAAACGCATGGCGGGCAGATCTCCCATGCCGATCTGGGTCGTCGCTGGGAATCGGTCGGGCACCAAGCGCAGCTGGTCGGTATCTCGTGCGTAACCCTGTACGGGATCCGGCCACGCCCGGAGACTCCTCTGGCGTTTCTCTGCGCGGTTTTGGATCCGGCCGCGCAATGCGACGCTTGTGGTTGGTGGCTCCAGAAGAGGGCGCCGCATTTGATCCTGCCGCTGCTCTACGAGATTTTTCCAGCCAAGCCTGGAGCTGATTTCGCGCGGCGCGGACGCAAACATTCTCTCCGCCCTGCGCAACAAGAACGTCGACGCCGGATGGGCCGCGGTCGGCATAGAGGCGTTCGCGCACGGACCGGACGATTCACTCCTGAAGGCGTTGGCCGAGCGCAGTGGTGCCTGGCACATCTCGTACTAGGGGCCGAAGAGCGATCCCGAAGGGACGCTGCAAGACGTCTGCGCATTCATCGGCGTCTCGTTCGTTCCCGAGATGACCGAAGCGATCGGCCCGACCGACGCGATCTTCAAGGATGGGGTGCGCAATCATGACGCTGGCCTAGGGCGCGCTCGCGAGGACCGCCTATGGCGTGAGCCGCGCGCCGCCGCTGGCATTGACCCGACGTCTCGACAACGTCCGCACCTGGCGCGCCGCACGGAAGATCGTCGCGCCAACACACGTTCAGGAACGTGGTGGCGCGCTACGGTCTTAGGGAGGACGGGAGATGGACGGAATCACCGGACTGGAATCACAGCCGCGAACCAGGGCACTCATCGACGCGGTACTCGCCGTCTGGCCCGAGCACCGGGCGTACCTCACCAAGAGCTTCCGCGCGCGCAGCGCGTCCACTGTCGAGGCGACGGAGCGAACAGCGAAGCTGCTCGGTCGGGTCCAGGATGACAACCTAAAGACCCTGAGCAAGGCATATCGCTGGGTGTGCGACATGCTGATGGCGGAGGAACTCCACTTTCGGAGAAACGGCAGCTACCGTTGCTCCACTTTCGCGGAGGTGAATGAGGCGGTCTATCAGGGCAGCGACATGCGCACCTACGTCCAGGGCCTGCTGGTGACCCAGGTGCTGTGGGCCCAGCATGCGCGGAGCATGGACTTCTACCTACACAAGTTCCTGCCGAGCTTGCCGGATCAATACCGCCACCTCGAGGTTGGCCCGGGACACGGGATACTTATTTACTATGCCGCCTTCGCCGAGCGCTGTGCTTCAGCAGCGGGGCGGGACATCAGCCCGGTGAGCGTCGATGTGACCCGTCGCTGTGTGCGCGAGCTCGGTATCGAAACACCCGTGGCCCTGGAGGTCCGTGATGTCATGGAACCTCCGAGTGATGGCGAGAGATTCGACAGCATCGTCATCAGCGAAGTTCTCGAGCACCTCGAAGACCCCCGCGGCGCGCTAGACAATTTGCGCGGTCTGCTGACCGAACGGGGTCGGCTGTATGTGAACGTTCCCGTGAATGCCCCGGCCGTCGACCACATCTATCTACTACGTTCACCCGAGGAAGCCATCGCGCTGGTCGAGTCTGCCGGCTTCGTGATCGAAGAAACCCTGTTCGCACCGCCTGCCGGCTATACCCTGGCGCGAGCGCGCAAGCTCGAGGCCTCGATCTCGGTTGTGATATCAGCGCGCCGCGCTGGCTGAGCCGCGCTGACTCGTCCAGGCTACCCGCGGAAGTCCTCGATAACTCGAACGTCGCCGGGGTGGGGGGGGGCGCGAGCGCCGTGCCCAGGCGCCGCGCGACGGCAGAGGGTGGGAGTGCGGGGCCGAGGTGTGGATTGTGCGTAAAGGTGGTGAGGAGGCGCGGTGGGCGCAGGATGAGATAGCTGACCTGTCGGTACTCCACCGCAGCGACTCGGAGCAGGGCTTCGGCCGCACATTTCGCGGCCACGTAGTGCGGCCAATGGGCCGGAGGCTCGTTGACCGCCGTCGAGGAAATGAACACGCACCAACCCTGCGATTCGTCGAGGCGCGGCAACGCGTGGGCCATCGGCGTGCTGACGAGGGCCACCGCTTCACCGACGTGCGCATGGACGCGCCCGAGGGAGGCACCGTCGATCCATAATGGCTGCAAGGTCGGCGAGGCGTTGCACACCAGGATGTCGAGATGCCCGTGTGCCTCGGTGATGGTTTCCAGCACCCCCTGACACCACGCGTTGCTCGAGGCGGACCCCTGCGAGCCCACCAGACGCCCCGGTGCGTCCTGCGTAGCCCGAAGCACGTCGGCGAACGCGTCCTCGCTGTAGACGTAGCTTCCCGTGACCGCCGCCGCCCGCCAGGCGAGCTCACAGGCGATGGCCGCCCCGAGGCCGCGACTGGCGCCGATCACCAGTCCGACCTTCCCTTCGAGACCTGTCGGCGTCGCATTGCGCGTCGGCCCGTCGACGGGCACTGTTTCGCGGACCATGCTCTGCAGGCTCGCCTTGCATGGGGGCTGCCCGTCACCGGAGAAGGTCGCCTCCATGCTGATCAGGGCGAAGCGAGCGTCGACCGACAGCACGTCGATGGCGAAGTCCCAGCGATTAGCGATCGACGAAACCGGTGGGAACTCGATCGCCAACGCAACGAACAGCGCCTGCTCACCAGGGACCTCCATGCCCACCACGTAGCTGCACGCGCAAAGGGCGGCCACTTCGAACGGTCCGAGACCGCGCTCGGGCAGGGCGAGCTTCTCGGCCAACTCGACGACGGCATTCCACGCTGGTCCGTAGGCTCCATGCGATGAGCCGGCGCCGGTCGGCGCAGAGGCCGCAGGCGTTAAGCGGGGTGCCACGCCGTCGCCCCGGGGTGCATCTGACGCGGGCGCCCCGCCGCTGAACTTCGCGGTCAGTTTCGTGACGAGCCTCCGGCCATCCTTGATCCGCAACACGATCTCGTCGTCGGAATGCCATTTCGTGTGCAGTTGATATTCCACGCCGACGAACATCGCTCCTTTGAATTGGGCCTTGGCCGACTTGAGCCGGGTGCCGGTGCGGGTTGGCAGACAAGCGAAGGCCCGCAGTGTCGCTAGCACGCCAAAGACGACGGGCGCGCCGAAGGCCGTCTGTCTGGCGTAAGCAACGGAGCGGTGCAGTGGGTTCTCGTCGTGGCTCGCCCGACGAAAGAGGTCCAGGTCTTCCTCGGAGAACAGGATGGTGCTGGCACGCATGATGGTAGAGGGCATTTCGCCGGCCCTCAAAATCTTAGACGGTATTTGGCGAGTCTGCTGGTTTACAGAAGATCAGCTGGACTCGAGACTCTGAACATCGTGCACTGCGTGGTGCTTCTGCCGTTAATAACTATTGGTGGTCGGCGCCGCAAGGATATCGCGGAAGCTCAGTGCGCGGGCACCCAAGCCGGCGACCATCGCTGGCGTCCGCGCCTCGCGTACCGCGGCGGCACGAGGCATCCAGATGTGCGAGACATAGAGCGACCTCAGGGCCTTCCGAAGCTCAGTCCTCCAGCGTGCCGCCGAGTGCGGCGTATCTGTCACCATAGGGCCTAGTGTCAGTGCTTCAGCGGGTCTCGCCGCGGCGCTGTTGCAGGAGGTGCCCGCGGGCTGACCGTCCGCACGACCAGCCGGTCTCAGAACACCCAGCCCCAAACGGTCTTGGGTAGTGCGAAATGTTGATCAGTTCTACAATTCATTGGATACCGATGATCCGCGAGATCGTGAAATACGGCGAGACTGTTCTCCAGCGACCAGCCGCGGAGGTCGAGGACATCACCGACGAGATTCGCACGCTTGTCGACGACATGATCGACACGATGTATGCCGCATCGGGTGTGGGGCTGGCCGCGCCCCAAGTGGGCATCTCGAAGCGAATTCTTGTGACTGACGTGTCCTCCGGGCGACCTGGGGACGGTCTGATCGTGATGATCAACCCGACCGTCACCAGGCGGGACGGAGTACAAACGGAGCCGGAGGGCTGCCTGAGTGTCCCTGGCTTCGAGGCACCGGTACCTCGCCCCGCCGAGCTGGCCCTGCGGGGTCTTGACCGAGATGGCACCGAGCAAGAAATTGTGGGCACGGAGCTATTGGCGCGCGCGTTTCAGCACGAGCTGGACCATCTCGACGGCTCCTTGTTTCTCGACCGCCTGCACGGGTTCAAGCGCGACCTCATTCTGCGAAAGATCCGCAAACGCCGACGTTCGGGGGATTGGTGAATATCGTCTTTTTGGGAACTCCGCGGTTTGCGGTGCCAACCCTCGAACGCCTCCTGGCCGGTGGTCACGACGTGGTAGCCGTCGTCACGCAACCAGACCGACGCCGGGGCCGCGGGCAGATCGTGTCGGCCTCCCCGGTCAAGACGACGGCCGTGGCTCACGGTGTGTCGGTGCTCCAGCCGGACACGCTGAAAGACCCGGAGTTTTTCTCGGCCTTCCAAGCCTGGAATCCGGACTTGGCCGTCGTCGCCGCCTATGGCAAGCTGATTCCAGACGACCTCCTGAACTTGCCCCGTCACGGGATGATCAACGTGCACGCATCCCTCTTGCCGGCTTATCGAGGCGCGGCCCCCATCCATCGCGCCGTGATGGCCGGCGAGCGACGCACCGGAATCACGATCATAAAACTGGTCCACGCGATGGACGCGGGGCCGATGCTGTCTCATGCCGCGGTTCCGATTGGACCAGACGATACGAGCGAGGTCGTCGAGCATGCCCTCGCCACGGTCGGTGCCGACCTCCTGGCCAGCGCCGTGGAGGACATCGCGCACGACCGGGCGGTGTTTCAGGAGCAAGACCATACGCAGGCCACACTTGCACGTCGTATTGCGCGCGCGGACGGCATCGTGGATTGGAGCCGGACGGCCGAATCCATTCACAACCAGATCAGAGGGTTGTACCCGTGGCCGCACGCCTTTAGCTTTGTGAACGGTAAGCGCGTGCTGCTCCGTCGCTCCGCGGTCGAAACACGGCCTACAGCGACGGGAACGGAGCCGATCGTGGCGCACGGCGAGATCCTCGTCGCCAGTCGAGACCGGCTGGTCGTTGCCGCCGGTCGGAACACGGCGCTGGGGCTGCTCGAGCTTCAGCCGGAAGGAAAACGCCCCTTGGCGGCGCACGAATTTTTGGCGGGACGCCCGTTGACAACCGGGACCCGGTTCACATCCTCAGTCGAATGATCGCCCCGGCTCGACGGGTGTCGCTTCGGGTACTTCGCGATGTGGCCACAGGTCGCCTGGACCTCGCCGACGCCCAGACACGAGCGCGCACCACGCTACCCGACTCTCGAGACCGCGCCTTGTCGGCCGAAATCGTTCTTGGCACACTCCGCTGGCGGGCCAAGCTCGACGCGATCATCGAGCAACTCTCCTCGCGCCCGCTCGCGCGTCTCGATACGGACATCCTCGACCTCCTTCGGATGTCGACATACCAGCTCTTGCATCTGCATCGTGTTCCCGCCCACGCCGTCGTTGATGACGCCGTTCGACTTGCGCGCGACCTCGGGAAGCGTAGCGCCGCGCCCTATGTTAATGCGGTGCTTCGGGCCGTCAACAAAGAGCCGGCAGCGTTCTGTGTCCCCACCCGGCCATCGGGAGCTGCGAAAGACAGCCCGGTGTCGGAAGCGGACCACTCGGCATGCCTCGACTATCTCAGTATTGCCCTCTCTCACCCGCGGTGGCTGGTCAAACGCTGGCTCCACCGCGTCGGATTCGATGCCACGGAGCGTTGGACGACGTTCAACAACCAGGCCGCTCCCATCGCGCTCCGTGTCAACCCGTTGCTCACCACCGCCACCCAGCTGGCCAACGAGCTGCGTCAACACGATGTTCACGTGACGGCTGGCCGCTATTCACCCCTGACCCTCATCGTGACCCGGGGCAATCCCCTGACGACACCGCTGGAACGGGATGGCCTCTTCTGGGCGCAGGATGAAGCCTCGCAACTGGTTGGGGAGTTGGTAACCGTCAGCCGTGATGACAGCGTCCTCGATCTCTGTGCGGCGCCGGGCGGCAAGTCCCTCGTGATCTCGACTGCCAGAACCGACGGAGGGCTCTTCATTGCCGGCGAGCGCTCGGCTCGTCGCACCCGCGCGCTCGCCGATACCTTGGCGGCGATGCACGCGAGGTCGCCGCGGATTGTACGTCTCGACGCGCGCCACCCGCCGTGCGGGTCGGTGTTTGACTGGGTCGTTCTCGACACGCCGTGCACGGGTCTGGGCACGCTCCGTCGAAATCCAGATATTCGATGGCGACGGTCGCTGACCGACGTCCGCCGAATGGCAACTGCCCAACAGGAACTGATCCGAGGGGCGGCCACGGCCGTTCGCCCGGGCGGACGTCTGCTCTACGCAACCTGCTCGAGCGAGCCCGAGGAAAACCGCGAGGTCGTCGAACAGTTCCTCCAGCAGGCGCCGGACTTCACACTCGAGCACCCGACCGTGCCCCAACTCGCCTCCCTCGTCGACGTGGATGGTTATTTCGAGACGTCGCCCGCTCGTGACAACCTTGAAGGATTTTTTGCCGCGACCCTCAGACGCACAATCGCCTGAACCTTGTGCAAAATAAGCACTTGCACTAGAATGTCGTACCGAATGTTCCGAGAGGGATCTCTCACAGCCTTTGCCGTTGGCCTTGGCAAATGGGTTGTGCTGCTATGCGGCCTTGGTGCGACGTTTGGCATTTTCGCCCTCGTATCTTTCCAGCTCGCGCTCAGGAGCCGTGAGGTGCCAGTTCCCGACATCAGCGGGCTCACCCCGCCCGAGGCCGAACAGCTTTTGGACGCAGCCGGACTCTCTGTGCGAATCGACCCGGTCAGTCGCGTGCACGACTCCATCACTGTGGGCCGTATCGCGGAGC
>CAUZIB010000074.1:0-22512 GCA_963579735.1 Vicinamibacteria bacterium | reverse complement strand
AATTTCGCGCAACGCGTTGGCCATCCAAGGGTCCAGGCCATAAGGAACCATCACTGTTGCCGTCTTCGGGAGTCGTTTTAGTGAAGGTATGTGAAAGTGGTCGTTGTGCACATGCGAGATCATCACGTAGTCGACAGAACCAAGCGATTCAGGCGTTGCAGCTGCCGCGGGTAAGTGCCACCATCCATTACCGTTCGATGGACCAACGAGCCACGGGTCCATCAGGATCCGTGCACCGCCAATCTCAACAAGGATGCAAGCATGGCCTAGGTATGGTCACCGTAGCGGGTGGATGGCTATGCCCGTCCGCCATACTTCTTCACCTCCGATCGATAGGTCTGCCGATGACATGGTGTGAAGTCCTGTCTTGAACTGTTGGCTGGTACGCCCGCATCCTTTGGTGCCAGCAAGGAAAAATAATCACATAGTCACTGCGGAAACGAGATCATAATCCACGCGGATGTGGGACAACTTCTGTGATGGCCAATGCTTTGTCGAAAAAATGTCACATTGTAATGAAACACTAGCGGCCGAGAACTACCTATTGGAGATACAGGCCATTAGTTCGTCGCGGGTGCTGTTATACGTGTTTCTTTCGGATGAAGGACACTGCTGGAGACAGTAGTCTTTCGATTCTACCTGCAGACTCATTGTTTCCACGGCTGATCAGGGCGAGAGCCGTCGGCCAGAGTCACGACTCGGCATGACCGCTGCGTCACGCCCCGGAACCGTGAACGCCCCCGTTGAACCGGCCGCCGCGGTGCGCTACGCTATGCCTCTTCATGGTGCGCCGCCCCGCGCTAGGCTTGCGGTGTTCCCGCGAAACAGGGCCACACATCATGAGCACGAACGTCGATGAAACTGTCGAGCGTCCGTCGTGCCAGTGGCCTTGGAAACGCAGTGGTTCGGACGAACGAAGCTGGAAAGGACAAGCAGTATGAGCGAGGCGAAATTCGAGAATCGACGTGCGTGAGTTCCCTAGTGTCCCAAGCCCCATCCTGATCTGGTTCCTGCTCGTATGTCCGTCGGCGACAGTCGTGGCCCAACCGCCGACCACGGTGACCGGCGTGGTGCTCGACGGCGTCACCAACACTCCGGTCGCCGATGCCCATGT
Organism: Vicinamibacteria bacterium; assembly: GCA_963579735.1. GTDB lineage: Bacteria > Acidobacteriota > Vicinamibacteria > Vicinamibacterales > UBA8438 > CAUZIB01. Next base: position 21,398 of record CAUZIB010000074.1, on the reverse strand, counting down.
CGCTAGCGGGAAGCGCACGACCATGACCGGCCCGAACGGCCGCTTCTCGATCCAGGTGGAGCCAGGGGTGTCTGAGTTGCGATTCGACGCGGTGGGCTATCTGGAGACGGTGGTACCGCTTCCAGGAACCGACATCGAGGTCCGACTCTTTCCGAGTGGGTTCGCCGAGACGGTCGAAGTCGTGTCGGAGATCAGTGAATCCGAAGGGGTATCGTCCACACCGGTGACACCCGACGAGGTGTTCCAAGTGCCGGGGAGCATCGACAACATTTTCCGCACGCTCGACACGCTGGCCGGTGTGGCCTCGACGGGTGATTTCAGCAGCCGTCTGGCAGTGCGAGGCGGCACGCCCGACCAGAACCTGACCGTGATGGATGGCGTTGAGGTGCACAATCCGTATCGTCTCTTTGGCATCGCCAGTGCCTTTAACCCCGAAACGGTCGAGAACTTCCAGCTCACCGCGGGGGGGGTTCGGAGCGGCGTATGGGGACCGGTTGTCTTCGCTTCTGATCGTAGACAACCGTCCGGGTCGTCCCGAGTTCCAAGGATCGACCGCGGCCAGCGTGACCGATGCCAACGTGGTCCTGGAAGGGGGTGTGCCTCTGGGGAAGGACGGTACCTGGCTGCTCAGTGCGCGCCGTACCTATTACGACCTCGTGGCCGGCCGTCTGCAGGACCAGAATTTTCCGTCATTCGCCGACTTGCAGGCGCAAGTTGGATGGGACGTCGGTCCGGGACGCCGGTTCACCCTGATGGGCCTCCGGAGTATTGAAAACGCCGACCTCAATATCGACATCGATCGGCCCGGTGAACGCGCTGCGTTCGGGTCCGACATTTTGAACGGGCTGGCGTCTGCACGCTTCGAAGCCGCGCTGGGCTCTCAGGCCACGACGACGACCACGGTATCCTGGTACCGCAACCGCGAGACCCTCAATTTCGATGGTCTCATTCGCGCCGATGCGAGGCGTTCCAATGCTGTTGACGACAACCTCGCATTCGGCCGCACCACCATTCTGTTCGACCGGTCGATCAGCGTGCGAGACCTCTCGCTGCGACAGGAGGTAGGCCTTCAGCTGTCGCCACGGCATCTGCTCAGCACGGGACTCGAGTTGCACCGCTTAGCGACGAGCGTGGGATTCTCGATCACCGGTGACCGAAACGAGAGCGTGGCAAACGGATCAAGCGTGCGGGGCGGCGCTGGGTTACCAGATGAACTCGACTCGCGGCTGAGGGGCACGCGGGGTGGGCTTTGGCTGCAGGATACCTTCACGCCGTCACCCCGCGTGTCCTTTGAACCTGGGCTGCGTTTGGACTGGAGTACCGTGAACGGCGACGCCACCATCTCGCCCCGCGTTGCGGCGAGCTACATACTGGGTCGCGGCGCTCGCCTGCGTGCCGCGGTCGGGCTGTACACCCAGAGCCCGGGTTACGAGAAATTGACCCAGTCGGACTACTTCCTCGACCTCTCTGCCGCACGCGAACTTGGGTTACTCCACGAGAAGGCAACCCATGTCGTGCTCGGTATCGAACAGCAGCTTGGCAGCGACCTGACGGCGAGAGTCGAGGGCTACTACAAGCAATTCGCCGACCTGCTCGTTGGTCGTCTCGAGACCGAAGCGGAACGTCTTGCACGGGTCGCGCAGTATGACTTTCCTGCGTCGCTACAACACAGTGTCCCGTCCACCCCGATCATCGTGAGCGACCCCACCAATGATGCTGCTGGCACCGCTTACGGGCTGGATGTGTTCGTGCACCACGCGAACGCCGCGGCGCCCCTGACCGGCTGGATTTCTTACGCCTGGGGTCGTGCCACCCGGGAGAGCTACGGGCGACGCTATGCATTCGAGTACGACCGTCGACACGCGTTCAACGCCGTCGGCCGGTATCAACTCACCAGCCGTTGGGACCTTGCGGCTACTCTGCGCCTCGCCAGCGGCTTTCCCCACACCGCCCCGATCGGGCTCCGCGTCGCAGCCGTCACAGACAGACGTGACCGGCTCGTGCCGGCAACCGATCCTGCCGGCAACCTCATCTACAGCGTGGACTACGGGGGCGCGGAAAATCTCAACACCGCCCGCCTGCCGCATTATGCCCGGGTCGACCTCCGAGCCAGCTACCACCGCGGTGGCGCAACTAGGCCCTGGTCGCTCTACATCGAAGTGATCAACCTACTGGACCGGAACAACGCGGTGGTGCTGCAACCCCGCCTCGACCACGACCCCGAGGCTGGAAGGCCACGGCTCTCAGAACTGCCCGCACAGGGGTTCCCCCTTATCCCGACCTTCGGATTACGCGTGCGGTTTTAGAGGACCGGACCGACACCGACGCTCGGCGGAACTGATTATTTCGGTGTTTGACGACCGCAGTCTGAGATCGACGCTTGGTAAGCGACCATGCGTTCGTTACCGTCCTCTTCCCAACGCACGAGCGAAACGACTAACCCGCGACGCGGGTCGACGCGGAGGTCATGGGTCTTGGTTTTCCTCGCTGGCACCTGATGTAGCGGCCTCGCGACTCGCGAGCGCGTTCTCCACACATGGCTGGGAGGACTTCGAGCGGCGTGAAGGTGTGAGGCGCTTCTATCGGCTGGCTTCGGCGGCGGCGATCAATTGCCGGGCGGCATCGGCGTTGGGACCATCTGGCGCCAGCTCGAGGTACTTTTCCAAGACCGGAATGGAGTCGGGGATCGTTTCGTTACTGCCAAAGTACGAAATGCCTAGTTGATAGTAGGTCTCGGCGTTCGTGGGATCGAACTCGATCGACCGGTTGTAGGCTTCGCTCGCTGCGGCACTCCGTCGTCGGTTGAACAGAACCGCTCCTAGATTGGAGTAAGCTGAGCCGGCGCCCGCCGGGTCCAGTTGGGCGCTTGTCTCGAGCGCCTCGATTGCTTCGTCAATCCGACCAGCATTTCCCAGGGAAACGGCTAGATTGTTGTGATAACTCGCGGCTTCGGTGGGCTCCGTCGTCAACGCCATCGCGAGGATGGCCCTCTGGTAGTTCTCGGCCGCTTCGTCGTACCGTTCCGCTCCTACGAGTGCTTCAGCCAGGTTGCCAAGGACGATGTATTGACTGTCGTCACTTTGTGCCGCAAGCGTTAAATGTTCAATCGCTTCGTCGTAGTTCCCAGCATCCAACGCATTACGTCCCAAATCGAGAGCTGCGTTGATTGCTTCCGCACTAGCGGCGGCGTCAAGAACTTCCCGTGCTGCATCGCTATTCGCCAGGTCGAAGTCTGCTTGGTACGCGTTACGTGGCGTCACTTCTATGCCATCGAGAATGGTCAGCGCTCGGCCATCGACCCGCAATGTAATCCGATATGTGCCGGTTCGTACATTCATCTCGTACGAACCGTTTGCGTCGGTCTCCGCAGTAAGCTCCAGGTCAACGCCCTGCTGAGTAAACGCGAGTACCGCACCTTGCAAGGGTTCTCCGTCAAACCCTCTTACGATCCCCTCGACACGTGCCATCTGTGCGTGAGCCGGAAGAGCAACGACTAGGAGCAAGAACGTCAGAGGTAGCAAACGACCGGTAAGTTTCATGACTGTCCTCCATCTCTTGGACGCATACATACGCGATCTGCTAAGACCCTAGTGTCGGTCAGATTCAACGTTTAGTATGTCTGTAGAATTTAAATGGCTTGTCGATTCTATTACGAAGAACAGCGCCAATGGCTAGCTCCTCATCAGGCCACGGTTACCAGGTCGTTCGAGCGTCCTCCTTGCCTTCGCCGGATCATTTCCCCGACGGATGCTACAATCCGCTCGAAGGGACCGTACCCTGGGACTCACCGTGAATTTCGAGATAGCCCATAGTGTAAGGTCGCGGTGCACGACCCACGGATTTTGCACCGCCTGCGACGATAGGACATAGTTTATTGGGCGCTCAACATTCGACGGGTCGGCATTCGACCAAGTTGCGTGTGGCCTGGTTCTACAGGAGCTATCCTATGCGTGTCGGTGGGATTGGTGTAAGCAGCATACTGTTGATAATGGCGGCAACCGCGGCCGCGCCGATTATCATCGACGCCGAATCTGGGCAAGCGCCCAACCCTACCGACGACCGCCTCCAGCGCGCCGACCAGCTGTTCGAAGGCAAACGCTACTGGGATGCTCTCGAGGAATACGACGCGGCGAAAGAGACGACGGAACCGGACCAGCTCGCGCGGGCCTCTCGTGGCCTACTCCGCACCCTCCTCCAAGTCGCCGAATTCCCGCGTGCCTACGAGGAAGCCACGTTCCTCTCCGGCCTCGGCACCACAGATCCAGACGACCGCGCGTTGTACGCGGAGGCACTCTGGGCATTTGGCCTGTTCCCAGAAGCGGAGCGCATGTACAACGAGGTGCTCGCCGTCGATCCCGGCAACACACTGGCTCGGCACGGCATCGGCCGTAGCTTGGCGGCCCGCGGCCGGCTCGAGGATGGCGTGGTCCAACTTCAGGCCGCGATTGCCGGAGACGACCGGGCTGAATATTACCTCACGCTTGGAGCCGTGTACCGGCGATTGCAAAAGTACGACGATGCAATCGACGCGCTCGAGGGTTACCTCAGCCGACTTCCGCGCCCCCCCCGAAGAACCATTTATCGTCGTGGTCGGCGAATATTGACGAACAGACGCGCCGAAAGCAACGTGACGCGGTCAGAGGTGCGGTTCCTCCGCTCGTTCGGCGATCGCATGCCGGTTCAGATATCGCCAGAGCAGCTTGATGACATCCACACGATTCCGTTCCGGATACAGAACAACAAAGTCGTCGTACGTGCACGCGTGAACGGAAACGACCCGATGGATCTTGTGGTCGACACGGGTGCCGAGCAGATGGTGTTGTCGAGGAGTTCGGCCCATCGAGTCGGCGTGCGGCCAATTGCCAACATGCTGAGCGCCGGTGTCGGGCGCGGGTTTCGCGCTCTGGAATTGGGCCGCATTGACACACTCGAGATTGGGACGCTTCACGTCTCGAACGTGCCGGTAATTATCAATAACCCGACGCGCAGTGATTTTCCCGATGGTCATAACGAGAACAGCTTGTCACCGTTGGCGCTCGGGCTCTCCACGATCATCGACTACAAGACCCATCACATGATCGTGGCGCGCAATCTGCCCGCTGAAGTGACGGATATCGAGATGCCGATGCACTTCCATCGCCTGCCGATGGTGCGTGGGGTCATCAATGGCGAGCACCCCAAGAGTTTCATCGTCGACACTGGCGGCGAGGTTATCTCGATTGGCTTCAGCACCGCCGTCAGCTTGGGGATTGTGCCGGTACGACACATCCCGTTGCGCGTCTACGGCACGTCCGGGTGGGACCCTGATGCATTCCTGCTGCCGGGGGTCAACCTCGCTTTCGACCGCGTGCAGTACGACAACTTCCCTGTCGTCGTGCTCAACCTGCATCGGCCCAGTGCCTTGCTTGGATTCCACATCGGCGGCATCATTGGCCACAAATTCCTGCATGACTACCGCGTCGGCTTCGACCTAGCCGACGGCGTCGTTCGCCTGACCGGTGCTCTAGCCCCCTCTTCGCCGCGCTAGCCGTCGGTGAGGCTACGGCCGCAACGATGGTCGTCGTGCGTGCGGGTTCGTCAGTCGCCTCATCCGATGGCTGCGCGGATGCTGTCATCCGTTCCAACGCTGCGACCAGTCGCACGGGTGTACTCCGCAAGTAGCGCGATGTCGTGGTGACGTTCGCGTGACCAAGGAACTCCCGCACGTCGTGAAGGTCAGCTTTCGACTCCAGCAACCGACACGCGAACTCCCGTCGCAGATCATGAAAGTGCAAGTCGCTGATATCCGCCCGACGACAGGTGTTGCGCCACGCCGTCTTGACGCTCCCGATGCGTTCCCCGATTTGTACGGCGCAGCTGGACTCGGACAGCTTGGTCCGCCTGAACAAGATACGCGAGGGATAGCGCGTGGAATCGGTGTGAATGAACGGTGAGTTTGTGCGGCCGTTCTCGCACCGGGTGTCCTCGATGTATATCGGTACTACCGAGGCTCATCACGGTGGGCTCGATGGGGGTCGCGGGCGGCCAAGATGGCCCTCCTACTTCCACTGCTGACAAAAGATCGTTAAGCGATGTGTGCTTGTGCGGTGGTTAGCCTAGCCGCCCGGTAACGGTTTCGGCGGCAGTGCGGGCGGCGGCACGCGGCTGAACTCGAACTGAGGCCGGTCGCCACTCGTAGTCGAGGAGAGGGGTCCACCATTGTAGTTGGCGTCCTCGACTGGTGGCGGTTCCACACGCGGGTCGGCAATGTCATGACGTAGCCGACCATCTAATAGTTCGCCGCCCTTGAGCTGCTCAAGCGCTTCCTCGGCTGCTTTGGCGGTGGCTTCGTCCCATGTCAGACGATACGCGCGTGGCTGACCATGTGGTAGACCGGTGGAGTCAAGTTCACGGACCCAGACGTAGATCGTGCCCGCGGCTCCGGTAGCTTTGTCCGGTTCGTCGACCGTTACCCAATGAACACGGAAATCGTCCGGCAGCGGCTCTCCGGTCGCCCAACCAAGTAGTTCTTTGTGCCCTTGCCAGGCAGTTGCGTAAAGACCCGTCACGAGAACGACGGTCCCGATTTTGACAAAGACGTTCCAGCGTGTTGCCATGTTGAGATTGAGCAACAACGCGGCCACGGCGACATAGGCTACGGTCAGCGCTACGGCGACGCTGATCATCTCTTACCAAGCGCCTTCGTGAGTAAGTTTTTCGTCAGTTCGTTAGTGCCAGCCACCCGGCCGTCCGCACCGATAGTAAACCGCACGGCGGTTTGTTCGTCGCCGACACCTGTTAGCTCACGCTTACCGTAGTACACGAGCTGCACTTCAGGGTTGAGCTTCTCCACTTTGATGGTCACCGGCAGCGGGTCTGAATAGTTTGACTGGTAATGCAGTACGTTGACGACATACTCGCCGGGTTTCAAAGCGCGCACCGTGACCGTCTCTTGATTAATGGGGTTGGTAATTGCGACACCGTCGACTACAACCCGGTCTTGAAACAGGCCCCGGTCGTCACGGTCGAGGTGCATCAAGCCTGTGTCGCGATTGTGATACCAGATGAGGTTGCCCTGTGGACCCTCGACTAACGTATCGACATCGTCGGGGTGGCCGTCTTCCCACTGCACGGTAATGAGAATCTCAGCATTCGATTGGATGTTGCCGCCTTCGGTCGGGTCTGCCATCAGTGTGAACGCCGCAACGAACATGAACGCGAAGCCGAGCAGAGCATTAAACAGCAGGTCCGTAAACGCGTCTTGTGTCTCGGTCCGACTATGCGGGTTATGTCGCATCGCGGGTGAGATGTACATCGCCCAGAACGGCCAGGCGGGTGGCCAGGTCTGCTGCCGATGCATCAAGAATGTGATATTGGAGTTTCAGGAGTGTACTGGTGACGAGTCCCGCGAGGGTCGTGTACAGGGCCACGGCCATGCCACCGCTCATTGCCGATAAGAGCTGTTGCAGGACGCTCGGGTCGAACTCTTCGATCTCACCCACTGGAATGAGCATCAGGATGAAGCCAACGATGGTGCCGAGGAGACCAAGCTTTAGCAACACATCGCTCGCGAAATGGCCTAACGCATGTCGGTTCAGCAATTCATCTTCGAACGCTGTGAGGAGTGCCCTTGTATTCCCCGTTGCCCCTTTTGCGTGCCAGTTTCTGAGGAATTGACCGATGAGGCCCTGTTGCAGATGCCTGAGGTCCGTCTCGTCGGCGTTGAGTTCGGTTTCTAATGTAGCGAAGCGCTTTCGCTCTTCCGTCAGCGCATGCGATAGCCACAACCAGTGTGCACTCGCGAGAATGTAGAGCCCAAGGATGACGTAAGAAATATAGCTACGGTCTGAGTCAAGGGCGAGCGACAGCAGCCCGCGCTCCGCCGTTAGATAGAACCCAAACGCCACGACGCCCAATATGATGAGGGCGCGAACAACCAGATTGGTATCGTTGAGCCGACTCATACCGAATGTTCGCTACAGTTCTGACCTGTCACGTCGCCTCTTCTCACTTTGGCGGCGACACGGTGTCCCCACAAGTGCACTGACGATACCAGGCTGGCACCCTGTGCTCGCGTACGTCGCTGGTCATGCTCGTGGATCGGGATGCGGCGCGCTCTGCGACAGGTGAAGGTCAAGTCACGTTCTCGAGACCTTTACTGGGCTTCTTCCTCTCGAGCCAAATTGGCCCTCGAGATTACGAACTGTCGAATCGCCTCTACCTCTTCCTCGTTCAGCTCGTTGGCGAAGCTGCGCATACCGAGATCTTCAAGGCTGCCGCCAAGCACGATGGTCTGATAGTTCTCATGGGTTTCCGGCGACATTCTGCGCAGGTCTGCCACCCTGGTGCCAGATTGGAGTTCTTGGCCGAGGGGGCCATGGCAGTTCGCGCAGACCGCATGATAGAGCTGGTCACCGCGTGCTAGGTCGTTAGCTGATCCGGTTAATGGAGGCGGCTCGGGAATAGTCATGTCCAGAAGGGCGGGTGCTAGCGGCATCGCCATATCACCACCGAGTTTAAATACGAAAAGCTTACCTTCGCCTTCGTAGTCCAAATCGACCCCGCTAGTGATTGCGATGTACTGCGTGCCGTCGATCTCGTAGCTTATCGGCCCTGGGCCGAATCTGGCGCCGGGGACCTCGGTCCGCCAGAGGGTCTCACCGTTGTCAGTGTTGTAGGCGGAAATGTAACCTGCCTGGCCGTCACTCTGGAAGATAAGACCACCCGCAGTGGCTAGCACGCCGCTGGGGCGGTTGCCCTCGTTCTCTATGGCCCACAGTGTTTCGCCGGATAGCGGATCAAACTTCTTCAAGTAGGCCCTGGATTCCGGTTCCGGTGCGGCTGCGGCAACCAATTGGTCTCGGTAGGCACCAATTGGCAAGCCAGTCGTCATGCCGACTTCACGCATTTTGAATATGCCGGTCTTAGCAAATTCTTCGGGTAAGCCAAAGAAGGACGCCGTGTCGTGTGTGGGGATGTACATGACACCTTGGTCGGCATCGAACGACATTGGTTGCCAATTGTGCGTGCCGCCCGCTCCAGGGAAAATCCATTGGGGGTTCTCTTCATAGTAGACGTCCGTATTTTCCACCGGTCGACCCGTTTCCATATCCACGTGTGTGGCCCAAGTGATCCTACCGTAGGGGTGGGCTCGCAAGAGCTCGCCATCTTCGCGACCAAGCACGTAGAAAAATCCGTTCTTCGGTGCTTGTAGCAGCACCTTGCGCATCGTCCCGTCTACTTCCATATCGGCCAATGTCATTTGCATGGCTGCGCTGTAGTCCCAGTTGTCGCCGGGCACTTGCTGGTAATACCACTTCATCCGTCCGGTATCCGGATCCACGGCGACGACTGCTGTCAGGAATAGGTTGTCACCCCGGCCAGGAGAACGAATATCCCGCGGCCAGGGTGCTCCGTTACCAACGCCGAGATAGACCGTGTGCAGGTCTGGGTCGTAGACGATGGAACTCCACACCGTGCCGCCAGCGCCGAGTGTCCACCATTCGCCATCCCAGGTTTCAGCTGCCATCTCGAGCTCTGGATGCTCGAACGGTTGGGATGGGTCTCCGGGAACAAGATAAAAACGCCACGCGAGGTCTCCGGTCTCGGCGTCGTACGCGCTGACGTATCCCCGCACGCCGAACTCGGAACTGCTCTGACCGATATACACTTTGCCGCCGCCAGCCCGGGGGGCGCCGGTAACGGTGAACGGGCTGACGGAAGAGGGATGTTGAGTGCTGACGTCCCAGACCTTCTGCCCCGTAGCCGCGTCAACCGCAACCATGCGACCATCAAAGGTGGCGATGTAGACGCGACCTTGGTATACGGCGACGCCCCGAGTCATGGGACCACCACAACAGGCATAACGCACCATTTCCTTATCCGTCTCGGGATCGAAGACCCAGATTTCCTCACCCGTTACAGCGTCGAGTGCGTAGGTCACGTTCCATGGGTCCGAGATATACATAACGCCATCGATGACCAGGGGAGTGGTCTCTACGCGATGCCGTTCGCCCAACGGTTTCGACCAGGCGAGCCCCAGGTCGGTCACGGTTTCCCGATTGATCTGGGTGAGTCCGGAGAAACGCTGTTCCTCAAAAGTTTGGCCGTAGGCCAACCAGCTCCCCGGTTCATTGACTGCCGCGTTCCTGATGCGCTCGTCATCCACTAGTGCCACGGTCGGCGTGAGCGGCGGCGTTGTGTCTGCCGATGGCACGTCGGTAGGTTCGGTACTGCAGCCCGCAATTAGGGCAACGACGGTCAGGGCAGCCACGCCCGTCACGGTTGAAATGTCTGTGATCGTTCTTTTCAAAGGAACCCCCTGAAACTTATCGTGCCGGCACGGTTCAACGCGAAGCGAAAGTCCTCGCGTCGCTGAATCATCCCAACATCGGCGACATCTACGGCCGGGATGCGCAGGCGCTCGTCCTCGAGTTGATCGAGGGACCGACCCTCGCGGACCGCATCGCTGAAGGTCCAATCCCGGTCGATGAAGCCCTGACGATTGCGAAGCAGATTGCAGAGGCCCTTGAGGCGGCCCATGAGCAACACGGCCGACCTCCGGTCGGAACTCATTCCTCTGCTTGGAACATTCAACTGGCGAAAGTGTAATGCAGGGCGGGGTTGAACCTCGCCCTGCATCACGAGTCGCGCCTAGAAGCGGTAGCGCATATTGAACAGCATGGTGAACGGCGTCCGGGACGCGATCACCGCACCGAATCGATCGTCAACCTGATTTCCGGCCGCATCGAACTGAGCGGTCGTGTCCACTTCGAGATACGAGACTTCACTGAACAGGTTGTAAACCTCCATCCCGAGTTCCAAGGACTGCCCGCCGGCGCCGACTGGCATCTGTTTCGAGAGCCGGATGCCGGTGTCGCTGACGCCAGGCATACGAACGTCATCTTTTCTCGCGTTTCCGACCTGACCTTGCGCCGGACGACCGAACGAGGAGGTATTGAACCACTGGTCGATGGTCCGCGGGCCGGAGTTCGGACTACCGGTGACAACGGGCCGATCCGTCATGTTCACACTACCGAGCCCATCAACGCGTAGCATGCGACGCATCTGGTCCCCACCGCCGAGGATATCCATGCCGTCGGTCGTGGAGAAGCCGACACCCGCAGGCGTGCCGCTCGCGAACGTCGTGATACCAGACAGATTCCAGCCACCGAAGATGGCGGCAGCTACTCCACTCGCCGGCTCTGGGATATCCCAGTTGTAGCTAAGCACCAAGTTGTGGGGCCGATCGAAGTCGGCGAGACCGTAGGCGTAAGTCGCGGGGTCCTGGTAGTACGGAATAAACGACCTGTTCCCGTAGAGAATATCAGCCGACGTGTAATCCTTGGCCACGGAATAGGTGTACGCAACCGTAAACTCCAGGCCACCGGTATACCGGCGATTGACCGCAACCTGCAGCGCGTTGTACTCCGAGGGTCCGTTGTTGATGACCTGCATGATGTTGCCGTAACCCGTGAACGGACGGAAGAAGTTGTCGGGGAGCGCGTTTCCGGGACGCGTCGGGTCTTCGTTCGCGGCCAGGAACCGAGCGCCTTGCGGGATGGTGTTGATGTTCCGCATCTGCGGAAGATTCTTCCCCCGTGTTGCGACAAAGGCTGCGTCGATGACCGTCCCAAATCCCAGCTCGTGCTGGATTCCGACCTGGAAGTTGGTCATCTCCGGCGGCCTGTTTTCTCGCACGACCGTGTACACCGGGTTGCTCGGGAACGTCACACCCTGCGTCGCTAGAAGGGTCGACATATTGCCGTAGTAAATGGTCGGGGTGTACACGTGCGGGGGATTCAGCGCCTGCCGCCAGCTCAATGCCCCAGCCTGCGTGGCATTGTGGAAGATGCCGAAGTTCACGCGGAGCGCCGTCCGCCCATCGCCGGCAACATCATAGGCAAGTCCGATTCTCGGTTCGAGCAACAGCCCGACTGGATCCATGAAGTTTTCCGGATAGTTCGGATCGACGTCGTGCACCATGCCGTTGGCGAAATTACCACTGCCCTCGACCATGGCGCCGATCAACAGCGCGGGTCCGATTTCACCGTTCACCGGGTTGCGGGACATACGCTGGCCGTTCGACATGACTGGTGCGTACAGTTGCGGCGCCATTGCCGGGTCCCAGCGTGACTGCACAAAGGATGCCGATTCACCACCCGACATCGACCCATCGCCTAGCCTGCCAGCTTCCTGGTTGTAATACGTGTAGGTCGAAAAGCGCATGCCTAGGTCAAAGGTGAGCTTGGCCGTCGGCTGCCACTTGTCCTGTATGAAGGCATTGAAGATCTGGTGGCTGGCTCTCTGGCCCAGCCTCGCCGAGTTCTCACTGTACGACCTGAAGTTGCCGGTGAGCGCATTGGCGTACGGGTGACCCGTTCCCCCCGGGTTGAAGACGTCGCGGGCGAAGTCGAAGGTCCCGGCAAACGAACTGGCGCCCCTGCCCTCGATGTTTGTCAGATTTTCGTAATAGAACCCCGTTTTGATGTTGTGCCTTCCGGCCGTCACCGACAACGCGTTGTTCACGGTAAAGATGTCGTCGTTGCCGAAGTTGATGAAGCGCGAGTCGTAACCCAGCCCAGCGGCGTTCGGGATCATGCCGCCGAAGCTCATCTCCGGAATCAGATTGAACGGGTTGATCGCGGAGTTGAACTGACCGAGCGTGTAGCCGGCGGTGTCGCGCTGTATGTTGGTGATGTCAAAGGAGTCCGCCCACGGATTCCATTCCCGCGAGTGGCGGTAACCGAACGAGAACTCATTGACCGCGTTGTTGCCGATGACACGGGTGTAGTTCTCGGAAAACGCGTAGTCATCGTAGGTGAACGAGTGGTCAACGCCCACCCCTCCTTGAATACTGGTACTGGGTTGGTGCCAAACCGAGAACCGCGAGTAGACCGAATCATTTTGGGTAGGCCGCAAGTCGACGCGCGCAACATTGTTGAGCCGCGGCGCGTTCTGGGTCCTCCCGAACTGATAGTTGTAATTTCCCCCGGAGTTGGCTGGGAAGTTGGGCATGGGAAAGTGGTCCAGCAGCGCGAAGCCGTTCGAGTTAATCCGGCCGCTCGGAATCTGGTTGCCAGGAAACGGTGACCCGGTCAGAGGATCGGTAATCACCAACAAGTTGCCGCCTGTATCGAAGCTCTGGGAAAAGTCTCCCGCCCGCTCAAGCGCGGTCGGTAGGGTGTTCTGCCGTGCGCTCAGGGGAGTTTCGACATCCCATTTCTCGTAGTTGTAGAAGAAGAACGCCTTGTCCCGGACGAACCGTCCGCCGATGTTGCCGCCATAAGTCGCGTAGCGGTACAGCGGCTTGTCAATCCCATTTTTCTCGTCGAAGTAATTCTGCTTCCTGAACCGCTCGTGGCGACCGTAGGCATACGCGCCGCCCGAGAAATCGTTCGAGCCGGACTTGGTGATGATGTTGATATTCGCACCGCCGTTCCGGCCGCTGTCTGCCGTGAAGTTGTTCAGCTGCACGTTGACTTCACCAATCGCGTCAGCGCTCATCGAATGGGTCGAGACGCTCGGGAGACCGATGTCGTTCGACGGCACCCCGTCGATCGTGACGGTGCTCCATTGGGCGCGGGCCCCGCTAACCTCCGGCAACCAGGAGCCAATGACGATCTCGCCGGTCGCCTCGGTGTCCTTCTCATAGCTCACACCGGGCAGCACGCGGAGCATCGATGTGACATCGCGCCCCCGCACCGTGATCGTCTCGATCTGCTCTTCGGTGATCAGTGCCGATCGATCGGAGGTGATCGTTTCGACGACGCGCTGTTCGGTGGCGATGACCTGCACCGTCTCTGCGATCTGCGCAAGCGCCAGCTGCAATTGGCCGAGCGATAGCTGCTGGTTGATGGTGAGGTTCGTATTGATCTGTTCGTAGGTGCCAAAGCCCTGTAGCTCGACACGCACGGTGTAGACGCCTGGGAGGACCGCGTTAAAGGTGAATGCCCCGACCGCGTTCGTCGCTATGATTCGGACAGCCCCCGTATTCTCTTCGAGGAGAGTCGCCGTCACACCCGGCAAGGCGAGGTTCGTATCGTCCACGACCGTCCCGCTGATGCTGCCGGTGGTGGTTTGAGCGTGGGCCATCCCACCAAGCACGAGCACGGCCGCAGCCAAGACCGCACAAGTCGTACGGCTGTTCCCTAAGTTAACGCGAGTCATATGCCTCCCCCGACGTGGTGTCCGCGCTGAGCGCAGACCCAGTAACACTACTCAGCTGGTAACGCAACTACTGAACGCCCGATTAAAAACAGACCTGCCATTGCAGTCATCTATAAGTAAGGTGCGGAAAGCATACCGATATGACTTAGTGAATGTCAAAACATTAAATGCCGCCCGTTTTATTTCAATTCGACCAAAGTATGGAAATAAAAGATATTTTCCACGGTTTCCTGTCGTGACATTGGGATGATGCTTATCCCCGTCAGGACCCCAAACAGCCACGGACGCCATTGCGCTGCCTGGTATGCGCATGCCAGAAATTATCGTGATAAATTTTCAAACTATCGCGCGTACACGTTAACTTTGGGGACCCCTCATCTACTGGCTACTGGCGCTGGCACCTGCGACAATTCCCAACGGGTTACTGGAATGAATGAACATTCATTCATTCGTGTTAAGCATTTAACAGGGACAGAGGGCTCCCCACATCATTAGAAAGCTCACAGAGCGTGAACGATAGCTCAGCAACCATAGGCAAGAACATTCGCGTGCTCCGCCATGCGGCGGGCATCAAGACACAGGCACAATTCGCACAGCTGCTCGAAGTGAGTCAGCCCCAAGTAAGCGATTGGGAAAACGACCGCTACGCGGGGCTGGAACAGTCAACGCTGACGAAGATTTCCAACGTGTTGGGCTGCTCCATCGACGTTTTGCTCGCCGGCACCGAGACCCCGGCCGCCAACAAAGGCAAACATGTGGTCACGGTGCAATGGCACGTCGGAGACGTCGTGGCGAAACATCGGAGGGCTCGAAAACTCACTCGGACGACCCTCGCGAAACAAGCTAAGCTTCCCACTGCCACGGTCATCGCGGTCGAGGAACAGGGGTCCATTCACATTGATGAGCTCGAGGCCATCGGCGCGGCCTTTGGTCTGGACGCACGCCATTTAATGGGAGACATTCCGGCCGACCTTGTTCTAAGAAGCTGTAGAGCGCCAACACTTAGGAAACCGTAGCGATTGGATGCCTCGTCACTTAACGCTTGTCCCTCCGAGCAATCAACGCCCCCGCACTCGCTTGGCCCACAGCCAATGGACGGCGGGCCATGTGTTTTACAAGCTTCGAACAGACAGCTACGGGTGGACCGAACAACAGTTGGCCAGTCGTGCCGGAACGTCAACTGATGCCGTCACGCGCTTCGAAGCCAACGAACCGGTCGCGCCAAACCAAATGCTTCGCCTGTTAAACGCACTTGGAATTGACCTAGAGAACTGGACGGCGATCACTGCCTTCCTGGAGCAGCAGGACGACACGCAAGCTGTGCTGTATCCAAGCGGACCGACGCTGATGATGAAGCTGTCCGCGCCACAAGACATCGTCAAGGCAGGTGGGGAATTAGTCTGCGCCACATGGTTGAGTGCTCCAAAAGCCGGGCAGCCCATCGACTTCAACAAAGACCTCAGGGTCGTCGAGATCAATGTCAACCTTCCCGAGGCCCTCGCCGAGTCAAGCAACCGTGAGGACCTCTTGGGCCAGCCTGCGTTTGGCAAGGCACCCAAGCACATCCGTCAGTGGCTGTCACAGACATTCCGGTATGCGCAGCAAGCGAAGAACAGGGTCATCGCACCGTTTTTCCATAGTGTCCGAATACAGGACAAACTCATCACGCGAGCCCTCCACTGGCGCTTGCCCAAGGGCGACGGTCCGATGGAATGTCTCACCTATCTCGTTCACGGGTGTCCCAGCAATCAATCGTTGACCGCCTGTTGTGGAGAATTCGACGACTGTGCGCAGTGTTCGCTGCGCCTGCAAGCGTCGGAATCGTTCAGCCAATAAATTTAGTGAACCGGAGGGGCCGGCCCGTTGGGACGGGTCTAGTGCGGTCTCTTTCGAGCGACGCACCTCGAAAACACGACGGCACGCGCGTTACGGTTCGTTGCCTGCGCTCACGATGTCGCCAAACTCATAGGCCGTGCGCGCTTGCACCGTCGCGTCGTCGCGGTTGACGGTCAAGCGGAGTTGGCGGGCTCGTGCGGTCACGTTCTCATTGCCAGCGTAGAACCCTAACACGTAGTAGTCGCTGCTTTCCGCATCGATCCGCTTGAGTAAGCCCTCGAAGTTGTTGGTGTTGACGATCGCCAACCCGCCGGTCAGGTCGGCCAGCGTCCGGAGGCTGTTACGCGTCGTGCGCTGATACTCGGCCCATTCCTCTTGCGGCACGTTGAAGTCGATATCGGGGGCCGCCACCAGCCCGCGCGGGTCCACGGGGTAGAACGTGGTGTTGGCACGATTGGCGGCCCGCGTCAACGCGGCGAGCTCCTCGATAAGCTCTCCGTCGGCAAACACCGCGCCCTGCGCCTGCACTCTCGCGATCGGGTTTTGTACTTGGTCGGTGATACCGGACGCAACTATGGAGTCCCCCCTGGGGACGAGGTCCTGCTGGAAGCGTGGCCCAACCTGCGAACGGGCCAGGCGCTCCATCGCAAGGGGGTTCAGGTCATACCCGGTGCTGATGTAGACAAGCACCTTCCGACGGTCCGTGACGGATTCGAGATTCTCGAGAACATCGTAGACCGCCTTGAACGCTTGGTGAGAGCGCCAGCGTACCTCCTCCGGTCCCGTCATTCCTACCTGGACATCGATGACGAGCTCGCGGGGGGAGAATCCGACGCCCAGGATGTCGCTCGCGGCATCGGCCAGACGCGTACGATCGTAGGTCAGGTCGATCGCCACACCGGACGTGCCATTCCCAACGACCCCGAACAGATCGCCCTCGTGAATTAACACGTCCCCAATCGTCTTGATGAGACGACGGACCTCGGGCGTCTGGGCCGCCCGGAAGTGAAGTTCGTCGACGAATAGGATGATGATCCGGCCGGCCGCCACTGGGCCCACGCTCCGCGCTGTTGGGAGGATGATCCCCTCTCGGGCCGGGGGGGGCGGGAGGGTGAGCTGGTTGTATACCCGTCCACCATTCACCAGTACGAGCGAGGCCACGTCTAGCGGGACCCCATCTTCCTCGACGATGAAGTCGTCCGGTGTGAGGTCGGCGATGAACATACCGTTCGCGTCACGGACGATGACATCTGTCCGGACTAGGGTGACACCTGAGCGGAAGACCTGGCCGGCAGCGTTCGGGTCACTGGGTGCTGCTTGCTCCGAGGCCGGCTGGGCAGGCGCCTGGTTTGTCTGCGCCGCTGTCGTACCAGCGATGACGGCGGCGACCCAAACACTGACGATCACCAGCCAAACACTCCGTACCCATGGCCACGAATTCATCTCGACCCTCCACCCGCGATTCTACCGCACCCGAACCAAGGAGCCCAAGAAGGCACCGTCAGGCCTGCTGCTTTTAGCATACATACAAGTGTCCCGTCACCGTGATTCGCATCATGAGTCAGCGGGCATGCACGATGGCGGTGCGGTCCGCGAATCGAGCGACGCTCGCGTCGATCTCATCAGCCGACTTAGTCCAGACCACGGGCTTCGGGTCTTCATCATGGGCATCGAAAAACTCGCGAATCGCGTCCTTCAGAGCAGCCACGGTACGAGACGCCCCGCGGCGGAGCTGTTTAGTCGTCAGTGCCGCGAACCAGCGCTCGACGAGATGTGGGAAGTCCGCCTGAGTGAATCGATTGTAGTTGTTGTCGGTTGGTGTACTGTGCGCCGATGGTATGCTGCGCGACGCGTGAGGCCTCAGCGCGACCATCGCTATGGTCGGAGGAGGAGGGTGTTTCCATGCTTCGTTGTTCGTTAATTGGTCGTCTTGTCATCGTCCTGGGTGTTGGGGTCCTTGCTGCGCTGGTACCAACGGGTGCGTCCGGTCAGGAACTTGGCCAATTGTACGTCGAGGTTCTGGACGCGGCCGGCCTGCCGATCGCCGATTTGACGCCAGCGGATTTCACCGTCACCGAGAATGGTATGCCGGCGACTGTGGTCTCAGCCGAGCTCGACGACACGCCGATGCGAATCGCACTGATGGCCGACAACGGCGCGATCATCCAGGAGATGAACGGGATCAATGCGGTGCGTGGCGGACTCAACGCGTTTCTCGAAACGTTGCCGCTGCAGCACGAAATCTCACTCTTCTCGATCGGGCGAAACATCCGCCGTCGCGTTGATTTCACCGCCGACCGGGACGAACTCAAAGACGGCGTCGTGTCGATCGACGCCACCCCTAGGTCGAATACCATTCTGCTCGATGGTCTCAAGGAGACGTGGGAAGAGCAATTTGAGGACGATGTGACATTCCCGGTCTTCGTCCTGTTATTGACGGATGGCGAAGAAGGAAGCCGCAGCTACAACGACGAAGAATTCAACGAGCTCATCGACATGCTCATCAACAACGGGGTCACGGTTCACACGGTGATGCTCACCAGGGGCCGATATCAGCGGTGCTCGCGGTGCACGTCATCGTACGCGCCGAGCCTGACGCAGTACGGCGGCGGCATCTACGAGGAGATCAGCCGTCCAGTCGAGTTCTCTCAGACCTTGACGACCATCGCGACACGTATGGGCGAGCACTTCGACCAGATTTCGAATCGCTATCGTGTGATCTATGAGCGGTCGGCCCCGCCAGGCGCGCAGATCTCTCTCCAGATCGGTCGTTCGGGTGCCAACATGCTCCTATTCGCCAACCGTCGGATGCCGCAGTAGCCGGTTGACGCGAACGCGGCCCGGTCAAGCTAGAGAGATCCTTTCCTTACCGGGCCGCTCGAGGTAAATTGGCTCGCGATATCACGAACTGCCGAATCGCCTCGGCGTCGCCCTCGTCCATCTCGTCGGCAAAACTACGCATCCTGCGATGCTTGCATCACGCCGCCGAGCACGATGTCCTGATAGGCGTCAGGGATTTGCGGCGACATTCTCGGTCGCAATCAAGTTCATGGGAGACCGCTACGGGTTGACCTGGAGCCGGTTCTCGACCTGCATCACGCGAGACGTGGTACGGGCAATGCTCTCCGCCTTCACTTTTTCGACGTTACTTCGTACGGCTCCCGTTAACGTCACACTCGAGCGGTCGACGATGATGTGAATCGGAGGATGGACCTGCTCGCCGAGGCCCCTGAACACCGGGTCGCTGTAGATGTTGCGGAAGAGCTGCTGGCGCAGACGGTCGTCGGATGGGGAGAGAGGAAGCACCCGGACCTCACTCCTGAGGTCACGCACCCCCATGATCCTGCCGACGCGCTCCTCGATCTCAGCCTTCTTCAAGGGGTTTGTGACCGCGCCAGCGAGCGTGACAATGCCCCCGTCCGCAACCCCAAACGTGATGTCATCGAAGACGGTGTAGTCGGAATAAGTAAGCACTTGTTCGACGAGAGCCCTGGCGAGGTCCTGGGCACTCTCCGGCCCCGCAACTTCAAGTTCGCTCTCCACGGATTCGACGCCCTCGACTTCGAGCGCGGCCTCGATGATCTTCATCTTGAGCCAGGCATTCCCAGGCTCACCAGTGAGCACGATGAGACCATCGCGGAACGAAACCGCCGTAACCGCTGTGTCGAGCTTCTCGTCCTTCAGCTTCACTCGGACGGCCTCGACGAGTGCGTCAGACTCCTGGTTCGCCTGTGCACCCGCCGTGCCCGCAATGACAGCGGCACTCCAACACAGCGCAACAACCGCCACCCAAACAATCCGTATCCGTGGCCGCGTGTTCATCTCGAGCCTCCACTACCTCTTCTACCACTATAGACGACGAATCTTGACGTTTGGCTTCCTTAATATGTGTGGAACTCACACCGGTTGATAACCGTGCTAGGAACAGCGCGGTTGCCGAAGCCGATCTGGCCAGAGTATCGTGTGCCGCGCGAGACCTCCTGAGATGCCGGTCAACACAGTGAAGAAGCGCCCCGCCGTCGGGAGCGTCGGCGCCCTGAGGATATTGAGAAAGCTTCAAGGACTGCGACGAGGTCAGCACTTGCGAATGAGAAGTAAGGTCGGCGATAGCTGTTCTTCTACCGTTCCACCACAAAACCGACCGACATCCTGCACGCCAGGTCTGCCCCGAGTAAGGATGTCATCCCCGCCTGCGCACCGGTCGAGCGCAACCAGACCTGAGCCACAGCGTGTTTTGCTTCCCAGAGGAGTAGCAATGGACCGGCACATGGCCACACTCGTCGTCATTACGCTCCTCACGTTGCTACCGCCGCCCGGACTCGCAGCGCAGCAGCGGACTAGCAGTAACGCCCAATCTGACCAGGGGAATCTCGGTTGGGCCGAGGGACTCCCCACCGTGCCCCTCCCTGACCCACCAGCCGTTTTCCCGACAGCCGAGGGACAGACTATTCGGGTTAAAGTCGTGACGACGGGGCTCACCTACCCTTGGGGCTTCGCGTTTCTGCCAGACGGTCGCCTGCTGGTCACCGAGCGGTTGGGAACCCTCCGCATAGTCCGAGACGGTGTGCTAGACCCATCGCCGGTGTCCGGCATTCCTGAGGTCCACACCGGGTCGCCACTTGCGGGTCTGATGGACGTCGCGGTGCATCCGGCGTTCGCGGCGAACGGCTGGGTGTATCTCACCTACTCCAAACCGACGGAGGCAGGGTCAACGGTGGCGCTGGCCAGAGGCCGTCTACGCTCAGATGAACACGTCTTGTCCGATGTGCGAGACATCTTCGTGGCTGACGCCGACGGACCCGGGAACGGCGGGGCCTCGCGCCTGCTGTTCGCCGCCGACGGCACGCTATATATGACCGTCGGGGGTGCATTCGGCGGACGGCGAATGAGTGCCCAAGACCCCAGCACCCATGTCGGCAAGGTCCTACGACTACGTGACGACGGCACCCCACCCGACGACAACCCGTTCGTCGGTCGGCCCGGGCACCAGCCAGAGATCTTCTCGCTCGGCCACCGGAACCCGATGGGTCTGGCGCTCCACCCCGAGACCGGAACCTTGTGGGCCAACGAGCACGCGCCGATGGGGGGTGACGAGGTCAACATCATCCTACCCGGGCGCAACTACGGTTGGCCGGTCGTGTCGTACTCGCGCGAGTATTACGGGCCGCGGGTCACCGAACAGCCTTGGCGCGAGGACCTCGAACAACCCGAGATTGTTTGGGTCCCGTCGATCGGCCCGTCGGGGCTGGTGTTCTATACGGGCGACCGCTTCCCCGCCTGGCAAGGCGACCTCTTCGTCGGTTCACTCATGACCGGGCGCATCCAACGAACCGGTCACCTCGAGCGAATCAAATTCAACCGACAGGGGCTCGAGCAGCGCCGGGAATGGCTGCTCGCTAGCCTCCGACGGCGTA
>CAUZIB010000073.1:0-23203 GCA_963579735.1 Vicinamibacteria bacterium | reverse complement strand
CCGTGAATGAGGTGTTGGCACCCGGGGTCCAGTCGGTGGCCGCTCTTCCGGACTACCCTGAAGCGCAGTCGATCTACTTCATTCTCCCTGGGGATGCGCTCTTCGACGGCTCGCCCTCGCCAAACCTACGCCTCTCGCTCTTCACCGAGAACAACAACGACCTTGGCACGTATCATCGGATGACCGAAGACGGCCATCGTCTCTTCGACGCCGCGCTTAACTGGGCGTTAACCTACGGGATGTAGGAGACAGCGTGTCGGGCACGGGAGTGCGCGAGGCGCAGGCAGCGGCACCTGCGAGCGAGATGACCGACGCCGAGAATCGCGACCTGCCATCACCATCGCTCAGGGTCGCACCCGCACGTACTTCCTGAGCGTTCGGGCATTGATGTGGGGGTTGGGAACGGGCTCTCCTCCGTAGAGGTTGCCTTCGTTATCGACGGCGACGAACTCCGCTCCGTTCCCCGGAAGGATGTGGGGATTCGCCCACGGGAAGCGAATGAACTCCTTCACCCAACCCGTCTCGACTTCGCCAATGCGAATGTCCATTTCATACCCTGGGTTCTGGACGTTGTCCGACTCGGAGTCAGCGACGTAGATCCGTCCCTGGTCGTCAAAGGCGATTCCGCTCGGGCGCCCAAACTGGGTCCAGGTGGCAATGTGGTTGCCCTCTTGGTCGAAGATCTGAATCCGGCTGTTACTGCGATCTCCCGCAAATATTCGGCCGTCCGGATGAAGGGCGATGGCGTGCAGCGCACGGAACTGCCCCGGGGCGTAGCCAGTTTCTCCCCAAGACAGGAGGAACTCGCCACGACTGTTGTACTTCACCACTCGGTTGTTTCCGTTTGCGTTGTGGCCGTCCGCAATGAACACGTCACTGGGGGAAGTGCAGTGGTCGGGGCCATCTCCCTCTTCTCCGAGTGTGCCAAGTGTCATGAGCACTTCGGGTGTGGGGCTGAACTTGATGACGTGATGGCCCCGAGACTATAGGAGGCATTAGGCGAGTTTCTATGTCGGCCCAAAGTAGAAATGTCCGCTTTCCCGGGATTGTGGGCCTCAAGTTTCTGTAAAGCAAATGCTCGAGCGTGGTGGGTGTGGGAGCTTGTGGAACACCGGTCTGCCGGTGTTCCAAGTGCTGTGGGCAGCGCGGAGCGATTTCCACAGGACGGCAGCGTCCATGCCCCATGTCTTGGCGTCGCAGGAGGTCTCCGAAGGTTCGGCAGTGCCGGTGCACTCGGTCACCGGCCGTCCTCTGCGGACGCAGCCGTCGCGTTCCGTCGCGGCACGCCGGCACGCAGCAGGCGGGCCTTCCGTAAGGTCGTCGTCGGCTTGGCGATCGCGGCGTCCGTGCGCTCGCGTTGACGTTGCGTGATGATCGCCAGCGTCTCCGAAAGTCGCTTGCTCTCGACGACCTGCCCCTGCTGCACGCCATGCTCTCTCGGGAAGACCGTCGCGAACAACTCGTGCTCGCCATGCCGGAACGTGAGGGAGCCGTCCTCCCGCTCCTCGATGCCCACCCGCTGGCCACTCGCCGCCCGCGCGGCTTTGGTCGGGTCCAGGACATACAGCACGCGCTTATAGTTCAGCGTGAGACTCTTCGAGACGCGGCGCGTCGCCTGACAGCTCAAGATGCGGTCGAGATCATTGGACGGTAGCAGCGGACGGTGCGCGTCGTGCTCGCTTCGCGGCGCGCGCGCAAACCGGCGGTTGTAATCCGCCAGAAACGCCGGCGCGAAGGCGTTCGCGGCGCCGACGTCGCTGATCGCGCGCAGCCGCAGCTCCTTCACCAAGCGGTCTTGGAGCGTCAGGTGGGCGCGCTCCACGCGGCCCTTCGCCGCGGGCGTGTTGGCGCACACGATATCGATGTTCAAGCTGCTGAGGGCGCGGCTGAATTAGGTGACGCCGGTCCCGCCCGGGGGCTCCTTCCGGTTGTTGCGGAAGACCCCGGCCTTATCGCTGTACAACGCGACGGGCTTCCCATGGGTCGCCAGATACGAGCGTAGCGCGGCGAAGTAGGCAAACGCCGACTCGGACTCGCAGAACAGAAGCTGCATCAAGGCACTCGTCGCGTCGTCGACGAAGACCAACAAGGTGCAGCGACCCGCCCGCTCCTCGAACCACTCGTGGTCAGAGCCATCGATCTGGATGAGCTCGCCGCGACAGGGTCGACAACGCCGGGGCTGCCGAATCCGCGGCGCGCGGCGCGCCCGTGGGACCCACAGGCCGTCCGCGGTCATCCAGTGTCGGAGCGTTTCGACGGAGAGCCGCACGCCATGCCGTTCCGTCAATTTCTCGTGGGCGAGCGTCGGGCCGAACCCCTCATAGCGGGCACGGACGATGGCGAGCACCTCGCGACGCAGCGCCGCCGGCAGCCGCCGATGACTCGGTCGCCCGCGCTGCTTCGACACCAACCCTTGGCGACCGTCCTGCTCGTACACGCGGCGAAGACGACGCACCTGCCGGCTCGTCACGCCGAGCATCCTCGCCGCCTCCCGCTGCGTCAGCCGGCGCTCGATCACCCGCTCCATGACACTCACTCGGTCCAGCTCCTCGTCGCTCATGTTCACCGTCTCCATGCCCGCTGGTGTACCGCGGGCCGCTGGAGAAAGCGGACATTTCTATCTTGGTCCTACACTTCTAGGTTTACAGAAGATCCCTTATCGGACGCAGGTCGCGCGATTCACGTGGTGCACACACTCTCAGGCCCGCGACCACGGGTCCGATTGGCGCCCCCGCACCAATGCTGAACGAGCCAGCCGACCCGGGGGCCGAACATGCAACGTATCTAACGGCGAACGGGCACACTACGGGGGAGTCGGCGAAGGCCCCCCGTTGAGGCTTACGCGCCGAAGTCGAACGACGTGGGGTCCGGAGCGGCGTCGGAATGGCGCGGCGGGTCGCGAGCGCCTCGAGGTGCCGGAATCTCAGCCGGCAATCCGAGATGAGTCAAGATCCGCCGAATCACGGCCGGGTGCTCGATGATCGCGAGAAGCCGTAGCCGCCCACCGCAGGCGGCACACGCCAGCACATCAAACCCGAAGCTGCGGCGCATCAAGTCCGCCCAACGCAACCCGCGGGGACCGGGCGAGGCAACGGGGCCCGGACTCGCTTTGGCGGCCGCCGATGCGGGGACAATCTTCGCCCGCCACGCGGACCGGGCCCCGAGCACGCCATAGTAGAGCACGAGATTGATCCGTGGCCGCGGGATGATGGAGGCGAGCCGCTCCAGGAGCTCAAGCGGGTCGAACACCAGATGGGTCGTGCCATCCGACCAGCGGCGTTTGAGCTCGAGAAGGACTTGGCCATCCGAGGTCAGCTGGAGGCGATCAGCCGGCACGGGCGGACGCAAGACGTACGTGCAGATACGCTGCAACCGATCTCGGTGGCCAGCGGGAATCCGGACGGCGGCCTGCAGGTCGAACCCGTCCTGCCGCGCGTGACACGGGCCGATCGGCCAGTCGGCAGTCTCTTCGCGCCGAAAACCCCGTCGCCGGAGCCTCTGTCCCGCCCGGGGCCCCAAGGCAACCCGGCCCTGCACCGACGCCGCCGCCACGCCAGCCAGGACGGGCTCCGCGTCCGCCCACAGGCCGAGGGTGCCGCCCGCGTCCCCCATCTCATCGCCCATACCGCATCGAGCGAGGACCCGCCGCACGCGGGGAACAATCGACGCTAGTACGTCGGCGACGTCCAACGCGTCGAGTGCGCTCAGTCGACGGAACCGTAGGGCCTCCCCATCCGGTACGAAGACGCCGTCCAAGGCCAAAATGTGGAAATGGAGATTGAGATTGACGCTCCCCCCAAATCGCTGCACGATGACCACGGCCCCGCCCCTCGCGTCGTCGGCACCGGCTATCCGAGCCTTGTCGCGCAAGAACTTCAGAATCGCCCGCATCGTCACCGCCGTCACAGCGCGGCAGAGATCATGGTTCCAGGCCAGCTGATACCGCAGGCGATACGGGAGTGACAATACCCATTGGCGAACCGGCACATCGGGAAAGACGTGATCAACCAGGTGCGCAGCGCGCTCGGTCATTCGGCGTCCCCCACAGCTGGCACACACCGTCCTTCGTTTACACGACAACGGCAGGAGACGGTCGGTGCCGCACGAGCCGCATCGCAGCCGGGCAAAACCGGCGGCCAACTGTCCACACCGCAAGAAGTCGCGAAACTCGCGTTCGACAAAGCCGGGCAGCCTCGCGCCGTCTCGTGACTCGGCCGCACGCGCGAGGAAGGTCTCGAGGTAATCGCGGACAACGCCGTAGAGCACACTCTGCGCCGGGACACGCGGGGTATACGACGAAGACGGCGACGCCACCCCGACCTGAGAGGCATGCCGTGTGCCAACCGAGAATCCCGCACGAGGGCGAGGACGTTTCCTGGATGTCGGGACGTTCTGCCAAGCACACGCCCCGCTCGGATCGCAGATTCAGCGACCGTGATTCGACACACTCGATGTCATGCGCCTCGGCGCTACGACGTGCGGCCTAGTCGACTGTGGCGTGCGGCTCGTCTGAGGGCTGGCCCGCCGCCCACGCCGACACCGAACCCCTCGTCTTAGTGGAACCGGCTGGGGATCACGGTAGCGCACGCGACGATCCTTGGGCCCGAGGACCACGACGCGAAAAAGGGCAGTCCACCAGTCCGACGTGCGTCTCGTCCGCTGGTGTCCTGGATCAGTGATTCGTCACATCAGTCCCGGGGCAACAGTGGGCCACGGGACTGGTGGACTGTCCTGGCGAAGGTTAAATGCCCGCCAACGGTGCCAGTTCCACCAGTCGTCCGGTGCTGTCACCCAATCTGTCCTCGAGTCGAACGCCCGCTCTGTCCAGCTGGCTCACGAGGAGATTCGTCATCGGCGTGTCACGCGGGTATTGGAGGTGACGTCCACCTTTGAGCTGCCCTGCACTCCCCCCCACCATCAACAACGGAAGGTCGAAATGTGAGTGTTTATTGCTATCGCTCAACGCCGCACCGTACATCAGCAACGAATGGTCGAGGAGCGACCCGTCTCCATCTGGCGTATTCGCCAGCTCATCAAGGAAGTGCTTGAACAGAGACACGTGGAATGTATTGATCTTGGCCAGCTGCGCAAGGTTCTCCGGATCGTCTCGATGATGGGACAACCCGTGGTGTGAGTCAGGAATCCCGATCTCGGGATAGGCGCGTCCGTTCAACTCGCGCCCGAGCATGAACGTAAACACCCGAGTCATATCCACCTGATAAGCCAAAGCCATCAGGTCAAACATCAGTCCGACATGCTCCTCATAGGACTCCGGAATCCCGACGGGTCGCTCGAGTTCGGGCAACTCCGTATCGTTCTGTTCCGAGCGTTGAATCCGACGCTCGACCGCACGAACGGCATCAAGATATTGGTTCACACGAGCCCGGTCGCTCGAACCGACGTCACGCTGCAATCGCGCAAGGTCGCTGGTGATGGCATCGAGAATGCTGCGGTCTATTCCAAATTCCGATTGCCGGTTGGCGGTAGACCCGCCTTCACCAAAGAGTCGCTCAAACACGACGCGCGGATTGTTTTGCATCGGAAGCGGCGTCGTAGGATCCCGCCACGCAATGGTATTCATGTAGACGCAGCTGTAACCGTTGTCGCAGCTCCCGACAAGAAAGTCCTGGTCAATCGCGAGCTCTAGTGAACTGAGCGCAGTGCTACCCCCCAGTTGATCTGACGCGATCTGATCGGCTGTCTTTCCGGCACGGACATCAGCGCCTTCCGTTTCACGCGGATGGACGCCGTTTAACCACGTGGCGGTCGCTCGGGTGTGCTCACCGTTGCCGTCACCAAGGGCCTCCGCCTGGCCTTGGGCAAGCCCGCTGACCACCACCGTCTGCTCTCGATACGGTGCAAGCGGGCTGAGTATCGGTGACAACTCAAGCGATTCGGTGGCAGGAGGCCTCCATGCATCCATGGCCATTCCGTTGGGCGCGTAGACCCAACCCAGGCGCCGGACCGGCTCCGCCGCTCGACCGGAAATACCAGACAACGCGGGCACCATCGCGTCGAGCATCGGCAACGCCAGCGTCGCGCCCACTCCACGTAACACGGTCCGCCTCGACAGGGCTTTTTTGGAAAGAATCATGACTCCGTTCTCCTCATTCTGAACGGTGGGCTCTTGACGATACCCAGAATGATCGACGAGAAACGATAATCTTTGTCGGCGGCATCGCGCAGAATGCCCCGCACAGTCGGCGCGTCGTAGTACTCGAGTCCCCGGCCGAGTGCGTAGATCATCAGCTTCTCAGTTAGGGTACCCACAAAACGCTCGGGACTCGACACCAGCGCATCGCGCAAGCCAGATGCACCATCGAACTGTGTGCCATCGGGCAACTCGCCGGTCGCATCGATCGGCGTATTTGCCGCGGTGTGGGTTCGAAATCGCCCGACCGCGTCGAACTGCTCCAGGGCAAAACCCGGTGGGTCCATCAGCTGGTGACAACTCGCGCAGACCGGGTTCGCTCGATGCCGCTCCGTGGCCTCTCGGATTGACAACACGGCACCGCCGTCGGTCGTTTCTTCTAATGACGGCACGTCCGGTGGAGGTGACGCCGGGGGCGTACCCAAAAGGTTCTCTAGCACCCACTTGCCGCGTAAGACCGGAGACGTGCGATTGGGATACGACGTCACCGCGAGGATACTGGCTTGTCCGAGGAGACCGCGCCGCGCGTCGTTGTGCAGCCCGTCGAGCGACACGCGCCGAAAATGACTCCCATAGACATGTGGAATGTCATAGTGCCGCGCCAACCGCTCATTGACAAACGTATAGTCCGCTGTCAGTAGCTCCAGCACACTCTTGTCGCCACGAAAAATACTCGCGACGAAAAGCTCCGTCTCACGGCGCATCGCCTGTCGTAGGGCCTCACCGACATGGGGAAACAGATCCTCGTCCGGGTAGACTGCCGGTACGTTTCGCAGATAGAGCCATTGACTCGAAAAATTCGTGGTCAAGGCACTGGCGCGGTTATCGTCGAGCATGCGACGGGTTTGACGCTCCAGGACCTCAGGATCACTCAGTCGACCTCGGCGTGCCACGTCAATCAACTCGTCGTCAGGTAGACTCGACCACAAGAAAAACGAGAGCCGTGATGCCAGTTCCAGATCAGTGATCTCGTAGTTCGACCCTGCGGCAAGCCCATCCGGGTCTCGCTCGACGCGAAGCACAAACGCCGGACTGGCCAACAACCATCGCAAGGCACGTTCGATACCGGCGTCAAACCCTCCCGAGGCGCGGCCCTCTTCAAAGAACCCCAACAGGACATCTGCATCGCTGGTAGTCACCGGGCGCCGATACGCGCGTCGGGCAAGTGTCGACAAGATCTCTCGGGCGCACGCGGTCTGCACCAGGGCTGAGTCGGTCTCTGATGGATCACAGACTAGTATCCGCCGGCGGCTTGGTGTAGACGCCACCGGGAGAGCACCATCCGGGGCGAAGGGACCGGTAACCGTCACCCGGCCCAAATACGGTTGGTGCCGCGTATCGTTCGCCGTATAGGGCCGTAGATAAGGTTCGCGTACCGTTTCCGGATACGCCCACGTCCGGCGCGCGAAGGTGACTTGTATATCCCGAGGACCCGCTCGGACCGGGAGACGAAGCTCCCAGTCACTATCGATCGTCCGTTGCCTGGCCTGCCATTCGCGATACGCGTCACTGCTCCGCGCGGCATCCACTGGAGGGGGTTCGCCCACGGTATAGGTCTGCACGATCTCATTGTCGAGACTGACTTCGAGAGTATGCGGAACATCAAATATGGCGAGCTGACCACCGGTACCTTGCGCCAGCGTCACCCTGACAACGTATTCGCCGTCCTGTGGAAAGTTGTATCGAAAGGTTGCTCCGCCTCTTGTGCCGAACGGCATACCCTCGACCCAGTCATCTTGGGAGAGGTCATTGGTGACCCGAAACGTCTCCGTAGTGGCTGACGGGGCTGGCCTCGCCAGTGCAATCCGACTGACCTTCCGCGCCGCGCTCAAGTACCGCTCGAGCAGCGTCGGCGAAACACCGAGCACACCCGCAATATTGTCGAAACCGTAGCTCGCGCCGTCTGCCGGCAGCAGCTCGGTCACGTCGACCTCTAGGTCCAGCAGATCCCGAACCGCATTCTGATACTCGGTCCTATTGAGACGATGAAAGGCCTCGGTTCTTCCGGGATTGAGGTTGGTGGCGGCAGCACCGTCGAGCTCCGCTTCCAGCCGCCCAGCAAAGGCCTCGTATGTGACCGCATCCGGCCGGGGACGCAACGGCGGCGGCATGGCGCCGGCTCTCAGCTTTCGGACGACGCGTTCCCACACCTCCGGAGCCGTGTCCACGTTGTCGACATCGAGTGTGTCAAGCGCGAGGTCGGCCGTGCGTAACCGCTCGTTGTGACACGTGACGCAATACTGGTCGAGGAGCGCGCGCGGGCTGATAGAAGAGCGTTCGATCGGCGCCGTCTGGGCGAACACGCCAGACGAGAGGACGCTACAACTGAACGCAAGAGTCCCGATGATTCCGGCAATGGCGCGGTTCACTCGCTGAAGCATTGTGCTATCGGTGTCCTCAACCCTAGGACCGCAGTCCGGTAACCGTTCTCTCACGGAATACGCTGGGGCCACACCAGAGCCTTTTACTGGGTGGCCATTTGTCTTGTTCCCGACGACGTCGGTCATCGGCTCATTCTACAGAAACACCGAGAATTCCCCAGGCATTGCCCACTAGACCAGCGTTTCCAAAGTTCGAGTCCCATGGCTCGAGGTGATTGTGTTCGCTGTCTAGGCGCGGCGAGGCAGGCATATGAGTCGTATGTCGACGAGGCGCAACGACGACAGAGGGCACAAGGAGCCGAGCCATGGTGTTCGAACTTTGGAAACCCTGGTCTAGTCTGAACGACATGATGCGTCCGCTCTTCTCGACCGACCTAGCCCCTGTAACCTTAAAATCTGGCACAAGTCCCGGAGCGTAGCGCCGGTCGACTCACTTTGTCTCGCCGACGCTACTCCGCGATTCCGTAGACGTGGCCCTGGGTACGAATGACCAGCATGCCATCGGACACGGCCGGATTCGCCATCACGATTTCGCCCACGGTGTTCGTGGCCAGCAACTCATACTCGGGGCCGGCTCTCACAACATGCGTGTCGCCTTCTTCGCTCGTAAAATAGAGCTTGCCATCCGCTGCGACCGGCGAGGCGGAATACGAGCCGCCCACGCCCCCGATCCGGCGACGATAGACGATCTCGCCCGTCCGGACGTCGTAGCACGTCAATCGTCCGTTGTTGGCATTCGTATACAGGTGACCGCGATACACGATCGGGGTCGGGACATAGGTGCCGCCCCGGTTCGTGCTCCAGGCCACCGCATCGCTTGCGGTCGCCCCGTCGATCAGCGAAAGGTCGCCCCGGTGACCGGGACGTACCGCGTAGACAGGGCGGACCGGCGGATACCCAGCAGTCAGATAAATGACGTCGTCACTGAAGATCGGGGTGGCGATCGCCAGCTCCGAGTTCGGACCGAGCGCCCACAGTTGCTCGCCGGTGGCGGGGTCATAGGCACGAATGGTGGTCCCATTGGTGATCAGTTCGTTTCCGTCGGAGCCCGTGTATACCGTCGGTGTCGCGAATGTAGAAATTTCGTCCGCCCTAATGGCCCGCCAGACTTCGCGCCCCGACTCCAGATCCAGCGCCGCGATATAGGACTCCTCCTGCGTATCCGCCTGAAGGATGACCAATCCTTCGTGAATGATGGGCGAGCTCGAATGACCCCATTGGACATCCGGGTCGAAGAACCACCCGCTGTCGAGCACACCGACGTCGACTTCCCAGAGGAGCGTGCCGTCCAAGTCGTAACACACCACGAGGCCGATGGCGCCGAACACGGCCACCACATGTTCGCCGTCGGTAGCCGGTGTCGAGTTCGCCTGGCTGGCCTTTTGGTGGCGTTTGGTCTGGGGCCGGCCCTCGTGCACCACACGTTCCCAGCGAATCGCCCCGCTCAGGCGATCGAGACTGTAGAGGTGCCAGCTGTGCGGGGAGAGGTCGTCCACCGACGCGGTGTCACCGTATTGCCCGACTCTAAAGGTGTCATCCCCGCCGCCGCTGACCGCTGTCGTCACAAATACCTGGTCGCCCCAGATGACCGGCGCGGAGTTCGCGAGGCCGGGAATCGATGTCTTCCATGCGATGTTCTCGCCTGTCTCGGCGTCCCAGGTCGTGGCCGCGCCCTGCCCATCCGCCACGCCCGACGCACTCGGTCCGCGGAACCCCGGCCAGGGACTCGGAGCGGTTCGGGGCGCGGCTGGGAGAGCCACGCGGCTGATAGGATCCGCCTCACCGACCGGCGCCACCTCCCGACTCTCGGTTTCCGCGGTCGGCCGGTAGAACGCGGACTCTCCGTTCCTGGTCAGCTCGATTCGGTTGACCATACTGCCCCGGATGTCGAATGAGACCGTCGTGCCATCTGACTCGGCGACAAAGCTCATGTCGGTCAGCGGTGTGAATGACAGCATCGATGTGTCCGAGACGCGTGCAACCAGCGTCCGGTCCACGACACGCAGCTCCACGACGCGCCGGAGGAAGTCGTTTGTGTAACTGCCGGCGTACAGGAAGAGCCGATTGATGTCGATCTGCGGTACTGGTGGCGGAGCGGGCGTCACGTCGCCGAGTCGGTCGGTCATCGCGCTGTCGTTCCGATCTCCGGCGACCACGAGCGCCTCCGCCAAGGCGTCAGCGTGCACGTGACCGGTCGCGATCGCGGCCTCGAGCAGCGCACGATCTCCACGCCTCGCGGCGACCAGCAACGCACGGTCGGCGTCAGTTGCGCCCTGCTCCAACAAATAGCGCGCGATTTCTACATTCCGGTTCCCCAACGCCCGCCGCAGCACGGTGGTCCCATAGAACGTGTCTGCGGCGTTGACATCCGCCCCGCCTTCGACGAGGGCACGGACGATAGCGGCGTGACCACGCGCGGCCGCGAAAAACAGCGGTGTCGTCCCATACCTGGTCGCGGCGTCAACCTGCACACCCTGGTCCAGAAGCGCCTCCACTCGCGCGAGGTCGCCCCTTCGTGCCGCCTCTTGCAGCGCGTCCGCGGACGCGTCGCCCTGCCCGGCCGCCACGGGAAGTGCGAGCAACAACATCGCGATGGTCATTCGAACCATGGTTTGTCTCCTGTGCGCACGCTCCCGTCCAGGCCGACGTCACCACCTCGTACGTTGGAGGTGGACTGCGTGCTCGTTCGACAGAGTACTATCAAATCGGACGCGCGCGTGACGGACAAGTTATCGATGCCGGTGCGAGGTCGAGATCTCCGGACACGGCATACCGAGGACCAACGCGTGACACGGCATCTGCTTCTGGTCAGCAATTCCACCAACCACCAGCAGGGTTATCTCGATCACTGCATGGGCGAGATGATCGACATCCTTGGCGAGCGTCAGCGGCTGGCGTTTGTTCCGTTCGCTTTGTTCGATCGCAAGTCCTACGTAGCGACCGCGACAGAGCGGTTCGAACGCGAGGGATTCGCGGTGCGAGCCGTCACGTCCGACGGTGCTGGAGTCGAGACGCTGGAATGGGCCGAAGCCGTCTTTGTCGGTGGTGGCAACACTTTCCGGTTGCTCAAGACCCTGCAGGACTCTGACCTTATGACCACCATCCGTCGACGTGTGGGCCAAGGAATGGTCTATATGGGGGCAAGCGCCGGCTCAAATATCGCGGCGCCAACCATCCAGACTACCAACGACATGCCGATTGTCCAGCCGGTCTCTTTCGACGCCCTGGAGCTTGTGCCGTTCCAGATCAACCCTCACTACATCGACGCACCAGACGACTCGGCTCACATGGGCGAGACGCGGGAGCAGCGTCTCGTGGAGTATCTGGAAGAGAACCGGACACCAGTGGTGGGTATTCGTGAGGGAACGTGGATCCGGGTAGCGGGCGGCCGTGCCTGGCTCGGTGGCGTGCAAGAGACGCGTATTTTTCGCAAGGGAACGAGGGCTGAGGAGCGCTCTCCCGGAGCCGATCTTTCCGATCTACTGGCGTAGTCCCAGCGCCGAGCTGAGTGGCCCTGCGAGTACACCGTATCGGCGCGAACAGCACGGCGCCGAGAGCCAACCGACATTGGGAGATCACGATGAGCCACACGCAGAAGGCCGCCCCGCGATTCTTTTGGATACTGCTGTTGTGGACTGGACTCGCGATATCCCCTCTGGCGTTGGATGGGACCCTCCTTGTCGCAAATCGGGCGGGCGGAAGCGTCTCATTCATTGACCTGACGACGGGAATCGAGGTCGCGCGCGTCCCGATCGGTCCCGTGATTCCTCATGAAGTAGACGTCTCTCCAGACGGTCGTTTGGCACTGACGACGGAGTACGGACCGGAGCAGAACCACGGCCGCCACGTCGTCCTGATGGACGTCGCCTCAGCGTCAGTCGTCGGTCGGATCGACCTCGGACCAAATTCTCGTCCCCATACCGCACAGTTCCTTCCCGATGGCCGCCATGCCGTCGCGACGATGCAGAACTCCGACCGGATCGCCCTCGTGGATCTCGAATCGTTAGCAGTGGTGCGTCTGTATGCGACCGGTGGCCGCGAAGGGCATCTGGTTCGCCTCAGCCCCGACGGCGCGCGAGCCTATGTGACGAGTCGAGGTGCCAACGGGACGCTATCGGTCATCTTCCTCAACGAGGAACGCAATCCCGTCGTCATAGAAACCGGGCTCGGCGCGGAGGGACTGGCCGTCACCGCCGATGGCAGCGAGGTGTGGGTCGCCAACCGGGGCGAGACTTCGATCTCGGTGATCGACACGCAGTTGCTGGAGATTGTCGCGAGCCTCGATTCTCGGCCGTTTGCCGGCCGGATCGAGATGGGTCCGAATGGCTATGCCATCGTGCCCAATGGCGGCCGAGGTTCGCGGGTCCCGCAATACTTGAGACTATGGGACGTGGCGGCGCGCCGAACCATCGCTGAGGTCCCGCTCCGTGACGGTGAGCCGCAGGGCGGAAACTTCGGTGTCCTGATCCACGACGGAACGGCATTCGCTAGCGACCCTAACGCGGGGACGATCCAGGTATTCGAGCTCGACGGGTTGACAGGCCGTCGGGTGTTGGTGCTTGAGCACGAGGCACCAGACGGAATGGCGTGGTCGCCTGTTCGAGTCGCAGCCATGACCCGGTAGTCGCCCTTCCTCTCGCCACGCTGAAATCTCTCTTGTCGGAGACCGGGACCGTGGCGTGGAACGCACCCGGTCCTCCTTTGGAGGACTCGGTCTTCTGGTTAGAATCGACCGATCGCCACCGCCCGAGGAGGATCATGGACCGCTCGTCTGGTCACGGCACGTCTGACAATCCGCAAGAGGCCCAACGCCCACCCGGCATCCGAAGCTTCGACCACGTGTCCTTGCCGCTGCACAACACGGATGCGATGCTGGCGTTCTATCGCGCCCTGGGCTTGACGGTCGTCGAGGGCCCGCGCATCTGCTCCGTGCACTTTGGCGACCAGAAGATCAACTTCCACCGTCCCACCCACTGGCAAGACCCCGCGTTCACCAACCGCGCGCCAGAGGCACGACCACCGTGCGGAGATTTTTGCGTCGTCTGGGACGGATCGCCCGAGTCACTGACCGAGATGCTCGAACGCACCGGCGTCGTGGTGACGGTCGGGCCGGTCGAGCGACAGGGCGGTCGCGATGGTGGGAGCGTGAGCGGTACGAGCCGTTACGTCCGCGACCCAGACGGAAACTTGCTGGAGTTTATGATTTACGACCGCGAGCCGTAAGACCCGGGTTTACCCGAAGACGATGGTGGGTCGTTATTGCTCGCCCAATCACCCGGGACCGTGGTTGCAGTTCACTGTGCGGATACGGGGCAAGTCCCGTCCGTCGCCGGGAACTGGTCGCCGTGCGCGAGGTGAGCGGGTTGTGCGTCCACGTCGGACACCTCCCATTGATGGTGCGTCGTGACGAGCTGGCCATCGGTGAAGATACCGCGACCCTCGAGCTCAAGGAGCTGCGGTGACCTTCCAGATTCGGTTGCCGCTGTCGTCGGAAACCAGTAGCGCGCCGTCCGGAGAGACGACCACGCCGACGGGACGGCCCCACTGCCGGACCTCCGCGCCGTCCTCGCCGGTATCGGCTAGAAAGCCAGTCAGAAAGTCTTCTACCGGACCCGGACGTTCGTTGATCATCGGGAAGAACGCCACCCGATACCCTGACGGCACGGTTCGGTTCCACGACCCGTGCAGCGCCACAAACCCTCCGTTTTGGTATCTCTCTGGAAACTGTGTGCCGGTATAGAACGTGATGCCGAGCGGAGCCGAATGCGCAGGGAGGAGAACATCCGGAACGATCGCGCGTCCGACAAGATCGGGAAACGCGCCGACAAATTTCGGGTCGTAGTGATCGCCGATGTAGGAATACGGCCAGCCGTAGAACCCACCGTCCCTCACTGACGTCGCGTAGTCCGGTACGAGATCGTCGCCGAGGTTGTCGCGTTCGTTTGTCGCGGTCCAGACCACATCGGTGCCAGGCTGCATCGCCAGTCCCACTGGATTGCGAATACCCGAGGCAAACACCCGAGCGCCCGTACCGTCGGGGTTGACCTCGAGAATTGCGGCGCGGCGGCAGTCTTCACCAGCGTCGCTGTTCGACTCGGAACCGACGGCGACATACAGCTTTGTTCCGGAGTGGTTAAACACGATGTTGCGGCTGGAGTGTCCGCCGGTCGGCAGGTCGAGCAGCTTTTGCGGCGTGCCTCGCGCCACGGTATCGCCGCTCCGATACTCGAATCGGACAAGAGAGTCGGCGTTGCCGACATACAAAAAGCCATCGTGGAAGGCGAGCCCAAACGGCAAGATCAATCCGCCGGGACCACGACGCTCGTAGTCCGGGGGCGGCGTACACGCCGGCGCGTTGGCCACAAACGACTGCGGGCCTTCGAGCTCCCCGAGGACCGGCGCAGGCCGCCCATCTCTCGGTGCGGACGCTGGGGCCGGTGGCGGCGCGGTCGTGCCGTCCGCAAATACACCACGGGCCTCGAACACGCCGTCGTTGTCGGCATCTCTGAGGACAAAGATCGACGTCAACGCGGGAGAGCTCACAAAGAGATCCCCGTTCGGCGCGTACGCCATCATCCGGGGCCTTTGTAACTCGGCGTAGCTGGTCACGGAGAATCCGTCGGGAACGGTCGGTAAGATCCCCTCGGGTTGCGGCACGCGTTGGCTTCTGTTGGCGGTCGCCAGCGCAGGACTCGGCAGCTCCTCGGGGCGTGGCTGCGGGTGCACCGTGTTCTGCTGCGCGCTGACAACCGCAGTGGCGACGCCTACGTAGGCCACACATCCCAGCCAGGCGTAAAACCCGGCGCGGCGGCGGCATGATGGCTGTCCTACTGCCTTCATCGCTGTGCTCCAGTCATAGAATGTTGGCCCCTGACACACGTCAACCTGGCGACGCCAGGGGGAGTGCAGGTCTCCCCGCGCAAGCAGGGTCAGGGTGGCGTCAAGCGTAGCAGAGTTGCCCGGATGGCCAGTCTTCTGCCGATGGCCACGGAAATCGATCTCAATGACCGCCACCAGCCCGTGGGGATGCCAGCCGACGCGTACACCACTCTCAACTCCTGACCCAAGCTCACGGGCGACCGACCGGCTCCCTCGCGGTGCCGACACTGCTTCACAGACCAGTTCGCGAACGCCACGGTGTCTGAGCACATTGGCGAGCCTACACTCGGCCACGCGGGACGCGCGTCATGCAATGATCTTCGCGGGCCGAGCATTCAGGGGCCGGCCGAAGAGAATCGGAGAGCAGCTCATGAACGAAGCCAAGAGCGTCCGCGTCGCAGTCGTGCAAGCGAGCGCGACACCATTCGATCGAGACGCAGCCGTCGCCAAGGTCTGTGCGATGACCGCTGACGCAGCCGAGAAGGGGGCAAAGCTCGTCCTGCTACCCGAAGCGTATGTGGGCGGCTATCCGTGGGGTCTGGCTTTTGGAACCGCCGTGGGTGGACGGTCCGAGGCGGGACGACGGGTCTGGGAACGGTACTGGTCAACGGCCATCGATGTGCCCGGTCCAGAAGTCGAGCGCATGGGCGCTGCCGCCGAGCGTGCTGGCGTGTATCTTTGCGTCGGGGTCGTGGAACGAGACAGCACCTACAGCGGGGGCACGCTCTTTTGCACGCTGCTGTATATCGGTCCGGATGGAACACTCCTCGGCAAACATCGCAAACTCAAGCCCACGGCTGCGGAACGACTCATCTGGGGCGAAGGCGATGGGAGCACGCTCACCACGATCGAGACCGAACTTGGAACCGTCGGCGGTTTGATCTGCTGGGAGAACTATATGCCCCTGGCGCGCATGGCGATGTATGGCAAGGGTGTCGACATCTACCTCGCACCGACCGCGGATGCCCGCGAGCGATGGCAATCCACACTGCGACACATCGCCCTCGAGGGTCGGTGCTTTGTTCTCGGCTGCAACCAGTACGCCCACCGAAATATGTATCCCGATGACCTCGAGACACGAGAGGAGCTCGAGGCCTGGCCGGAGGTGCTGTGTCGCGGTGGGTCCGCGATCTACGGTCCCCTGGGCGACGTGCTCGCGGGTCCGTTATGGGCAGAAGAAGGGATCCTGGTTGCCGACCTTGACCTGACCGCGATCATACGAAGCAAGTTTGACTTCGATGTCACGGGCCACTACGCACGTCCCGACGTGTTCACATTGGAGGTCGATGCGTCTCCGCGTCCACCAGTTCGGTGACCGGACTACGTCGGACCGCTGAGACAGACTGAATCGGACGGACAAAGAATTGACGTGCGATCCCAAACACCTGCTATCGGCTTGCCCGATAGAATGTGTCTTATGTCCGAAGGTGCGCGGGGCAGTGTCCGGTCTCGGAATTGCCGAGACGAATGACGGATTGCGATGACCAAGCTCGATCAATTTGAGTCCGTCTTTCTGGCAGCCGACAAGACCGCCCTTCACTACGAGAAGCTGGCGGTCGAACACGTCCTGGTTGTCAGCGACGTCAATGATGATGCCGCCACGGCGCTCTGGCAGCAGGTGCGAACCTTCCTCTCTGTGCTCGACGACCCGTCGACACGCTGGGCGCGACTGGACGGTGGCGGATTCTCGAGCGTGCAGCAACTCCTCGACATCGTCGACGCGGAGGCACCCGATCTCATCGTCACCTACCGCCATCTGCATTCCTCGG
Source organism: Vicinamibacteria bacterium (assembly GCA_963579735.1). Taxonomy (GTDB): domain Bacteria; phylum Acidobacteriota; class Vicinamibacteria; order Vicinamibacterales; family UBA8438; genus CAUZIB01. Next base: position 6,023 of record CAUZIB010000073.1, on the reverse strand, counting down.
CCTGGCAGTGGCCGCACAGCCTCGGCGAGTATTTGGACGTGCTGACTCAGGCGACACCCGTGCCAGTGGTCGTCCTGCCGCATCCGGATACCGCGCTGGCGCTCCCCCACACCGTACAGAACACCGATCGCGTCATGGCGATCACGGACCACCTGAGTGGAGACGACCGGCTGGTGAACTACGCCCTGGGCTTCACCCAGCCCGGCGGGAGCTGCTGGCTCACCCACGTCGAGCCACAGGCGGTGTTCGACCATTACTTGGAAGTCATCTCGAAGATTCCCGAGATCGACACAGACTCGGCGCGTGAGCTGATCGAGCGACAACTCTTGAAGGAGCCGCGCGATTACATCGAATCATGCCGCCAAATCGCCGAGCGGTCTCTCTCGTGCGAGATCGGAGAAATCGTGACGATGGGCCGCCGTCTCAGCGAGTATCGCAGACTCATTGAGGCGCACCGCGTCGACCTGCTCGTGGTCAACACCATGGACGAGGATCAACTCGCCATGCACGGACTCGCCTACCCGCTGGCGGTGGAGCTGCGGCAAATCCCGTTGCTCATGCTATGACCCACGACCCGTCCAGCGTCTCCAGTGCCGTCACCATCGGATTCGCCCTGCTGCTCGCGGCGATGATCGCGAGTCTGGCCTTCGAGGAGAAGCTCCACGCGAAGAAGTCAGTGATCGTTGCAGGCTTCGCCGCCCTCTGCCTGCTGCTCGGCGGTCTCCTGGATCTCCTGCCGTTCTCGGAGATGGTGATCGTCGTCGGCGAAGAGCACATCGACTTGCCGATCTACATCCCCGCCATCGATTGGGAGGTCGTCGCGATCATTCTCGGCTCGTCGCTCTTTGTCGATATCACCTCGAAATCGGGTCTGTTTACCTGGATCGCGATCGCGCTGACCAAGACGTCCAAGGGGGATCCGCTGCGGCTCCTCATGTTCTACGGCGTAATGACCGTGGCATTCTCTGCGGTGCTCAACAACGTGACGGCCATGATCATCGTGGGGTCGCTGACGGCTGTGTCGCTCACCCGATTGCAGCTCGGTGACAAGTTGCTCGGTTTCCTCCTCATCGAGGGTCTGCTGACGAACGTGGGCGGGCTCCTCACCCTGATCAGCTCGGTCCCCAACATCATTGTTGGCGATGCGGCCGGCATCACGTTTATGACCTTCTTTACGCGGGCGGCGCCGTACGTCGTCGTCGTGACCGGTATCACGATATGGATGGGCGCGAAGGTCTTCGGGATTCACCCTTTGGCGAGTGACGAGGCGCGCAGCGTGGCGGCCCAGCGGGTATCTGGGTTCGACGAGAACGACGGTATCAAATCGCGCTTCAAGTTCAACTTCGGGGCGGTGATGCTCGGCGCCTTCATCGTCACGATCGCGGCCGCCTCCATTCCAGATACTGTGTTGCATTCGCTGGGCATGGGCTACGTCGCACTCTCGTTCGCCGTGATCATGCTCGTGCAGTACAAATCCATCGCCGACCGTTTCTACCAAGCGGTCGACTGGGACCTGCTCGCCTTCTTTGGCGCGCTGTTCGTGGTCATCAACGTGATGGAGCACGCGCAGGTCCTCGCACTGATCGGTCGCGGCGTGACCCCGATCCTCGGACTTGGCGACACCATCGGCCCGGCCACGATGCTTGTGAGCGCGGCGGTCACGAGCTCCGTGACCGACAACATCCCCCTCGCGGCAATGCTGGCGACCATCCTGGGAAACCTGGACCTCTCGGCGGACTCCCCGTATTGGTGGGCCGTGATCTTCGGCGCGAACCTAGGCGGCAACATTACTCCAATCGGCTCGGCGTCGACGTTGGTCGCCGTTACAATCATCCACAAACATGGACTGGCACTCTCTTTTGCGAGCTTTGTCCGGGCGGCACTTCCGTTCGCGGTGGTGCAACTGGGACTGGCCGCGGTCTACGTCCTGTGGGTCCTCTGAGGTTCCCACGGTAGAATCGGCGGTGCACTAGGCGGACACGATCGAGTTTCTGGGCATGAGATACAGCTCGAAATGAGGGTTAACGATGAGTAAGTCGACGAATGGTTCTGCGGCGCGTGGCGACATCCGACGGTTGGTTGGCCTTGGCGTGGCCCTGTGCGCATGTTTCGTTGCACTCATGGTGACGCCTGCTCGCAGTCAGTCCGAGAATCCATCCAACTTCATCGAAGGCATCGTCGAGAGTGCTACGGGGCCCGAGACGGGCGTCTGGGTCATTGCGGAGACCTCGGACTTACCCACGCACTTCATCAAGATCGTCGTCACGGATGACGAGGGCCGGTTCGTGCTCCCGGAGCTACCCGATGCCATCTATGACGTCTGGGTTCGTGGATACGGCCTGGCCGATTCGAGTCCGGTTCCCGCCCGTCCCGGGGCTGAGTTGACCTTGACCGCATCGGTGGCCGGAACGCCGCAAGAGGCCGCACGGGTCTATCCGGCAAACTACTGGTACTCGCTCCTCGAGGTCCCGCCGGAAAGCGAGTTCCCGGGGACTGGCCCGGAAGGGAACGGGATTTCGGAAGGAATGCGGAGCCAGGCGCAGTGGATTGACATGACCAAGCAGGGGTGTCAGCTGTGTCATCAGCTTGGTAACCAGGTGACACGACAGATCACCCATCTCAGTCATCTTGGCTTCGACTCGACATATGAGGCGTGGGACCATCGGGTGCAGATCGGCATCCGCGGTGGCACCATGAGCACCTTCATGAACCGGTTTGGCCGCGAGAGAGGTTTGGGGTCCTACGCCGACTGGACCGACCGCATTGCCGCCGGCGAGGTACCTGAGGCCCCGGCCCGGCCCAGCGGCTTGGCACAGAACGTCGTGGTGACATTGTGGGACTGGGGAAGAGACTCGTCCTATATCCACGACGAGATCACCACCGACAAGTGGAATCCCACGGTCAACGCCGGGGGGCCGGTCTATGGCGTCGATGGCGGCCATGGCGCCCTGCTGGAGCTCGACCCGAATACCCATACGTTTCGGACCCTCGAGATTCCAGTGCTCGACAACGCCGAGAACCCGGCGCGCACTCGGTTTGCGCAACGGTTCCCGGTTCCATCGCCTTTCTACGGTGATGAAGCGCTGTGGACCGAACCCGCCGACCCGCACAACCCGATGCTCGATGACAAGGGTCGGGTGTGGATGACGACAAAGGTTCGCGGTAATACGTTGCCGGAATGGTGCCAGGAAGGCTCTTCGAACAAGTATGCGCAGTACTACCCGACGAGCCGGAGCGGACGTCAGGCGTCGTATTACGACCCGGCGACTGAAGAGTTCGCGTTGATTGATACGTGCTTCGGCACCCATCATCTACATTTCGCGCCTGACGAAGACCGAACGCTGTATTTCAGTGGCGGCGGCGACGTGGTCGGCTGGATCAACACGCGGATGTATGACGACACGGGCGACGGGCAACTGTCGCAAGGCTGGTGCCCGCTCGTGGTCGATACAAACGGCGACGGACAGATCACCAAGCCCTGGAACCAACCGGTCGGCGCGTTGCGGAGTGTGGACGTCGGCGGCGGCGGCGAACGGTTGGAGGACTTCGACCCGACGCTCGACACCCGGATGAGTCCGGGCAGCTATGGAGTGATCGCCAACCCCGTTGACAACGTCATCTGGGGCGGAGGCACGGAGTTCCCCGGGCGGATCTGGCGGGTCGAACTGGGCGATAACCCGCCGGAGACGTGTCGAGCGGAGGTCTACGAAGTGCCGGTCATCGACGGCAAGGTCGTCGGCTTTGGGCCGCGCGGAATCGACGTCGACCAGAACGGCGTGATCTGGACAGCGCTGTCGGGGAGCAGTCACTTCGCCAGCTTCGACCGAAGCAAGTGCGACGTCCTGACCGGCCCCGACGTGGTCGACTCCCAGCACTGCCAAGAGGGGTGGACGCTTTACGAGGTCCCCGGCCCCGACATGAAGGGGACCGAGGTGAAGGCCGATTTCCATTACTACAACTGGGTCGACCAGTTCAATACGCTCGGTCTGGGTGAGAACCTCCCGATCGCGAATGGATCAGGCTCCGACTCGCTCCATGTGCTGTTCCCGGAGACCGAGGAGTGGTTGACGATGCGGATCCCGTATCCGCTCGGGTTCTACTCACGTGGCCTCGACGGGCGAATCGACGACCCCGACGCCGGCTGGAAGGGACGCGGCGTGTGGGCGAACTACGGGACCAACTTTAATTGGCACACGGAAGGTGGGAAGGGATCGACCAGTAAGATGGCGAAGTTCCAAGTCCGGCCGAATCCGTTGGCTCGTTAGACTGTAGTTCGTCAATATTGATCCGGACGCAACGCACCGGCCTCGCGGCCATCGAGGAAAACTGGCTCAGGCTACGTCGCGCCGCTCGTAACGATGGTGGAGCCCGCCTACCCGGGGAAGCCCCACGACTTTCGCGGTCGGTGATGGTCGCGGCGTGACCGATGGTGAGTTCTGGGTGTCTTTGTCCAGCCCAAGTGGCAACAGGACCACTTTCCTGGGCCGCCGACATCCGGTGACCCCTGCAGCTGGGCGGCACTGCCTGGCCCGTGTTCGAACAACACTGATGGCTAGGCCGCTTTCTTCGGCACGAAGGCGGTGATCGACCCTGATGAACCGATCATCAGTATAAGCGCCGGTCGGGAGTGAACACGGATTTCCTGGAAGTTTGGCGATTCGTGGTAAGTGCACGCGAAGCAGAGTCTTACGTGGAGTTCATGGTTGCCCGCTCGGCCATGGAAACGGAGTTCTGGCCAGGATCGGCGAATCTTGGCCTGGAAGTGTCTGACCGATGGGTAGTTAGAGGGAACACAGTGCCCCCCCGCGCGGGGGCGTGGGTTGCTACGCCCGCGTTTCAACCCTCGACCAAGAACCCGAGAACCAGCTCGCGGAGCTTCGGCGTTACGTCGAAGCACGTGGCTGGAGCGCTACCGAGTTCATCGACAAGGGGGTCAGCGGAACCAAGGAGCGACGGCCAGCCCTCGATGCGCTGATCTAAGGATGCAAAGAGAACCGGTTCGACGTCCTGGTCTGTTGGCGGCTGGATCGACTGGGCCGCTCGCTCAAGCACCTGGTCACGCTACTCGATGAGCTTCAGATGGTCGGGGTGGCGTTTGTGTCACTCTTAGAGGGGATCGACGCCACCACACCCGCCGGTCGTCTCCAGCTCCACATAACTGGGGGCCATTGCCGAGTTTGAACGGGCTCGCATCGCGGAGCGGGTGCAGGCGGGGCTGGCGAGGGCCAGGAAGCAAGGGAAGAAGGCTCGGGCGACCGCAGCGTCACGTCCCCGCTGAGCTACTGGAGCAGGTGCGTGGACTCTCCACACGCGAGGCTGCCAAACGGCTCGGGATACCCCGCTCCACGTTGCAGCGGTGGCTGGCCCAAAAACCTTCGCGGACCTTCGCCTCGGACTGAACGAATATCAACGGGAAACGGGACGCTGCGAGTGGTCACTCGCGTGGCCCGAAACCAGGGTTTTGTAGCGGGATCCAAAAGTCGGTCACCACCCCCGCATTGCACCGCCACCACCTCAGGGACACCACGCGCTCAGAGCGCTGGAGGTGCGTGAGCGACGTGCGTGCGGCGATCCTCGACGACCCCACCTACCGCACGAATCTGACGGCCCGCGCCCGGGCGGGCACGCTCGCGCCTGCGGTCGAGGCGATGTTGTGGCACTGCGCGTTCGGGAAGCCCAAGGAGTCGCTCGATGTGACCGTTGGCCCCGCAGGGGAGCTCAGCGAGCTGAGCACGGAGGACCTCCTGCACCGGGCGGACGGGCTGGGGGAGCGGTTGCGGGAACAGGCGGCCCGCGAGCGGGCCCTGCCGGCCCAATGCAGTTCGTCGTCGGAAGGTGCGTGAGACGTCCGTCTCGCCGCCGTTGAGCCGGGTTCGAGTGGGCGAGCCGGGCCCACCCTGTTCACCCTCCCAGGGACTCCTGAATCATCGCCGCTTCTTGCGTGACCGGAGAAAAGCCCCGGTTTCGTCGAAGTCCGCTGCGCGCCGGTGGGGCCAAGCCCGTGCGCGCGAACTCCTCATGCA
>CAUZIB010000072.1:0-23205 GCA_963579735.1 Vicinamibacteria bacterium | reverse complement strand
CGACAGCGCCGAGTCTTGACGCGTGCTTTCTGTTCATTGCATCCTCCCTTCAAGTGTCGCCAGTTCGGCCGAGCAGTCCGGCCACGCTTGGCTCTTCCGGCGACAGTTCACCCACAGTGTTGTTTGTATTCGTCCATGTTTGACTTCACAGGAAGTTCCGTCAAGCGCTTGTTGTCTGTTCTCGAAACCGAGATGACCTGTCGTTCGTCAGTATTGATCCGAACTGAAAGCACGGGCCTCCGCGAGCATCGAGGACAACACCTCACGCTGCGTCCCGCCATTCGTACCGGTGGTGGAGCCCGCCTACCCTCGGTAGCGCGACCACCTTCGCGGTCGGTGATGGTCGCGGTGACACAGGTCGTGAGTTCGGGGTGTCTTTGTCGAGCCCCAAGTGGCAACGGTCCTCGCGGTAGTAATCGATGTAGGAGCGCGCAAGTCGAACGAGGTGCCGCTCGCTCAAGACCACGACGTGGTCGAGTAGTTCTCGACGACAACTCCCGATCCAGCGCTCCGCCGTCCCGTTTTACCACGGGCTGCGAAACGATGTCCGAACCGGCCTCGTGCCTATCGACGTGATGAATGTCGCCACCGCCGCACTGAAGATCGAGTCGCGGTCGAAGATCACGTATCGCGGCGCCGTGTCGTCCGGGAACGCCTCGCGCAGCTGCTGTATCACCCACGCGGACGTCGGGTGATACGTCGCGTTGAGGTGAACAACATGGCGCCGGCCGTGGTCGATGACGAAGAAGCCGTAGAGCACGCGAAGTGAGGCCGTCGGCACGGTGAACAGGTCCATCGCGGCGATGTCGTCTTTGTGGTTTCGCAAGAACGCGACCCACCGTTTCACTCGATCGGGATCAGTGGGCCGCCGCGGAAAATAGCGCGACACGGTCCTCTCGGCGAGGCTGAAGCCGAGCGTCGTGAGTTCGGCATGAATACGCGGTGCCCTCTAGCCGTCCTGCGCCATACGCTGGATGAGTCGTCGGATGTCAGCGTCGATGCGCGGTCGCCCCGGCGACCGGCGTTGCGAGATCCTCGCCCAGGATCGCCGAAAGCGATCCCGGTGCCACCGGGCCACGGTCTCGGGGTTAACGATGAGCAGGCGACTGGTCCACTCGGACCACGAGTGCCGTAAGGTAACCCAGAATGCTCGGTCTATGTCGTCGAGTCGCGGGCGTGGGCCCGCTTGTGTCAGCGCCGTCACTTGCTGCCTCAGGGCGAGGTTTTCGAGCACCAGGCCCGCCCGGCGCCGACACGCTGCCCGCAGCACCCGAGCGCCGAACGAGACGACGAATATGAGCATACGCGCCATGGCGGCGGAGTTTGTCCTTCTTCCGCCCGCAATTCAAGCAGGTCGTAAGTCGTTGATTTCAGGGCGCGACGAGTATTGACCACGGACACGCCCGAGTGGTGAGTCTTGACGGCGATTCACTGGAAACGACGAAAACGTCGAACACTCTTGACGCATTGACAAATATGTAGATTCTTTGGCGGTTCGACATGGATCGCCGGCAATACATGCAGGCCGACACGACACGCTCTGTCGTGTCGGCTTTGCCTTCGGCCACTGGACTCCCGACCGTCTTCCTTTCCCTCCGCTCGCGGTTCTTGATCGGTCGCCCTCGTATTTTACAGCGTTATTCGAAGCGGCGCCGCTGCTGGCGCGGGTATTGCCACCACGCCGCGTGCTGCCGCTTTGTCCATTAATAATCCACAAAAATGTAGTCTTCTAAGATTTTGTCCACAAATTCGTCCGCACGAAGACCATTCGTCTCTACGCATTTTTGCAGGTCGCGCCCATCCGATTCGTTGACGTTCCCCCGCGTTTCGAGGGAGTTCGTGGACGTTTTTGAATTTCTCGGAGCGCCTCTCGTGACACGGTACGAGTTCTGCACAAACGCCAAGCGACCATTGAAGCTTAATGACCGCCGACGCGAGACCAAAGAGATATCGGAAAGGACCCACCGTGCGCATTTACCGGTTTTACGAAGATGCAAGACCTGCCACCCGTCGTTGGACTCCAAGGATCGGCCTCCTCGGGATGTTGTTCGTTGCGGCCTTTGGGGGGGTGGCACACGGTCAAGACACGGACGCGCCCGCGGTGACAATAGGTGGCGGCATGCAGACGAGCTTCCTCCACCATCAGCCCTCAGGCGATGACGCGGATGGCACCGACCATTTCAGGCTCAATAGTCTGCGGTTCTACGTCAACGGGTCGGTGACCGAGAACATCAACTTCATGGTCAACACGGACATCAATTACGGGGGCTCTATGGGAGCTCCAAATGCCAATCAAGGCAACGACGTCCAGGTGCTCGACGCCGTTGCGCAGTTCGAGTTCTCCGAGAAGGCCAATATTTGGGTCGGGCGCTTCCTCCCGCCAAGTGATCGCGCAAATATGTATGGGCCATTCTTTTCGCACCATTGGGCGGTCTTTACCGACGGCGTCCAGGATGGATACCCGTTTGTGTTTCAAGGGCGCGACAACGGGGCGATGTATTGGGGGCAGTTTGACAAGGTCAAATTGTCAGTGGGAGCGTTTGACGGGGCCTCGTCCACGGGACAGTCCACCCTGCTCGGTGCGGGACGAGTGCAAGTCGATTTTTGGGATCCGGAGCCCGGGTATTACCTGAATAGCACGTTTTACGGCGACAGGAACATTCTGGCCTTTGGCCTCGCCGGTCAAGCGCAGGGTGGGGATAATTCGGCGTATAGCGCTGATTTCTTGCTCGAGCGAAAGGTGCCAGGCGGCGGCGCGTTCTCGGTCGAAGCGGAGTGGGCGAGCTACGACCAACTGGGCGGTTACAACCCGAGCTATGCCGCAAACGACGGTGGATATGTACTCGGCTCCTATCTGTTTCCGGCAAAGGTCGGACCGGGTCAGTTCGAGCTCCTTGGGAAATTCGCCAAAGCGCGATTTCGGCGCGGCGTGACACTGATTGCGGAGGACTACAACCAGGACACGAACGAGATCAATCTCAACTACATCATCAGACAGTTCAACGCCCGGGTTATGATCTTTTTCAAGGACACCAGTTACGACGCCGTGTTCAACGACGACTTTCAGTTCGGTGTTGGCTTGCAGATTCAGATGTAGCCGCCAGCGCCGCCGCCATGTTCACCGACGATCCTCGAGGATGACCGGCGTCCGGGTCAAGGCCGTACATGGTTACGCCCGGTCAGCTTCGCATCCTACCAATTTTGATACGATGACTCTTGACAATTAGCAGAACCTCACCATTATAGCCACCCCTTAACCTACAACAGGAGCGACCCATATGAACCTTCCCCGTATGTGTGCCATCGTTTGTCTCAGCGCCGGGCTGGCCGCGTGCGGCGCCTCCGAGGAGGCGCCCGAGTCGGCCGATATGCCAGTCACCGCCGGAGACCCCATCAAGGTTGGTGTTCTTCACTCGTTGTCCGGCTCGATGGCGATCAGCGAAACAACGCTCAAGGACACGATCCTGATGATGGTCGAAGAGCAGAATAGGAAGGGCGGCCTGCTGGGACGGCCCCTCGAGGCAGTGGTCGTCGATCCGGCGTCGGACTGGCCGCTCTTTGCCGAGCGAGCGCGTGAGCTGCTCGAATCGGAGCAAGTCGACGTGGTGTTCGGATGTTGGACGTCGGTGTCGAGGAAGTCGGTGCTCCCGGTCTTTGAGGAGAACAACGGCCTTCTGTTCTACCCCGTGCAGTACGAAGGGGAGGAGTCGTCCAAGAACGTCATCTACACGGGCGCTGCCCCCAATCAGCAGGCGATTCCGGCCATCGACTACCTCATGAATGAAGTCGGTATCGAGCGCTGGGTGCTCGAGGGCACGGACTACGTGTATCCCCGCACCACGAACCGCATTCTCGAAGCCTACCTGAGCCAACAAGGGGTTGCAGAAGAGGACATTTCCATCAACTACACACCCTTCGGTCACGCGGACTGGCAGACCCGGGTGTCGGCAATCCAGGCCTTTGGGTCAGCGGGCAAGCCGACGGCAGTTGTGTCGACGATCAATGGCGATGCGAACGTGCCGTTCTACCTGGAGCTCGCCAATCAGGAGGTATCGGCCGAGGACATTCCCGTGATTGCGTTTTCGGTCGGCGAAGAGGAGCTTTCTGGTCTCGACACCACCCCCCTCGTTGGTCACCTTGCGGCCTGGAACTACTTCCAGAGTATCGAGTCACCCGCGAACAGTGAGTTCATCGCGACGTGGAAAGCGTTTATAGACAATGCGGACCGCACAACAAACGATCCAATGGAAGCGCATTTTATCGGGTTCAATCTCTGGGCCAACGCCGTCGAGACGGCGGGCACGACCGACGTGGACGCCGTCCTCGAGGCGCTTCCCGGAACCGAGACGCCGAACCTGACCGGCGGTATCGCGCGGGTCTTGCCAAATCACCACATCACAAAGCCGGTCTATATCGGCGAGGTCCAGGCAGATGGTCAGTTCGACGTGGTCTGGCAAACCGATGAGACTGTCCCCGGGGACGCCTGGACAGACTATCTTCCGGTCAGTGAGGACACGGAAGCGGACTGGGTGACCCTGCAGTGTGGAAACTACAACACCGTAACGCAGGAGTGTTCGGGAACGAACTACGAGTGATCGCGTGAGGGAGCACGGGCGGCGCGGCGTGAAGGTCATCGGACTTTTTTGTCGGGTCGCCCGGCAGCCAGAATGGACGAGAACCTCGGGAAGGGGGGGATGGTGGCGAATCGTCATCTTTCTCCTCTTCGGCATCGGGGGCAGCGGGTCGCTTATCTCGGGGCAGACCCAGACTCGCGACGATGCGAGTTTTCGTACACTGGTGAACGAGCTGCACGGCGCGAATTTGCGCGACAAGGAGGCCATCGCGGAGCAGGTGCTCGGCACCGGCCACCCGAGTGTGGCGGCGGTGCTCACCGCGCTGCTCGATGGCCTGGTCTTCGTACGGGACCAAGACACGCAAGTGTTTCTCGTTGAATCGGTCGCTGAGAACTTGGTCGAGTATCGCCTGCTCGACCCAGCCTCGCTTGCCGTCGCTGGGTCGGCGCCGCCCGACCAGCTGAGCCGTGTCATCACGAATAATCGGCTGCGGAGATATCTCAGAACCACGGTGTCGAGGTTCTCGCTCTCGAATCCCGACCCCGAGATTCGTTTGGACGCCACCCACCAGCTCCTCCGGGCGCTCGACGATGAGGCGATCGCGCTCTTGCGCGAGCACGCGGCCGATGAGACGGATTCCCGAGTGCAGCATGAGATCGAGACGGCTCTGGCCATCGACGCGCTCGATGATCCCGACCCGCGCGCACGCCTCGCCGCGGTGGCGACTCTGGCGGATCGTCTCTTGCCAGAAGTGCGGAACCGCCTGGCCGAGCGCCTCGTGCAGGACGATGACGGTCGGTTTGTCGAGCCTGACGAGGATGTTCGGTTCGCACTCTCCGAGGCGGTGAGTCGGATCGATTGGTTCTACGACTTTTATTCGATCCTCGAGACGGCATTCTTTGGTTTGAGTCTGGGGTCGGTGCTCGCCCTCACCGCGATTGGCTTGGCGATCACGTTCGGGGTCATGGGTGTGATCAACCTGGCCCACGGCGAGTTGATGATGCTCGGCGCCTACACGACCTACGTCGTGCAACTGCTGATGCCGGACTTCATTGACATCTCGCTCCTGGTCGCGATTCCGGCGGCGTTCCTGGTCGCCGGCGGGGCCGGCGTGCTCATCGAACAGGCGGTCATCCGATTTCTGTATGGTCGACCGCTCGAAACGCTGCTGGCGACGTTTGGGGTCAGCCTGGTGCTGCAGCAGTTGGTGCGCTCGGTCTTTTCCGCCAACAACCGCCCGATAGTGACCCCCACGTGGATGAGCGGCACCCTGCAGTTCAACGATGCCTTCTCGGTGACCTACAACCGGCTGTATATCGTCGGGCTGACACTCATCGTGTTTGGCGTCTTGTTGGTTATCTTCAAGTGGACCCGAGTGGGGCTGAACATTCGGGCGGTGTCTCAGAACCGAGCCATGGCCCGCGCGCTGGGGGTACGGAGCGAGTGGGTCGATGCCCTCACCTTTGGGCTCGGGTCCGGTATCGCCGGGGTCGCGGGTGTCGCGCTCAGCCAGTTGACGAATGTCGGCCCAAATCTCGGCCAGTCACACATCATCGACTCGTTCATGGTCGTGGTATTTGGCGGTGTCGGCAACATCTGGGGCACGTTGCTGGGTGGGATGTCGCTGGGCGTCGTCAACAAGGTGCTCGAACCGTTCGCAGGAGCCGTGCTGGGAAAAATCGTGGTGCTGGTGGCGGTCATTCTTTTTATCCAGCGTCGTCCGCGCGGGTTGTTCCCGCAGACGGGACGAGCCGCCGAGGGCATGTGAAGGGAAGATGGGGAGGGCTCTCTCTCGTCTCGGTTGACCGGTTCAGCCTGGGGCTCTTTGGGCTTCTGGCCGGTATCGCGGTCATCGTGCCCATCTTGAATCTGGCGGTGCCCGAATCCTCCCCTTTTCACCTGTCGAGCTACGTCGTCGGGTTGATCGGGAAGTATTTGTGCTACGCCATCCTGGCGACGGCGGTCGATCTCATCTGGGGATTTTGCGGCATTCTCAGCCTCTGTCATGCCGTGTTCTTTGGGCTCGGCGGCTACGCCATGGGGATGCATCTCATGCGGCAGATCGGGACCCGAGGGGTCTACGGTCATCCTGTGCTGCCGGATTTCATGGTGTTTCTCAATTGGTCCGAGTTGCCGTGGTTTTGGTATGGGTTCGACCACTTTTGGTTCGCCATCATCATGGTGGCGCTCGTACCGGCGGCGCTGGCCTATGTGTTTGGCTGGTTGGCGTTTCGGTCGCGGGTGACCGGCGTGTATTTCTCGATCATGTCGCAGGCACTGAGCTATGCGTTGATGCTGGCGTTCTTTCGTAACGACATGGGCTTCGGCGGCAACAATGGCTTTACCGACTTCAAAGAGCTGTTGGGGTTTGACCTCCAAAGTGATGCGACGCGGTCGGCGTTGCTCGTCGTGACGGTCATCGCGCTGGCGGCGAGCTACGGCGCCTGTCGTGTGGTCGTCGGGTCACGCGCCGGGCGGGTCATACGGTCGATACGCGATGCCGAGAGTAGAACGAGATTTCTCGGGTATCGAGTGGAGTCCTACAAACTTTGGCTCTTCGTGTTCTCGGCCGTCCTGGCCGGAGTGGCCGGAGCGCTCTATGTGCCTCAGGTCGGCATTATCAACCCCAGTGAATTCGAGCCGATCAACTCCATCGAGATCGTCATCTGGGTGGCGGTGGGGGGACGTGGCACCTTGTTTGGGGCCGTGGCGGGAGCGGTGTTCGTTAACTATTTGAAGACGTATTTGACCGCGGCCTTTCCCGAGCTCTGGCTGTATGCGCTCGGCGCGATCTTTATCGGCGTGACACTCTTTCTCCCTCGAGGCGTGGTCGGACTGGTCCCGGGCACGAACCGGGTCACATGAGTCAGACGTTTGTCGAGCGGGCGCAAGCCGCTATGCGCCGGCCGCGATGGCGGGAGATGCGCGCGGCGGCCGCCGAACGGATGCCCTCCGTGATGCGTGGCAAGGTCCTGTATCTGCAGAACCTGACCGTGAGTTTTGACGGGTTCAAAGCTCTGAATGAGCTGACGCTTCATGTAGATCCGGGTGAGCTGCTGTGTATCATCGGGCCAAACGGTGCTGGCAAGACCACGATGATGGATGTGGTCACGGGCAAGACGCGACCGGACTCAGGGTCAGCGTGGTTCGGAAGTAGCGTTAATCTGTTAAAGCTCAGCGAGCCAGAGATTGCGGAGGCCGGGATCGGGCGTAAGTTCCAGAAACCCACCGTGTTCGAGTTTCTCTCTGTGTTTGAGAATCTCGAACTGGCCCTGGCCGACGAGAAGTCTTTCTGGCACGTTCTCGTCACCGATCTGACACCCACTCAGCTCGAACGAATCGATGAGGTGCTCGCGATCATCGATCTTGGAGCGCAGCGCGGCGCACGCGCGGGCGCGCTGTCGCATGGACAAAAGCAGTGGCTCGAGATCGGGATGCTCTTGATGCAAGAGCCAGAGCTTCTGTTGGTCGACGAACCCGTGGCGGGGATGACGCCTCAGGAGACCGAGCGCACTGGCGCGCTCTTGCTCTCACTTGCCGGCGAGCATTCTGTGATCGTCGTCGAACACGATATGGACTTCGTGCGGTCGATCGCGCGGCGGGTCTCGGTGCTGCACGAGGGCAGAGTCATCGCGGAAGGCGACCTCGACGCTGTCCAGAATAATCAGCAAGTGATCGAGGTGTATCTCGGGGCATGAGTCTCCTCTCGGTCAAGGGTCTCAATCATTTCTACGGGGGGAGTCATACCCTGTGGGACGCCTCGCTCGACGTCGAGCGAGGCGCTCGCATGTGTCTGGTGGGTCGTAACGGGATGGGTAAGACGACCCTCTTGAAGTGCATCATGGGGTTGCTATCCGTCACTTCGGGTGCGATCTCCTTCGCGGGCACCGACTTGCGCGCCACCCGTCCCGAGGGTCGGGCCCGGCTTGCTATCGGGTACGTGCCGCAGGGCCGAGAGATCTTTCCGCAGCTCACCGTCGAAGAGAATCTCGAGGTTGGACTCGGCGCGCGTCCGGACCGCCGACGGACCATCCCCCCCCAGGTCTTCGACGTCTTTCCAGTGTTGAAACAGATGCTCCATCGACGGGGGGGCGACCTCTCCGGAGGTCAGCAGCAGCAGCTCGCCATCGGACGCGCGTTGGTGCTCGAGCCAAAGCTGCTCATACTCGATGAGCCAACCGAGGGAATCCAGCCGAACATCGTCCAAGAGATTGGCGACATCATCCTGCGGCTCAATCGCGATGCCGGTGTGACCGTCCTGCTTGTCGAGCAGAAGCTCCCGTTCGCCCGGCGGGTTGCCAGCGAGTTTTGCATTCTCGAGAAGGGGCGCACCGTGGCTGGTGGTCCCATCGAAGAGCTCAGTGACGAATATGTGCGCCAGTATCTCGCAGTCTAAGTATCGCTGCCGTCCGAGAGCGCGGCCCGGTCGCGGGGAATTGACGGTGATCCGCAGACACGAGCGAAGTGTGGTGGTTCGGGCGTTTGCCACGAGTCCCTTGCGGGTGCTGACCCCTCGCAACCACGGTCACGCGGCGTGGGTCTACACCTCGAGCTATGGGGGAGGTCTGGTCGACGGCGACGCCATCGCGCTGCAGGTCACCGTGGGCCGCGATGCTTGCGCTTTTCTCACGACCCAAGCCTCTACAAAAGTGTATCGGTCGCCGCGAGGGACGACGATGCAGATGCGGGCCGACATCGAGGCGGGCGGTGTACTGGTTGTGGCGCCGGATCCGGTCGTCTGCTTCGCACAATCTCGCTATCATCAGGCGCAACAATTCGAGCTGGCGGCGGGGGCGGGATTGGTCGTACTCGACTGGCTCTCGTCCGGGCGCCGCGAGTCGGGTGAGCGGTGGGCCTTTGACGTCTGGGTCAGTCAGACGGTGGTCCGGCTCGGCGGCCGACTACTCGTCCACGAGTCCCAGGCGCTTCGCGCGTCGGATGGTGACTTGGCGGAGCGCCTGGGGTCATACGATGTTGTCGCCGCGGTGATTGTTCTCGGGACTCCGCTTGGGCGCGAGGCCGCGGCGATCCTGGACCGTATCGCCGCTGAAGAGGTCGGGCGTTGTGGCCACCGGCTGATTGCCGCCTCCGCGGTTGGCGAGTCTGGCTGTCTGTTTCGGGTGGCGGGTCGTTCGGTCGAGGAAGTCTGGGAGACGCTTCGAGACTATCTCGCCTTTTTGCCGTGTCTGCTCGGTGATAATCCGTGGGCTCGGAAATGGTAGCGCTATGCATCTCACACCGCGAGAGATAGACAAGCTCATCTTGCATCAGGCCGGCTCCCTGGCCCAGAAACGTCTGGCGAGGGGACTGCGGTTGAACTACGTCGAGGCGGTTGCGCTGATCGCCACGCAGATTCTGGAGTTTATTCGCGACGGCCGGTCGGTGGCCGAGCTGATGGATCTGGGACGCCGTGTGTTGGGGACGGCGGACGTGCTCGACGGCATTCCGTCCATGATCGACGAGGTCCAGGTTGAGGGGACGTTTCCCGATGGCACAAAGCTCGTGACCGTGCATCATCCGATCGTCGCGGAACGGGGCGACCATACGCTCGCGCTCTACGGAAGCTTCTTGCCGGTACCGGATGTCGAGACGTGGCTGGGAACCGCGGCCAAAGTCGTCGACGGGTCGCCGGGCGCGATACACGCCCGTCCCGGGGAGATCGTGCTCAATGCGGGACGAGAGACAACCGAGGTCGCGGTCTCGAATACCGGCGATCGGCCGATTCAGGTGGGAAGTCACTACCATTTTTCCGAGACCAACCGAGCCCTCGAGTTTGACAGACGGGCCGGCTATGGTCGTCGGTTGGATATTCCCGCGGGCACCGCGGTCCGGTTCGAACCAGGAGAAATCAAGACGGTGACGTTGGTGCCTATCGCCGGTCGCCGCATCGTGCGTGGCGGCAACGCGTGGGAAAGCGGACCCGTGACCGATGACCGTCCTCTGGAGAGCTGGGAGTAGTCATGCCGCATGGTATCGACCGACGTCACTACGCAGACCTGTATGGACCAACGACCGGTGACCGCATCAGGCTTGGCGATACCGGTTTGGTCGCAGAGGTCGAGCAGGACGCGACCGTGTATGGCGATGAGTGCAAATTTGGAGGCGGCAAGGTGCTCCGCGACGGCATGGGGCAGGCGGCCGGCGTCTCCGACGCGCGGGCGCTCGATTGTGTCATCACCAATGCGTTGATCGTGGATTGGACCAGTATTCGAAAGGCCGACGTCGGTATCAAGGACGGACGGATCGCGGGTATCGGGAAGGCTGGAAACCCCGATGTGATGGCCGGCGTGTCCGAGGACATGGTGGTCGGCGTGACGACAGAGGTCATCGCGGGCGAGGGCATGATCCTTACGGCCGGCGGTATTGACGCGCACATCCATTTCATCGCGCCCCAGCAGGTCTACGAGGCGCTGGCCAGCGGGGTGACGACGTTTATCGGCGGCGGAACGGGTCCCGCGACGGGCACGAAGGCGACGACCTGCACGCCCGGCGCGCGCCATGTGCAGCTCATGCTTCAGGCGAACGACGCGTTTCCGATGAACTTTGGCTTCCTCGGGAAGGGGAACACGTCGATGCCGGAAGGACTCGAAGAGCAGGTCCGCGCCGGAGCGGTGGGGTTAAAGCTGCACGAGGACTGGGGCTCCACGCCTGCCACCATCGACTGTTGCCTGACCGTCGCTGACCGCTTCGACATACAGGTCGCCATCCACACGGATACGCTGAACGAGTCCGGGTTTGTCGACGCGTCCATCGCGGCGTTCAAAGGGCGGACGATTCACACGTACCACACCGAAGGGGCTGGCGGGGGGCACGCGCCCGACATCATTCGGGTGTGCGGCGAAGCCAATGTGCTGCCCAGCTCGACCAACCCCACACGACCCTACACCGTGAACACGCTCGACGAGCACCTCGACATGCTGATGGTCTGTCACCATCTCGACAAGAACACGCCGGAGGATGTCGCGTTTGCCGAGAGCCGGATTCGGGGGAACACGATCGCGGCCGAAGACGTGCTGCACGACCTGGGTGCGATCAGCATCATGGCGAGCGATAGCCAGGCCATGGGGCGCGTGGGCGAAGTCATCACCCGGACGTGGCAAACCGCCGACAAGATGCGGGGCGAGCGGGGCCGGCTCGATGGCGAGCAGGGCGAGAATGACAACCTGCGTATTCGTCGCTATGTCGCCAAGTACACGATCAATCCCGCGATTGCTCACGGCATAGGCCACGAGGTGGGTTCTGTCGAGGTAGGCAAGCTCGCCGACCTCGTGTTGTGGAAACCCGCGTTCTTCGGGACAAAGCCGGAGCTGGTGATCAAAGGGGGGTTTATCGCCTGGGCGCAGATGGGCGATGCGAACGCGTCTATCCCCACCCCACAGCCGCAGCTCATGCGACCCATGTTTGGGGCCTTTGGCCGAGCCACCGGGGCGACATCCTTGGCGTTTGTCTCCGCTCACGCACTAGAGGAGGGCCGCCTGGACCGTTACGGACTCACAAAACGTCTGTCGGCCGTGCGAGGATGCCGCAGCATCGGGAAGCGAGACATGAAGCTCAACGATGCGCTTCCGGAGATTACGGTTGACCCCGAGACCTACGTTGTCACCGCGGACG
The DNA here is from genome assembly GCA_963579735.1 of Vicinamibacteria bacterium. Lineage (GTDB taxonomy): Bacteria > Acidobacteriota > Vicinamibacteria > Vicinamibacterales > UBA8438 > CAUZIB01. The sequence goes on along the minus strand of CAUZIB010000072.1, from coordinate 11,020 downwards.
GGCAAGAGCTCCACGCAGAGGCCGCCGAGGTCCTCTCCCTCGCCCAGCGGTATTGCTTGTTCTGAGGACGCGAGTCGAGGATGGCGGATTGGCTCGCGTGGCAAATGGTGGACTCCGCGTTCCCAGTGGGCGTATTCGCTCACTCCTGGGGGTTGGAGGCCGCGTGGCAATCCGGTCACGTCGCGGATACGGCAGCACTGAGACGCTTTCTTCGGGCCGCCATCCAGCAAACCAACTACGGCGCCTTGCCGCTGCTGGGGGCCGTCTATCGCGAGCCGAGTCGATGGAGCACGCTAGACGAGCTGGCCGATGCGTTTCTCACGAACAGCGTCGCCAATCGAGCGAGCAGAGTGCAGGGGCGGACACTCGTGGCAACGGTGGCGCGTGTCTGGCCATCCGAGGCGATGGTCGACGTTGGCGTCCGCACGCAGAACGGTCGAGTCCACGTCGCGCCGACGGCGGGCTGGGTCTTTCAGGTTGTCGGCGTGCCCCTCGAGACCGCGAGGGCCATGCTGCTCTATGGCACGGCTCGCGGGGTGCTGTCGGCGGCCGTCCGCCTCGGTATCGTGGGGAGCTACGATGCGCAGCGCATCCAACAAGAGATAGCCCCCATGCTCGACCGGGCGCTCACGCAGAGTCGGGGGCTGAGCGCCGCGGATATCTGTCAGACGGCACCTGTCTTCGACCTCGTCCAGGCCGGCCACGACCGACTGTACTCGCGCCTGTTCCAATCCTGAGGACCCTGGTCAGGACACCGATCCCGCAGAAGAGGAGCTCGCTGATGCACGATACGCCTCATGCCCATGACCACGACCCGGCGAGTCCCGGTCTCTTTGCTGACCGGCCGGCGCCGGGCGTCCGCGACTACCTGTCCCGGGCGTTTACCGTTGGCATCGGAGGACCGGTCGGCAGTGGAAAGACGGCGCTGCTCCTGGCGCTGTGTCGGCAATTGCGCGATCGCCACAGCCTCGCCGTCGTGACGAACGATATTTTCACAAAAGAGGACGGAGAGTTTCTCGTTCGACACCAGGCGCTCGAACCCGAACGGATCACCGCGGTTGAAACCGGCGGCTGTCCCCACACGGCTGTCCGCGATGACGTCAGCCAGAACCTCGACGCGCTGGCTCAGCTCACCACGAAGGTGCACCCCGACCTCTTGTTCGTCGAGAGCGGCGGCGACAATTTGGCCGCACAGTTTAGCCGTGACCTCGCCGACTTCACGATCTATGTCATCGACGTGTCCGGTGGAGACAAGATCCCGCGCAAAGGGGGACCGGGTATCACGCAGTCCGATCTGCTCGTCATCAACAAGACCGATCTCGCCCCGCTCATTGGGGCCGACCTGGACGTCATGGCCCGTGACTCCCGCCGAATGCGTGGCGACGGCCCCGTCATCTTCGCGCAGGTGACGCATGACGTCGGTGTGAACCAGATCGTAAACGCCGTGCGGGCCGGGTGGGAAGCGAGCCAAGCCCCGCCGGCCGGATGACGATGGAGGGTCTGTCGACGCTGGGCGCGGATGGAACATGAGGACTGGATACAATGGCCCGCGTCATGGCCGACCAAGAGAAAGGGGACCCGATGTTCGGGACCGTCGTTTGGTATTACCACCGGAACGGTTGAACCAGGTGCGTCTCGCCCATCAACTGGAAGTCGATGACACTCGAGCGACACCCGCGATCTTGGGCGAGGGAACGCGCCCGCGCCATGAGCGAGCTCTTGCCGAACTGGCGCGGGGCCTTGATTACGAACGTGTCCGTCTCGAATTCCTCGTGACGCTGCCATGGGGAGTTGCACGAGCCCCCGGCAGTGAGAGATCCAGCACACCTTGTTGAGTTCGGCACGAGCCCCCCGATGTCCGCTCGGGAAGCCTGAAGGCGTGTGGCCGTCCAACCCGCCGTGGACTCGCGCCGAATTGTAGTAGGCCGCGAAGTCCGCGAGCTTCCGCTCAAAATCCCGGGCGTTCCAGAACAACACGTAGTCCAAGAACTCTCGCCGCAGCGTCCCGATCAGCCGTTCCACGAAGGGATGCGACATGGGAACGTGAGGCACGGTCTGGATCTCATCAATCTCGAGGACCCGAAGGGTCGCCTGCCATCGGTGCGCCGCAAACAACGGGTCATGGTCGGTACTGAGATGCCAGGGTGCGCCCTGGCCATGAATAGCATCGTTGAACATGCGACAGAGGTTCGCGCCGTCGACGTCTCCGTGATGCACGGCGAGGCCGATGATGCGACGGGTGAACTGGTCCATGACGACAAGCACCCAATAGCTCTGAAGCACGATCGACTCGCACCGAAAGAGGTCGACGCTCCACAAACTGTCGCGGGCGTGGCCGATGAACGACAACCACGACGGGCCGTCTCCGCCGCGGGGCCGATAGTGTTTGACCAAGACGCGGCGCACGAGATGCTTGTCGATGTCGACGCCGAACGTCCGCAAGATGATGCGGGCAAGCCGCGGACAGCCGAATCGAGGATTGCGGGATTTGAGTTCGACAATGGCCTGAATGAGCGCCTCGCTTGGCCCCTTCGGACCGGGTTTCCGTGGGCAGTCGTTCGAGGAGAACAGGCGACGGTACTTGCACCGCACCAATGCCCGATGGAAGGCGAGGAGCGTCGCGTGCGCGTGGCGGACGCCGATGGCGACTTTTCGGATTCGGCTCGGACGCAGAAACAGCGACCCGAGTCCGCACACGAACCGACCGCCGCCCGTCAAGTTCGGTGCTCGCTCGCGCGGTCGGCGAAGGACGATTAGGTGTTGCTTGAGCAGGAGATCCTCGGCAATGACAGCGCGGACACCGCCGGGTCGACAGAGCTTCGCGGCGGCCACCGCCAGATGAAGGAGCGTGAGCAGGGCTGCGTTCACAGGGAACCGGCCTAGGCTCGTCGTCCGCCGTTCACAACACGTCCGAAATGTCGAAAAATGCGGTGAATTACGAATTCGAGATCAACATCGGTAGGCTGAGAGTGTTCCGGCATAGAATGGCGTGTCTGCGATTCCATACAGATCATGGCGCGCCACGTCGATGACCGACCGGGACGTCAGGACGTAGACGCTCAGGGGCGGCGGGCACCGCGGCCTGTTCCGAGAGCCGTGGACGCAAGACGACTTTACCCAAGGTTGCGAGGGACGCATCAGCAGCGATCCTATGTACTCGACAGCGCGAGCGGGAGGTGTCAGATGAACGGTCGATGTCTAGCGGCATGTCTCACGGTGATTACGGTGGTGTGCCTCGTACCGGCAAGCGTGGCGGGGCAACCCCAGGCGGCAGCATCGGACGACTGGGTGCCCTTCCGCACCGCGTGGGGCACCCCGGACCTGCAGGGTGACTGGTCGTTCGCGACCATCACGCCCCTGGAGCGACCGGGTGCGTTCGCCGGACGGGAACGGCTAACAGAGGAGGAGGTCGCCGCGCTCAACCTTGACGCCCTGACTCGGGCCGATCAGCCACCGCCCCCGGGCGACCCGGGCGCCTACAACGCGTTCTGGTTCGACCGAGGCGAGTCGACGGGGCGGACGGCGCTGATCGTGGATCCCCCGGACGGCCGTATTCCTTTTCGAGCCGAAGGGCGACACCGTAGAGACGCCCGACGCGAACTGCTCAACCGACCCGCCCACGGGCCCGAAGACCGGAGCCCAGGAGAGCGATGCCTTCATCACACCAAGGCGGGTCCACCGATGTCCGCTGGCGGCTACAACAATCATCTCCGACTACTGCAGACGCCGAGCTATGTGGTGATCTGGACCGAGCAGATTCACGACGCACGTATCATTCCGATGGATGGCCGGCCGGCGATCGCTGGTCGTATCAAGCAATGGATGGGCGATTCCCGGGGGCGCTGGGAAGGCAATACGCTCGTCGTCGAGACCGCCAATTTCAACGGCAAAGCCGGTTACCAGGGGTCGGCGGAGCGGCTGCATCTCGTCGAGCGCTTCACACGAGTCGACGCCGACACCCTCGATTACGCGTACACCGTCGAGGATCCATCCTCGTATGCCCGACCGTGGACCGCCTCAATCGCTATGAAGCCGGTCACAGGCGATCTCTACGAGTTCGCCTGCCACGAAGGCAACTACGGCATGTTCGGCATCCTGTTCGGCGCCCGCGCCGACGAGCAGCCTTCCGTCACGTCACGATAGCAGTGTCTGTCGTCCGCGACACCTCGACCCGGTGCTGTCAATCTTGGCTATGCGTGCCAGCTATAGCCACGAAACCGTGTACATCTGTCGTACCCCCTCCGTCCCCGCCAACCTCGTCAAGCCGAAGTCGATGATTTGACCGTCCCATCCGCCGTCACGACCAGTAGCGGCCTGACAACGAATTCGAGACGCACAGGAGGAAGACATCCATCCGAGCCGGCTCGTCCAGGCCGTCCTGATTGACGTCCGACACCACGCCTACCACCTCGCGCCATGGAGAATTCTCCCCCTCGCTTTCCAGCCACCCCTGCTTCAGGCGCTTTCCGATCGGGCTCGCTCCTGGCCAGATAGTCCGCGCCAGCCGTTCGTTCACGACGACGACCCGCCCGGAGTCGGCGGTATCGACACCAGAAGCCCAGAGCAATTGAGGCGAAGACGGTCGCTGGCGCAAGAAGCCCAACGCGCCTGACCCGTTCGGGGCGCCGCAGGGCGCCGCCCTGCGCGGCGGGGAAGGCGGCCGCGGCCCCTTTCGTGTCGCTCGACGGCGCGTGTCCAATGACCGGATACGAGATAGTCGTAACCGCTGGGATTGACTGAGGTCAGTCGTCTCGCTTGTCTATTGCCGCCTGACGCATCCCAGGTTTCCACGTCGTGTCCAGAAACGGAGGCGGGAGGTATGCGTTCCGCGCGGGCATTTGGACGTTGGGCAGGCTCGTAGCGTCCATCACTTCATCTTCCCCGATGATGTCGTTGCGATACAGAAGATACGCGGTGAGGGCATACACTTCGTCCGGATTCAGACAACATGGCTCGTAGAGGATCCCGCCTATCGCCGGTCTCCTTCCACCGATAAATCCCAACTTCGCATGTTGCATTTGTAGATCGAGCGGCATCATCTGGTTGATGTAGCTCCAGATCATCGTCGCAAACGGGTGGCTGGCGATTCCCTCATACTCGCCCTGGGGCCCAACCAGTTCTGGACCGGGGCCCTCGGAGCCGGTTGACCCGTGGCACTTGGCACAACCTCGGGCGATGTAGGTTATCGCGCCCTCCTTCGCGGTGCCTTGCCCCAGCGGGAGTCCTTCGCCGTCAGGGCCGATCGCCGCGTCTGCCGGCTGGAGCTCTCCCTCGGTGGGCGTTGTGCCGAGTTTGAACGTGGGCCCCTGGGTCTCCACGGCCACGCCGTGAACCAGTATCAGCGCGACAAAGACGACAGCGATCAGGCTACAACGCATTGAGAACGAACCCATCATTGGTCACCCTCCAGGGTTGAATGGCATTGCCGCAAGGAGCTCCGGAGGTGCCACAGAATTGGGGATACTCAGCTGCCGTCGGTTGGACCTGACCCTTGTCATCCGTACACCGCGACTGCAGCATTGCCTCTCTGCCGTTCCAGGTCCACGGGGCCGTAAAGCGAGTCCAGGCCATGCGACGCGCCGGTTCGTCGATCGTGGCGTCTTTCCAGTTCCCCCCGCCGTCGGTGGAGACTTCGACCCTGCGGACCGCGCCGCTCCCGGACCAGGCGAGGCCGGTGATCGTGTAGTAGCCGGAGCTGGGAAGCCGCTGTTCGCCAGACGGGAAGGTGATGACCGACTTCGGCCCTTGCTCCACGTAAAAATCGCCACCGAAGCCAACCCCCCGAGCCTCGCCGCCTGGTCGATAGCCCCTGTCCATGAAATGGTGTTTTTCCCAGTAGGACATCAGGGGGCGCTTCAGGAGCCTGAGCCGCCTCAGCCACTTGACGTGATACTTGCCTTGAAAGCCAGGCACCACCAGCCGTAGGTGGCGCCGCTAGACCTGGGTGCGAGCGGCCCTTGGGATGTCCGCCAGCCGCTGCTCAGGTTTATACTCCGCGTCGAGGTGGCCCCTGGCGGCCGGCACAAGTGAAGAGGGAGGCAACCATGCAGCGCAAGAGCTCGAGTCGTGCGGTTCTCATGACATTGGTTGTGGTCGCGAGCGTGGCCGCGACATGGCTTTCAAGTCGGGCGTTGTCTGCTCAATCGTCCCAGGCGCTAGACAGCAGCCTTCCGATGTTCGAGGTGGACGACGCATGGCCGACGGTGCCGGCGGAATGGAAACTCGGAGCTCCATCCAGCATCGCCATAGATGCCCAGGACAACGTATGGGTTTTGCACCGCCCGGCGACATTGCCGCCCGATCAAGCCGCGACGGCTGCGCCGCCGGTCATCGTGTTCGATACGGCCGGCAATTTCATCAAGGCCTGGGGCGGTGCGGGCGAGGGTTATGAATGGCCCGAGCGGGAACACGGCCTCCATATCGACTACCAGGGCTTCGTCTGGCTGGGTGGAAACAACTGTCCCACCAATGGCCTGCCCGGGCTGGAGCCAGTTGCTGATGACCAACTGCTGAAGTTTACCGAGGACGGCACGTTCGTCATGCAGATCGGTCGCAGCAACCAAAGCCAGGGTAACGCCGACACGAGGAACCTCCACCGGCCGGCGGATCAGCGGGTCCATCCCCCGACCAACGAGCTGTTCGTCGCTGACGGCTACGGCAATCACCGGGTCGCGGTGTTCGATGCGGATACCGGCGAATTCAAGCGGATGTGGGGGGCATTCGCCAACCCGCCGGTTGACGACGACCACTGTCAGACGGTTCCCCAAACCAGCTTCTCGGATCCGGGTCCTCAGAATTTCAGCATCCTCCACGCCATCCGGGTGGCCAACGATGGAATGGTGTATGTGGCCGATCGCGAATACCGGCGCGTCCAGACGTTCACGCAGGATGGCACGTTCGTGAAACAGCTGGTCAGCACCGATGCGCCTTTTGCGCGGAATCTGGCCTTGTCCCCCGACCCGGAGCAGCAGTTCCTGTATGTCGGCGGCGGTGACGGCATTGTCGTCGTCGACCGCCAGACGCTCAAGGTCCTGGGAACGGTCCAACCCGAGGGAATTCTGGGACCGGGCCACCAGATAGCGACCGATTCCCAGGGCAATCTCTACATCGCGGCGACAGGCGCGGGGTTGCAGAAGCTGACGTTCAGGGGAATGTCCCAATGAAGCCAGCCGGGCAGTGCTGTTCCACGAAGATATATTGAAGACACTGTGGCCACTGGGGGAGGACGAGGATGAAGAACGCGTTAAAAATTGGCGTCCCTCTCGTTGTCGGTATCCTGGTCTTGGTACTCTTCACGCTGCGCCTCACAGGTCTCGAGCCCGCCTACCTGGACCCCAGCGGCGAGGCGTTCGCACGCAGCAACCGGATCGCCAGACCCGGGTTGTGGCTCCCGGGGGAGGTCGTCAGGGAGGAGGTCCCTAATTGGGATTTCGCCAACCACGTTGATGACCCGATTCGCGGGAACACCATTATGCTGGAGACCCCAACATGGTACGGGATTCCCCACTCGGTCACGATCGGCATCGTGGGACGTGGCAATAAGCTCTACATCCACGCGCATTCAGATGAAAACAGAATGCGTATACCGTTTCCCAATGACAAGGCCTGGACGCGCAACGTGGCTCGCGATCCGCGCGTGCGTCTAAAGATAGCGGGAAAGGTCTACGAAGCGACGGTGGTATTGATGACGGATCGCGACGAAGTCACAGAGGTAATGGGGCGGGACCCGGTAACCGTCGAGAAGGGTCCCGACGGACAGGAACGAGTCACCGATGTCATGCATTACTGGCGCGTGTTCCAAAGAAACGTTCCCGATTTTTCGAAAGGTTCGCAAGGCACCGCCTTTTGAGGCTACACAACGACCGTGAATTCGATCGACGCAGCTGGCTCGACGGGGCCGATTCTGTCGGGGACCGCGTAGCGGCTGCTCGATCCTGACGCCGGCGACTGGATGAGCTATCGACGGACTACGATGTGACCGGGTTCAGCCCCGCTCGACCAGATCACCCGGACGAACGTTGGCGACCTACGCCTGGTCTGGGCCTACTCGATGCGCGACGGCGGTCGCCGGGTCCCGACGCCGGTCGCCGCGAACGGGCTGATAATGTATGTAGTCGAAGGCAGCGGCCGGGTCACCGCGTTCGACGTGGTGTCCGGCGATATCGTCTGGTTGAACTGAATCACCTACACGGCGCCGGGCGAGCCCGGTTACGAGACCTGGGGCGACCCCGACATTCCGCCGCTGGGCGGGCTGACCTGGGGCACGATCAGCTACGATCCCGAGCTCGGCTACTCTTCAAGCAGGCTGAACACGACCAGCCGCTCGCTCCCTCGGAGCTCGCCGGTGGCCGGCGCGGAAACATTCGCCGCAACGTACTGCCGGCCGTCACTCCCGCCATACGTTATCGGGACCGCCTCGACGTTGAAGTCGAACGCGGCAGACCAGAGCTCCTCGCCCGTGCGGGAGTCGAACGCCCGGAACATGCGGTCGCTGGTGGCACCGATGAACACGAGCCCGCCAGCGGTGACGATCGCGCCACCGACGCTCGGAGTGCCGACCCGCTGTTTGCCTTCAGGCAGGAGCTCATTGATCCCGAGCGGCACCTCCCACACGATCTCGCCGGTCCCGGCGTTGACAGCATACAGACGCGCCCAGGGCGGCTTGTAGCAGGGCAGCGCCCCGAGCCGGGTGCCGTCGTCGTCGAAGATCGGCGCCTCGAACGGTTGGGCCGGCGAGCGGACGTATGGCACCTGGGTGTCCAGCGTGGCCGGCCCGTACTCGGGGTTTTCGTCCATCCAGCCGCTGATCGGTTGATCCTTGGAGTTCACAAAGATGTAGCCGAGCTCCGGGTCGTAGGCGGTCCCACCCCAGTTCACACCGCCGCCCGTGCCAGGAAACACGAGCGACGGAGGGGTGCCTTCCCGCCGGAGCCGCAACGGCGTGTAGGGCCCCTCGTTGTAGTAGCCGACGGTGTCCCACAGCTCGCGGCACGCAGCCGCGTGCGCGACCGTGGTGTCGTCAGCGGTCACGATATCGTCAGGTCCTATGCTCACCCGCGCCACCGGCGGCGGTTTGAGCGGGAACGGCTGGGTGGGCGAGTAATGCTCGCCTGGCACGTCTCCCGTGGGAACGGGCCGCTCCTCGACTCCGTGCACCGGCTCGCCGGTCTCCCGGTTCAGGATGAACATGAACGCCGACTTGCCCACCTGCGCCAGCGCGGGAATGCGCTCGCCGTTGCGTGTGATCTCGAACAGGCTCGGCGCGGGCGGGAGGTTGTAGTCCCACAGCTCGCGATGAATATTCTGGAAGTACCACTCCCGGTCGCCGGTTCGAATGTCGATGGCGACGGTCGAGTTTGCGAACAGGTTGTCCCCGGGACGGTCACCGCCGTAGAAGTTCGAGCCCGGGCTGCTGACCGGCATGTAGACGAGTCCGCGGTCCTCATCGACGGTGAGCGTGACCGCCCACACGTTGTTCCCGATCCGATCGCGCCAGCTCTGGTTCCCCCACGTTTGATTGCCGAAGTCGGTTTCCCGAGGCACGGTTGGAAACTCCCACAGCAGCTCACCGGTCTCGGCGCTCAGGGCGCGAGGATAGGCGTACGCCGGCTCTCCGCCGCCCCGGGGCTGATTCAGGTGGGGCGCGATGTGGTCCTGTCCCGGACCGTAGGCGTTTGAACCGAGGATCAGCGTGTCGTCGTAGACGACGGGCACGCCCGCGTATGGGATTCTCAACCCCACCTCACCTCCGTTCCCGAAGGTGGTATCGCGGTCGCCCGTCTGGGCCTGCAGGGCGATCACCTTCCGCAGACTGGTGAAGTAGATGCGAGGGCCGTGCGTGTCGTTGCCATGTCCGTAGGCAACGCCGCGAAATGACGCCAGCCCCTCGCTGAGCTCGTGCCGCCAGATCTCTTCGCCGGTCTCGGGCCTCAGCGCCACCACGCGATTCCCCGCCGCCAAGTACATGACGCCGTCAACCACGATCGGCGTGACCTGCTGGAAGAGCTCCGTCGGGCTCGGACCCTCGATGAAACCATCCTCGGGGTGGAACCGATATGACCAGATCTCTTTGAGCTCGGTGACGTTCCGCGTGTTGATCTGGTCGAGAGGCGAGTAGCGCGTGCCGGCGAGGTCGCGGTTGTAGGTCGGCCAGTCGGCGTCGGCGCTCCGTTCAGTCTCCTGCGCCAGTCCCGTCGCCGACACCGTCAGCACCACGACGAGCGCTCCTGTCAGCTTGAGCGCACGAGACGACTGCCTGCGGAAAGAACGCGTTCCGGAGATGTAATGCATGGGACTGACCTCCTCTGCGGCACGGAGTACACAGTATGGCACACGAGCCGAGCGCCCCCGACGACGCGCCTGGGTTGCACGGCTCGGTTCGTCGCCGGCGGTTTAGAAGATGGCGATCGGGTTGACCGGCGAACCCGTGCCGTGCGGAATCGGCAGAAGGCCGATCGTCAGCATGAACTCCCATCGATTGCGGGCCGCGGCGGCTTCGGCTAGCGCATCGAAATCGGCGCGGTCGAGAAGATGCACCCCGAGCATCGTCAACGCGAAATCATGGAGCGCCAGCCGAGGCAAGTCCCCGGGCGCTGAGGCATGTAGGCCGGTGTCTCCCATCCGATCAGGGCGACGTCGCGCTCCCGGAGCCAGGGGATCACCGAATTGTCGAGACCGGCCGATTCCGCTCCCGTGTCGAACGGCCCGATCGCCTCCTCGCGCGCCCACCGACCCCACCGTAACAGCAGCGCGTCGCCGGGGCCGGCCCTGACACCGGCCTGCGCTTCCACCTCGGCGGGACGGGAGAGCGGCCCAGCGATTCTTTCGGCGACTTGTCGGTCTCGAATTGCTTGTCACGCCGCCACTGGGAGCTGGACCAGTCCTCGGCAGTGAGAAACCCAACGCACCTTGTCGTGTTCGATATGTGCCGCCGGACGTCCGCTGGCGAAACCGAACGGCGTCTGGCCATCCAGCGATGGGTGGCTTCGGGCTGCATTGTAGAAGTGCCGACCCCAGTGAT
>CAUZIB010000071.1:0-23803 GCA_963579735.1 Vicinamibacteria bacterium | reverse complement strand
AGACCGCCGAGATGTCGCGTTTTGGGCGGGCGAACGAAGTCTATCTGGAACGGAGCCGCGCCGTGATCGGGCTCCAGGCGTTGTTCTACCCCAGTATGGCCCTTTGCCTGGGGCTGTCGTCGTTGGTCGTGCTGTGGCTAGGCAGTGGTCTGGTTGTGGCCGGTCAGATGACGGTCGGCGACTTTGTGGCGTTCAATGCCTATCTGGTCATGCTGACCTGGCCCATGATTGCCTTTGGCTGGGTTACAAACACCCTCCAGCGGGGGCTGTCCGCGTGGCATCGCATGCGAGCGGTGCTTGATACCACTCCAGATGTCGTCGGTCCGGCGATACATCGCTCCCTGCAAACGCGGGATGACGTTCGCGGGAAGGTGGAGTTCCGCAACCTCTCTTTTTCGTATGACGGGAGGCCGGTCCTCGACGCCGTGTCGGCCACGGTCGAACCTGGCCAAGTCCTGGCACTCATTGGCGCCACCGGCTCTGGGAAAACGACGTTGGTCGATCTGATTCCGCGGGTGTTTGACCCCCCTCGCGGCACGGTGTTTCTCGATGATGTCGACGTGCGGGACATTCCGTTGCCAGTGCTGCGCTCGGCTATCGGGTATGTCCGGCAGGAACCGTTTCTCTTTTCCGACACCATCCGAGAGAACGTCTCGTTTGGTGCGCGACACGGCGGCACCGACGATGACGTGGTTCGCCGTGCGGTGGAGGTGGCGCGTCTTGACAAGGATCTCGACGACTTTCCACTCGGTTCAGAGACGCTCGTGGGAGAACGGGGCATTACGTTGTCGGGCGGGCAAAAGCAGCGGGCGGCGATCGCGCGAGCGCTGGTCGGTGACCCTCGCGTCTTGATTCTCGACGATGTGTTGTCGGCCGTTGACACCCAGACTGAAGAAGAAGTGCTGAAGCGACTCGAGGACGTCGTCCGTCAGCGCGCGACTATCATCGTGGCCCATCGGATCTCCACCGTGCGAACCGCCGATCTCATTTTGGTGCTGCACCACGGCTCGGTGGTGGAGCGCGGGTCTCACGACGAACTGGTTGCCCGCGACGGAGTCTATGCCGGCCTGTACCGGCGGCAACGCCTGGAAGAGGAACTCGACCAGGTGTAGGAGTCGACGGACCGGTTTCGGACAGCCATGGTAGACGACGAAGTCCTCGGTAAAGCGTATGACGGTCGGCTGATGCGCCGCCTGCTGGAGTATCTGCAGCCGTATCGCCGCTCTGTGGGCATCGCGCTCGTCGCCATCGCGGGTCACTCGCTGATGCAACTCGTGCAACCGCTGCTGACGCGGATGGCGATCGATCAGCACATTCTCACAGGTAACCTGACGGGTCTTGACCGCATCGTGTTCGGGTACGCGGTCATTCTTCTCGGCTCGTTTGGGCTCGAGTATCTCGAGACATACACCATGCAGATGATGGGGCAGCGGATCATGTTCGATCTGCGCCGTGACATCTATGCCCACTTGCAACGGCTCGACGTCCGGTTCTTCGACCGCAATCCGGTGGGACGGCTGATGACGCGGGTCACGACAGACGTCGATGCCCTCAACGATCTCTTTGCCTCGGGCGTGATCTCGGCGTGCCGGGACGTGCTGACGCTGGTTGGGATCATGGCGATTTTGACCGTGATGGATTGGCGTTTGGCCTTGGTCGCGTTTTCCGTGCTGCCGTTGATTGTGATCGTGACGCAGTGGTTCCGAATCCACGCGCGGGCATCCTATCGCGAGGTGCGACGCTGGATTGCGCGTATCAACTCGACGCTCCAAGAAAACATCACGGGGATGACAACCGTGCAGCTCTATGGCCGCGAGCCACGTAATTTTCTTCTGTTTGACGAGGTCAATCGTCAGCACCGGGATGCGAACCTCGACTCGATCCATTACTACGCGGCGTTTTACCCGGCGATAGAGCTGATCGGGGCGAGTGCGAGCGCAATGATTATCTGGTGGGGCGGTGGCTGGGCGATGGAGGGCACGCTTACACTTGGCTCATTAGTCGCGTTTCTACAGTATGTGCAGCGGTTCTTCCGGCCGATTAGCGACCTCTCGGAAAAATTCAATATTCTGCAGTCGGCCATGGCGTCGTCGGAACGGATCTTCGATCTGCTTGACACGCCGGTCGCGGTGACCGATCCAGACCCGGCGCTCGCGCCACGGATGCACCCCACCGGCTCGATTTCGTTCGAACATGTGTGGTTCGCGTATCGTGAAAGCGATTACGTATTGCGTGATGTGTCGTTTACGGTCGAGGCCGGGGAGCGGGTTGGGATCGTCGGGGCCACCGGAGCCGGGAAGACAACCCTGATCAATCTGCTCCTACGCTTTTACGACGTTAGTCGGGGACGGGTGACGGTGGGTGGGGCCGATGTCCGTGAGATGCCGTTGTCCCGGCTTCGTGGCCTTTTTGGCCTCGTACTGCAGGACGTGTATCTGTTCTCCGGAACAATCCGAGAGAATATTGCGTTCGGGCAGGCGAGGTCCGGTCCCGGGACCGACCACGAGTTGCCGTTTCTCCCCCGGGAGATCGAGGACGCCGCGCGGCACGTCCATGCTGACGAGTTCATCGCGCGTCTCCCTCGCGGGTTTGATAGCCCGGTTGCCGAACGGGGAGGGACACTTTCGGTCGGACAGAAACAGCTATTGTCGTTCGCTCGAGCACTCGCGGCGAAACCCGAGGTGCTTATTCTCGACGAAGCCACGTCGAGTGTCGATACCGACACGGAGTTGCTGATTCGCGATGCGCTGAAGACCCTCATGCGCGGCCGGACAACCGTGGCTATCGCCCACCGGCTTTCCACCGTGCAAGACATGGATCGTATCCTGGTGTTCCACCATGGTGAGCTCAGAGAGTCGGGCACGCATCAGGAACTGCTGGCCATGCGAGGTATCTACTATCGCCTCTACCAACTGCAGTACAAAGATCAGACCCGGTGACGCCGGCGAGCCGCCTAGGGTGATCGCGACAGGTGTCGTCTCGGACTGTTTTACCGCCGGAAGTGCTCGTATCCGGCAGGGAGTGGCTCGTCGTGGCCGTCACGCCGCAGGACGCAATCGGTCTCTTTTGTGACGTAGCCGATCGGAGTGAGGATCGGCTTGCCGGATCGGCGGCGAGCCGCGTCGACCCGCCGTCGCATGCCCGGAGGAGAGGTAAACAGTAATTCGTAGTCTTCTCCACCGGCCAAGGCGGCCGTCACTGGGTCAACCCCCTGCTGGCCAAACCACATCCGCGCCCCGGGCGCCACCGGAATCGCGGCCGCGTCGACCACCACGCCCGTCCCGCTCGCGCTGGCCAGCTGGCGGGCCCCATCGGCCAAACCGTCGCTGAGGTCGATACACGAGCGGGCGGCCCCGTGATGAGCGAGGTGCATACCCAGCCGGAGGCGCGGCTCGGGATAGAGGTATCGGTCGCGACACCGATCGAGGTCGCGTGCCGGTGTCCCGTCTTGCTTGTCGATGTCTGCGACCGGGGGCGTGCCCGCCCGGAGCAGCCCGAGACCGGCCGCTGCGGCGCCGACAACCCCGCTCATATACAAAATGTCCCCGGGCCGGGCCCCCGCCCGGGTCAACGCGCGGCGTCGCTTTACACTGCCGACCGCGGTGACGTCGACAAACAGCGGGCCTGGAGATGTCGTGATGTTTCCGCCGACCACAGCCGTGGCGTGGCGGGTAGCCAGTGCACTGAATCCCGCGACGAGCTGGTCAAGGGCAGTGATGGCCAACGACGGCGGTAGCGCCAGTGACAGCAGGGCATAGCGCGGCGTAGCGCCCATGGCGGCCACGTCGCTGAGGTTGGCGGCGAGCGCCTTGTGACCGATGGCACGCATCGGGCAGAAGGCGTGGTCAAAGTGGACGCCCTCGACCAGTGCATCTGTCGTGAGCACCAGAAGCTTCCCGCGGTCCGGCTCGATGATCGCGGCGTCGTCCCCGACCCCGACCACGAGAGTGGCGGGCGAGGTCCCGTCCAACCCGTCGCGCACGCGAGCGATGATCGCGTGCTCTCCGATGTCAGCGACAGTGAGCGAAGACAAGGCCAGCCGGTGTGGGTCCGTTATCGAGCGTAGTCGATGGCGAGGGTTTCTCGGATGACGGTGACCTTGATCTGGCCGGGGTATTCGAGTTCGTTCTCCACCAGTTTGGCGCCATCCTTTGAGACCAGACCGCCTTTTCATCCGAGACGTGTTCGCTTTCAACCATGATACGGATCTCCCGGCCGGCTTGTAGCGCGAAGGCTTTTGAAGCCCCCTTGAATGACTCCGCAATACCTTCGAGATTTTCGAGACACTTGATATACGTCTCGAGGATGTCTCGTCTCGCCCCGGGGCGAGCCGCGGAGATCGCGTCCGCCGCCTGAACCAACATTGCCTCCAGCGACGGCCAGTCGATGTCCATATGGTGCGCCGCCATTGCGTCGACCACTGCGTCGCTCTCTCCGTGCTGTCGCAAGAACTCGATGCCCAGCTCGAGGTGGGTGCCTTGAAGCTCCCGGTTCATCGCCTTACCAATATCGTGCACGAAGGCGGCGCGAACCGAGACATCGGCGTTGAGGCCCAGCTCGCGGGCCATAATCCCTGCGAGAAAGGCCACCTCCTTGGAATGGGAAAGAACATTCTGGCGATAGCTCGTGCGGAACTTGAGCCGGCCCATCAGGCGGTGGATCTCGGGGTGCATATCGTGAAGCCCGAGTTCGAAGGCCGTCGATTCTCCATCCTTGACCGCGGCCTCGTTCACTTCGGCCCGGACTCGTTCGACGACTTCCTCGATCCGGGCCGGGTGGATGCGACCGTCCGCCACCAGTTGCTCGATGGCCTGCTTGGCAACCGCGCGTCGCAGTGGGTCAAAATTTGACACAATTATAGCGTCCGGCGTGTCGTTAATGATGAGCTCTACCCCTGTGGCAAGCTCCAGCGCACGGATATTCCGACCCTCGCGTCCGATGATACGACCCTTGAGGTCGTCGCTGGGGAGGTCGACGACCGAGACCGTCGTTTCAATGGCGTGTTCGGGTGCGCTCCGCTGGATCGTCTTGGTGATGATCTGCTTTGCCTTCTCGGCCGCGGCTTCCCGGGCCTCGTGTTCGAGTCTCTTGACGAGATGTGCCGCATCACGCCGCGCCTCCGATTCGACCTGGCGGACGAGCACATCTTTGGCTTCTTCGGTCGTCATCCCGGCGAGGCGGTTGAGCTCACGTCGATGGTCGACTATCAGTTGCTCGTAGTCGATCTTGATGGCCGCAACGGAGGCCTCGGCCCGAGCGAGCTGTGTTTCACGTTCGCTCAGGGCCTGTTCAGCGTCGGTGACGGTCGTTTGTCGTTGGGCGGCCGCGCGCGATGCGTCCTCGAGCCGCCGCTCCTGCTGTAATGCACCGGCCTCACGCGTATGGGCGTTCCGCTCGGCGGCCGTCACGAGCTCGAGGGCCTGTTCTTTTGCAGAGAGTAGGAGTTCTTTGCTCTGGGTGGCTGCCTCTCGTTCGGCCTCGCGCAGTAGCTGTGCCGCGTCTGTCTCAGCCCGGCCCACGGTCCGGGCGGCGAGGCGGAGTCGGGTCAGGAACCACAGCGCGAAGACAGCGAGACAGACCCCGAGCGCGATCAAGAGTGTCGCGACTGGTGTCGGGGGGGAAGAGAGAAACGCCGTCATTCGCGATCCTGAGTCGGGAGCGCGATGCGCAGGCCCCTGCGCATGGGTTGGATGGCACGCAGGCCAAGCCGAGAGAGAAACCCCGCTTTGCCGTGTGGGGAGGTCGTATGAACCTGCCGTCGACAGGTGGAGCCGCTCGGTGAGCCTCGCTTCAGGCTTCCTCTCTACGAAGGCATGCACACCACGAAGCGTCGCAGCTCGCTTTGATAAAGCGTTGGCTCAAACGAGCCTCCGCACCATCACGCACATTGCAGGGATTACCCCACCACACGCCATCACCAGACCGCCGTCCGGCGGAATCCAGGGGCCGTAGCTATCTCGAACACGCGCTGTAAGACTACAACTAAGGAATCTTAAAACGAAGTCAAGCCCGGCGCAAGGATGCATCGATCGTGCGCCTCCCGTCTCCCGCCGAGAGAAAGCGGACGCCCGCTGCGTTCCCGCGGTGTCCCTACTGGCCGGCCAGCGCCCGGTCCACCAACTGCTCGAGTTCGAGCGTGACGTTGTCCGCGTCGCCGCGTTTGACCCGCGCCTTGCGATACCGAAAATACTCATCGGCAATATTGAGGGCGGCGAGAACCGCGACTCGTACCGAGTCACCGCTGGTTTTTTCGGCGGCCGTTTGCATCTTTCGGTCTACGTAGGTGGCGAGCTCGGTCACATAGGTCGTGTCCAAGCTGCTGCGGATTGGGTAGCGCTGCCCCAGAATGTCGACCGTGATCACGTCATGTTCAGCGTCAGTCATACCCTTCCCTCGACGTCCATGTCTAGCAGCCCGTGGTGAAAGTCCCTGCAGTCGACCGCCGCTGAGTGCGGCCGATCTGCGTTGTTCATCGGTCAAATACTGCCGGTGTTTTGCCTCTTCTCGCCTTGTTCGGCCGGCCAGGGGCGGTCTTCGTGCGACGCGGGACTTTCACCACGGGCTGCTAGACGCTGATTGATTCGAGCTGCTCTAGCATGTCAGTGACCTGTGTGCGGATCTGTTCGCGCTCCTGACGGAGGTTCGCCAGATCGGCACTGCTCGTCTCGGCCGTCGCCAACTGGTCCCGCAGCTCTTCTACTTCGCGACTCAGACCTAGATTGTCTTCGGTCGTTTGGGTGAGTTCGCTGCGTGTGCGCTCCAGGACAGCAATGAGGCCCTTCACTTTCTGCGCCAACCGCTCGATTGGTTCTACTTCGATGGTATCTGTCGTCATCAATTGCTACTTCCCGTCAATCATCAGTTTCGGTCCTCAACTATCAGCGCAACGTTGCACCGTGCTTCTGCGCGAGCGCAGGCACGACGATGTCGATCGCGGCCTGGACCTCGTCATCGGTCAGTGTTCGGTCAGGAGCTCTGAACATCAGTCGAAGGGCGAGACTTACGGAACCGGCGGGAATGCCTTTTCCCTCGTAGCGGTCAAACTCCCGCACACTCACGAGTGTATCCGGCGCGGCGGCACGGATCGTGTCACGAAGTGCCGCGGCAGGCAAGGCACTATCGATGAGCAGCGCAAGGTCACGGATGATTGAGGGCTGACGGGGCACCGGCGATGCTCTCAGCTGGTCTCTGTCGACGGCGACTGCTTCGAGCGCGGCGATATCTAGTTCGGCCACATAGATGTCGCCCCCGGTAGGGGGAAACCCGCGCGACTCGGCGATTGACGGCTGCAATTGTCCGAGCCATCCGATGTGGCGTGTCTCACCGCTGGGGTCCACGGCGGTGACGGCGGCCGCCCGGCGGGGTACGAGCATGCGATAGGCTGCCGCCGCGAAATCGGGGTGTACACCGAGCGCATCGCACAGTCGGTCGACCAGCGCTTTCAGATCAAAGAAGTCGACCGGCCGCTCTTCAGTGCTCCAATGTTCCATATGAGCGGCGCCAGTAATCGCGATGCCAACCCCGGCCGACTCACCGCGCTTTCGGTCGAAACGCTTTCCTATTTCGAACAGCCGGACATCGTGTCGTTCTCGACGTCGATTGCGGACAAGCGAATCCAAGAGTCCCGGCAGGAGGCTTGAACGAAGCACCGTATATTTTTCGGAGAGGGGATTCGTGATGCGGGCCATCTGGCCATCACCGAGTTCGTCTACCGCACACAGCCGGGCGGCCTCCTCCTCGATAAAACTGTAGGTGATGGCCTCTGAACAACCGCCCGCGGTGAGCGTGTCTCGAAGAATGCCGTGGCGTTGAAGTGATCGGTTTCGAGGAGCGGGCGGTCTGACCAACGCCGGAAACGTCGACGGCAGGGTGTCATACCCGTGATGACGCGCGACCTCCTCGATGAGGTCCACTTCTCGCCGTACGTCGACACGGAAACTGGGCACGGTGACGACCCATGCCGGACCAGGTGCGGTGGTGGAGTCGTCGGCTGGACCCGGCAGTATTCGAAATCCGAGCCGTTCCAACGTGCGAGGCACAAATGCCGGGTCAATGGTCACGCCCAGCAAACTTGTAATACGGTGATGGCGTAACACGATCGTCGGTTGCGCACGGACCGACGGATAGCGATCAACAAGAGGGCCTCGCATGGCGCCCGCGCCGATTTCGGTTAGCAGCGTCACCGCTCGTTGGAGCGCTCGGACAGGCGCGTCGATGTCTGCTCCCCGTTCGAACCGATACGAGGCGTCGGTCGAGAGCCCAAGGCGGGTGCTGGTTCGCCGGACCGATGTCGGTCGGAAATATGCGCTTTCGAGGACCACCCGACGTGTCTCGTCCCCGACCTCGGCGGTGGCGCCGCCCATGACACCCGCGACCGCCTGAGGACGCGCTGTGTCGGCAATGACCAGCATCTTGGGGTCGAGAGTCCGATCCTGACCATCCAGCGTCCGGATGTGCTCACCTGGGGTGGCCCGCCGAATTCGAAGCTCAGGTGTTTCGAGACGGTCGAGATCGAAGGCGTGCATCGGATGGCCACTCTCGATCATCACGTAGTTGGTGATGTCAACCACGCTATTGATCGGCCGGATACCTGTCGCCAGAAGACGCTCCACGAGCCACGCCGGAGAGGGAGTTGGAGTGATGTCGGCCACGGCCGCCGTATAGCGCGGGCACAGCTCGGAGTCCTCGATGACCACCGAGACCGCGGCGTGCGTCGTGTCGTTGTCACTCGTGTCGCCGGGTGTAAACAAGCTCGTGTTCACGGCGGGCAGACACAGGTCGACGTCGTAGACGGTCGCGACCTCGCGCGCAATTCCCGCGACGTTGAGACAGTCAGGACGATTGGTCGTGATCTCGAGATCGAGAACAGCGTCCGGTCCGCCGGGAGGGTCGACAGCACCCACCGACGCGTCTGATGGCCAGGGGTCGACCGCAGATACTTCGAACCCCCGCATCGTTAGGACGTCCGCCAGTTCTTTGATGCTCGCGTCGGTCGGGGCGAGCTCACGCAGCCATGAAACGAGAATTCTCAATAGGGAAACTGCTCCAGGAGTCGCAAGTCATTGTCGTAGAACTGTCGAATATCCTCGACGTGGTATTTCAGAATCGCCACTCGGTCGATGCCGAGTCCAAACGCCCAGCCCGTATACCGCTCCGGGTCGTAGCCGACCGCTTCAAAGACCGCGGGGTGGACCATCCCGCTTCCCAAAATCTCGAGCCAGCCAGTCTTCTTGCAGACGGGGCATCCATCGCCTTTGCAGAAGACGCACGTGATAAAGACCTCGGCGCTGGGCTCCGTATACGGGAAGTAGCTCGGCCGGAACATCACGTGGATGTCGGGGTCGAAGAGCTGTCGTAGAAAGCACTCGAGTGTGCCCTTGAGGTCGGTCATCGTCACGCGCTCGCCGACCACCAGTCCCTCGACCTGCTGGAACATTGGCGAATGTGTCAGGTCGGGCGTATCACGTCGGTAGACAAGGCCCGGTGCGATGATACGTACCGGGGGGGCGTGCGTTTCCATGTACCGGATCTGCATCCCGGACGTGTGGGTGCGGAGCAGGGTGGCTGGTCGGTGTGCGCGGTCGGCGCCGGTGGGGAGGCCGTCCCGGAGATAGAGGGTGTCCTGCATGTCGCGGGCCGGATGCTCGGCCGGCATGTTGAGCGCTTCAAAATTGTGGTAGTCGTCTTCGGCTTCCGGACCGTGAAGGGTTTCGAAGCCGAGACCAGAGAAAATGCGTTCGATCTCCTCTCGAATCGTCGTCAGGGGGTGGCGGTGACCGCGACGGATGCCGCGACCCGGGAGCGTGACGTCGACGTAGTCCTCCCCGACGCGTGGAGACGCTAGCGCGTTGCGGCGGTCAGCGAGCGCGTCGTCAATCACTCGTTTGAGGGCGTTTGCGCCCTGTCCCAGCGCTCGCCGGTCGCCCGGCGCCGCCTGCGCGACGCTCTTGAGGAGGGCGACGACGGCACCCTGTTTGCGGCCAAGGTAGCGGGCGCGGAGGATCTGGAGTTCGTTCTGGGTCGAGACGGCGTCCAGTTCCGTCAGAAAAGTGGCGCGAAGGCGTTCGATCTCGGCGGCGGCGGTCACTGGACTCTCACGACGGCGCACGGCTGGACTGGACCGCCCACGAATGGGCCACTAGTGCGGTGCACTAGGACACTATGCCGCGGTGGCAGTCTTGACCTGACCAGCCAGATGCGCGAAGGCCGCCGGTTCGCGGGCCGCGAGGTCAGCGAGCGATTTGCGGTCCAAACCGATCCCTGCGGCTTTCAGCCCGCTCATGAACTGGCTGTAACTCAGGCCATGTTCGTGCGCTGCGGCGTTGATTCGGATAATCCAGAGTCGCCTAAAATCGCGTTTCTTTCGCCGTCGGCCCACGTAGGCATATGCCAGTGATGTGTCGACTGCTTCTTTGGCTGCGCGATACAGCTTACTTTTTGTCTGGTAGAACCCCTTTGCGCGCGCCAGCAGACGCTGACGCTTCCGTCGCCGAAGAGGACCACGTTTTACTCGAGGCATGGGTGTTGTTCCTATTTATACGGAATCATCCGCTCCAAACGAGGAGTGTCCGCTTCTGAGACAAGGGCGGTGCCCCGCATATTGCGGCGCCGTTTCGCCGATTTGCTGGTGAGGATATGTTGCTTGAACGCTTTGGCGCGACGCACCTTGCCGGTTCCTGTTTTGCCGAACCGCTTGGCGGCGCCACGGTGGGTTTTCATCTTTGGCATAGATACTCCGGGGGACGGCGGTGCATTAGCGTCCCTTCTTCGAGGCGGTCTGACTCGACAAGATCGTGTGCATCTGATTGCCTTCCATGCGGGGCACGTTCTCCTGGATGGCTAGGTCGCCGAGATCCTCGACCAGCCGATCCAAGATATGCCGACCAAACTCGGGATGAGCCATCTCACGCCCTCGAAAGAAAATCGTCGCCTTCACCTTGTCACCCTGGGCGAGAAAGCGCTCGACGTGCTTCTTCTTGAAGTTGTAGTCGTGCTCGTCGACTTTTGGCCGGAATTTGATCTCTTTGATTTCGATCGTCTTCTGACTCTTCTTCGCCTGGCGGGTTCGCTTTTGTTCTTGATACTGATAGCGACCGTAGTCGGTGATACGACACACAGGCGGTTGCGCCGTTGGCGACACCTCCACCAAGTCGAGGCTCTTTTCGCGGGCGATGATCATGGCTTGCTGCGGTGGCATCACCCCAAGCTGCGCACCCTCGTCATCGATCACTCGAACTTCCCGGACGCGAATCCGTTCGTTGATCCGGGTGCGACTTTGACGAAAATCTCTGCGTGGTCCTCGAAAAGCGATATCCGACCTCCTCGGGTTAGGACCCGTCGTTCCAGACCGAATCCATCATTCTACTCTTTCTTCGCGGATGACGGCCGGCTCTTTCGAGCAATCTCGTCGAGAGCGGCCGCCAAAAACGTGTCGACCGAGGAGGCGCCTTGATCACCGGCCGAGCCGCTTCTGACTCCGACGCCGCCGTTGGCGACCTCGCGGTCCCCGACCACGAGCATGTAGGGCAATTTCTGCAGCTGGGACTCGCGGATTTTGAGGCCGATCTTTTCCTGACGGGCGTCGACCTCGACGCGGAGCCCGGCGGCGGTCAAACGGGTGGCCACAGTGCGGCAGTACTCGATATGACGGTCGGCGATCGGCAGGAGCATCGCTTGGACCGGGGCGAGCCAGAGCGGGAATCGTCCCGCGTAGTGCTCGATCAACAGTGCGATAAAACGCTCGAAGCTGCCAAAGATCGCTCGGTGGATGACCACCGGCGTGTGCTCGGCGTTGTCAGACCCGATATACGTCAGCTTGAAACGCTGCGGCATCAAGTAGTCGAGCTGAATCGTGGCACACTGCCAGCGTCGTCCGATCGCATCGGTGATGTGGATGTCGATCTTTGGACCGTAGAAGCTGCCGTCACCCTCGGAGACGACGTAGGGTATCTCCGCCGCCACCAGTGCCTCGGTGAGCTGTGTCTCGGCATGGTCCCAGGTAGCGATCTCGCCGAGGTAGTCCTTTGGACGGGTGGAAAGCTCGAGCGCGTATTCGAGGCCGAAATCTGTGTAGACCCGTCCGATGAGTCGAAGCAGCCGCTCGACCTCCTCGCCGATCTGGTCGGGCGTGATGAAACAATGCGCGTCGTCCTGTGAAAACTGCCGGACGCGGGTGAGACCGGACAACACTCCCGAGGCCTCGTTACGATGAAGGACGCCCTGGTCGTGATACCGCAGTGGCAGGTCGCGATAACTCCGGGTTTGGGCATCGAACATCAACATGTGCGCAGGGCAGTTCATCGCCTTGAGTGCCGATTGCTCGGCGTCGGATTTGGGTGGCGAGCCCTCAGCGCTCGGCTGCGATCCTTCGCTAACCAGGAACATATTTTCGCGATAGTGCTCCCAATGCCCGGACGTTTCCCACAACTGCTTGTTGTAGATGAGTGGGGTTCGGACCTCCTGATACCCCTCGGGAGCGAGCACACCGCGCATGTAGTCGGCGAGGAGGGTGTACAGCACCGTGCCTTTTGGTTGCCAAAACGGCGCGCCAGGGGCCCACTGGTGAAACGTAAATAATCCGAGCTCTCGGCCGAGTTTGCGATGGTCGCGTTTTTTTGCTTCTTCGAGCCGGGTCAGGTGGGCCTGGAGGATCGAATTCTTGAAGAACGCCGTGCCATAGATCCGCTGCATCGGCTGGTTTTGAGCATCGCCCTTCCAGTAGGCGTTCGAGCTACTGAGCACTTTGAATGCTTTAAGCCGGCCGGTGGAGGGCACATGAGGGCCGGTACAAAAGTCCATAAACACGTCGTCAATCGTGTAGCACGAGACGACCGGCCCGCCTTTTTCTTCGATGAGTTGAACCTTGAGAGGTTCGCCTTTCTTGTCAAAGTGCGCTTTGGCGTCCTCTTTCGGTAGCATCCGTCGCTGATACCGAAGGTTGCGCGACGCGAACTCTTTCATCTTCTGCTCGATGGCCACTAGGTCTTCAGGTACAAACGGTCGGTCGACCACAAAGTCGTAGAAAAACCCCTCGTCGGTCGGCGGCCCAATTCCGCACTGCGCCTCGGGGAAGAGGGCGGTCACGGCGGCGGCCAGCAAATGCGCGGTCGAGTGCCGGTACAGATCGAGCGCCCCGGCAGAGTCGGCGGTGACCATCGCCACCGTCGTGTCGGCGTCCAACCGATGCGTCAGGTCGACCATCTTGTTATCGACCATCGCGGCCAAGGATTGCTTGGCCAGTCGAGATGAGATGCCCTCAGCCACCTCCAGGACCGGCGTGCCAACCGGGACGCGACGTGTTGATCCGTCGGGGAGCGTGACGGTGATCTGACTCATAGGGGTCGGAGCATGGCACTCTCAACGCCTGTTGTGGAGGTCAAGTGAAGGAACGCAGAAGAAATGGGAAGAAACATGGTAGGCACGGGCGGACTCGAACCGCCGACCTCCTGCATGTCAAGCAGGCGCTCTAACCAACTGAGCTACGCGCCTATCTCTCTCCGGTTCGGTCACGACAGCGTTCGGAGATGGTCGAGACCGCGCTCGAGAATAGCGTCGTCGGCCGGCCACGGCTCGCCAAGCTCGATAAATGGTGTTTCGACTTCGACCATGGCCACTACGCCGAAACGATGGAGTGGGGAGCCGTCCCCGGTCAAGTAGCGCGCCCATGATAGCCAGAGCCCGGTGCCATCGGAAAGCTTTACCAGCCGTTGGAGGCTGACACGTCCGCTAGTTCGCTGGCCGACGGTTTCCGCGCGTCCGGTGCTGGTGAGGCTCGCGACAAAAAGTTCGGCCGCGTGGGCCGTTCCCGGATTTGTCAGAAGGACCACCGGCATCTCGAAGGCGTCCGAGCCAGCGGTTGCCTCCACCATGATCTCCTGGGAATCATGCTCTGTCCGGCGAAGGAGGGTTCCGGTCGCGACAAAGAGTCGAGCCGCGGCGATTCCTTCTTCAAACAATCCGCCGGCAGTATTTCGAACGTCAATGACAATGCGGTTCGCTCCTCGGTCGGCCAGGCCGTCGATGCGTGACTTCAGCTCTTGGGCGACACCTGGAGTGAACTCGGCAACTCGAACATACCCGATTTCCGCGTCGAGTTCCGACCCAGACTCGGCCTCGATAAGCCTGTCGGTGACGTTGGGAGCGGACACTCGCTCGCGGGTCAGTTCGATGTCATACGGCTCTTGAGTGGTACCTCGCAGCAGCGAGAGCGACACGGTCGTTCCCGGCTCCCCGCGCAGCAGACGTTCGGCTTCGACCGCCGAGACAAAGCGGGTTGTCTTGCCGTCGATGGTCCGAAGATAGTCACCCGCGGTCAAACCGGCGCGCGCGGCGGGCGAGTCATCCCGCGCCGCGACGATCTGAATGTAGTACTGCTGGGTGAGTTCGAGACCAAGCTCGCCCTCGGGCAGAGCGGTCCCGGCCTCGAGTCGCGAGACGTCTTCGGCGGCAAGGAAGGCGCTGTCCGGATCGAGCCCACCGGCGAGCCCTCGTAGCGCCCCCTTCATGACGGCGTCGAGGTCAACCTCCTCAACGTAGTTGCTCGCGATGAGAGAGACAACGTCCTCGAAGATACGCAGGTGCCGATAGGTATCTTCGCGCGCGGCCGCTTGACTCAGGAAGCCGCCCACCATGGTAAACACCACCAAGGGCACGGTTGCGAACAGAACGCCAAGACGAGTACGCCGACTCATGATGAGCATTATAGTACATGGGTGCGTCTCCTTGGTGTAGACATGGGGGTCCGCAGGGTTGGTTTGGCGAAGAGTGACCCCTCTGGTGTCCTGGCGACGCCCCTCCGAACACTGCGGGTCTCAGGCCCCCTCGCTTCCGTTGTCCAAGCCGTGGTCGACGAGATAGATCGTCTAGGCGTGGAAGATGACGGTGTGGCGGGGGTCGTCGTCGGCGTGCCTCGCTCATTGGATGGCCAACCGCACGAACAGACGACCCGGACGCTTGCCTTCGTCGAGTCGCTGCGTTCGCGAGTGAGCGTGCCCGTTCACCTGCAAGACGAGCGCTTGACGAGCCGTGAAGCCGAGAGCAAGTTAGCGCTCGTCGAAAAAGATTGGCGGCGCCGAAAGGGGCGTCTTGATGCGGCCGCCGCCGCGGTCCTTCTCCAAGACTTTCTCGACCAACAGCGGCCGCACCTGCAGGCAGACTGGAGCGATAGCCCATGAGGCGGCGCGTTGTTCTCGGCGCTCTAGCCGGGCTTGGGGGTATGGCGGTCGTCCTTGCGATTGGCGCCTATGTCGTCGTGAGCCAGCTGCGCACGAGGCTCGAGACCGCCTATCGTGGCTACGCCGGCCCGGAGGTCTACGTCGAGGTTCAGCCGGGAGATTCGTCGCTGGCCATTGCGCGCCGGTTGGCGGCGGCAGGGGTGGTTCGGGACGACTGGACGTTCCGGCTGGCCGCGTGGCGAAGCGGTCGTGACCGTGAGCTCCAAGCCGGTGAATATCGATTCGACACACCGCTCTCGCCTTTGGCACTCGTTGACGTCGTGGCTGACGGCCGCGTGTATCTCCGACAGATCACTTTTCCGGAAGGCCTAACGCTGTCGGAGATTGCCAATGTTTTTGAGACTCGCGGCTTCGGCCTGGCTAGCGAGTTTCTGGGGCAGTCTCGCCGTGTCGAGCTCATCGCCGACCTCGACACCTCGGCCTCCGACTTAGAGGGATATCTATTTCCCGAAACATACTCGCTTCCCCGAGACGCGACCGCCGGCGACCTCGTAGAGTCGATGGTGACTGAGTTTCGTCGCAATTTTGACCAAGCATTGCGGCAAGAAGCGAGTCGCCAAGGTCGGACCGTTCGGGAGGTTGTGACGCTGGCATCACTCATCCAAAAGGAGACCGGTACCGATGCCGAACACGGCCTGGTGTCGTCCGTGTACAACAATCGTCTCCGCATCGGGATGGGGCTTCAATGTGACCCAACTGTGATTTACGCGCTCCAGCGTGACGGGTTGTATGACGGGAACTTGACACGAGACAACTTGCAATACGACTCGCCCTACAACACCTACCGCTATCCTGGTCTTCCGCCTGGACCCATCGCGACGTCTGGTCGAGCGGCCTTGGAGGCCGCGCTGCACCCTGAGGACGTGTCCTATCTCTACTTTGTCAGCCGAAACGATGGCACCCATGAATTTGCCAACACGCTCGCCGAGCACAATCGCAACGTGCGGCAGTGGCAGGTTGAGTACTTCCGCGCCCGTCGTCGTGCCCAGCAGTAGCGCTCAGGTTGTGTCATGGAGACCCATCTCATTGACTGTCCGTATTGCGGCGAGCGGCTCGAAGTTGCGATCGATCTGTCGGTGAGACACCAGGAGTATGTCGAGGACTGCCAGGTGTGTTGTTCTCCGATGACGTTGGTGGTGACCCTTGCCGACGACCGCACGGTGAGCATCGACGCCCGGTCGGACGACGAGTAGCCGTGCCCACGCGTGCGGCTGTGCTCAGCGCGTGTTCGTAGTCGGTTTCGTCTCGGAGCCCGGTCCGGCTCATCGAACCGTTTCAGCGGAGCTCGCGCATATAATGCCACCAGTCCG
The DNA here is from genome assembly GCA_963579735.1 of Vicinamibacteria bacterium. Classification (GTDB taxonomy): domain Bacteria; phylum Acidobacteriota; class Vicinamibacteria; order Vicinamibacterales; family UBA8438; genus CAUZIB01. The sequence continues at coordinate 7,260 of CAUZIB010000071.1, read as the reverse complement.
GTGGAGGGCCAGCTTCTGATGCCAATCGATAGCCACGCGCGACGCGTCTGTGTGAGTTCTCTTGGGCCTGTGTGGCGATGCCTTCTCGGGGTAGGGCTTTTCGTCCTGCCGGCGTCGAACGTAGACGCCCAGCCACGTGAGTCGCTCGACGTGGCGGGGGTCACCGCGCCGGTCGAGATCGTTAAGGACCGCTGGGGGATCTCGCATATCTATGCCGAGAACGAGCACGACTTGTTCTTCGCGCAGGGGTATAACGCGGCCCGTGACCGTCTGTTCCAATTGGAGGTGTGGCGGCGGCAAGCCACCGGGACGGTCGCGGAGATCTTGGGCGCCCGTGAACTGACCCGGGACATCGGGACGCGGCTCCACCGGTTTCGCGGTGATTTGGAAGCCGAGCTCGGCCATTATCATGACCGGGGTGGAACGATCATCCGGGCGTTTGTCGCCGGGATCAACGCGTATGTTGACCAGACCCGTCGTCAACCGGACTTGCTCCCGATAGAGTTCCAGCTCCTCGATATCACGCCGGGACACTGGACCCCCGAGGTGGTGATCTCTCGTCACCAAGGTCTCGTCGGCAACGTCATGTCCGAGATTCGCACCGCGCGCGCGGTCGCCCTTCTCGGAGCGGACGCTGTGAAAGAACTGAATTACTACTACGGCGACCCCGATATATCGCTAGATCCTGCGATCGACGCGTCGCTCCTCGATGACGACATTCTGGAGCTGTATCGCGCCCACCGGCGCTCGCTCACCTTCGAACCAGAGGATGTCGCAGCCGCGTGGCGCGGAGACTCAGCGACGTTTGCGCGGCTCGCCGCCTCGATGCCAAGCGAGCTCGATTTGGTAGACGCCGACCGGGATGCCATCGGGAGTAACAATTGGGTGGTGCACGGAACTCGCACCGTGACCGGAAAGCCGATCATGGCCAACGATCCCCATCGCTCGCAGAGTGCGCCGTCGTTGCGGTATTGGGTGCATTTGGTGGCGCCCGGTTGGAACGTGATTGGCGGGGGTGAGCCGACGTTGCCGGGTGTCTCGATCGGGCACAATGAATACGGTGCGTGGGGGCTGACGGTCTTTGGACAGGACAACGAAGACCTCTACGTCTACGAGACAAATCCCGACCGCCCGAACCAATATCGATATCTCGGTCGATGGGAAGATATGACCGTCGTCGCGGACACGATCGCCGTGAAAGGGCGAGACGCCGTCGAGGTCGAGCTTAAGTACACCCGCCACGGTCCCGTGCTGTTCGAGGACGACGCGAACCATACCGCCTACGCCTTGAGTGCGGCCTGGCTCGACTACGGGTCCGCTCCGTATCTGGCGAGTCTCAGGATGGACCAGGCGCGCAGCTGGGAAGAGTTCCGCGAGGCGTGTCGATACAGCCGAATTCCCTCCGAGAACATGGTCTGGGCCGGTGTGGACGGCACGATCGGGTATCAAGCCGTTGGCGTGTCGCCCATCCGTCGCACGCATAGTGGCCTTGTGCCGGTGCCAGGGGACGGTCGCTACGATTGGGATGGGTTTCTCCCGATTCTTGCGCTGCCGAATGTGACCAATCCGGAGAAAGGGTTTTTTGGCACGGCGAACAACTATCTCGTGCCCGAGGGCTACGAGCATTGGGAGGCGTTGCACTACACCTGGGGGGACCAAATGCGCGCGGCGCGAGTCGAGGAAGTGCTGGGTGCCGGTCGCCACATGACGGTGATGGATATGATGCGGCTGCAGCATGATGAGCTCGCGGTGGCGGCCCGGAATCTTGTCCCACTGTTACGTGATCTGGGCGGCCTGGAGGGCGCTGCGGCCGAGGCGAGAGCGCAGTTGCTCACGTGGGATTACGTGCTTGATAGAGACTCGGTCGAAGCCGCGATCTACGTCAGCTGGGAGCGGGAGCTTGCGGATCGCGTGCACGAGCTGATGGTGCCGTCGGGCGCGCGGGATTATGTGCGCTCGATCAACACGAAACGGATGCTCGACTGGCTAGTGGCGCCGGACGGCCGTTTCGGCGCTGACCCACTGGCGGGACGCGACGCGCTCCTCCGAGACGGTTTACACGCGGCAGTTGCCGACTTGACGGCGCGATTCGACAGCACTGACATGAGCGCGTGGACATACGGCGACGTGCGTTTCAAACATGCCATCATTCGTCATCCGATGAGCGCGGCCGTCAGCGAGGATTTGCGGCGGCGTTTGGACGTCGGGCCGCTGCCTCGGGGCGGCTATGGCGGCACCGTCCACAACACCGGGACTGGTGACAATCAAACCTCGGGCGGGTCGTTCATGATCGTGGCGGACACGGCCAATTGGGACAACTCGGTCGGGTTGAACAATCCCGGTCAGGGCGGAGATCCCGACGACCCGCACTATCGCGACCTGTTTGAAGTGTGGGGCCGCGGTCGGTACTTTCCGGTCTTCTATTCACGTTCGAAGATCGACTCCGTGACCGAAGCGACACTGACCCTGGAACCGATGAACCCGACCCAGGGCGGCGCGGGCGCTCCGTAAATTCTCAAATACGCCGCAACAACCCGACGTCACATCCACGTCCAACTCTTTGGAGGCAACCATGCTGGCTCGTATCCGTGTATCTGTCGCGGTCACCGCGCTCATCGCTGGCGTCAGTCTGAGCGTCGCTGGGAGCGCGTTTGCACAGCTCAGCGCTACCACCGCGTTTCTCGCGCATGTGTCGAACGAATATCGTGTCGTGCCCGACGTGACCTATCTGGCCGCAAGCGGGGGCGAGAACACCGCTGACTTGTATTTACCCAGAAACACCGATGGCCCAACACCTGTACTCATGTATATCCATGGCGGTGGCTGGGTGGGGGGCAACAAGGAAGCCAATGTGCTCAGGCTGTTGCCGTATCTGGAAAGAGGGTGGGCGGTCGTTAACGTCCAGTATCGACTGGCCCGGGTCGAGGGCGCTCCAGCGGCGGTGGAAGATTGTCTGTGCGCGTTGCGATGGGTGATTCGGAACGCCGAGGAATACAACTTTGACACCTCTCGCATTGTCACGACCGGAAACTCGGCCGGCGGACATTTGGCGTTGACCACAGGAATGATTCCGGCCTCGGCCGGTCTCGACCGCCAGTGTCCGGGACCAGAGGAACTCGAGGTTGCGGCCGTCGTCAACTGGTATGGAATCACCGACGTGGCCGACCTGATTGACGGTCCCAACACGAAGAGCTACGCCGTACAGTGGCTGGGGAGTCTGACCGACCGCGCTGACGTCGCCGCCCGCGTGTCGCCCCAGACGTACGTCCGAGCTGGACTCCCGCCGATCTTGACGATCCACGGCGACGACGACCCCGTGGTACCGCATCAGCACGCTCTCGACCTGCATGAACAGTTGGGGCAGGCCGGGGTCGTGAACCAGCTCCACACCGTGCCAGGCGGGCATCATGGCGGGTTTGACCGCGACCAGACATTGGCAATCTGGGAAACGATCGCTTCCTTCCTGGCTGACCAAGGGCTTGGTGGGACCGCCGTGCCCTCTCAGGAGCAGTAACCGATGTCGCTCACGCGTCTTCTGCGCTGCGTGGTCTTTGCTGGTGTCCTCGCGGCTGGTGTCCTCGCGCTGAGCAGCGGATTGCCGGGTTCGGTGTTAGCCGAAGGCGAGCTAGACGCGTTGGTGGGAGCGTTTTGGGCCGCCGTCACCGATGAGGAACGGTTGGCGGCCCGCAACGCGATTCTTTCGGCGGACTCCAGGTATGAATTTTCCAGCGTCGCTGAGGCCATGCGCCATGGGCGGCGGTACTCGGCCGACGTCGGGCGCGGCCGGCAGTTGCGTACACGTCGCAACCGCGACGGCGTCGAGTTCCCGTATCTGGTCCATGTGCCGGAGTCCTACGACCCGTCCCGACCCTATCCGGTGCGGGTCTATCTTCACGGCGGGATCATGCGTCCGAAGCGAGACGACGGGAGCTGGTGGCGCAACCCTGACCGGTTTGTTCGCGACGACACAATCGTGGTCTTTCCGACGTCGTGGCCCGAGTCGATTTGGTGGCAGCGCAGCCAGGTCGAAAACCTGGCGGGTCTCCTCAACGACATAAAGCGCCAATATCACATCGACGAGAACCGGCTGTTCTTGCTTGGGGTTTCGGACGGGGCGACCGGTGCGTACTACCACGCGTTCAAGGCTACGACGCCCTGGGCGGGGTTTCTTCCTTTTATCGGCCATCCGGCGGTGCTTGGGAATCCCTCGTCCGATGTGGGCGGCGAGATGCACGTCGTGAACTTGACCGGTAAGCCCTTCTTTATCGTCAATGGTGGTCGGGACCGACTGTATCCCGTGGCCTCTGTCGAGCCCTATCTGGAACTCTTCGAACGTGCGGGCGTCGCGATGGATTTTCGTCCGCAGCCGGAGGGTGGTCACAATTTGGACTGGTGGCCTGAGCTCACCGATGCGATTGACGAGTTTGTCGCCGACACCCGCCGAGAACCCTTGCCTGATCGTTTGTCCTGGCGGACGGAAAACACCGACGCCTACAACCGCACGCACTGGCTCGTCATCAACGAACTTGCCGAGTCGGGCGATGGACCGTCTGCCGAGAGTCGGCGGGCATCGGACCCCGCAAACTCGCTCCGACGACGTATGCCGGCGACGCCGCTGGGGCTGAGCACAATCGGCGAGCTGGAGGGTGGCGCTGGGCTCCGACTGATGGACGTGGGCGCCGAATCGGTCTTTGCGCTGGCGGGTGTCGAAGCCGACGACGTTCTCGTGTCGGTGAATGGCCGTGTCATGAGCTCGGTCGATGATTTGCGTAGCGAGCTCGTCGGATTTTCGCCCGGGGACGAGCTGCCGATCGGGGTCGACCGCGACGGTCGACGGCTCGAGCTCGTGGCGGCGTATCCGGACATCTGGACGGAGCAGGAACGTGCGGCGTTCCAGCATCAGCGCCGCTCGGGTGTCGTCGAGGTCACACGCGATGGCAATACGGTTGTCGTGTCCAGCGAGCGCGTGGCTCGATTCACGCTACTGTTGTCACCGGACCGCTTCGATTTCTCTCAACCCGTGCGGGTTGAGACAAATGGCGTGATCTCCCACGGCGCGGTGATTGAGCCGAGTGTCGAGACGATGCTGCGGTGGGCGGCGATCGATCAGGATCGGTCGATGCTCTTTGGCGCGGAGCTCGAAATCGAGGTCCCCGACCGCTGATCCGAACCCGAACCGCGGCCGACCTACCGGCAGGGCGATGAGTCACTCAAGGGACAGAGTGTCCTGATCTGTGCACGTCATCCGGCTCTTCTCCGCGGGAAATCTGAAGAAAATCGAGTCCTGGCGGCGGCACGGGCCTTGCGCAACAGCTAGAGTGAATCGCCTGCGCCTGTCTGATTGGAGAACGGAAGTGCGTCTAACAAAACCGATTGCTGTCGTTGGGTGTTGTGTCGCGGCAATGATGTTGTGGGTTGGCACGGCGGAGGCACAGCGACGGGCTGTCCGGCGCGGCTCCGGGAGGGCAGTGAGCGCCCCTCGCACGAGGGTCGCGCCGGCGCGCGGTCGCGGCTATCGGAATTATCGCGTGAATCGTCCGTATCGAGCCTATGGCCCGTATTACTACGGTGCGTATGACCCGTTCTTCTATGGACCCTATGCGTATGGACATTATCCGTACTACGGCGCTCAGTATCTTCGCGGCTCGGTGCGGCTTCAGGTAAAGCCGGAGCAGACCGAGGTCTTTGTCGACGGCTACCACGCGGGGCTCGTCGACAGTTATGACGGGTTCCTGCAGCGTCTGCACTTGCCACCGGGCGAGCACGAGATCGAGCTCTATCTCGACGGGCATGAAAGCGTCCGCGAGACCTTCTATCTCGTTGAGGGCCAGACCTACAAGATGCTCCACGAGATGGTACCTTTGGACGCTGGGGTGCCTCAACCCGAGCGTCCGAGACCGCCCGCCCGCACATATCGGAATGTCGACCAGCTTTTCGACCCCAGTCTGGGTCCGAACCCCGACCCAAGCGTGGATCCAAACTACGACCCGAACTTGGAACCGAACTTGGACCCGAGCGCTGGCCGGGGACCTAGTCAGGGCATCGAACCGAATCGTGTCCATCGGCGCCGCCTCGGAGCCTCGGAGCCGCCACCGAATCCCGCGGGCGCCTTTGGACGCGGTGGACTTCCGAACGCTCCCGAAACGTCCCGGCCGGCTCCGGCAAGCGCCGACCAGTTTGGCCGGCTGACCATCCGGGTTCAACCCGAGGACGCCCAGGTGGTTATTGACGGACAGACGTGGGTGGGCGGTCTCGGCCGACTGGAGGTCGAGTTGGGGGTCGGACAGCACGTGGTCGAGGTCAGGCGTGACGGTTATCGCCCTTACCGGACCGAGGTCGACATCCGGGAGGGCGATGGCACCGGGCTCAACGTGAGCCTGCCTCGCGTCGAGTGAGTGCCCCCCGGGGCTAGGGGACAGCATGCTGACGGTCGCTGCCGTCGGTTGACGTGGCGGCTCGGTCCACCTCTGTAGTGAAGCTCGTTCGACGCGGCGCTCATAGGGCCGGCGCTTCAGAGACAACAGGGAGGGCCGGCGACGCCGGTCTCGATTGGTCCAGGCACTTGCCCCGACGTAGATCACGGGATAGATTTGCGTCGCGGGTAGCATCCTGGCGGTAGGTTGCGGCGCGAAGCACCCGAGTCCTTGGTGTGCCGTGACGCCGCGGAAGTACCGGTCACCCGTATTCGGGTGCACGACGTCCGAGAGGAGGACCGTCTGATGACCGATCATCTTGCCCGGTATCTTTCTGGCGCCGGCCTTGCGGTTGGCGTGTGCGTCGCCCTCGGACCTGCGCTGGGGGCGCAACCCCCAGCTTTGACCGCCGCGCCAGCCGCGTTCTTTGAAAGCCAGGTTCGGCCGGTGCTCGTCGACCGCTGCTTTGGATGTCACGGTCCCGAGGTGCCGACGCCGTTTGGCGGTCTTCGGATGGACAGCCGGGAAGCCTTGCTCGAAGGCGGCGACTCCGGTCCGGCGATCGTGCCCGGGCGACCGGATGACAGTCGGCTTGTTCAGCTGCTGCATGGCCGCCCGCGGCTCATGCCACCAAATGGTGCCCTCGACGAGGGCGAGATCGCATCGTTGGTCGAGTGGGTGGCGATGGGGGCGCCCTGGGGCGCGACCCAGACGGGCAATGCGGCACCAGATCCGTCTGCTCCGTTTGACCTCAACGAGCGACGAGCCACGCATTGGGCATGGCAACCGGTTCGAAAGATAGAACCTCCGGTCGTCGACGGATTCTCAGACAAGGGCTCGGCAGGGG
>CAUZIB010000070.1:0-24480 GCA_963579735.1 Vicinamibacteria bacterium | reverse complement strand
GAGTCGGCTACCCGATTGGCCCCCAGCATTTCGTGAAGCGCGGCCATATAGGTAGTCTTCCCGGATCCGGACTGTCCGACCATCGTGACTTTCATAGACCCATGTTCTCCTGTCTCGCGTGGAGGCTACGCGCTCCCGTCTCGGGAAATTCTCCTACCCATTTTCTATCCCGCATGACTCAGGGTCTGGCGCGAAGACTGGTCTCCCAAACCCCGTGAACAACGCCGCGTGCTGGCCGTCTGGTGTTGGTTCGCTGGTGTGGCTGCGTTGCCGTCTCTTGGGAGGGCTGGGGTTTTCGTAGCACATCGTCGCCCGGGTGGCCGGTGCGTAACGTTCAGGCGATACGAGTGCGGTGCATCCGAAAGATGGTGGGCCCACCAGGATTCGAACCTGGGACAAACCGGTTATGAGCCGGTGGCTCTGACCGCTGAGCTATAGGCCCCTCTTTTAGTGCCCGCCGTCGAGAAACGCGCGAAGCTTTCGGCTTCGGGACGGATGACGGAGTTTTCGCAGCGCCTTGGCTTCAATCTGTCGGATCCGCTCGCGTGTCACGGCGAAATCTTGACCGACCTCCTCCAAAGTATGCTCGTTCCCTTCGCCCACACCAAATCGCATCTTGATAACTTTTTCCTCGCGCGGAGTCAACGTTTTGAGGACAGAGGTCGTTTGCTCTTTGAGGTTGAGGCTGATCACGGCCTCGGCGGGGGACGTCACCCCACGGTCTTCGATGAAGTCGCCGAGGTGACTGTCCTCTTCTTCCCCAATCGGGGTTTCGAGTGAGATGGGCTCCTGGGCGATCTTGAGCACCTTTCGTACCTTGGTGACCGGAATATCCATCCGTGTCGCGATCTCTTCCGACGTCGGCTCGCGTCCGAGCTCTTGCACCAACGCCCGTGAGGTCCGGATCAATTTGTTGATTGTCTCGATCATGTGGACCGGGATCCGGATCGTGCGGGCTTGGTCTGCGATGGCCCGGGTAATGGCTTGCCGGATCCACCACGTCGCATACGTCGAGAATTTGTAGCCGCGCCGATACTCGAACTTGTCGACCGCTTTCATCAACCCGATGTTGCCTTCCTGAATCAGGTCGAGAAATTGCAATCCCCGGTTCGTATATTTCTTGGCGATGGAGACCACGAGACGGAGGTTCGCCTCCACGAGCTCGGTCTTGGCTTGTTCGGCCAGAAACTCGCCCTGAGAGATCGTATTGAGGGCGCGGGCCAATGCGTTCGGTGGTTCTTCCAGGTCGTCGACCTGGGCCCTGAGTTCGGCGCGAAGCTCTCGTAGTCGACCCATCGTCCGGCGTCGCGCCTCGGCCGTGACTTTGCGCGGGCCAGCCGTCCGCGCCGTGCCTTTCGTTTTGGGGGCGAGACGCTCGATCTCGCGTTGGGTTCGTTGGACCCGCTCGACGGCATCTTTGGTCGTCTCGACGAGGTGACGCTTGACGGGCTCGGTGAATTCGATCCGGCGGACAAGCAGCGACAACTCTATCCGTGTCCGCGCAGCACGCCACCAGTAGCGCCGATACCGGCGGCGCTCCCGTTTCGGAATCGTGGCCAGGGTGCGTTCTCGGGCCTGGCTCTCCTCCTGCTTTTGTCGCACGGAGGCGATCTGACGCAAGATTTGACGGCCCCGGTCGGCGATGCGGTTGTCACTGATGTCCTCGTCCTTGAACACGACGAGCTCTCGAATCGTCCGATCCCCGTTTCGCAGTTGCTCTCCAAGGTGCACGATGCGGCGGGCAATGCTAGGTGTCCGCGAAACGACCTTCATCGCGGTAAGCTTGCCGCGTTCAATCCGCTTCGCGATCACGACCTCGCCTTCCTTGGTCAGGAGAGGGACGGTGCCCATTTCGCGCAGATACATGCGCACTGGGTCGCTAGTCTTGTCGATGGCGCCCAATGTGGGGGGCGCGGTCTCGTTTGCACTGTCGTCCGCACTCTCGCTGCGCCGAATGGTGGGCTTGTCCGTGCGAGCTTTTTGGTGCGTATCGACGACCTCGATACCGGCGTTGCCAAATACGTTGAACAGATTGTCGAGCTCTTCAGCCGATGTCAGCTCTGGCGGGAGGACCTCGTTGACTTCGTCATAGAGGAGATAGCCCTTCTCCTTGCCGACCACGATGAGCTGACGGATCTCTTCGTACTTCTCTTCGATCGATACGACCCTTGCTCCCGACGTAGTCATAGCTTCGGCTCGCCTCCGACGTGCATCGTGACAGCGCGATATTACTCCTTGAGTGCCTCGATGCGTTGCAGTAACTCGTGCTTGCGCAAAAAGAGTGTATCGATCTCATTCGATTCTGACACGAGGTGCTCCGGCGCGGTCGATTGGTATCGCGCGATCTCGTCTTGTATCGTGGCGCGCTCTCGCTCGTAGCGCAGCAAGCGTAGCTTCACCGCGGAGTCTTCGACATCCGCCGGCGCAGCGGGTTCGTTGGCGATACGACGGACGAGTGCGGCATCGAGTTCGTCGACTCGTTCGAGAAGCGTCGCGGCGACGGTGTCGGCCGGCCACTCCGCCAAGGTTCGAGCAACCCGGAGAATTCCTGTGGTGGTGAGACCTTCAAAGTCCTCGGGCTCCATCCCCACCAAGACCGATTGAGCAAGCGCGGGCTCACGCATCGTGGCCCAGATAAGTCCGCGTTCTGCAGGCGTGACCCGGGCGTTGTCGTGTCCCCCCGGCGTTTGAATCGTGGTCTGTCGCGACACGGCGGCGCGGCGGATTTCGGTGCGGACCACGTCTTCCAGGATACGGGCCTTGTGGGCGAGCCGGTCAGCGAACTGATCACGCGTTGCCGCTTCGGGAATTTTCGCCGCCACCGAGAGCATCTCGTTGAGCAGGAGACGCCGCTCAGCCGGTCGGTTGAGATCGTGTCGGGCGGCGGCGCGGTCGAGCACGTAGTCGAGATACGACTGCGAGTGCTTAAGTTGCGCGACGTAGTGCTCGCCGCCGTGACGACGTATCGAAGTGTCCGGGTCCTCCTCCTCGGCCAGCACGGCCACGTTCACCTGAAACCCCGCGGCGAGGAGAAGCTCGCCGGACCGGGCCGAGGCACCCGCTCCGGCGTCGTCTGGGTCAAAGCTCAGAATGACTTTTGTTGTGAAACGACGGAGACCACGCACGTGCGGGTCGGTGACCGCGGTGCCGCAGGTGGCCACCACCGGCTCGACCCCGGCCTGCAATGCTTGAGCGAAATCGAAGTAACCCTCGACCATCACCGCGTAGCCGAGCCGGCGGATCGCGGTCTTTGTCAGATGCAAGCCGTAGAGGGTCCGTCCCTTGGTGTAGAGCGGTGTCTCGGGCGAATTGACATATTTCGGTTGCTGACCACGCTCGAGTGCACGTCCGCCGAAAGCGATGACCGAGCCTCCATCGCGATAGATCGGAATCATCAAACGATTGCGAAAACGATCAACAACGTGACCGCCATCCCGCGGCACGATGAGACCGCTTGTCACCAGCAGCTCGAGCGGGTGCCCTCGCTCAAGCAAGTGGTGTTTCAACCGTTCTCTTTCCGGGGGCGCGTAACCCAATGCGAGCCGGTCTATGGTCTCTGGCCACACATCGCGCTCCGCCAACGCGGCGCGAGCGCGGGCGCCAGGGGGTGAACGTAGCTGGTCCTGAAAAAACGCGGTCGCAGCCTCGTGAATGGTGAGGAGGGCTTCGTTACGGGCCCGCGCGCTGGCGTCGGCTTCGGAGTCGTCCGATTCGGGGACCTGGAGACCAAACCGCTGCGCGAGCTGACGTACCGCCTCTGGAAAACTCAGCTTGTCCTGGAGCTCGACAAACTTGACGACGTCGCCACCGGTGCCACAGCCAAAGCAATGAAAGAAGCCTTTGTCGGGGCTGACATGAAACGATGGGGTTTTCTCCGTGTGAAAGGGGCACAAGCCCTTGTAGCTTGTTCCAGCCTTTCTGAGCGGCACATAGTCCTGCACGACCTGCAGGATGTCAGCCTGTGTCTTGACGTCGTCGACAAAGCCCTCCGGAAAGCGCTCCACTAGTGTCTCAAGACAACCTGCGTCGCGCCCTCGCCCCCCTGTGCCACCGGGGCGGCCGCGAATTGGTCGACTTCAGGATGTTCTTCGAGGAGTCCGGCAATCGACCGGCGCAGTCGGCCCGTCCCGTGGCCGTGAATGATGAGCACTTCGCGTTGAGATTGCAGCAGCGCGCGGTCAAGATGTTTTTCTACGCGGTCGCATGCCTCGTCCACCGTACAACCGATGACGTTGAGCTCGGTCACCGGTCCGTCGTCAGTGGCCATGTGAACCGTAACGTGGTTTGGTTCGGGCGGGGCCTGGTGGCCGGGTGTGGCGGCCTGGGTAGACTGGGCCGTAACGCTCCCCCGAGCGGCGTGGTCGTCTTCGAGGCCGTTGAGGTCGGCGAGCGTTGTGCGCAGGCGTTTTCCGCGCACTTCGACCTCGGCGTGAGAGCCTTGTATCGACCGTAGGCGCCCTTCCAGACGAAGCGATCTCACGAGCACCCGGCCGCCTACTCGCGGGCGCCGGGTGGGCCCGGTCACAAGTCGTGCGAGGCTGTCGTTTGGACGGTCGGCCGGCGCTGATACGCGGCCTTCGGTGCCGGACGTGGTGGTCGTCGTTTTGGCAATCCGTTTCAGAGCGGCGTTGGCGTCGGCCTTGAGGGCGCCGGTGTCGCCGGTCGATAGACCGACCCTCCCTGTGGCGGTTCGCGCCGAGATACGCTTTTCGAGGCGCGCGGCGTTCTCGCGCAGCGTGCGGACGACCTCGTCGATCTCCAGCCTGGCGGCTTTTACGTGTCGGTCAACCCCTCCCTGGAGGCGCTCTTCGCTTTGGGCTTCTTTTTTCTCCAGAGTCAGCCGATCGGCCGCAAGCCGGCCTTGTTCGGTGCGCAGGCGCTCTCGCGAATCGGCGAGGTCACGGGTGTCGTGTTCGATACGCTGTAGGTCAGCTTCGACTTTTGCGAGATGTTCCGCCAACTGGGTCTCACGGGCGCTTCGGCGCTGCTCGGCGGCGTCGATAATCGTCGACGCCATGCCGAGTCGAGCGGCGATCTCGAGCGCCAGGCTCCGGCCGGGCGAGCCGTAGTTGAGGCGATACGTTGGCGCATAAGTCGTAGCATCAAATCCGAAACCTGCGCACATGACGCCGTCGGTGGTGGCGGCATACGACTTCAGCGTGTCGTCGTGGGTTGTCACGACCAGCAGGGCGCCTCGCTGGCGAAAATGTTCGGTCACCGCCGCCGCCAGCGCACCGCCTTCTATTGGGTCGGTGCCAGCTCCGAGTTCGTCGAGCAAGACCAATGCCGGCAGACGAAGGTGCTGGTCGATCGCGACCAGGCTGGCGATGTGACCGGAAAATGTCGAAAGACTTGCGGTAATCGACTGCTCGTCACCGATGTCGGCGAAGACCGACTGAAATACCGTCGTCCGTGACCCCGGCGCGGCAGGAACATGGAGGCCGGCCTGGGCCATTTGGCTCAGAAGTCCAACCGTCTTGAGCGCGACGGTCTTGCCCCCCGTGTTGGGGCCGCTGATGACCAGCGCCGTCGTGGGGGGTGTCAAGGCCAGATCGACGGCGACGGGGTCGGACGAGTTTGACGGGTCGTGGCGGTCTGGGTCGGCGGCCGGTCGAGTAGAGAGACGTCGTCGGACGGCAGGCAGCAACAGTGGGTGTCGGGCCTGGCGCCACTCGACGAGGGCGGGGGCCTGACCGCCCTCCATCACGTCGGGTTCGACACCGTCCACGAGTCGAGAAAACGTCGCCCGGGCTTGGACCACGTCAACCGTGGTGGCCGCCGCCATAGTGCCATGCAGGTCGGCGGCTCGTGTCCGAAACGCATCGGACAGGTGTCGCAAGATACGCATGACCTCAGCGTGCTCCTGCTGTTCGAGGCCCACGATCTCATTGTTGATTTCGACGGTGCTCAGCGGCTCGAGGAAGAGGCTCGCGCCGGTTCCCGAGCTGCCGTGCACAATCCCCGGAATTGAACTCCGGTGCTCGGCTTTGACGACCAACACGAATCGACCGTTACGCTCGGTGATGACCTGTTCCTGCAGATATTTCGCCGTGCTTCGGCCACGCAGATACGAATCGAGGGTGCCTCGCAGGCGTTTCCGTTGGCGACGCGTGTGTTCACGAATCGACTTGAGCCCGGGGGACGCGTCGTCAACCACACCGTGGGTCCGGTCTATGGCGGAGCGAATTTCCGCAATCTCGCGGTCAAACGGACGATAGTCCGCGAGAATCTCGTGCAGAGCGGGAAACGGGCCGTCTGCCGCGCTGCTCACCGCCAGGTGGACCCTCGCGATAGAAGACAGATAGTCCGCCAGACCGAGCAGCTGGTCGGGGTCGAGTGGCTGGGCCTCAGCCGTGAGCGCACTCAGAGCGGACTCGAGGTCCGACGGCGCCTCAAGCGCAAACGGCGCGTTCGCGTCGAGATATCGCACGCACTCGGTGGTTGTCGCCAGCGCGGTCCGGACCGCATCGACATCGATCAGCGGACAGAGCTCATCGAGTCGACGGGCCCCCAACGGTGTGAGCGCCAAGCCGCGCACGACCTCGACGATTCGGTCGAATTCGAGCGCCCTGTACGTTCCGGTCTGCATGGTCATCCGTTACAGGCCACTAGTGCGGAGGGTGATTGATCAGGCTCGCCGTGGCGGCGGCCCCAAAACCATTGTCGATATTGACCACCGAGATGCCAGCCGCGCAGCTGGTCAACATACCCAACAGGGCCGTGACGCCCCCGAAATTCGCGCCGTAGCCCACGCTGGTCGGAACAGCGATGACGGGGACGCGGACCAGGCCGCCGATGACGCTGGCGAGCGCACCCTCCATCCCCGCTACGGCAATGATGACACGCGCCGCATCGAGACGTTCCCGGTCCGCTAGCAACCGATGCAGTCCAGCGACTCCGGCGTCGTAGAGCGTCTCCGTCCGATTGCCAAGCGTCTCGGCTGTTACCCGCGCTTCCTCGGCGACCGGTTGGTCCGAAGTGCCCGCGGATACCACGAGCACCGTCCCCCGACCTGTCACACGGGTGTCAGCGCGATACGTAATCGCGCGTGCGTCCGTGTGAAAGACGGCCCCGGGCACTTTCGCCTGGACCGCGTCGTACGCCGTCGTATCCGTTCGAGTCACTAAGAGGGGATGCCCCGCCGCAACAATTGCCCGCGCGATCTCGGCAACCTGGCCTGGCGTTTTTCCGGCGCCGAAGACGACCTCCGCCGAGCCTTGGCGCAGCGAACGATGATGGTCGACTCGGGCAAAGCCAAGGTCTTCGAACGGGATGCGCCGGAGCATGTCGACCAACTGTTCTTCTGCCTGGTCGAGACTGACGGTTCCCCGATTGACGTCCTCGAGAATGCCGCGGACCTGTTGGTGATTCATCCGACAGATTCGCCCGTTGGGATACTAGTGGCCTGTCGCAGAGAGATGGTGACCACTCGCTGACGGGGGCTCTCAGCCTGCGGGCGTTGTTCTTCGGTCACAATACCAATTCGCTCCCGCATCGCGTCTTCCGCGGTCGGCGTCGCGACGCCGGCTATGCTAACCACCTCTCTGCGACAGGCCCCGAGCCGCGCGCTTGCGCGGTGCGACGACACGCGTCATCATCGAGCACTGATCAGTGCTCACTGATCACTGAGTCGTGACCTTTGGCGATTCGTGGTGTTTAGCCGATGACGGTATCCGAAACGCTCGTGCTCGGGCTCTATTTCAGCGTGCTGGCCACGCTGAGCGTTTACGGGCTGCACCGCTCCTACCTTGTGTATCTTTACACAAAATATCGACCGCCGGATTCACCCGACGCGCCCAGCACGATCCCGGATGCGAGCCTCCGGTCGGCGTCGTCCGACAGCCTTCCGATTGTCACGATTCAGCTGCCGATTTACAACGAGATGTATGTAGTCGATCGGCTGGTCGAGGCGGTCGCGGCGCTGGAGTATCCGCGCGACCGGTTCGAGATTCAAGTGTTGGACGACTCGACGGACGAGACAGTTCAGGTCGCGAGTCACGCGGTGCGTCTCGCCGCAGCGCGCGGCGTCGCTATCAGTCACGTTCGTCGCGGCCATCGCGATGGGTTCAAGGCAGGCGCGCTGGCCGCCGGGCTGTGCCACGCCCGTGGCGAGCTGATCGCGGTGTTTGACGCTGACTTTGTACCGCCGCGAGATTTCCTGCGACGAGCCGTCCAGCCCTTTGTCGAACCCCGCGTCGGCATGGTGCAAGCACGCTGGTCCCACCTTAACCGCACATATTCATGGCTCACGCGCGTGCAGGCGCTGCTCCTTGACGCGCATTTTGTGCTCGAGCATGGTGCGCGGTATCGCGCGGGGTTGTTTTTTAACTTCAACGGGACGGCCGGAGTGTGGAGACGGACGGCGATTACGACGGCGGGGGGCTGGCAGCATGACACGCTCACCGAGGACCTCGACCTTAGCTATCGAGCGCAGCTCGCCGGGTGGCGATTCGTATTTCTGGACGATCTGGCCGCCCCCGCCGAGCTGCCGGTTGAGATGAATGGGTTCAAGACGCAACAACATCGATGGGCACGAGGGTCGATGCAAACCGCGTTGAAGATTCTGCCGGACGTCTTTCGCGCAAAGATTCCGTTTCGCACGAAAACCGAGGCGTTTTTTCACTTGACGGCGAATTGCAACTATCCGCTCCTGCTGGTGCTGGCCGTCGTCATGGTGCCAGCCATCTTCGTTCGTGCGTCGGCGGGGGAGGGAGCGACGTGGAGCCAAACCGCCGTGCTGTTCCTGGACGCGCCGTTGTTTGGCGCGGCGATGTTGTCGGTGATCAACTTTTATGGTGTCAGTCAGTGGGCGTTGCGGCGCGATTGGTGGAAACAGCTGTGGGTAGTGCCGTTGGTCCTGGCGGCAGGTGTCGGTCTCTCGGTGAACAACACCCGGGCGGTGCTGGGGGCTACTCGTCGGGGAGGCTCTCCGTTCGTGCGAACGGCAAAATACGCCGTCGTTCGGCGGGGGGACCCCTGGCTCCGGAAACGTTACCGACAGTGGTCCGCCCTGCAACCGGTCGTTGAGCTCGCGCTCGGGCTCTATTTAACCGCGGCGATCGGGTACGCGCTGGCCACCGGTCTCTTTGCGGCGGTCCCTTTTCTCCTGCTCTTCCAGAGCGGGTTTCTCTTGGTCGCCCTGTCATCTCTCATGCAGCAGCACGGCGGGCCGGGAATGATCCTTAGCGCCGAGCCCGCTAGTGCAGCGCCGTCGAGATGAAGACAATCCTCGGCCCGGCGAACCCGAGGCTTTGACCTCATCTCGACGGCCGCGCACTGTGATCCCGGCCGGTAACGTCAAGGTCTAACGTTCGGGTTCACACCGGTGTTCCGGGGAGAAAGGCCCGTCGGTGGGTGAGATAGACTGAGCGGTCATGAAAGCGGTTGCTGGTGCCGGTCTGGAAGGCGTCGTTGCGACGTCGTCGGCAATCTGCTATCTCGATGGCGCGAACGGAGTGCTCGCCTATGTCGGGCACGACATCCACGAGCTCGCCAGCCACGCGACGTTCGAGGAGGTCTGCTATCTCCTGTGGCACCGTCGACTGCCGACGCGCACCGAGTTGGGCGATCTCCAAACCCAGCTCGCGTCGGCACGGGCGTTGCCGGACGGGGTGGTCCGGCTGCTACGCTCATTGCCGTCCTCGGCGGGTCCAGTGGCGGCCATGGATACCCTCCGGACGTTGACCTCGGCGCTGTCGGCCTTCGACCCTGAGGTGGGTGACACGTCAGATTCAGCCAGGTATCGGCAGGCGGTGCGTCTCACCGCCCGGATGGGAAGTCTGGTTGCGACCTATGGGCGTGTCGTAGCCGGGGGAGGACCCGTCGACCCCGACCCGGTGCTTGGTCATGCCGCGAACTTTCTGTTGATGCTCAACGGCGAGCGTCCCAGCGCCATCGAGGCCAAAGCGCTCGATATCGCGTTGACGCTGCACGCCGACCACGAGTTGAACGCCTCCACGTTTGCGGCCCGAGTGACCGCGGCCACCCTGAGTGATATCTATTCGGCCGTGGTGGCCGGAGTCGGGGCGCTGAAGGGACCACTGCATGGCGGCGCGAATGCCGAGGTGATGAAGCTGCTCGTCGCCATCGGTGAAGAGGCGCTGATGGATGGTCAGCGGGTCGAGACGTTCATCCGCGAGAAGCTTCGCCGGAAGGAGAAAGTGCCCGGCTTTGGGCATCGCGTCTACAAGACGGAGGATCCTCGGGCGACTCACCTGCGGCGGATGTCCCGGGAAGTCGGCGTCCGTACTGGCAACACCCGCTGGTTCGAGATGTCCGAGCGCATCGAGGCGGTGATGCGAGAGGAAACCAAAATTGACGCCAATGTCGACTTCTACTCGGCGTCGACGTACTATCAGCTGGGGATTCCCGTAGAGCTGTTTACCCCGGTCTTCGCCGTGAGCCGGGTCTCGGGATGGACGGCGCATGTGCTGGAGCAGTACTCCAACAACCGTCTGATCCGACCACGAGCGCAATACATTGGCCCCGAATACCCCCAGCCGTTCGTGCCGCTCGACCGCAGGTGAGCCGGGCTGCCCGTGGCTATTCAACTTTCAAGTAAACGGTGAGTTGTCGCTGGCTCTCCTGGCGTCCCGCGGCATCGGTCGTCGCTTTGGGGCGGCTCATATTGCGCGCTCCTCTCACCGGGTGGAGCACAACGATCGCTCACCGACACCCTACTGTTTGAACGTCGAAGAGCCACCAGGGTTGTATATCGGATGAATCACCACCTCACTCGTAACTTCTCCATCATTGCCCACATCGATCACGGCAAGTCAACGCTGGCCGACCGCTTTCTCGAGATCACGGGCGCCTTGCGTCCGCGCGAGATGGCGTCGCAAGTGCTCGACAGTATGGACCTCGAACGCGAGCGAGGCATCACCATCAAGGCCCAAACCGTTCGATTGCCTTATACGGCCGCGGACGGTGTCACCTACACCCTCAATCTCATCGACACTCCTGGTCATGTGGACTTCTCCTACGAGGTGACCCGGTCCCTGACCGCCTGCGAAGGCGCGTTGTTGCTTGTCGACGCGTCGCAGGGGGTCGAGGCCCAAACCGTGGCCAACGCCTATCTCGCGGTTGACAACAATCTCGAGATCATCCCGCTTATTAACAAGATCGATCTGCCCGGCGCGCAGATCGATGAGGTTACCGCCCAGATCGAAGATCTGGTGGGGCTGGATTCGTCGGCGGTTCTCCAGGCGAGTGCGAAAGCGGGTATCGGGATCCGAGAGATTCTCGAAGCCGTCGTCAGCCGAGTGCCGCCACCATCGGGACGTCCTGACGCACCACTAAAGGCGCTGATCTTCGACTCGTGGTATGACCCGTATCGTGGTGTGATCGCGTTGATCCGGGTGGTTGACGGCGAGATCCGGCCACGCATGCAGGTGCGGCTCATGGCGCTGGGCAGAGATCACGAGGTCGAAGAGGTCGGCGTGTTTGCGCCAAAAGCCGAGACCGTCGACAGTCTCGGCGTCGGGGACGTTGGGTTTGCCATCGTGGGCCTCAAGAATGTGGCCGAGGCAAAGATCGGCGACACCATCACCGAAGCGTCGAATCCGACCAGCGCGGCGTTGCCCGGCTTTATTGAGCTCAAGCCGATGGTCTTTGCCGGACTCTACCCGGTCGAGAACCATCAATATACGGAGCTCCGGGAGGCCATGGAGAAACTGAGGCTGAACGACTCCGCATTCTTTTTTGAGCCCGAGACGTCCGTCGCCTTGGGGTTTGGCTTTCGGTGCGGGTTTCTTGGGCTTCTCCACATGGAGGTCGTGCAAGAACGCCTCGAGCGCGAGTTCAACATGAATCTGGTGACCACTGCGCCGGGTGTCCTCTATCGGCTGACGACAACCGATGGTGTGACCACCGAGATCGATAGTCCAGCGAAGCTGCCGGATGCCGGCCGGATTGCCAAGCTCGAAGAGCCCGTCATCACCGCGACGATTCTCACCCCAGCCGACACGGTGGGCGCCATCCTGACACTCTGCCAGGAAAAGCGCGGCGTGCAGAACACGCTGGAGTATCACGCCGCGAACCGCGTGCTGATTTCCTACGAGCTCCCATTCAACGAGGTAGTGCTCGACTTCTACGATCGGCTCAAGACGGTTTCCCGTGGATACGCGTCACTCGACTATCATGTCAGTGGGTACTGGGAATCGCCGCTCGTGCGACTCGACCTGCTGGTCAACGCCGAACCGGTGGACGCGTTGTCCGTCATCGTGCACCGGGACGTGGCGTATCAGCGCGGTCGTGCCCTGGCGACGAAAATGCGTCAGCTCATTCCGCGCCAAATGTTTGAAGTGTCCATTCAGGCCGCGATTGGCACGCGGGTCGTCGCCCGCGAATCGGTGAAAGCGATTCGAAAAAACGTCCTTGCGAAATGCTACGGTGGAGACATCTCGCGAAAGCGCAAGTTGCTCGAGAAGCAGAAGGAAGGGAAGCGTCGGATGAAACGAGTGGGCCAGGTCGAGATTCCCCAGGAGGCGTTTCTGGCCGTGCTCAAGATCGGATCCGACTAGCTCATGACAACGCCAACCAGCACATTTCGAAAATCGACGGTACGCGAGTATTTCGAATCGATCGTCATCGCCGTGATCCTGGCGCTCTTTGTTCGGACGTGGGTCGTGCAAGCGTTCAAGATTCCAACAGGCTCGATGGAACAGAACCTGTTGATTGGCGACCATCTGCTGGTCAACAAATTCGTGTATAGCCCGTTGTCAAACGCGAGCCGGATGTTGCTTCCGACAGGCACGGTGGAGCGGGGCGATATCCTGGTGTTCAAGTTTCCCGAAGACCCCGGACGAGACTTCATCAAACGGGTCATCGGTCTCCCCGGAGAGACCCTCGAAGTGCGAGGGAAGCAGGTGTATATAAATGGCGAAAAGCTCGACGAGCCGTATCTCGAGGGCCAGCGGACATCTCAGCCTGGTCGGGCGGCCCGCGGAATCGTCGTAGATCGGCGTGACGCCTATGGGCCGATTTCGGTGCCGCCGGAACACTACTTCATGATGGGGGACAACCGCGACAACTCGCAGGACAGCCGTTTCTGGGGACCACTGTCTCGCGCGTATGTGAAGGGAAAAGCGATCGTCATCTATTGGTCGTTCGATGGCGCGCCTGAGCTGATTCCTCAGACCGGTTTTGGCGCGACGCTTCGCCGGATTACTGCCGTTGCCACAAACTTCTTCACGGGCACCCGCTGGGACCGTATGCTCAAACAGGTCAGCTAGCCGCTTTGTCCCGCTAGACCAATCCCTGCCTGAACCTGACTAGAAGCGGACGACGAACGACAGCACACCCTCCTTGGTGTTCTCCGCGAGGTTGATGCCTCCATCGATCTGAAAATTTTCCATCACGACCACGCCACCGCCGAACGTGAAATGGACCTGGTCCGAATCGATATCGGCCCATCCGTCCGCACGGTCGGTCGATTCACGCATCCGCACATCGTCATGGTCCGGTGGCGAGAAGACCGTGGAAGTCGCTGCCCCGACTGGTTGCCAGTGGACCTCGGTCTCGGACGCCAGCTGGATGTCCATCAGAGAAGGGGCAAGCGGCGAGGGGGCGGGCAGGGTCACGATTGATGTGGATGAGAACACCGGTACGGCCTCCCGTAAAGGATTGCTCACGGTCTCAGGACAAACAGTCGAAGTGACGCAAGCGGGGGTCGATACCGCACGACTGGATGTGTCGAAAGCGGGGGCCGGGACAGGCCGAGTGACCAGCAGTCCGAACGGTATCGACTGCGGAACCGATTGCGACGAGGACTACTTGTTGGGGACGGATGTGACTCTGACGGCGATGCCTGATCAAGGTTCGGATTTCGCTGGGTGGAGCGGCGACGCCGATTGTGGAGATGGTCGGGTGACCATGGATGACGAGCGGCGTTGTACAGCAACCTTTGACTCCGCGCAGGTAAGCTCGCCGCCAGCCACACCTGCCAGGCTTGCTGCGCGCTCCCCGGTTCCGCGGCAGGTGGACCTCAGCTGGAACGACGTTGCGGACGAGACCGAGTGTCGGCTGCGCTGGGGACCCTCGGGACCGACCAATACGATTGTGTTGCCGGCGGACACGACCTCCCATCAATTGACCGGGCTCAGCCCCGGGGTGTCCCATCACTTTGACATCGAAGCGTGCAACGCCGCCGGCTGCAGCCCGCTCCATGGCGTCGTCGGCAAGACCCCGGACGGGTCGGACGGCAGCGTCGTGACTCAGGTAACGGTGCCCGCCCAACCACAATGGACTGAGACGCCTGTCTCGTTGGCCATAGGAAATAGCTTTTCAATTACTGCCAACGGTTCCTGGCGTCATGACACGTGTTGCGGAGAGTTTTGTGGTCCGAACGGAGATCTCGCGGGCGGATCCTACAATAGCGCCTTCATGACCACTGTGCTTCACGGCGCCTTGATCGGAGTGATCGCTTCTCCTGGCCCGGATGACGAGGACATCAAAGCTTTTGGGCTAGACAACCCAAATCTCTTCTTCGTGGGGTCCGATTTCGTAACAACGACAGCCAATGCCAACGGGAAGTTGTATTTTGGATTTAACGACTACGGACTGCCTGGTAACCCAGCTGCTACCTCCGACAACGCGGGGTCGGTGACGGCTACGGTCATAGTCATTCCCTGACGCCCGCGAAGAGGTGCGGCGCGGGATTGGTGGCGTGCTGGTCAACCTGTGTCGCCAACTGTTCGCTGCCGGATAGGACTAAGACTGGCGGTCGGCGCTAGCGCAACGCATCGGAAATTCCTGCTTTAGCGGTCTGGCGGGGCGGTGACCCTCGTGCTGTGCGACGATACGCATTGCCATCGACCGTCGCGGATGATCCATACGTCGGTATAGCGCAGCGTCAGTTCGGTCCGCTGCCCTTGCCTGAATCCGACCAGATTGAGAGTAAACGACACGACGGCCGTGTCGCGATAGACGCGAACCGTGAACTCGTCCTGAATGGCCGACTCCACCGCCTGGTCGAACTCGGCAGTTAGAGCCAGTTCCTTCGCCTTGTCGCCTCGGCTTCCATCCTGGTAGGTCGCCATGAACTCGTCAGCGAGGATGCGCTCGATGACCTCGAGGTCTTTGCGATACAACGCCTCGTTCCACTGGCGCTCGAGCTCGACAAGGACCTCTTGATCCGATTCGACCTCTTGGGGCCGAGACCCGGACGCGGTGCTGACCCAGGCCGCCCCGATGGCGACGGTGCACACTGCAACTGAAAGCACTTTCATCATTTGGATCTGTGCTCCAAGTGATCGGACATTCCGTGCCGCTCACAGAGTGGAGTCTATATGGCAGCTGGGCATCACCTCATCGGGATCCCAGACGAACAGCCACGTGGTCGTCTTCGTATCGAGGCGAAACGCACGTTGGTCGACAGGCCGAGTATCATCGCGCGGTGTCCGCGAGCGCTCCGCCGGTATCACGGTACGTGTCGGCGTGGCTCGTTCATGCCGTCACCGCCAGCGGCGCGCTGTGGGGCCTGCTGGCGGTGATTGCTGCGGCGGACGGCGACTGGCGCGGAGCGTTCATATGGATGTTTGTGGCCTGCGTAGTCGATGCGTTCGACGGCGTGCTGGCGCGTGCCGCGCGGGTCGCCACCGTCACGCCTTTCTTTGACGGGGCTCTGCTTGACCATACCCTCGACTATCTGAACTACGTCTTTGTGCCGGCATTCGTGATGTATCGAGCCGACCTTTTCCCCGCGGACGCCGCTCTCGTCGGCGCCGCCGTCGTATGTCTGTCTTCGGCCTATCAGTGCTGCCACACCAGCGCTAAGACTGACGACCACTTTTTTCAGGGATTTCCGTCCTACTGGAACATCTTGGCGTTGTATCTCTTCGTGGGAAAGCTCGCGCCCGTCGTAAACCTCATGCTGGTCATGGGTCTCGCCGCGCTGGCGCTTGTGCCCCTCACCTGGATCTATCCTTCTCGCATGACCCGATGGCGCGGTGTCACGATCGCGGTCACCATCGTCTGGGGGCTGATGGTTCTGGGGATCCTGGTCTACTTTCCCGACCCGCCGGCATGGTTGCTACTCGGTTCCCTGGGCTATGTCGGCTACTACATCGTCGTGAGTGTGTATCTATCTCGTGGCCGGGGCATGGTCGTCCGCGGCGGTAGTTGATGGTTAAGACTCAGGGGCACTGCCGTCAAACCCCTCGAGTGGCCGCGACGGGCAGCGCCGCGCGGTCGCTCTCGAGACGACGACGATGGTAAAGAGTCCGGCTAGCATTGCAGTCGTGCGGAACGGGAAGAGCACGGCGCCGGTGTGTGGATCGACCATCGGGTAGGGCAGGAGCGGGGGTATACCGAGCACTGGCTCTCCGCCGCCGAGTCGAAGCGCGGACGAGACGACAAGTCCCGCGATCGCCCCATAACGATTTGCCCGACGGTCAAAGAGCGCGACGACGAGCTGGGGAAACAGCACGCAGTAGACGAGGTCGCTACAGAGGAACCAGAGCGCGTAGACGCTCTGAATTCGCAGCGCGACGAGCGTGGACGTCGTTCCCACGATCACGACAAGGCGCCGGATGACCCGGGCCAGGGTCTGAGAACTCGCCGACGGACGACACAGTGGACGGTAGACGTTCCACGTCCCGAGCGAAGAGGCGGACAGCACCGATGAGTCGACCGACGACATGACGGCGGCGGCGAGTGCGCCCAGACCGAGACTGGCGACCCACGGGTCGGTCAGATAGCGGAGGACGGCTGGGAGTACGATGGCCGCGTCTGGGGGAGGCACCCCGTGGCTCTCCCAATCGGCAGCGGCGCCGATCACCCCGATCAACGCCGCCGGCACCGCGGCCACGATGCAGACGGCTGCCGCGAACAGCGACATCCCAACCGCGGCCCGCTCGCTCTTCGAGGCCAGTACTCGCTGAAAATAGACTTGCCACGGGACGCCTCCGAATACCAGCAGTAACGCCGAGTCCCACCATGACCAATAGAGATCGCCCCATTCGGTGTACTGCCAGCCGTTCCAAGGTGGCAGAAGAGAAACCGCGCCGGGCGTTGCCTGGTATTGCGACCACACTTGGTCGAGCCCGCCAACGCTGGCTGCCGCGACCGGGACTACCAGCCAAAGACCGCCGACAAGAAATACCAGCTGGACAACGTCGGTGAGGGCAACTGCCCACAGTCCCCCGACCAGGGTGTAGCCGACCGCAACCGCAGCAGAGACCACGATGGCCAGGGTCGAGTCGATGCCAAGCACCGTGCCGACCGTCGTGCCCAGCGCCGTCAGAACAGCCCCGGTCCAGAAGACTTCCCCGGACAGTGCTGGCACCGCGAGTGCCGCCGCGACACGCGGGCCATATCTGGCCTCGAACGGGTCGAGCATGGTCGTGAAGCGGAGTCGCCGCATCGGACGGGCGAAGAAGAGCCCGCCCACTACGAGACTGAGGGCGTATCCCCACGGGGCTTGCGCCCAGACGAGACCGCTTCCGTAGGCGGCTTCGGCAGTGCCGTTCACATACCCGCCGCCGACCCATGTCGCCGACATCGTGAAGACGCCGATCCAGAGGGGGATCCCGCGCCGCGCCACCATGAGGTCCGACGCGGTACCGTTGGCGTAGCGCCGGGTCGCGTGGCGCGCCACCACGAGGATCAGGCCGTAGAAGACAAGAAGGGACAGCAACCCGCCCCAGTGAATGTCACCCACATCCGTCATCGGCTGATGATATGGCGCGGGGGTGCTTGGCCCGCACGGCGACTTGTTCTACGGCGCTCTTCTTGCGTTTTCTCGTTGTGGGCAACTCACTCGGGACGAGCGGTTCAACAGCAGTCACGCCGCAGTATTACCCCCTGCCCGATATCAGGGTTCCGAATACGTTTGCGCCTGCGAAACCACAACGCGAAATCCGACGTAGGCGGCACGATACCGTCCTCTCTGCCCCCGGCTCGACTTCGGCTAGGGAAGAAAAGTCACGTTGATTGTCATCCGCGTTTCCACCGGCACGCCGTGGAGGAGCGTCGGTTCGTAGCGCCAGCCGTCGACGGCTTCCACCGCTGATCGTGCCAGCTCCGGATGGGTTGTCGTCATTGTCGCCGGATCGACTCCTGCCAGAATTTGGAGCACCCCGACGGTGCCGTCGACCGCGATCAACGCTTCCAGCACGACCTTCCCCCCATCGAAGTCGTCGTTTCGTATCGACTCGGGGAATTGTGGCTGTTGGTCGCGGATCTTGACCGGCGGGGCGATGGTTCCGCCCCGTGCTCGATTCTGTCGATACCGTTCTCGCGCCGCGGGTGTGATCGTCGTGACCGCCGGAGCAGGTTCAGCGGTATACGCAACGTTGATGGTCTCCTCTAGGGAGCCGAGTTGCAGCACGAGGCCTTCCTGGATGTCCCCTCCGGCCTCCACCGAGAAGCGCCGAAAGATTCGTTCGAAACCCAGAGAGCTAGCCCCGAGACTGTACACCGCTGGTTCCAGGGCGATGAACTCGAACGCACCCTGGCCATCTCCCGTCGTGCGAACTTGCTCCCCACTTGTCCGATTGGTCAGGCTGACGTTGACGTTCTCTACGACGTGCCCCAGGTCACGACCAACGCCGGATGCTGGCCAGACAGCAGGGCGACAGGACGCGATACTCCGCTGGCCCGCGCGAGCCCCCGGCACAGTTGAGGCCCCGGCCCAGACGCGACATGCGGCGATGAAGCCGAAAGAGATCGGAGTCTTGCCAGCCCCAGGAGCAACGGGATACCGCTGATGACGACTCCGCTGACCCAGATCATGACGACCGCGTCTCCCAGGCTGACGCCGTCCCGGTCCCCGGGTTGGGCTGTCTGAGGAGGTTGGATTGTCCGGCTGTAGGTAGACCGCGTCTCCCGACCCGACGGCGCTGCTCCAGACGTGTCAATCACCGTAAGAGCGAGTGATTCGGTCGGGCCGTTCGACGCCGTCTCGTGGATGGAGGCAAGTTCCCAGAGTCGGGGAATGACATGCGCCGCTGGTCCACCCGGTAGTGTATGGATGAGCGGCACGAGGCACGCTGCGGCGACGCCCGCCGACAAGATCCAGTGCCGTACTCCAGCGGACCGGCCCTGAAGAACTCGGGCGGCCCACAGCGCCAGCGAGAGAACTGCCGATCCCTTGACGGTGAGCGTGAGGAGCAGACTCATTGCCCGCTGTCCTTTCGCTTTCTGCGACCACGTGTGTCTTGCGGCGCACGGTCGGTTGGCTGGCCGGGCGTCGCCTTCGCTTCGGCCACCATGCGAGCGATCCGATCCAGCTCTTCGTCGGTCACGCGTGTGGCCTCTCCCCCCAGCAGTGCCGCCACGGCTTTCTCGGCCGACCCGTCGAAGAACGTCTCGAGCATATGGCGAAGCGCTGACCGCCGGGCCGATCGCTGAGGCACGACCGGTTGATACACAAAACGAAGCCCCGCCTCTTCGTGGCGCACGTGCCCTTTCTTCTCGAGCACTCGCAGTTGGGTCCGCACGGTCGATGAGGTGAGCTGCCCCGGGAGCTCGGCCTGAACGACGCTTGCCGTCGCGCGGCCAAGACGAAAGAGCACGTCCATAATCTGGCGCTCACGGCGCGACAACGTCGTGTGTAGCGGCGGGTCATCGTGATTCTTCATCGTGTTGGAGTCTGTGCAGTGTTATTTATATAACCATATGAGATAAAAATAACATCATTGAATTTGCGAGTCAATCGAAGCGTTGTCGACGGAAAGCCCGACGGTTGCGACCTTGAAGATGGCAAGTGGGTAGGGCGCTATGCCTGCCTTCTTGAGACGATTCAAGCGACAATGGAGCAACACAGTGCGTGAGTTCAATAACCAGCCTGTCGGACCTTCCGCGCTCACGAGATGGTTCCCGGAACACGTGTTGTCTCCAGAAACTGGCGGATCTGTCCGGTCGTCACGAGGGTGATCCCTGCGTCGTAAACCAATGCTGAGACGATTTTTTCTTTCTAGAAGCCGAAGCACATCAGCGCTTATCGTGTTTTGCGGTGTCGCGACGATCATGGGTGCGTGGCAGCCAGCGGCGCTATCCGCGCAGGCCTCGTTCGCGGTGGACTATGAGAAGTACACACTCGAGAATGGTCTCGACGTCGTGCTACACGTTGACCGTTCCGACCCGATGGTCGCGGTCGCGGTGACATACCACGTCGGCTCGGCGCGTGAACGTCCCGGGAAGACTGGTTTCGCGCACCTATTTGAACACCTGCTGTTTTTGGATTCGGAGCATCTCGGTCCGGGCGGTATCGACGTCCTGAGCAATAAGGTCGGGGGCAGCCTGAACGGCTCGACCAACCGGGACCGGACGAATTACTACCACGTCATCCCGCGCGATGCTCTGGAAAAGGTTCTCTGGGCTGAGTCGGATCGGATGGGCTTTTTCATCAATACCGTGACCCAGGAAGTCGTCGAGAAAGAAAAACAGGTTGTCAAGAACGAGAAACGACAGAGCTATGACAATAGACCTGGCGGACATACCTATTTCGTCATCGATCGCAATCTCTATCCGCCTTCGCATCCCTATCATGGGCAGGTTATCGGGTCGCTCGCGGACCTCGACACGGCCACGCTGGCCGACGTGCACGAGTTCTACGACGCCTGGTATGGACCGAACAACGCCACCCTGGTCGTAGCGGGCGACTTTGAGACGAACCAGGCACGCCGGTGGATTGAGCAATACTTTGGAGGCATTCCCTCTGGCCCTGCGCCTCCGCCAACGCCTGACATTCCTCCCGTCGACCTGCCGGAGACGGTCCGGCGCCTCCACGAAGACAAGCTCGTACGTGTCCCTACTCTCACGATGTCCTGGCCTACAGTGCGGACATACGACCAAGATGCGTATCCTCTAGAACTCTTGGCGGCATTGTTGGCGGAAGGCAAGCGTTCACCCCTTCACGCTGTGATCGTGGAAGAGGAGGCCCTTGCGCCATCTGTCGACGCCTACACCGAAGGCGGCGAGTTGGCCGGCAAGCTCAACATCTGGATTGAGGGGTTCGAGGGGGTAGATCTCGACCGCATCGACCGCGCCGTTCAGGCCGCCTTCGACCGTTTTGAGCACAGCGGCTTTACCGAGGCCGACCTGGAACGGGTGAAAGCCGTAAGAGAGACGGCCTTCTACGACGGATACAGAAGCATTGCGAGTGTTCTCGGCAAAGCGTTCGCCTTGGCCGAGTACAACATCTTTGCTGGCTCCCCGGGCTTTGTCATCGAAGACATTCGCCGCGTGCTGTCTGTCACGACTGCTGACGTCGCTCGCGTGTATGACCAATACATTCGGGACCAGCCCTTTGTTGCCACCAGCTTCGTTCCGACGGGCCACGCGCACCTTGCCCTAGACAACTCCGTGCGGGCCGAGGTCGTCGAAGAACCAATCATCCAAGGCCGAGAGGCCGAACTCGCGACTCGGCCAGAGAGGACGTTCGCGAAGACATCAAGCGCGTTCGATCGGTCGGTGGAGCCTCCCTTCGGTGTGGCACCCTCTCTGTCGGTGCCGGACATCTGGACGGATACGCTCGAGAACGGCGTCGAGGTGTATGGCATC
Source organism: Vicinamibacteria bacterium (assembly GCA_963579735.1). GTDB lineage: Bacteria > Acidobacteriota > Vicinamibacteria > Vicinamibacterales > UBA8438 > CAUZIB01. Next base: position 2,976 of record CAUZIB010000070.1, on the reverse strand, counting down.
CAACAGCCCGAGGTGCCTGTCGTTCGCTTCACTATTCGTCTGCGGGGCGGGCTACTGCTGGACCCGCTGTCGAAGGTCGGGGTCTCGAATCTTGTGGCCCAGATGATGACAGAGGGAACGGTGCGCCGCACTCCCGAAGAGCTCGAACAAGCCATCAATGCCTTGGGCTCCTCGATCGATGTCTCTGCCGGCCGCGAAAGCCTGACAGTGTCAGGGAGCACGCTGAGTCGAAACTACGAGCGTACGATGATCTTGGTGGAGGAGATCCTCCTGGAACCGCGGTGGGACGACGACGAGTTCGTACGGGTCAAGCAACGGACGATCAATCGGTTGCGGCGACAGGAGACCGCCCCTGCTGCCGTCGCTTCCGACGCGTTCAATCATCTGGTCTACGGGCAGGGTCACATCCTTTCGAACAACGTCCAAGGCACGACCGAGTCGGTCGAGTCAATCACCGTCGAGGACCTGAAGGATTACAGCGAGCGCTATCTCTCCCCGGTGCTCGCGAGCATCCATGTTGTCGGAGACGTCACGAAAGACCGCGCGATGGCCTCAGTGAAGGGTTTGGGCGAGCGCTGGGAAAGGGTCGAGGTGGTTATTCCGCGCTACGAAATGCCGGATCGTGACGAGGGTGGACGGATCTATTTTGTCGACATCCCACAGGCCACCCAGTCCGTCATCCGGGTTGGGGCGATGGCGCTGGCTGAAACCGATCCAGACTTTTTCCCGGCGCAGGTGATGAACGTGCGGCTGGGTGGTGTGTTCGTGTCTCGCTTGAACCAAGTCCTTCGCGAGCAAAAGGGGTTTACCTATGGGGCGTCGTCCCGCTTCTCCGGTAGCGATCTCCGGGGACCGTTCACCGTGGGCACCATTGTCCGCGCGAACGTCACGCTCGAATCGGTCGCGCTGATTCGCGACATTCTGGCCAGCTATGCCGATGGCTTTACCCCGGATGACCTGGCCGCAACCCAGAGTTATCTCATCAGAAGTAACGCCCGAGCGCTCGAGACGCTCCGCTCCAAGATCGGCATGCTCGAAAAGATCAGCACTCTGAGTTTGCCCCTCGATTACGTCGTGAAGCGCGAGCGCGTGATCGAGGGCATGACGATGGAGCGGGTGCGGGAGCTCGCGCGCCGATACGTCGACCCTTTGCGTATGGTCGTTCTCGTGGTTGGTGACGCCGAGACCCAGCTCTCCCGTCTGGCGGACGTTGGTCTCGGTCAACCAATCCTGATCGACCGTAGTGCTCGGCCGACGGAACGCTCTGGGGCGGTACCGTGATCGTTCCGCCGTCCGCCCCTCTCGTCGGGAGGTACGGCCACGGTGGTCATATGGTTGCCCCGTGGTGCGCACGGCCGCACGCCGACGGTGTCAAGGTGAAGCCCGGTGACATGGTCACGGACTGCTCGCGGCCGCCGCATAGTTCACCGTTTTCCGCAACACTCCACTCGCGGCAGTGCCAACACTCACCCTCAATATGGGACGACCCCGCACCAGAACATCGTTTCGCCGCCGGTATCGACATTAAGCTTGGACTTGAAGGTGAGGCGCCCGTCATCTTCAATTTCGTACAGAGTCAGAGCGGCCGGCACGGTCTCCAAGCGCCCTTGGGTGCGGATGTAACCAGGTGCGGTGTTCGCCGCGATCAGTGTTCGTCCGTCCGGGAGCAGGGCCATCGTCCTGACCGCAATGACATGCGTGTCGATGGTCTGGACCAGTGTCGGTTCGCCAGTCTGCGAGTCGATCGAGAACACCGAGATCGTGTTCTCGGTCCCATTCGCCACGGTCTCGCCCTGAAACACTTCGGTGCCTCGGCCCCGGTTCGCGACGTATAAGGTCCGGCCATTTGTCGGATGCATCCGAATCGACGATGTTGTCTGCCCCCCTCTCGACGTTGATGGCGAGGCGAGGGTCGTGCTCACAAAGAGGGGTGCCTCCGACAACATATCGTCGGGTCGAATGGCGTAGGTATGAAGCAGGTTTTGCGTTTCCAGATCTATGTACACCCAGCGTCCAGAGGGGTGGAAGTCGGCGTGTCGAGCACGGTATGCCACGCCTTGATTTGGCGCTACGGACTGCTTGTTGGTCAGTTGGCCGTCCACGAAGTCGTAGAGATAGAGGGCTCCTGGATCCTCGGTGCGGACGCCGCGGACGGGTTCGTTGCCCCGGGTGACCAGCAGGACCGCACGATTCGAAGGCGTGACTCGTACAGCGTGGGCATAGAATCCGACGTCGAGACTCGCTTCCTGTTCGATTTCGTTGCCGATCGACCCATCCGTATTGAGACGATGAACCGAAATGCCACTCGGCGCGCTGTAGGCCGCGATCAGGTATTGGCCGTCATGGTCGACGGTGATGTAGATCGGCCGTCGTGCCAGGGGGACCGCCCCGCCGAACGGCGCGAGTGTTCCTGAGGAGTCCACCTGGAAGGCGTTGAGATAGTGATGCCGTACCGAGCGGATTGACGTGCGTTCATCGCTACTTGCGACGTAGAAATGTCGGCCCGACGGGTGGAGCCAGGCCTCTTGCACTTGCGCAGGAAGGACTACGGGGCGGGGCTCTCGAATCAGGACGTCGCCGTCGCGACGAATCCGGTACAGCCGGGCGTTCACACTGGCATACACGGCGCCGCGCGACGGCCGCTGAGCAGCACGTGTCCCGGCGGCCCCGAGCGTGACCCAACCGATCGTGCCGGCCAGCAGGGCATTGAACTCACGTCGATCCAACATACGTGCACCTCCAACCAACAGATCGGTGGCAGAAGAGGAGTGGAGAAAAAGGGGTTAGCGCCGAGAGAAGGGATTCGCTTGTCGTGCCGTTTACGGCATTGGCAGCACATCCGTTTTGACGTAGCTGTGCCACGGCTCGAGATCCTCCGGAGCAACGCCGTCGCCTTCGACTTTGATGTGATGGCGCTTGCCGTGGAGCAGTTTCCGTGATCCTCGTTGGCTGTCGTAGTCGAACTCCTCGCGCCCG
>CAUZIB010000069.1:0-25751 GCA_963579735.1 Vicinamibacteria bacterium | reverse complement strand
GTCTGGAGAGGAAGAGGCTGACGCAGCGGCAGATGACCCCGCGGAACGGGCAGCGGCGGCGATCCCACTCGTCGGCGGCGGCACCCGTGCCCTCGACCTCGTCGAGTGGGATACCGCGCAAACACGATATCTCGATCAGTCCGCGCAGCTGGCGACCGTCATCCACCGATCGCTCAGCCGTCGTATCCCGATGAGTAGCCGAGGCGTGCAGGATGCCCCGTTTCGGGTGCTCGTGGGGGCAAACATGCCAGCCGTACTCATCGAGATGGGATACATCTCTAATCCCCAGGACCACGCCCGATTGACCAGCGGAGCCTTTCAGAACGCGGTGGTCGGCGCCATCATCGACGGCATCCTACGATTTCGGGACACGCTCGGTCGCCCGAGCCCATCTTCAGGAGGCTAGCCATCCCGAGCTTGCGAACCACCAGCGCGGTGCCCTCATCGAGCCGCCCGCGAGGACGGGTCCTCTGCGCGGTAGGGGTTGGCGTCCTTCTCGTCGGGGTTGCCGCCGCCATGTTTGTGGCCGGGTGGCAACGCCGTGCCCCCAACGCTGGGGGCTCCGGCGCCCAGGGGGTCGACACCGCGTCGCCAGCAGCCACCGACCAGGTCACACTCTATTTCGTCGCCGGCAACGGGCTGGCGTTGGTCGAGCGTGAGACTCAGTTACCGCCTGAGGAGGTCGGCGACGATGTGCCGCGCGGTCGCTACGACCCGATGCAGAGAGCCCGACTCGTTTTGGAACGCCAGCTAGCACCGCCCCCGGCCCCGCTGACGTCGCCCGTCCCGGAGGGCACTGGTATTCGCGCGGTGTATCTCACGACGACCGGCGACGCCTTTATTGACCTCACGGGTGACGTCAGTCGCGGTCACGCCGGTGGCTCGCTCGATGAGCTGTTCACCGTCTATGCCCTCGTCAACGCGCTGACCACCAATGTTCCCGAGATCTCCGCGGTGCAGATTCTGGTCGAAGGACACGAAGTTGACACGCTGGCCGGTCACGTCGACCTCCGTCATCCCCTGGCCCGGAATATGAAGTGGGTCGCGGAACCGGTCAACGGGGCCCAATTCGCCAACGCCTCCACCGCCGAAGAATAGGACCCTTATCAGCAGACGTGCGCCTGTGCGGGTCGCCATCGCGCGCGGCCGGCCACCGTTTCTCTCATTCACTCGGAGCCGCTTGTGTCTCAACCGACCGCTCAATCGAACACCCCACCTGTATCGCCCTACGTCCGACCCGATGCCCGACGTGCCGATGAGATCCGGCCGACGCGTCTGACACCTCACTGGGCGATGCACGCCGAGGGCTCGGTGCTCATCGAAGCCGGCGACACGAAAGTGATTTGCACCGCCAGTGCCGAAGACCGCGTGCCTCCGTTTCTGCGCGGCACAGGCAAAGGATGGGTGACGGCGGAATACGGCATGCTCCCCCGCGCGACGAGCACCCGAACCACCCGCGAGGCCACCAAAGGCCGTTTGGGTGGTCGGACGCAGGAGATCCAGCGGCTTATTGGTCGCTCGCTCCGCGCCGTCACCCGACTCGACGCTCTCGGCGAACGGACGATCTGGGTGGACTGCGATGTGCTCCAGGCAGATGGTGGCACGCGGACTGCCTCAATCACCGGCGGTTTTGTCGCGTTGGTCCTCGCGCTCGAAAAGCTCCGCGCCGCGGGAACGTTGAAGACGGTGCCAATCAACGACTACGTCGCCGCGATCAGCATTGGCGTCGTGAGCGGCCACCCAGTGTCCGATCTCGCATACGCCGAGGACTCCAAAGCCGATGTCGACATGAACGTCGTCATGACCGGGAGCGGACAATTCATTGAGGTCCAGGGCACCGCCGAACGAAACCCGTTTGGCCCCGACACGCTAGCGCGACTTCTGGAGTTGGCCGGCAGCGCCATCGCCGATCTCGTCGGACAACAGCGACGTATCGTCGATAAGTATCTCTCGCACGTCGGCCAGGCGTCATGAAATTGCTGGTCGCGACGACAAATCCCGGGAAGCTCGTCGAAATACAAGACATCCTGGATGGTGTGGCCGTCCGGCTCGACGGATTGAGTCGGTATCCGGACATTGCCGAGGCTCCCGAAGACGGCCAAACGTTCTCCGAGAACGCCCGGCAAAAGGCGCGGTACTACAGCGGGCTGACCGGCCGACTGACGGTGGCCGAGGATTCGGGGCTGGAGATCGACGCGTTGGACGGCGCCCCAGGAGTGTTTTCCGCCCGGTATCGTGGCTCATCGTATCCGGAGAAGTTCTCTCATATTCGAACGCAGCTCGCGGAGCGTGGACAGCCCGAAAGCACGGCTCGCTTTGTGTGCAGGCTCGCCGTCGCCGACGGTCAGGCGATCGTCTTCGAAGCCGGTGGGACGGTCGAGGGCACGGTCGTTCCCGACCCGCGCGGCGTCGACGGATTTGGCTACGACCCGATCTTCTTTTATCCCCCGTTTGGCTGCACGCTGGCCGAAGTTTCTCGCGCGCGAAAGGCTACCGTCAGCCATCGGGGACGTGCGTTCCGGAAACTACGCGCCTTCTTGGAGAACGGCTCAGGACGGTGAGCTGTCGGTGAGCACTCCGGTCGCCCCGATTGCCTGTGGCAATACCACGACAAACGAACAGCCACCGCCGATCCGATTCACGGCTGACACGTGCCCCCCGTGGAGCCCCACCAAATGCTTGACAATCGCGAGACCGAGCCCGGTCCCGCCCGGGTTTCGAGCCCGTGACCTCTCCACCCGATAAAAACGTTCAAACACGCGAGGGAGATCCGTATCCGGAATACCCGGACCACGGTCCTCCACTGACAGCACACTCGCCGCCTCCCGCACCGTTGCGGTCAGTGTCACGGTCGTGTCCACCGGAGCGTATCGCGCCGCATTCTCGAGCAGGTTCTTGAGCACGTCGTGGAGCTTGAAGGAATCCACGCGCAACATCTTCGCCGCCGGTTCGATACGTGTTTCCACACGCTGACGCTTCTCCTCCAGAAGCGGTACCAATTCGGTCTCCACCGCCCCGAAGAGAGACACGGTCGAGCACTCGACGATGTCGACCGACTCTTGCCCGGCATCCAGTCTCGCGAGACGCAGCAGATCGTCGACCAGCCGCTGCATCCGGGTGGTGTTCCGGGCGATTATGTCCGGGAAGCGACGATCCGCGGCGGACTCAGCGTCGTCCAACAACGTCTCAACTGCGCCCCGGATAGACGTCAACGGCGTTCTGAGCTCGTGGGAGACACTGGCGACAAAATCCTGACGGATCTGTTCGACCCGCCGGTAATCGGATACGTCGTGAAGCACGACGATCACGCCCGGGGCATCGGCGGCCACAAACCGTGTCGTACTGGCGAGACACACCTTCCAAGGACTCGTATTAACCGTGATCTCGACCCGGCTCGACCGACCGTGCTCGAGCGCGGCCTCGATACGCGTCGCCACGTCGGGATGACGGACAAGCTCGATGTAGTGCCGGCCAACGGGCGATTCCGAAAACTGGAGCATCCGACGGATCGCCTCGTTCGCCATACGCACATGTCCCGTCGCGTCAACCACAAGGACACCTTCGGCCATGCTCGCCAGAATGGCATCCGTCAACCGGCGATTTCTCGACAACTCGGCCACCCGTCCTCCGAGCTCTTGCACCGTCTCGTCAAGCGTGCGGGCAACGGTACCGATCTCATCATCTCGGTAGTGCCCCCGCTGCGGAGTCAAATCACCGCCCGCGTATCGTCGGGCCGCCGCCGCGATCGAGCTCACTCGTCGACTCAACGCGAAGGACGTCACCCACGCCAGCACGACCGCACCGGTGAGGGCCACAAACAAACCAACGGCCGCAGCCCGACGAATCGAGGCCACCTGCTGGTCGATCACGGTCAGCGGTAACGCCAAACGCACGGCGGCGATCACCGGATCATCCGCGGTAACCGCGACGTAGAGTAGGGGTCTTCCGACCGTGGTACTAAATCGACGAGACACGCCAAGCCCCATTCGACGGGCGCTGGCGATCTCTGGTCTCTGCGCGTGATTTTCCATCGTCGCGAGACCATCGCGATCCTCCGCCGAATCGGCCAACACCACCCCGTCAAACCCGACGATCGTCACGCGCGCGCCCACGACTCCCGCCAACTCGTCGACCTCGGTGTGCAGCCGTGATCCTGACCGGTCGACGGCAGAGAGAGAAGTCAGTAACCGTTCCGCCAAGCGTGCTTCCACCACGAGCTGGCTCTCGATTCTCTCGATTAGCTGTCGTTCGAGTGTGGACGCGAGGAAGGCCGTTGCCAGCAGGACGCTGACCGTGGCGATGGCAAACACCGCGAGGAACAGACGGGTTCGGAGCCTCATCTCCGCTACGAGTCGCCGCCAGTCAGTTTGTATCCAAACTGCTTGACGGTCACAATGGCACGGCTCAGCGCGGGCAGCTTGTCTCGCAACCGGCGGATGTGCACATCAACGGTTCGAGTGCCGCCGGTGTAACGATACCCCCACACATCCGACAGCAAGACGTCGCGCGACAGCACTCGGCCGCGGTGCTCGACCAAGTATTTGAGCAGCAGGAATTCCTTGGCGGTCAACCGCACTTCGTTGCCATGCACCGACACGACGTGACGGTCGGTGTCGATGACCAACGATTCAAACGTCAGGGCCGGTGATTCGGGCTGTCCGCGACCGGCCCGTCTGAGCACAGCGCCTACCCGCGCTACAAGCTCCTTTGGGCTGAACGGTTTTGTCACGTAGTCATCGGCGCCCAATTCGAGACCCACAATGCGATCGCTTTCTTCTGTCTTGGCGGTCAGCATGATGATCGGGACGTCAGCCAGTGACGACTCCGCTCGCACCACCCGACAAATGTCCAGGCCGTTCAGACCTGGCAACATCAAGTCGAGCACAATCAGGTCTGGCCGGCGCTCCCTGGCTGACGGCAGCACATCGGCCCCGGAATGCACGATGCTCGCGATATACCCTGCGCGGTCGAGATGGTGGGCCACCAGATCGGCAATGTCGGCGTCATCCTCAGCCACGAGCACCTGTTGCGGGGGCCGCCCGGTCGTCATCCCGTCTCTACACCCTCTTGGGCATGATGTCGTATGTCGCGTCCGGAAATCATGAAGATGACATCTTCCGCGATGTTCGTCGCATGGTCCGCCACCCGTTCGATATGACGCGAGACCAGAATCAGCTCAAGAGCCGATGTAGTCAGATCAGGTGTGTCTCGCATGCATTGCAAGAGCTCGCGAAAAACCCGGTCCTTAAGCGCGTCGACCTCGTCGTCACGATGAAGCACGCCGGTCGCGAGACCCTGGTCGTGCCGAACATAAGCGTTGAGCGCATCCCGAAGCATCGCTTGGGCGATGTCACCCATGGTCGGAATGTCGATGAGCGGCTTGACTGGCGGATGCCGGAGATATGACAACGTCGCTTCCGCGATGTTCACGGCGAAATCCCCGATTCGCTCAAGGTCACCATTGATCTTGAGCCCGGAAACGATCACGCGAAGGTCACCTGCTTCCCGCGGCTGACGAGCAAGGATGTTCAGGCAGCGCTCGTCGATCTCCAGGTGCAGATCGTTTATCGGTCGATCGCCACGTAAGACCTGCTCTGCCAACTGGGCGTTGGGTTCGGCCACAGCGCGGATCGCGTTCCGAACCTGTTGCTCGGCTTCGCCTCCCATCGCCAGCAGACGCTCCTTGAGTCGGCTCAGATCCCCGTAATACGACGGTGCCCCTTGGGGGCCCGATTCCATATGCTGTTCCTCTCGGTGCGCAAGTTTGGCCCAACCACCCGAAACCGCGCAACAGCACGACGTTCGCGCCAGTCAAACCCTGCTTTGGATCGTAGTGCACCAGACTAGCCGAAGAAAGGCACCTCGCCACACTTGGGACGCGCGCTCAGAATCGTCACGGTGCCGTGAATGGGCCGGTTTCCATCGACCCTTTTCATAGCCGCGACCAGGCAGAGTGTCGAGCCCCTGGTACGCGGTAAGGCCTTGCGACGCGATGTCGGGACACCCAGCCACCGCCTCGTGGACTGTCGCAGAGGAAAGTCGAGGACGAGCCCCCGTGCCAGCAAGAACGTGCCCCACGTCGCGTGTTCAGCCGTAAGCTGGATCCCGCCGCGCAACCGCTCGATTCGCGTGGACGAGTGAAGACGCGTTCTATCGACACGCTACTCAATAGTGGCTAAAGTGTCCAAGAGAGACCTCCTCTGAGGCCGCAACCCAACAGAAGATCTACGTCCCCACTCCTGCGTGTCATACTCAGGAGGACGGCACGCTCGAAAACAGTCGCAGGGTCCAAAAAGGACAGACTCCTTGGCCGATAACCACAACGATTTCAGCGCCCACGTGCTCGAGAAACGGCACAGCCTGGCCAGCGATTTCTGGAACTTTCTGCGCGACAACAAGAAATGGTGGCTGCTCCCGATCGTCGTGGTGTTCCTGCTTGTGGGTGGTCTGCTCATCGTCGGCGGGACGGCGGCCGCGCCGTTCATCTACACGCTCTTCTAAACCAAGACGCCTTACCGCGTTTGTCCGGCGCGCCAGAACACGATCGAGGTAAGACGGAGACAGGAGACTAGAACTGTCTGAAATACCGATCGGGTGTCGTTTGACGACGCGGCTCCCAATACGACAGCGCCTCTCGGTCGAAGCGGCGATGCAGCACGTCGCGACCGATCAGCCTAAAGAAAATGGCCACCGGCGTAAGAACTCCATAGTAGAGCAACGCCATCAGCACGTGAGAGATCACGAAGCCGATCGGGAAACTGAGTGCGGTCAGTATCACGAAGAGCGGTCTCAGAGCCCGGGGCGAGATTCGACTCAAGACCAATGAGCCGGCGGCCAAGACCCACAAGCCAATAGCGATCTTTCGCGCAAGTCCGGCGTCGAGTGTGACACCCAGTACGGACTCCCGAAAAAACAGCCACGTACCGAGACCGCCGAAGACGACAAAACATATGTAACCGAACTTGCGGAGCTCGTCATGGCAAGGACGCCAGTTGACTTCTATCAATGCCATCTGCTCAATCCAACTCGAAACGAGCGAGATGCTGCTCAACAAGATGCTCCTCGGCCACCGGTTGTTCCTCCTTGAAAAGCACGAAATCGTCCAGGACGAGTACGTCCATGTTCGTGACGAGAAAACAGCGATACGCATCTTCGGGTAAGCAGACGATCGGCTCGCCGCGAATATTGAAGCTCGTGTTGATGATGACCGGACACGACGTGCGACTATCGAATGCGTGGATCAGCCGATAAAACCGTCCGTGGCGATGCTCATCGACGGTTTGCACTCGGGCCGAGCAATCAACGTGCGTAACGGCGGGGATCTCAGAGCGCACGACTTGAAGCAACCGGTCGATGCCCTTCTCGCCCGAAGCGTCAGCCCCGGCGAGTCGCTTCTCAGGATGCACGCCAGCGACCAGCAGCATATAGGGGCTGTCCTCGTTGGGGCGTACCGTAAACCACTCATGAGCGTGCTCGCGGAGCACACACGGTGCAAACGGGCGAAATGACTCTCGAAATTTGATCTTGAGATTCATGACGGACTGCATGTCGCTCGAACGGGCATCACCGATGATCGAACGAGCTCCCAGGGCGCGGGGCCCGAACTCCATCCGACCAGAAAAATAGCCGATGACCTTGCCCGCTTCGATCTGGCCAGCCAGAGAATTGAGCAGTTCCTCCTCGTCCGAATGGTGATGGTAGGTGGCGCCGGCGCCGTCAAGAAAGTTGCGAATCTCAGTTTCCGAGAAGCTCGGGCCGAGGAGTGAGGCGTGCTGGCGGTCGTGAATCCCGTCAACTTCTCGCGGCTTGTCCAGTAGCTGGTGCCACACAAAAAGAGCCGCTCCCAGCGCTCCTCCGGCATCCCCGGCCGCAGGCTGGATCCACACTCGGTCGAAAATGTCTTGCTCTACGACGCGACCATTGGCGACGCAGTTGAGAGCCACGCCACCCGCCATCACCAGATTCCGCTGTCCCGTGGTTCGCCTGACGTGACGCGCGATTCGTAGAATGACCTCTTCCGTGACCGCTTGAATGGAAGCTGCGATATCCATCTCGCGCTGGGTTACAGCAGACTCCGGGCGACGAGGGGGACCGTCGAAGAGCGTATTGAACTTCGGCCCCGTCATGGTCAGTCCCTGACAGTAGTTGAAATAGGACATGTCCATCCGGAATGAGCCGTCGTCCTTAAGATCAAGAAGGTTGCGTAAAATGCTCTCCTTAAAACGAGGCTCGCCATACGGCGCGAGCCCCATCAGCTTGTACTCGCCGGAGTTGACCTTGAATCCGGTGAAGTAGGTAAATGCGGAATACAGCAGGCCCAAAGAGTGCGGAAACCTTAGCTCGTGAGTAAGTGTGATCCGATTTCCGAGACCGACACCAAAGCTCGACGTTGTCCACTCCCCGACGCCGTCGACGGTGAGAATGGCGGCTTCCTCGAATGGAGAGGGGAAGAACGCGCTCGCCGCATGTGATTCATGGTGGTCGGTGAAGACATAGCGACCCGCGTAATTGTGGTCGAGCCCACGGTCCATTTCGCGGGGAAGATAGAGCTTCTGTCGTAGCCACTGCGGCATGCCGGCCAAGAAAGACCTAAACCCTACCGGTGCGTAGCCAACGTAGGTCTCGAGCAAGCGCTCGAACTTGACGAGCGGCTTCTCGTAGAACGTCACGATGTCAAGCTGGTCCGAAGCGAGACCGGCCTCTGCAAGGCAGTAGTCAATCGCGTGACGCGGAAATCTATGGTCGTGTTTCTTCCGCGTGAAACGCTCCTCCTGCGCAGCGGCGACGATGTCCCCATCAACAACCAACGCCGCCGCGGAATCATGATAGAAAGCGGAAATCCCGAGGATTGCAGTCATGAACCTCTCAAGAAGCCAAATGTGTCCAGAATAAAGTAGTCGAGCCACGAGTCGGGATGTCGTCGCTCCATGTCGGCGAGATTCGGACTCTCGGATATTGCACTGATCGTATAACCCCCGTTCGCACACGTCTTCCACACGCGAGATGGCATCACTGCGCACACTCTGGGTCGCCGGCGGTATACGATGACTACTCAGGACATCTCGGCGTGGCACATCAACCTCCAGAGACGCGAGACGCGGGAACCGCAGCCCGCGCGGACGAAGGTATTCGGCGCGTCGGCGGACGGCCAATGGACTGTCAACGCGACCTGTTCGCGCTGCCACGTGACCTGCACTACCTCAACTGCGCGTTCATGGCACCGGTCTCAGACCAGGTTGCCAACGCCGCGCGCGAGGCGGTAGACCAACTACGTATACCCGCCCGGTTGACCCCGGAGGATTTCTTTGCGTCCAGCGAACGCGTGCGGCACCTGTTCGCACGGCTCGTCAACATCGACTCCCCACAACGCGTGGCCATCATCCCTTCGGTGTCCTATGCCATGGCCACCCTCGCCCGTAACACCCCACTGATGCCGGGCCAGAACGTGGTCGTTGTGCACGAGCAGTTTCCTAGCGCGATCTACACCTGGCAACGGGCCTGCGACGCGACCGGCGCGACCCTCCGGGTCGTCGCCGAGCCGGAACCGACGGAGCGCCATGGTCAGCGCTGGAACGACGCGGTCGTAGAGGCTGTAGACCCGGACACCGCGACGGTTGTCCTGCCGGTGCTTCATTGGGCTCACGGAACACGATTCGACCTCGGGCGAATTCGTCGGCGCGCGCACGAGTGTGGCGCGACGCTGATCGTGGACGGCACGCAATCGGTAGGCGCCCTCCCCTTCGACGTGGACGAGACAAGGCCCGACGCATTGGTCTGTGCGGGTTACAAATGGCTGACGGGTCCCTACTCCGTTGGTCTGGCGTATTTTGGCCCCGCCTATGACGACGGGATTCCCATCGAGGAAAATTGGATCGCGCGCAAAGGCAGCGAGGACTTTGCCGGACTCGTTGACTACAGCCCTACCTATCAACCGGGAGCCCTTCGATACGATGTGGGAGAGCGCTCAAATTTCGTGCTGCTCCCCATGCTGGAGGCCGGACTCACGCAGGTCCTCCGCTGGCGTCCCGACGCCATCCAGAACTATTGCGCCACGCTTATCGCTGACGTCATTCCCGAACTTATCAATCTTGGATGCTGGATTGAACCGGCAGCGGACAGAGCCTCTCATCTCTTTGGCGTTCGCCCGCCGGCCCCCATAGACGTCGACACGGTGAAGGCGGTCCTGGCTGCACAACAGGTAAGCGTGTCGGTGCGCGGCCAGGCCGTCAGAGTAGCCCCCCACGTCTACAACGACCGCGACGACATGACGGCGTTGGTGAACGCCCTGCGGGTTATCGTGACCGGCGGCCCCACCGCATAGCGCCCCGTTTCGGCTTCCGGCACGGTCGCGGTCCCGCGCGGCGCCGAGAGACGGCGCCCCGCCGCACCCCATCGTCATCCTTCTCTGCACCGAGACGTCATCGCGGGCGGCCCGCCCCCAAAAAGGCTTGTACACTGAGCCATTCGTGCCATCCCCAGACCAGCCAGCGCACCGTCTCCTCCGAGTCCAACGCTTCATGGTCGGGCACGTCGCCACTGCAGCGCTGACGACCGCCGTGTTGTGTGCGCAACCTGCTCTGGGCCCTCTGACGATCACCGCGACCCAGTCCGATGACCTTGAGCGAGCTCAGAACGTCCTCGAGAAAATGCAACGACGGAACGACCTCCGGTCCGGCGAGGTCACGCCCGACCCGATGGTCCCCGGACGGGTGCATCAACGTTTCGTCCAACATCACCAGGGCGTACGAGTCAAGGGCGGCGACATTCGGGTCCAGACCCACCTCGGGGCGACGATCACCGTCTTTGGCAGGATCCATCCCGACGTCTCCATTGACACGCGACCAACGCTCACGCCGGAGGATGCACTACGGATCGCCCTCGCGGCCGGTCACGGTCATGCAGGCGCCACCCTCCCCACGTTGGCGATCGTCCTCGCCCCAACGGTACCGGCGCAGTCACGCGTCGCCGAGTACGAGTACCAGCTTGTATATGACGTCACCTCCTTCGACACGTTTGGCCCCCTCGCGGGTCGCCCGGTCGTACGCGAGGTCGATGCGCACACCGGTAGTGTCGTCTCGACCCGTTCGCGACTGCGCGCTCAAGGCGCCCCATTTCAATGCGCCGACTGCGCAGTCGGTCACGGTCGGGGGACAAAAGGCGACCTCAAGAAGCTCAGCGTACAAAATACTGGCGGGAGGTTTGTCGCAAAGGACGGCCTACGTCAGACGGCGATCTCGACATACGACCTCAAAGGCGACTGGAAGCACGCCCTCGATATCCTCAACGCTGTCACGCCCCTTGTCGACGTCGACCTCGCGAGCGACACCGACAACATCTGGACGGACGGTGTGAGCGTCGATGCGCACACGGGCACCGGCTGGACGCTCGACTACCTCCACTATCGATTCGGGCGCGCCGGTCTCGACGGCGAAAATGGTCCGATCACCGTCCTGGTGCATCCGATTCGACGCTCAGAGTTTTTTACCGTGTCGGACGAAGTCGCCTCGTTGTTTCATCTCAATGCATTTTTCTGTCAAGACTGCGGACTCCGGGACGTCCTCCTCTTTGGTGAAGGTCTCCCCCCCGGAGAACGCCTCGCCCCCTTGGGGCAGGTGGTTGACTTTTTCGCCAGCGCTCTTGACATCGTCGCGCACGAGATCGGCCACGCGGTCTCCCACTACACATCTCGGTTCGTATACCAGGGAGAATCCGGAGCACTCAACGAAGCGTTCTCGGACCTCCTCGGTCTCGGCACCGAGTTCTTTGTCGCCGAAACTGGTCGTCACGCTCTCGAGCCTGCCGACTACACCGTGGGGGAAGACGTCCTCATCCCGGGCGGCATTCGCTCGATATCCGATCCCCCGTCGATGGGCGACCCGGACCATTACTCGCGTCGTTTCAGGGGAACCGCGGACAATGGCGGCGTCCATACAAACTCCACGATCGTGACACACGTATACTATTTGACCATCGAGGGCGGCATCAACGGCACGTCGGGTATCCGAGTTGAAGGCCTGGGAGTCGGGCAGCGTGCGCTGGTCGAGCAGATCTTTTATCGTGCCCTCACCATGCTGCTGCCCACGGACGCAACCTTCTCCATGGCACGCGACGCCACGCTCCAGTCAGCCCGCGATCTCAGCGACGACCAGGTCGTGGAACAGACCATCTCGACCGCGTGGTCGGCGGTCGGTATCGAGTAACACGTCGCCAGTCACAGACACATCATGCCCCTACACCCCTGCACCGTTCTCATCCTCTTTTGTCTTGTGGTCGCGCTCTCGACGACGGCGTTTGCCCAAGCAGCCGCCACATCGCGATTCGCGCTGGATCTCAACGTCGGCGCGCAAACGCTGCCATCGCCACGTACCGACACGACGGACTTTGAGCTCTTCGCCGAATCCGGAAACCTGATGGGTACCCAGACCATCGGACCGGATACGGTCTACGATGGCGCCGTCGCGATGCGTCTCGCAGGATGGTTTGGTGTCGGCATCGCCGCGTCGTTTCTACAGGGTCGAGAGACCGCGACGGTTACTTCGGCGATACCAAATCCGTTCTTCTTCGACTTCCATCGAACGGTGACATCAAGCGTGCCCGGGCTCGTTCACAGTGAGCTGGCTATACATCCGCAAGCCCAGTTCTGGATCCCTCTGAGCTCGTCACTGCGATTCACCTTTGCGTTTGGCCCGACGTTTTTTGATGCCAGACAGGATATCGTCACCGGACTGACGACGAGTGAGAGTGGTTTTCCGTTCGACGAGGTCAGCGTCGAGTCTCACACGACGGACGGGATCTCGGTCAACGGGGTCGGCTACAACGTCTCGTTCGACCTGTCGTATTTCGTGGCACGGAGCCTCGGCCTGGGCATTCTTGCCCGTTACAGCCGGGCCACTCCGGCTTTCGTACTCGACGGGTCTTTTCACCCCGCGATCGAGCTCGGCGGCCTTCACCTGGCAGGTGGCCTCCGTTTCAAGTTCTAGCGGACTGCATGGCCAGTCCCCTAGATCCGCTCGAACCGTCTCTCGATCTCATGACGCGTCAGCCGTAGGACGACGGGGCGACCATGCGGGCACACGGTGGAGTATTCGGTATGACGAAGCTCGTCCAGGATGTAGAGCATCTTCTCCTGGGTCAGCCGGTCGTTGGCCTTAACCGCAGCGTGACACGCCGTCGTCGCAGCGATCCGCTTGAGCACCTCTTCAACGGCCGCGCCCTCGTCAAGCCCTTCCAGATCTGAGGCGACTGCACGTACGGCGGTCTCGGCTTCGCCCACACTCAACAGGCTCGGCACGGTCGCGATTCGGATACTCTCGCCGCCAAACGCTTCGACGTCAAAGCCAAGTCGGGCCAGGTGTGCCCCGTGGGCGGTCAGTGCGTCTCGCTGGCCGGGCGGCAGTTCGACCATGATCGGCGTCAAGAGCCCTTGCCCTTCCAGCGGGCCATCCGTCAGTCGTCCCATCACGCGTTCGTAGAGGACACGCTCGTGTGCGACGTGTTGGTCCACGATGGCGATCCCATTGGTGTCGACGGCAATGATGAACGTATCGCGGAACTGACCCAACGGCATGAGCGGACCGGTCGCTACCGTGGACGAGACCGTGGCGTCGTGCCCGTCTTTCGCGGGGGACGACACCGGAGAGTCTGCGAGGTCAGCGCCTGACGCGTAGGCGGTGGCACCGCTCTCCCTGGCAAATACCTGGGTCACTCCTGCCCATCGACTCGGTGCGGCCATGCCGTCGACGATGCCTGGAATGGAACGCGCGGACGGCGCCGGTCCCGCCAGAGACGGTGACAACGACACCGGCGTCGACGAAGATGACCCCAACGCCTCACCCAGCGCACGTCTCAAGAGCTCATGAATAAAGGACTGCTCGAGAAACCGCACCTCAGCCTTTGTGGGGTGAACGTTGACATCGACCCGGTCCGACGGAAGCTCGATAAACAGGTGCACTTCTGGCATTCGGGCTTTGATGGTCGCCCGGCTATATGCCTCGTGGATGGCATGGGCGATGGTTCGGTCTTTGACGATTCGACTGTTGACAAAGATGTTCTGTGGCCCCCGAACGGGCCCACCCGTCGAACCATCGTTAGCCAACGCGGCAATGTATCCACGCACGCTGACCCCACCTGCCGTCTTTGCGACCTCGACGAGGTCATTGCGTTCGCCATACAGCTGAAAGAAACGGTCTGAAAGCTGAGCGACGGGTGGACACCCGAGGAGCTGGCGCTTACCGCTGGTGAGGGTGAACCCGACCGCGGGATATCCGAGCGAAAGCTGGGTGACCGCGCGCGAGATGTGCGACGACTCGGCGCCGTCGGATTTGAGAAACTTGCGACGGGCCGGAACGTTGTAAAAGAGATCGGTGACCTCGACGACGGTGCCCTCCGGCATCCCGACATCACGCGGCGGACCAACGACGCCCCCGTCCACCCGCAGCAGGGTGCCGTGCGTGGTATCACGAGCTCGCGTGCGAAGCGTCAGGTGCGACACGGACGCGATGCTTGGCAACGCCTCACCGCGGAATCCGAGAGTGGCAATCGCCCCGAGATCTTCGAGACAACTGAGCTTGCTCGTGGCGTGTCGCTCGAGCGCAAGCTCGGCGTCGCCGGCGACCATACCCTCGCCGTCATCTTCGATACGAATAAGCCGTTTGCCGCCAAGTTCTATGGTGACGCTCACGCGACGCGCATTGGCGTCAAGCGCGTTTTCGACCAGTTCTTTGACGGCGGAAGCCGGTCTTTCGACCACCTCTCCGGCCGCGATCTGGTTCGCGAGCTCAGCCGTCAGCCGACTAATTCGACCCATCGCAGCGCTCTTCCGGACGCCTGTGAAGGCTACCGCTCCTGCAGCGCAGCATGCGCGGCGGCCAGACGCGCGGTCGGAACCCGATAGGGCGACGCGCTGACGTAGTCGAGACCAACCTCCGCAAAAAACTGAATGGACGCGGGGTCGCCGCCGTGCTCACCACACACTCCGAGCTTGAGCCCAGGTTTGGCCGCTCGGCCTTCGGTCGCGCCCAGCCGCACCAGTTGACCTACGCCCTCGACATCGATCGACGAGAACGGGTCCCGGTCGAGAATCCGCTTGTCACGATAGACGCGGAGAAACTTCGCGGCGTCGTCTCGAGAAAAGCCGAACGCCATCTGGGTGAGATCATTTGTGCCAAAGGAGAAGAAGTCGGCTTCGGCCGCGATGGCTCTTGCGGTGAGGGCCCCCCGGGGGACTTCGATCATCGTCCCGACCAGATACTTCACCTTGAACCCGGCCGCACGCATGGTTTCGGTCGCGACTCGTGTCACCACCGCCTTCTGATCCTGAAACTCCCTGACGTGGCCCACCAGCGGAATCATGATCTCAGGAACGACGCGAATCCCTTCCTTCTTCAACTGACAGGCGGCCTCGATGATGGCGCGCGTTTGCATCGCGGTAATCTCCGGATAGCTGATACCCAGCCGGACCCCTCGATGCCCCATCATGGGATTGAACTCGTGCAACTGCTCGACGCGACGGAGGAGATCGCTCTTCTTCTTGACCAGTCTCTTCGAGGCCTTGCCCAACTGGAGCGTTTTCAGATCGACCATCAAGTCTTCGCGTTTTGGCAAAAACTCGTGCAACGGTGGATCAACCAGCCTGATCGTGACCGGCTCGCCGGGCATTGCTTTGAAAATCCCGCAGAAATCTTGAGTCTGATAAGGCCGCAGCTCGTCGAGCGCGGCTCGGCGGTCATCTTCGTTGTTCGCCAAGATCATGCGCTGCATGATCGGCAACCGGTCCTTCCCAAAGAACATGTGCTCGGTCCGACACAGACCGATGCCTCGCGCCCCAAACGCGTGAGCGACGGTCGCTTGCTCCGGTTGGTCGGCGTTCGCCCGAATCCCCAATGTGCGCACTCTGTCGGCCCAGCTCAGGAGCTTTTCGAACCGCTGATAAATATCGGACCGCTTTGACGAAAGCTCACCCGTCAAGACTTGGAGGATCTCGCTCGGCTTTGTCGCGGCCTTCCCGACCTTGACGTCACCAGTCAATCCGTCAAACGAGATGAAGTCCCCTTCCTTGAGAGTCTCGCCGTGGATCGAGACCGACCGCCGCTCCTCCGATACATCCAGCTCGCCGGCCCCGACAACCGATGGCTTTCCCATCTGTCGGCCGACGACCGCTGCATGGGAGGTCATCCCACCGGTCGCTGTCAGGACACCTTTTGCGACATGCATCCCATGAATGTCGTCCGGCACCGTTTCCTTGCGGACCAGCACAACCTCCTTGCCGCGCTCTGTCCACGCCACCGCATCGTCCGCCGTAAATACGACATGACCCGAAGCCGCGCCCGGTGACGCAGGCAACCCGTTTGTTGCGACAGGGAGAGCCTTCCACGCCTTGGGGTCAAACACCGGCGCCAGGAGTTGTGACAGCGCATCGGGGTCGACCAGCAGCAACGCCTCGGTCGTGGTCACCAGTCGTTCCTTGACAAAGTCGGTCGCGATCACCACCGCGGCGTGCCCGGTGCGTTTCCCGTTACGAGTTTGGAGCATAAAGAGCTGGTCATCCTGAATGGTGAACTCAAAATCCTGGATGTCCTTGTAGTGACGCTCGAGACGAGTCGTGATCTGCCGAAGCCGCCGATAGGCCTTTGGCATGACCGCCTCGAGATCTCGGATTGGCTGGGGTGTCCGGATACCGGCCACGACGTCCTCGCCTTGGGCGTTGACGAGGAACTCACCATAGAACTCCTTGGCCCCTGTCGCGGGATTCCGGGTGAATCCGACACCGGTCGCGGACCGCTCGCCGCTGTTTCCAAACACCATCGCCTGCACGTTTACCGCGGTCCCGATTTCATCAGGAATGTCGTAGATCCGTCGGTATTCGATCGCTCGCGGGTTTTGCCACGACCGAAACACCGCGTCCCTGGCCATACGGAGCTGCTCCCTCGCATCCTGGGGAAACGACCGACGGGCCTGGCGACGAATGACGTCCTTGTACCGCCGGACCACCTCTCTGAGCGCGTCCTCGCCGAGCTTCGTGTCAAGCTTTACGCCGCGTTCGGCCTTGACCCCATCAAACTCCTGTTCGAACGCTTCCTTCGGGAGCTCGAGGACAACGTTGCCAAACATCTGGATCAACCGGCGATAGCTATCAAATGCAAACCGCCCGTTCGACGTGCGCTGTTTGAGCCCCTCGACCGCCTCGTCGTTCAGACCCAGGTTCAAGATCGTGTCCATCATCCCGGGCATCGAGAACTTTGCTCCGGACCGCACGGACACCAGGAGCGGTTCGGCGGATGCGCCCAGCGTCGACCCTGTGAGCTTCTCGAGCGCCCGAAGATGCGTCTCCATCTCCCGTTCGACGGTATCCGGGACCGCGTTTCCACTGGCCTCATAGAGCGAGCACACTGCGGTGGAGACCGTAAACCCCGGGGGCACCGGCAGACCGGCACTGCTCATCTCTGCCAGACCGGCGCCCTTACCGCCGAGGAGGTCACGCAAGCTGCCGTCGCCGTCAGCGACACCGCCACCAAAGAAATACACATGCTTGTGACCCCGCTTCGTCCGGGAAGCCGTCTTTGTCTTTTTCTTCATTGCTTTTTTTGTCATTACGTTCGGTGGGCCCCAAGGTAGTTGTGTATTTTGCCAGATGTGGGAAAGCGGCTATCTGCCACTCGCTTCCGGGACGAGCTCTGACACATCCGCCAGTAGCTCGACCGTCTCTTCCAGCCGCCGCATCAGACGAAGCCTGGCATCCCGAAGAGACATGTCGTCGACCATCACGAATACTTCATTGAAAAACCTGTCGACGGCGGGCCCAAACTCCGATGCCTCACCAAAAGCGCCACGATAGTCTGTGCCCGTTGCGATGGCGGTGTCGATTGCGGCACCTCGCCGTGTCAACTCGTCCAGTAAGGCGCGCTCCGCCGGCTCGGTGAGACGTGACGCCACCTCGGTCAAGTCCTGGCTCCGATGCGTGACCGTCGCATCCGGGCGATCTCCCAGCTCCCGCGCGATGTTCTTGACCCGCTTGAACACGGTAGCGAGCTGCTGAAAGCGTTCGGACCCCGTGAATTCTGGGAGCACTTCAAGCTTTCGCCGCGCGTCCAATGGACAGACGTCGTCCAAGGATGCCTGATGAGTAACCGCCCTGACATTGCGCACGTCGCCACCGCGCTCTTCCAGGACGGAGCGAAGGCGTTCTCGGACAAACGACGTCTGGCGCGCCTGTGTTTCTTCGTCGGGCTGTCCATGCAGGTCGCCGGCCATCCGTAGCAGCGCCCCCAACGACACACGTGCTGACAACCCGGTGAGCTCCGGGAGGTCGATCAAGACGCGAATGACGCCTTGCGCTTGCCGCCGGAGCCCCAGTGGGTCGCGGGAGCCCGTCGGCCGCTCACCAGCCTGGAAGAGTCCGACCAAGGTATCGAGCTTGTCCGCGAGCGCAACCGCTGCCCAGGTAGCGGCCGCGGCCCCGAGGTCGGTTCTCGAGGGCGGGTCAGTGGCGACGACACCGACGGGCAGATAGTGGTGATAGACCGCACGCCACACCCGTTCCGGTTCGCCTTGTTCCCGAGCATAGACACCACCCATCTGGCCTTGCAGTTCGGGAAACTCGCCGACCATATCGGTCGCCAAGTCAGCCTTACACAACAGTCCTGCCCGCCCGGCGGCGGCCGCGGCCTCGGGGTCTAGGTCGAGGAGTTCGCTGGCAATCCGGGTCGCCAGCGCACTGGTCCGTTCAGTCTTTTGTCGATAGCTTCCAAGCTTCTTGTGAAAGAGCAGCGTGTCAAGACGGTCGAGTCGATCGTCCAGCCGACCCTTGCGGTCCGCGTCCCAGAAAAACCTGGCATCTCGGAGACGCGCGATCAACACCCGTTCCGAGTTGCGTGCAATCCGGGCGACATTGTCTCGCGGGGTGTTTGTGACCGCGAGAAAGTGCGGTGCCAAACGGCCATTCCGTGCAATCGGAAAGTAGTGCTGATGATGAATCATCGTTGTCTTCAGCACCTCGTCCGGAAGAGTCAGAAATTCCTCTGGAAAGGTGCCGGTCACAACGGAGGGATACTCGACCAAATCCGGAACGTCGTCCAGGAGCATGCTACGGGCTGCATCGGCTGCCACCTCGCCGCCGACCTTTTTTGCGCAGGCCGCCAGTTTTCGGGCGATTCGAGCGCGGCGGACGTCCCGCTCGATGACGACATAGTTTGCGGCTAGCGCTTTCTTGTAGGCATCCAACGAGCGGACCCGGAGCGGTCGGCCCGGTGTGCCGTCGCGGCTAAAGATCCGGTGCCCATACGTGATGGCCGCGGCCTTCACGGTTCTTACCCCCGCGCTGGTCGCCGCCTCGCTGCGCAAGATCTCATAGGGCACGACCTTGCCGTCATACAAGAAGAGCAGCCATCGAATCGGACGCCCAAAAAGAAACGTCTCGGCGCCGTCCTTGAGACGAGCATCCCAGTTCATCTGCTTGGGAAATGTGAGGCGCCGTAAGACTTGGGTCAAGACGACTGGTAGCACCACCCCGGCCTTCTCACCGCGCTCCCGGCGGGTGACCCCAAGATACTCCCCCCGCTTGGTCTGCATCCGCTCGAGATCCTCAACCCGGACGCCATATTTTCGAGCAAATCCGATCGCCGCCTTGGTTGGCTGCCCGTCGGGACCAAAAGCCGCTCGGACCGGCGGGCCGGTGACGGTTTCTTCAACATCGCGCTGTCGCGGCGCGACGGCGGCAATGCTCACCGCCAAACGTCGGGGAGTGGCAAACACCTGAACCGGTGAGGTCCACTCCAGGCGGGTGTCATCCAGCGCCGCGCCGAGCAACTCGCCAAGTTGACGCCTCAACAAGGGGAGCCACCGAGCAGGCATCTCCTCGCACCCAATCTCGATCAGCAGCTCACGAAACATGGGCGTTCTCTGTCGATGGCGGAGTGGTCGCGGCCACATGGGCCTCGGCGATCGCGACTGCGAGCTGGCGGACTCGGAGAATATACGCGGTGCGTTCCGTCACGCCGATGCTCCCGCTGGCGTCGAGGACGTTGAAGACATGTGAGCACTTGAGACAATAGTCGACGGCCGGAAACACCACGCCCGACGCCAACAACTGCTCCGCGAGACGGAAGTACTCATCGAACAGTCGTCGATGGACGGTCGCAAACTCTTCGTGCGGAATGTCCACGTCTCCAAACACATACCGCGACTGCTCGACCTCTTCGCGATGACGCACGTCACCGTAGGTCACGCTGGGCGACCACATCAGGTCGTAGACGTTGTCGACGCCCTGGAGGTGCATCGCAATCCGCTCGAGTCCATAGGTGAACTCGACCGAAATCGGCGACAAGTCGAGACCTCCCGCCTGTTGAAAATACGTGAACTGCGTGATCTCCAGACCATCGAGCAAGACCTGCCACCCAATGCCCCAAGCCCCAAGTGTCGGCGACTCCCAGTTGTCCTCTTCGAACCGTATGTCATGACGGGTAGGGTCTATGCCACACGCGCTGAGACTCTTCAAATAGAGACCTTGCGCATCGTCCGGAGACGGCTTCAGGATGACCTGAAACTGATGATGCTTGAAGAGCCGGTTGGGATTTTCGCCAAAGCGACCGTCGGCAGGCCTCCGCGACGGCTGGACATAGGCGACCCGCCAGTGACGCGGGCCCAGCACTTGCAGAAACGTTGCGGGATGCATGGTGCCCGCCCCGACCTCGATATCTAAGGGCTGGTGCAACAAGCATCCATGCGATGCCCAAAACTTGGAAAGCGCCTGGATGAGATCTTGAAACATCACGATACAAACTCCGTCTTCGCCGGATTGGGCGAATTCGACAGGCCGGCGCCGAGTTCTCGCAAGACCCGCGCCGACCGCAAGTCGCGGTCGAGATGCATGGCGATCAGCGCACGATGCGCAATGGCAAGCTGTCGTGCACCCTGCCCACTGAGCGTCAATTCGCCTACTCGCTCTGGTCGCACGCGGGCCGCGCCACGAAGAAACGCCACGGCGTCGGCCGGCAGGTCGACATCTGACGTGTCGACGCCACAGCGACGACACCGCAACACGCCCGTGGCACGCGCAATCGCTCCGCCTCCCTCGAGCGTGCTACCGCATTCGTGACAGGAAACCAATGAGGGATAGACACCCTGGATACGCAACAGCCAGTACTCAAAGTATCGCGCGACCCGATCCACCGGGAGCCCCGCTATGAGCGCATCGACGACCGATGCCCCCAATCGATACAACGTGTCGTTCGGATCGGCTTCGAGTGCCCAGGCATCCACCAACTCGGCAAAGTAGCTGACGTGTTCCAAGACGTCACCGCTACTGCACGAGAGTGGCGAGGCGACCGGTTCGACATACGACAAACGGACGAGGTCGCGTTGCTCACGTTCGAAGTATTCGACGCGAGCGCGCGTGAAAGGTTCGAGCCCTCCCCCGAAACGGGAGCGCGTCTTGCGCGCGCCCCTGGCTACCCCGCGGCGCTTGCCTCGGTCGCTCGTCAGGAACACGACTATTCGATCTGACTCAGCAAGTTTGTAAGTGCGCAGGATCAGCGCATCGGCCGTGTATAGCGGCATTGGGTAGCGAAAGCCAGCCCTATTTTAGTCGAGATACTGAAGGAACACGGTCGCCAGACCCAGGAACGCGAAAAAACCGAACATATCAGTGAGCGTCGTAATAAAGACTGCGGACGCCAGGGCCGGATCCACTTTCAGGGCGCGCAGTGCAATGGGGATCAACGTCGCTGCGACCGCGGCGATCAGCAGATTGATCATCATCGCCAGGGCCAGGATGCCCCCAAAATACGGATTCCCAACCTGCCACCATGCAACCCCTCCACCGACCAGGCCAAGGATCATTCCGTTCCCCAGCCCGACGGCGGCCTCTTTCAGCAAGGCCTTTCGCGTATGACCCCAGGTAAGTTCTCCCAGCGCGATGCCGCGCACAATCACCGTCAAGGTCTGAGTAGCCGCATTCCCGCCCATGCTGGCGACGATCGTCATAAAGGCCGCCAGCGCGACGACCTGGTTGATGGTCTCCTGAAAATATCGCACGACCATTGCGGCGAGTAGAGCGGTCGCCAAATTGAGACCGAGCCAGGGCAAACGCTTGCGCAGCGCTTCGCCCCCCGAAGTGAACACGTGCTCGTCACTCGACACGCCGGCCATCCGGTAGATGTCCTCGGTTGCCTCATCCTTGATGACATCGATGACGTCGTCGACCGTGATAATCCCGACCAGCTTGTTCTCGTCGTCGACCACCGGAATCGCGAGCAGGTTGTAGGACGCCACAAGCTGGGCAACTTCTTCTTGATCCGTCTCGACCCGGGCGCTTGTCAACTCGGTCGTCATGATCCGGTTGAGCGGCGTTTCTGGGGAGACCAGCAGGAGTCGTCGGAGTGAGACGACGCCAACGAGGTGACTTCGCTCGTCGACGACATACAGATAGAACACCATCTCGAAGTCGCGCGAGGTCTGGAGGGCGCCAATGGCCTCACCGGCGGTCAGGTCCTCTGAGAGCGCAAAGACCTCCGGGTTCATGATCCGCCCGGCGGTTTGGTCGGCGTACTCGAGCAGGTGCTGAACGTCGTAAGCTTTCTTCTGACGCATCAGCTCGAGTACTGATTGTGAGAGGTCGTCCGGCAGAGAATCGATTACCGCCGCCGCATCATCCGACGGCACTCCCTGAAACAGCTGCGCCAGTTCGTCAGAGGGATGACCGACCAAGAGCGCCGCCCCAGACTCTGGCTCGAGCTCACACAGCGCTTCCATCGCCAGTCGGCTGTTTTGACCCAGGAGCGTGCTAAACGTGGATCGACGGGCGGGCTCTGGGAGCTCGCTCAAGACCTCGGCGAGGTCAGCGGGATGTTGCTTTTGGAGGAGATTCAGCAGGTTCGCGGTCGCACCAATCCTCTGCAGTCGTTTGACTGAATCCAAGACGACATCGAGCCGGCGCTGAGGCGACATAAAGAAAATGACCAAAGTCCCCGAACTTCAAATTTGTCGGTTGGACCTGGAAATTTGGAGTGGCGACAAGCCGCGAACGTATATTCAGTTCGTCCATGAACGTGAGAAAATGAAGTGTAGCACAGGGTTTTCGCGGACCACGTGGTCTTACATATGGGCTTTCTCTGGGACCGTTCACCGACTACCACCAATGCCAAGCTCGCCCAACAATCGGTCGTCCTCACGCCATCCCGCTTTCACTCGTACATGCAATTCGAGATACACGCGCGACCCAAAGAAACGCTCGAGGTCGGCCCGGGCCTCGCTGCCTATTTGCTTGATCAGCGCCCCTCGATGCCCGATGACAATCCGCTTCTGCGACCCACGCTCGACAAGGATGGAGCACGCCATCCGCATGAGACCATCCCCATCCGGATCGTCGAATTGCTCAACGACCACGGCCGTGGCAAACGGTAGCTCAGCCCGGGTGTGCTGGAGCACTTTCTCGCGGACGGTCTCGGCTGCCAGCACTCGCTCCGGCTGATCGGTCAGATAGTCTTCGGGATAGAGCGCGTCACCCTCGGGAAGCACGTCCACCACCGTCCGCACCAAGTCGGCAACACCATCCCCGGTCAAGGCCGAGACCGGCACGATCGCCGCAAACGATCGCTGACGGTGATACCAGTCCATGAGCGGCAACAGCTCAGTCTTTGTCACGAGGTCGACCTTGTTGAGGGCAAGCACCACGGGGATCGTCGCTTTCTCGATCAGCGTCAGCAGATATCGGTCACCCGCCCCGGTACGAGCCGTCGCGTCGAGCATAAGCACCAACACATCCACTTCACCGATGGTCTCGAGGGCACTGTCAACCATCCGCACGTTCAAGCGGTGAAGCGGCCGATGAATGCCGGGCGTATCGACAAACACGACCTGGCTCGGTGGATCAGACAGGTTCTTGACGGCGAGAATCCGGTTCCGCGTCGTCTGCGGCTTGTCCGACACGATGGCGAGTTTGCGGCCGACCACGCGATTCAACAAGGTAGATTTTCCGGCATTTGGCCGGCCGACCAGCGACACGAACCCGCTCCGCATCCGCCTCGCGCTGCTCATTCCTCAGCGGTCAGCGGAGACCGTCGCCGCATCCGTACTCGCTGCACGCGTCGTCGCTCTCCTTCGAGGATCTCGACATCGACATCGTCGACGTCCAGAGTCTCCCCTACCCGTGGCACACGCCCGAGTCGCGCGAGCAAATATCCACCCACCGTCTCAAAGCCATGCCGCTCGATTTCGATATCGAGACGCTCCGCGACATCGTCGACGCCGACGGTGCCGGCAAACACAAAGCAGCCATCGCCCTCGTCGATGATCGGTTCAGATTCGACGTCATACTCGTCTCGAATCTCGCCGACGATCTCCTCAAGAAGGTCCTCGATCGTGACGAGCCCGGCGGTACCGCCGTACTCGTCGTGCACAATCGCGCTCTGCACTTGCTCCCGTTGAAACTCCTTCAGAAGCTCTGCGACCCGTTTCGTTTCCGGGACGACATAGGCGGGGCGTAGTAAGCGGCCGATGGCTCCGATATCCGTCGCTTCAACCACCGGTGTCTCCCGCGACGACGTCGGCGCATCGGGCGACGTCAGCGCGACCAGATCTTTTGCAAAGACGAAACCAAGAATCTCGTCCAGGCTGTCCTTGTAGACGGGAATCCGCGAATACTGCTGCTCGACAAAGAAGGTGCGAAGCTCTGCCAACGTCACCGACGACTTCACCGCGACGATATCGGGGCGGGGCGTCATGACTTCGCGCACCAAGGTCGCCCCAAACTCCACCACTGACTGGAGCAGCTTCCGCTCTTCGTGCGCGGCAACCTCAGCCTGCGCCTCGGCCGCGGCGTCAGACGACCCCTCGCCACTGGTCCCATTGTCGACCGCTCGGTCCCGGCCGCTCCCGTTGAGCAACCGGATCAGGGGCCGGGTGACGGGCGATAGCCATCGCGCGAGCGCGTCAAACGGCGGCAAGAGCACTTCGAGCATTCGCTCGGGATCCCGACGCGTGACCAGGAGCGGCACCAACTGTCCACAGACGATTAAGAAGGCGATCATTCCGCCGAAGACAAACCCGAGCGCGGTCGCTGATCGCTCGCTGGTCCCCGGCGCGACCAAGATGGTCGCGGCCGTGAGACTGAGCCCCTGCAGCAAGCGGGCAGGCATAAAAAGACGAATCGGATCGTCGAGGTAGTGACCAAGCCCATCGACTCGGCCTCGTCGTTCCGACCGCTCGGCGCTCAGCCGCAGCGGCAAACGCATGAGCGCACTGAAGGCGACCTGCACCGCACCGACGTAGATCGTCACGCATGCGAGCAGGAAGAATACGAGCGAGATCATGTTATGGCCTCGGCCAGACCACCCTTCCGGAGCAATCGACGCTCGAGCCTCTCCATTCGGCCGTCATCACGCTCGTGGTCATATCCCAAGACATGAAGGAGCCCGTGCAGGGCCAGTCGCCGTAGTTCGGTATCAAGGGTGTGACCCAAACGCCTGGCTTGCCTCTCGGCGACCCCGGTCGCGATCGCCACGTCCCCCAGCAGCCTCTCCTCCCCTGCCGGCGGATGGACCGACGGGTCCGTCGGAAACGAAAGGACATCGGTCGGGCGATCAATCCCCCGGAAATCTCGATTCAGGCCGCGCATTTTCGCGTCGCACACCAGCGCCACGACAAGTTGCCCGCGAGCCCGGGCTGGCGCCGTGTCGGAGAGCCACCGAGTCAGTCCGCGCCGAAACAGACGGCGCCCACGACCATCAAACACAACGACACGCAGACGCGGCGGGCCA
>CAUZIB010000068.1:0-25948 GCA_963579735.1 Vicinamibacteria bacterium | reverse complement strand
TTGAAGGAGTCCGGGGCACTGGTCAGAGTGAACGACGCGGGGCGCGACCACGGCCAGATTCGTGCGTTTCACAACCGGACCTACGATGTCGCCAAGGTCGTTCCTACCGTCGTGATGCGGAACGAGGACTATGGGCGGATTTCGCGGCTGCTCGAATATGGAGCGGGTCCGGTCGAGCTCGAGTTCGACATCTTGAACAAGACCTACCCGGATGGCACAACCGTGCACAACGCCGTCGCCGAGATTCCCGGCAGTGACCTCGCCGACCAGGTGATCATGTTGGGCGGCCACCTGGATTCGTGGCACGCCGCGACCGGCGCGACCGACAACGCGTTTGGCGTGACAGTGATGATGGAAGCGGTACGGATTCTCAGAGCGATCGGCGCGACGCCGCGACGGACGGTCCGGGTCGCACTCTGGGGCGGAGAAGAGCAGGGGCTCCTGGGTTCACAAGCGTATGTGAAGGAGCACTTTGGGTCACCCGAAGAGCCGACAGCTGATTACGAAAAGTTTGGTGGCTATTTCAACGTCGATTCAGGCACCGGCCGCTTGCGTGCGGCGCAAGTGTTCGGACCCGCGGAGGCGGCCGATGTTCTGCGCGACGCGCTTGCGCCGTTTGCAGACTTGGGCGTCATCGGGGCGCAGCATACCTACAGTCGGCGCCGGCGTGGCTCGGACCATACATCCTTCAACGAGATGGGGTTGCCAGGGATTTCCATGTGGCAAGACCCGATCGAATATGGCACGCACACCTGGCACACCAATCTAGACACCTACGAGCGAGTCATCGAGCAGGACGCGATCGCCGCGGCGATCGTCGTGGCCGCAGCCGTGCACCATCTGGCAAATCGCGACGAGTTGCTACCCCGCTTTGACTCCGAGTCGATGCCGGCGGCTCCGTAGGTATTGTGGTGAACGCCGGCCGTCGGGCTAATGCGCGGGAATCGTCCCGCTAGCGACCCCATGTGGTCGCGGTGCAAGTCACCACCGGTCGCTAACCCTGATAGCCGTTTGCTCCGAGCTGGACAACCGTGCCGCCAGGATCAGAGAAATACAGCTGGTCACCACCACTCGTGCGAGCCGCCGGGTCGCGACTCACGCGGGCGTCGTAGCCGATATTGTCAAATCGTGCCTTAATACCGTCCGCGTCGTAGTCATCGACACCGATACAGAAGTGGTGGACTCGTCCTGGATCGGGAATGTTATAGACACCAAGGAATCCGTCGGACAAGCCCAAGTTGATGCCGCCATTGGGGGGGCGGCTCACGACGTCGAGACCGAGGAGCGATTGATAGAACGCCGCGGACGCTTCGACGTCGGAGACGGCGAGCGACACGTGGTTGATGGTGCGTCCTTGCGCGACCTGACCGGTCGATTGGGCCGCCGCTGACGATGCGGCACTGGCCGCCACCATTGTCGCCAGCGACGCGACGAGTTGCCGACGGGTGAGTTTTCGGCTCTGGAACTGGTCAACGAGGTTCTCGATTTCTTGCGTCATGGGAGTGCAACTCCTTGGGAAGTGAGACAAGGGCCCTAAAATACCGTCATGACTGCCCGATTCCTAATAACCAGCGTCATAGTCAGCTGTGTCGGCGCCCCCCTGGGCGCGCAGGACTCCCGGATCGATGCGGAAGTCGCCCGTGTCCTCCCCACAGTGACCGAGCTCCGTCATCGGATTCACGAAAACCCTGAGCTCGGTAACCGCGAATTCGACACTGCCACGGTCGTCGCCGATCATCTCAGTGGCTTGGGTTTTGACGACGTGCGAACCGGTGTCGCGCATACCGGCGTGGTGGCGGTGCTCCGCGGCGGACGACCCGGTCCGGTCGTCGCGATCCGAGCCGACATGGACGCCTTGCCGGTCACCGAGGATACCGACTTGCCGTTCTCTTCCACAAAGCGGACGAACTACCTGGGACAAGAGGTTGGGGTCATGCACGCCTGTGGACACGACATCCACACGGCAGTCCAACTTGGGGTCGCGTCGGTCTTCAAAACGATGCAGAGCGAGTTGGCCGGGACGGTCGTCTTTTTGTTTCAGCCAGCGGAAGAAGGGCCACCGCCGGGGGAGGAAGGTGGCGCTCAGCTGATGCTCGACGAGGGCGTATTCGACGAGCTTCAGCCAGAGGTGGTGTTTGGTCTTCACGCGCGGGCAGGACTCGATGTTGGCGGTATCGAATTCACACCGGGTGGAGCGCTCGCCGCAGTTGACCAGTTTCGGATAACCCTCCACGGTTCGCAGACGCATGGCGCGGCCCCGCATCTCGGAGTCGACCCGGTGGTGATGGCCGCTCAAACGATTACCGCGCTGCAGACCATTCGTTCTCGTAACCTCTCACCGCTGGCCCCCAGCGTCATCACAGTCGGCATCGTACAGGGCGGTACCCGCTTCAACATCATCCCGAATGACGTGTATTTGGAAGGGACGGTGCGGACGTATGACGCGGAGGTGCAGGACACTGTCGAACGACGAATGGGCGAGATCGTCGACGGCATCACCCGGGCAGGTGGGGGTTCGTTCGACATCGAATACGAGCGTATTACTCCCGTTGTCATCAACGATCAGGATTTGACGGCATGGGCGGTCGATACGCTCGCGGACGTGGTCGGAGACGACCGCGTGGTCGAGGCTGAGCCCTGGATGGCGGGTGAGGATTTTTCTCGATTCGCCAACGAGGTGCCGGGGTTTTTCTACATGCTTGGCACTCAGCAGCCGGGAACTCGTTCCGGTCCGCACCATTCTCCGACGTTCCGCGCGGATGACGGCGCGCTCTCGGTAGGGATGCGGTCGATGGCGTCACTCGTCTGGCAGTATCTGAACAGCCACTAGTGTGGGGGGGAGAAAGACCTCCACACAACCAGTATCCGCCGAGGTTGAGACACGAACGCTGTCTCAGCTAACGTGCGCGGACTTTCAGAGCGCGCGCATCCGGCAGAGTGCCTTTCGACGCATCCCGCGATAGAGCAGGGTGGCGAGGCTGGCGCGATCGCGCCAGCCCTTTGAGCGTGTCCGTGTTCGGGACCTCAAGGAGGATCCGGGACTGCGAGTCGCTCACCGCCTGCGTCGATTTTTCGTGGGCGTTAGCCCTTGGACGCTTGACGCCGTCGACCGGATGGCCCACAACGGCGTTCTGCCCGCACAGACACTCGAGCAGGGCCGACAGCGCGGAGAGCTTTCGCCGAATCGTCGATTCGGCTCGCTCGCGGGCTTCGAGAGATTTCCGCAAGGCGATGACATGCGCCCGGGGTCAAGGCGCGGATCTCGGCCGAATGCTGGAGACCGGTAAAGGCCAAAAACTCGCCGACGTCGGTCTGGGAGGCGCGTGCGGCCTTGGAATGGTGAGTTTGGCGAGCCACTCCAGCTCGACCGGGGCGGCGGTGAAGGCGCCGAATTGGGAGACACTGAGTGCATCCTCGCTCAATACGGGTGAGATCAGTGATCTGTGGTAGGGGCTCCTTGCGGTCATTTGAACCCGATAATGTGTCTGGTCAAACCAAGTCGAACGATGGTTCGCGCTCTTGTCGGAACGCGGCATCCGGCGTCAGTCGCACAAAAGCGTGCGGCAGTTGGAGCAGGCAGTCTATGACTGGATGGCCGGCTATAACGACGACCCGAAGCCGTTCACTTGGGTCAAGACCGCCGACCAGATTCTGGGCCGTATCCGGCGCTTCTGCGAGCGAGCGTTACAGGAAGCACGGGGTTCGATCGCGAACTTCTCTGCCAGGACACTAGGGTTGCTCATGAACACGGAAATGTCCACAATGCAAGGGTGACACTTATTGGCGAACTAAGGTGGGTCGGTTTTCTTAAGAGAAGGTCCTCTGCAGCAGTAATAACGCGCAGAGTTCTGATAGTGGTTCGGGGGTCAATATAAGCTGATAAAGTTTGTTATCGTCTTATATGTGACGGACGCACTCGTTCCCATCTACCCATCACATCAGTGCCACGCGCACGAGCAAAGGCCTGACGGTGCACTGCGAACTCGATGATAACGAATACGAGAAGGGACGCATCGTCTCGGATGAACAGATGGCCACCATCAATCTCACGCGTGATTCGTTTCACGGTGAGTGGAACTACACCATCTACCCATCACAGTATGACGGCGACCCCGCTAGCGCGAGCCCAATCGATCGGCTTGTTTCGTGACGAGCCCTTAGCTACATAGCAGGAGAAGCACATGACCGAAACGCGTCCAGGGCAAAGACGACTTGGTGTGCCGATCGTCGCAGCGGTGATCGTGGTCCTCGTGTCCGGGTGCACCGCGCCGGCGCCAGTCAGCGAGGCGCCGGTCGCCGAGGCTGACGCGGCGGAACCCATGCTGCCGGCGCCGACCTTTCATCACATCCACATCAACTCCGTCGATGCAGAGCGATCGCTCGAGTGGTATCGCAACTACTGGCCACAGGGTGAGGTCACCACCCACGCCGGGTTTCCGGCGTTCCACGACGACATCTATCTGCTATATACGAATGTCAACGAGCAGGCACTGGGTGGGTTTGACCGCGAGCTACAGCGGTCCGCGCCCCAGAGCGGATTCTGGACGTTTGGCTCGACGTTTGCCGGGCCAAACACCGACGCGTTTCGTGAGCGAATCGCCGCGCTCGACTCCGAGGCATTCGAGCTCGTCACGTTGTATGGGGGACCCGGGGGTGGGGAGACGTCGCTGCACTCGCTGGCGCTGCCACTCGGCGAGGCACTCCTGCCCGTGAGCGAAATCGACGAACGCGTGGCGGCCCAGGCCGAGAACCCCCCGCCCCTGGCGACGACCGGCTTGGACTTTGGGTACCTCGTCGACCCCGACGGCATGTTGGTCGAGTTCACGGCCGGTCAGAACGACAGCTTCCGCAGCCACACGCACTTCTGGGCCGAGCAGCCGCTGTGCACGGCGAACTGGCACGTTGAGCATCTCGGCGCCGCGTTTCCTGAGACCCAGAACTCATTCAGCACAGAGTTTACGTTTGGTGACGACCGGTGGGCTCCCTGCGACGTGCCGACTGGCGAGGTGACCTATCCGGCCTATATGGAGCCGGGACAGCTTCGGATTCCGGCGGGCAATGCTCGGGTCGCCAACGCCAGCTGGCTCTGGTATCCGCGCCAGTGTCGCGATGGTCGTTGCGGACCCGGAGACGATCAGCCGTTGACACGCTCGCGAGGGCAGGTCGTCGACCACATCGGGCTTACCTACCCCGACCTCGATGCCGTTATCGCGCACCTCGAAGCCAAGATGGTGCCAATCATCGAGGGACCGTATACCTTTGGTGAAACGCGCGCGGTGCTCGTAGAGGACCCGAACGGCCTCGCGTTCGAGCTCATCGAAGCGGTCGAGTAGGGGACGCGCCCTGATTCAGTCCAATCGTGTCGCGTTTCCGTCTGGCCGTGCCTGGCCTTGACCTGGATCCGGAGCGCAGCACCCGGCTGGCAAGGCGAAACGAGCGAACATATTCCGCATACGTGACTGAGGAGCAACGCGGCCAGACGGGATGCCCCGCCCGGGCACTGTCAAGGCCAGGCAGAGATGCTGCACTAACGTTGACTACGCAGCGAGAACAGATACGCCACGAGGTCATCGAGCTGGCCGGCGGTCAAATCGTTCGAGGCTGGCATCGACGACGTCTTGACCGCTTCGCTCGATTGGATCTCACTTTTGACGAAATGCCACAGGTTCTCGTCGTCGTCGAGAATTCTGAGGCTAAACGTATCCTCATCCATACGTAGTCCTTCGACGACCGAGCCGTTTCGGAGAGTGACCCGCATCGTCCACCAGCGCGGGATCACGGTGTCGTCGGGGTTGGTGAGGGAGGTCCGGATCTCCTGCGGGGCCAGCAGAGTTCCGACATCGGTCAGATCAGGGCCCAGTCGCCCGCCTTCCCCTTGTATTCGGTGACAACTGCCACAGGAGCTGTCGTTATAGACGCTTCTGCCGCGATTGACGTCGCCGGGGAGTTCATAGTCCGAGGGATCGATACTGAACGAGTTGAGATAGCTGATCATCTGCCAGACCATGAGGTCCGATGCTCGCGAGCTGATCCCGATCATCGCGGTGCCTTCTATCCCGTTGCGAATCACATCAAACAACGCCTGGTCCGTATTGGCCGCGAGCGGGACGGTGAGATCTGGGGCGCCGGTCTCGCCGTTCCCCGTGGCGTCGCGACCATGACAGCGACCGCATTGGGCACGGAATGTCCGCCCGCCCATCAATTCATCGACGGCCGTGTCAAACGGATTCTCTTGAGCGGACACGGCCGGGTTGAAGCCGGCGATCGCTACTAGCAGGGCGAGTGTTGGACGCAGGCGTCCGCTCATCTGGGATCTTGGCATCATGACCTTCCTCGAAACGCGACCAGGGCAATCATAAACGACGCGTATAATCAGCTTCCAAGCTTGAGCTGGCATTCGAGATCGAAACCCGGCCAAAGGTTAAGGTGTTCCGATGATACGCATCCGACAATGTACGGCTGGTCTGATTGGGGTAATGACGCTGACGGCTGGCCTTGGGGCCAGCGTTGCCCGGGCGCAACAATCCGGGAACGACGATGCGCTGCCGGCCTTTAGCCCCGTCACCGCGGAGCGTCTGATCAACTCCGAGGCCGAGCCCCACAATTGGCTCATGTATTCCGGCAACTACTCCGCGCAGCGTTACAGCGGTCTCGACCAGATTGACCGACAAAACGTTACGGGCTTGGAGATCGCGTGGGTCCACCAGCTACAGGTGCTCGACCGCGCCGAGACGACGCCCCTGGTCGTGGATGGCGTCATGTTTATTACGGAGTCGCCAAGCACGGTCATCGCGGTCGACGCCAGCTCGGGACGACCCTACTGGCGGTATGAGTATCAGCTCCCCGACGATATGGTCTTTTGCTGTGGGCGGAACAATCGCGGGGTTGCCGTCCAAGGCGACACCGTCCTGATGAGCACCCTGGATGCCCATTTGGTCGCGCTCGATGCCAAGACAGGTACGGTGCTGTGGGAGACCGAGGTCCAGCAGACATCGTCAGGGTATAGCAAGACAGCGGCGCCGTTGGTGGTGGGTGACACCGTCTTTACCGGCGTGGCGGGGGGCGAGTTTGGCATTCGAGGCGTGGTCGACGCCTACAATCTGCATACGGGCGAACGGGAGTGGCGCTTCTATACGACCCCGGGCCCGGATAACCCCGATGTGCGCTCGTGGTCAGGCGAGTCCTGGCGCACCGGCGGCGCCGCGACGTGGATGACGGGGTCTTACGACCCGGAGCTCAACCTTGTCTACTGGGGCACGGGGAATCCGGGACCCGACTACGACGGGACCGTGCGGGAGGGCGACAACCTCTATTCAGACTCCGTCGTCGCGCTCGACGCTGACACCGGTGAGATGAAGTGGTATTTCCAATTCACGCCCCATGACATCCATGACTGGGATTCTACGCAGATTCCAATCCTGGCTGACACGACATTTGACGGCGAGGACCGCAAGGTCATGCTGTTCCCCAATCGGAACGCGTTCTTCTATGTGCTCGACCGGGAGACGGGCGAGTTCCTTCTGGGGGAGCCGTATGCCAAACAGACGTGGGCCGAGGGACTCGATGACGACGGGCGGCCGATCCTGCTGCCCGGTAAAGAGCCTACGCCAGAGGGCAACATCGTGTCACCGGCCATCATCGGGGGCTCCAATTGGTGGTCGCCATCGTATAGTCCGCGGACCGACCTCCTCTATGTCATGGCCCTCGACGGCGAGACAAAATATTTCATCCGCCCCATCGCGTATGAGGAGGGAGAAAGCTATCGTGCGGGCGGGGGTGAGACGCCAGAACCGATGGAAAACTACCACCGTGCGGTACGGGCCATCTCGCCCCAGACCGGAGACCTGCAGTGGGAGTTCCCCGTTGACCCACGCACGACCTCCGGTCTGATGTCGACCGCTGGAGACCTCGTCTTTGGGGGCACCGCGGACGGGTACTTCTTCGCGCTCGACGCCGTCACCGGTGAGCCGCTCTGGAACAAGAACATTGGCGGACGCGTGCACTCCGGCCCGATGGGCTATGCCGTGGGCGGCCAACAGTATGTCGCCATCGCTGCTGGAAACGCGGTCTTCTCGTTCGCACTCCCGGAGTAAAAAGGCAACACGCGGCGGTCGATGGCGCCCGGGAGACAACAGCGTGACGTCGGAACCGTTCGCCTGGCAGGCGGTGGTCGATCCGACGCCGGCTGACCCGCGATCTGTGTCAACGGAAGTCGAAGGTTTCGCGACACAGTGTCACCACCCCCTCTGTTCCCGAGGTCATCGAATCTGTCTCGTTTTCATGCCGACTTTCATGGCAACCTCGGCCTGTCGAATGTCGGCGCTCACGAAGATCAACTCGGTCATCGGCATGCCGGCCGCGAACAACTGGGCTGATGCCAGGTGGATGGCGTCGAGTGCTCGTAGCGGGTGCGCCGAGACCAGCGACTCAGCCGCCGCAAGAACTTCGTTCCCCGCCGGAATCAGCGTCCAATACACGCGGTCGGTCGTCACGCGCTTCATGACGTTTTCCGCGCCCGTCCCGTCAACCGTGCCCTCCGTGACACGGCGTCTCAATGCGCTTCGTAACTCCAGCGGCAGCACGGCGGATGTCACGACATCATGGCTACGAAGGAGTCGTAGGACTTCGCGACGCCCTTCTTCATCGACGTAACGTTTGATGAGTGCGCTCGTATCGAAGTATGCCCACGGCATCGACGCTACAGGCGCTCGTCGCGGCCTTCATCCACTGTGTGGGACAACGGCTCCCCGTCGAGTTTCAGCGGCGTCCAGCGAGGCGGCGGCATTGGTCCCTTCCGTTGGGCTGGCGTAATGAGCCCCTCGTCGATCATCGCTTGGAGGGCCGCGTTTCGTGCGTCAGCTCCATCGAGAGGCTTGATGACTGCGATCGGACGCCCACGCTCCGTCAGCACGACATCCTTTCCAGCGCGCACCGCCTTCATCGCTTTGGAAAAATATTGGTTCGCCTCGCGCAGGCCAAGTCTCATGTAGTGATGTTACTACATGCACGGCTATGGGGCGGCGATTCGCTCGGTGCCCAAATTCCTGGCGCCGGCAAGGATGCCCGCCAGACCGATATTGCCTTCGTGGCACGCGTACTCGTACAGCAGGTCGTCGGTGCGTCGGAGTGGCATCATTGCCGACCAAGGGCGCGTAAAGCCGTTCGGATCCTCAACGGTGAATTCATACGTGACCGTATCGGAATCGATACGCCGGAACCTTTCGACGAGGGATGTATCTTGACTCGACCCGCCGAGGCTGGTCTCGCGCAGGAAGTTCCTTGTCTCGACAACCAGCGTGTCACCTTCCCAGCGGCCCCGTGAATCACCGGAGTATTGCCGCAGCACACCATGGGGACGGCCGTCGAGGGGGACGATCCGGGCGTTGTGGACCATTTCGTTGACGATCACGACGTGGTCCGGTGTCTGCAGGATCTGGACGTTGTTGTTGTAGGCACTCGAGACCATGGGCGGGCCGGCGTTGAATCCCAGTAGGCAGCGATCGGAGAGACTGCGGTCGGTATACGAGTCAGCGAAACCGTTGCTGATGTTTGCGCCGCGGATGCGGGCGGCAGCCTGATACGCCGCGCGATACGGAACTCTGCCGTCTGGAGGATCCACGATGAGCGACGTGCGTCTGTCGCGTGTCAGCTCGATGCCTCGTTCGTACCAGAATTCGTTGTAGCCGCCCACGCCTCCCTCGGCCCGCGACTGATAGCGTACGCCGGGTGCGTGCACCTCGAGGTTCTGCGCGTCGCGGTTGAGCTCTGCCCGGCGGGCTGCTTCGTATGCCGCCGCGTCCTCCTCGGTCAGCGTTTCTCGACCGGTCAGCGACGCCGATGCCCCTGCGTCGATGACCGGACGTTGCAACGGAGTTAGCGTTCTGAAGGTGAACAGTCCCTGAATATCCGGGTCACCGTATGCCGTCCGGAGCACCGGATCCGATTGCGCCCCGACCGATACCATCGCCAACATGACGCACACACCGCCAACACACACGTTCACGCTCGTTCGAGTCATCGCTATCTCCTTTCCCGAGCTTATCGTGTGTGGGCCGAGGTGGCCATCCTCCGAACGAGTCGTCGGGATACTACTTTGAGCGAAGGGCGGTCATCGGATTGATACTCGCTGCCCGCTGCGGGGGTACCAACCCGGCCGCGCATGCGACCACGAAGAGGCCGACGCTCGAAAGCGTGAGTATGACCGGTTGTAGGCCTTCGACCTCGTACATCAGCGATTGAGCAAGTCTCGCGAGTCCGACCGCCGCGACGAGCCAGACCAATCCGCCGACCAGCGTCATGCGCCCAACCTGACCGAGGATCATCGTGCGGACACGGGCGGCATCAGCCCCCAGTGCCATGCGCAGTCCGATCTCCCGGGTGCGCTGTGTCACGGTATACGCCAACACCCCGTAGAGACCAACAGCCGCCAGTAGCGTCGCCAATCCAGCAAACGAGGCCGAGAGCACCGAGGTCATCCGCTCGAGAAAGATATTCTCGCGCACCTGCTGCGTCAGTGTCTTGAGGTCATTTACCGGGAGGTTAAAGTCAAGCTCGTTGACGATCCGCGGAATCGCCCGGAGCAATCCACTCGGCGGAATGGAGGAGCGAGCATAGAAGGTGAGGTTTCCAACGCTCGACGCCTGGCGATAGGGGGTGTAGAGGAGTGGCGGTTCGGTGTTCTTTACGTCGTTGTATTTTGTGTTGCGGACCAAACCGACAATCTCGACGTCGAGCCCCGCGTCGAGACCGCCCTGCCCGAGCCGTTTGCCGACGGCCTCGCGGCCGAGCTCAAATCTGGCGGCGAATGCCTCGTCGACGATGGCGACCCTTGGCGTGTCAGCGGTGTCTGCCTCGTTAAAGTCCCGTCCGGCGAGCGTGGTCACACCGAGCGTGCGAAAGTAGTCGGTGCCTACCCGATTCATCCGCGTGCTCCGGTCGGTGTCGGGTCCGGCCGCAAAGCCTTCAACCATGACGCTGCTTCCCCAACTATTGCCGGCGAAGACCGCCACGGTCGCGCCCGTCACGCTCGAGACACCGGGTTTGGCCGCCAGTTGTGACGCGCACCGCCCGCCTGACCCGCTTGGTCTTTGAGGGTTGAGACGAGCTCGGACCGGGTGTTGTGGAGCGCCGGGAAGAGGCCAAACAGTAATCCCGTGACGAGCGAGAGCCCGAGGGTGAACACTACCGCGCCCGGGTCGAGGGACAACTGCAACACGTCACTGGCTTGGGGCGGCAGGAACCAACTGATTGCCCGCAGGGTCCATTGTCCGACGACAAGCCCCGCGAGCCCCGCGACGAACGCGAGGAGACACGATTCGGTCAGCAGTTGTGCGAGAAGATGTCTGTGCAACGCGCCGACCGACAATCGGATCGCCATTTCCGAGGCTCGGCTCGCGGCCCGCGCGAGGAGCAGATTCGCCACATTGGCACAGGCGATCAGAATCACAATTCCCGTGAGTGCGAAGAGAAGTAGCAGGGGGGCTGTGGCGTCCTCGGCCAGGCTACTCTGACCCCGTCTGCCATCCGCCATCGGCAGGGGCTTCGAGATAAACCTCGCCATCGTGGCGTCACTCATATTTGTCTGGAGCGGCGCTTCGACAGACGAGAGGATGTTCTGATATCGAGGTTCTAAACGGACACGCGCCTGCGTCAGTGAGACACCCGGCTCGAGGCGGCCAAAGAGATAGAGCCAGTAGTTGGTGCGGTTGTCAAATCGCTTGAGGCTTCCCGAGACCATGTCGCCCATTGTGAGCGGGACAAAGAGCACAGGCCGGGTCGAAATCGTCGTTCCGCGGAAGCCATCGGGGGCGACCCCGATGACAGTCAGCGGCTCGCCATTGACAATGAGCGCGTCGCCGATCACGTCGGGTGTGCCAGCGAGCTCGTTTTGCCAAAAGTCGTAGCCGAGAACTGCGACCGAGTGTCCACCGATCGGCGTGTCGACCTCCGGACCAAACAAACGTCCTGCGGCGGGCGTGAGACCGAGGGTCGGGAAGTAGGAACCCGAGACACCCATCCCTTCGCCGCTGAGGGTTCGACCACGATACCCAACGTTGATACCAAATGACCGATGCGCCACCAGATCCGTAAAGACCGTTTGCTCCCGCTGGAGGTCGCGGAACATTGGGTGGCTGAAGACCTCGTCGCAACCGCCGGCATTGTTGCAGCTATCGGAACTCGGTTTTTGACCAGGCGCTGCGAGGTTGACCAAACTCGCGGGATGCGACACCGGAAGCGGACGCAACAGGACCTGGTTGAACAGCGAGAAGATCGCGGCGTTCGAGCCGATACCGAGCGCCAACGAGACAACCGCGACGGCCGATACCACCGGGGTCTTCAAGAGAGTTCGACACGCCAGTCCAAGATTGGTCACGCGCACGGTCCAGTAGACGCATTTTCCGTCCAAATTGTTGCGACCGGGGTCGCGAACCGGCGCTTCTCGGTCCGCGAAATCCTCATACCAGCCGCTGCAAGATGCCGGAAGTCACGGACGGGAAAAACTTCAGAAGGAGAGCGACGACGGCGGTCGCAACAGCGAGTATTACTGTGGTAGCCCGTTCCCCCAGGAGGCGACATCCGGCCCTATCGCAGCGGCGCCGCTCTCGGAAATAGAGGGCATAGGCTCCGAGCAGTCCGCCCACCCCGAGCGGTAGCGTGAGCCACTCGAAGCGCATCATCGTCATCATCAGGCCGGCTCCAGAGAGACCCGTCGCGATTAGGACTAAGGGCAGCAAGCAGCAACCCGCCGCAAGTACTTCGGCCGCGAGACCAGCCGCGCCTGGTAACCGCTCATGTGTTGCGTGGCTAAAGACCCCGCGTCATGGTTCTGGACTAAAGTCGCCGAGAAACCGACAGCCTCGATGGCCGCCATCATCGCCGTCGCGTCAACGACTTGAGGTCGAGGAGGGTGAGACTGAGCGACGAAAACATTCTGGTCATTGACCATCTCCTGGGCTATCGCACAGTCTAGCTTTGCCGCGTCGGCACCCACGCGGTTGTACGACCGGCGATCGTGACGTGCTCGATGCGGTGCCCGCGTATCGTGTCCGCGCTCCGGCCCCGGTGCCATCGCCGGTGAAAGAGCCAGGTCTTGGGAAACAGATCTTTGTCGGCGTCGGTGGCGACTGCGGTCTCGACG
Organism: Vicinamibacteria bacterium; assembly: GCA_963579735.1. Taxonomy (GTDB): domain Bacteria; phylum Acidobacteriota; class Vicinamibacteria; order Vicinamibacterales; family UBA8438; genus CAUZIB01. The sequence continues at coordinate 12,810 of CAUZIB010000068.1, read as the reverse complement.
ACATACTTGAGCTTTGTCCGCAAACGTGTCACTTCGGTTGAGGATAGGTCGTTCGCTCGTCGACGCGGGTCCAGCCTGGCCTGATAGAGCACCTCGTCGGCGATCCAATTGCCCACCCCCGCGGCAAACGTCTGGTCGAGGAGCACGGCCTTGAGTATGCTTGACCTCCGCTTCAGCAGCTCTGCAAATCTTTGCGTTGACGGTAGGTCCAGGAGTGGGTCAAATCCAAGACGGCTGATTGGCAGTTCGGATATCGGATCTTCCTGCAATCGGATGCGTCCCAACCGACGTTTATTGGTCATGGCCAGCTCGCCGCCGTCATCAAGAATGAGATGGAGCTTTGTAAATCGTGGCGGCCACACGTGCTCTTTGGCCCCGGGGCTCGACGCCAGCTGCAAGGGGGCTTCGTTTGGCGTGAGAAAGCTCCCCGTCATGCCCAGATGGAAGCACGGCCAGGGACGGTGGTCGAGTTCCATCCACAGCTGCTTGCCGTAGCGGGCGGTGCGGGTGACGGTGCGACCGCTCAAGGCCTGACGCACCCGAGTGGCACTGAGTCCCGAGAAGACCAGGGAGTCATGGGCACAGTTCACCTTGACGATTCGACGGTCGCGGGCGACCCGTTCGACCAGTCTGCGAGCCCGTTCGACTTCGGGGAGCTCTGGCATATCGTTATCGTAGCTTCTACAGTCCTAGTGGTGTGCCCCGCGAGTCATTCGCGGGACACACCACCAGCAGCCTGGCCGTCACGCGTGAACGACGCGTCGCGTCGCGTCGCAGGTCTCGTCCGCTTTTTGGCAGCACTGCTGCCGCATCGGAAGGGTAGTGACATGATCAAGAGGATCGTCGTGGGATGGATGGCCGGCGGATGTGCCGTCGCATGGTTGGCGTTGCCCGTCGACGCCCGGGTGGTGCGATTTGTCGTCGAGCAATCAACACCCTACGCTGACGGCCAGACGCTTGGCGAGGCCGGGGCGTTCGAACGTCTGGAAGGCACGGCTTTTCTTGAGGTGGACCCGCGTGATGTCCAGAACGCGGTGATTGTGAACCTGGACCGCGCGCCTCGCAACGCGGATGGTCTGGTGGAGTTCAGCGCCCCGTTTGTCCTGATCAAGCCGGTCGATGTCACGCGTGGTAATGGAAAATTGCTCTATGGCATCAACAATCGAGGGAACGCCATCGAGCTTCCGTTTCAGAGTTTCCCACGGGTGCCAGCGGATGCGCGGGCCGATGCGGGAGACGGTCTCTTCTTTCGCCTAGGGTATGCCTTTGTCGATGCCGGCTGGGCCGGTGACATCACGACAACGGCCACCCGCCTTGGCGCGTCTCTTCCGGTTGCGGTCCAGGCGGATGGTAGTCCGATCGTCGGAGAGATCCGTATCGAGTACAGCGGTGACGGATACACGGTGCCGCTCAAGGGCAACGATCGATTCCGGAGCTACGAAACGGCCGACACGGACCCGGTCTCGTCCACCCTGACCGTCAGGGACGGGATCGAGGGGAAACGATCACCGGTGGCCGCCGACCGCTGGGCGTTTGGCCGCTGCCCAAGCGGTGAAGCGTCGCTGGTGGCGTCGACCACAGACATATGCGTCTTTGACGGCTTTCATCCCGACAAGATCTACGAGCTTACGTATTCCGCAAAAAATCCCTGGGTCATGGGGCTCGGATATGCGGTCACCCGCGACATCGCGTCGTTTCTGCGATACGAAACGGCCGATCGCGACGGCAATCCGAATCCGTTGGTCCCCGCCGGAGCGACAGGGCTCCGTCGCGTGTATGGGCTCGGGATTTCCTCGACCGGTATGTATCTCCGCGATTTCCTGTATCTGGGTTTCAACGAAGATGAGGCGCAGCGGCAAGTCTTTGATGCCGTGCGTATCCACATACCCGGGACGCATCGGCTGTTTGCCAACGTCGAGTTTTCCGATCCAAATGTCTACTCGCGGCAGGACCAGCATCCGGATTTCACGTCACATTCGATCCCTCCGCTCACCTATGCGGTGACCACTGACCCGATCTCAGGTGTGCGGGACGGAATTCTCAAGCGACCCGAGACCGATCCCTTTGTTTTTCACGTCGACTCCGCCAATGAGTTCTGGCAGATGAACGCGTCTCTCAACGTGCATGACGGCGTGGGCAATCCGGTGCCGGTACCCAACAACGTGCGTCTGTATAGCATCGCGGGTCACTCACACGTTGGCGGAAGCGGCGTGGCCGCACGGCCGACCGACCGAGGTACGTGTCAGAACCCGGTAAATGGCTATTTTAGCTACGCGCCGGTGATGCGGGCCTTGCTCGTGGCGCTGGACCAATGGGTGGATGGTGGTGTCGAACCGCCGCCCTCGGCATATCCTGATGTGCGAAACGGCACGCTGGTCAGTCTCGATGTGGCCCGCAATGCGTTTCCTGCGATACCTGGCATACGCTTCCCGACCGTTGTCAACGGGCTGGTCGCCCTGGACTACGGGCCGCTCTTTGGTGCCCATGGTGGGCAGATCACCGTGCTGCCGCCCCTCGCGGGTCGGCGTTACCAGGTGCTCGTGCCGACCCCCGACCGTGACGGACATGACTTGGCGGGTCTCCGCCCGATCGACGTTGCGGTGCCCGTCGGGACAAACACCGGGTGGAACCTACGGGCCGAAGGCCCGCGAGAAAACGACCTCTGTGGTTTGAGTGGGTCGTTCATACCGTTTGCGACGACGTTCGCCGAACGCACGGCGAGCGGTGACCCGCGACGTTCGCTGGAGGAGCGCTATACCGACCACAAGGGCTTTGTCGAAGCGGTCACTCGCGCGACAAGCCAATCGGTCGCGCGGCGGATTCTGTTGGAAGAAGACGCACAGACGATCGTGGAGATCGCCGAGGCCAGCGACATTCTCAAGTAGCTCCGGAGGCCGGCAACTCGTGTCCCACGCCGGATACGAGCTTTCGTCTTCCGTGTTCCGATGCGTCCCCGATTGTTGCCCGGGCTCCCGCTCGTTGCGGCGTTCGTACTCGCCGCAACGAGCGGCCTGCCCCAGATGCGGACGCCTGTCGAGTTGGCGTGGTCGGTCCTGGGAACCGCCGTACTCCTCGCCGGGTGGAGTCTCTGGCTCTATGACCATGTGTTGCGCCAGGGACGCACGCTTCGCCTCGTGGTCAATCTACGGGCTCAGCACTATGTGCAGGCCGGTGCCCAGACCACAGTCTTGGTGTACTGGGGCTTTTACTGGCCGGTCGTGCCCGAATCGCTACTTCTCGTCACGGCGCAACTTGTCTTTGCGTATGCGTTCGACATGTTGCTCGGTTGGTCGAGACGCGACACCTATGCGCTCGGATTCGGACCGATCCCGGTGGTACTCAGCACGAGCTTGTTTCTCTGGTTCAAGGCCGAATGGTTCTACCTCCAGTTCCTGTTGATCGCGGTAGGTTTCTTGGCGAAGGAGCTGATCCAGTGGAAGAAAGCGGGTCGACGTGTCCATGTGTTCAATCCGTCTGCCCTTCCGCTCGCGCTGTTCTCGGTCGTTCTCATCGCGACTGGGACGACCGACATGACGTGGGGGGCGGAAATCGCCGCCACCCTGAACAACGCGCCGTGGATATACGTCGTGATCGTGCTCGCGGCCTTCCCGGGACAGGCACTGTTTGGCGGGACACCGATGACTCTGTCGGCGGCGGTCACGATGTATCTTTTTGGGCTGCTCTATTTTGCGTCGACCGGGACCTACTTCTTTGTCGATTCGTATATCCCGATTGCGGTCTTTCTCGGGATGCATCTTCTTTTTACCGACCCCTCGACGTCGCCTCAATCCGAGCGCGGACGCTTGGTCTTTGGCGCTTTGTATGCTCTCAGCGTCGTAGGGCTCTATGCGGTACTGGCTCGACTGGGGGTCCCAACCTTTTATGACAAGCTGCTCGCAGTGCCGCTTCTGAACCTCATGGTCACAGTCATTGACCGTGTGTTGCGGAAGACGATATCCGAGTGGATCTCCTGGGCGAGCACGTCCGACACGGTAAGGCCCGACGCCGTGACCGCCAACGCTGCCACCGAGGCGGTGCGGTCCGACCCGTTGACCGCGGGGGCGCCCATGAGCGCACCGCGGCGGCTCGCGTATGTCGGCGTCTGGGCCGTCGTGTTCGTCGCCATGACGGTCGCTCACGCGGTGGGCGATATCCATCGTGGTCAATGGGTGACGTTTTGGTTGGCCGCCTGCCATGAGGGTCGGACGGGCGGCTGTTTTCAGGCGGCGCGTCTCCTGTCGGTCTATTGTGCCAACCGGTCGGGATGGGCTTGCAACGAGTACGGTATCTTGCTCCAGCCCGACCGCCGACCGGCGTTGGCGGTCCGCGAGTTTCAGCGTGCGTGTGACCTCGGCTTTTCTGCGGGATGCGTCAATCTGGACCAGTCGCGGGTGAGCCGTCCATTGCGGGCGAGGCCCGGGCCCGACGACTTACGGGTTGTGCTTCGTCGCAAGCAAGGGGTCCGCGACCTCGGCCCGCTCGAGCTGCGGCAGCTGGCGTGCCGCCAGGGGTTCCTGAACAGCTGTTGATGACGGTGCTATGCTCGGTCATCTTTCTTGCTCTGGTCGGGCTCCTCAGTAACTGGTCCCGGCGTGCCGACCAGATCTGGTCCGGCGCGCGACCGTCAACGGCGACGGGGCACACACCTGGAATGGGAGGTCGTTCGTGAGAGACGGAACAGTTGGCGCGGTCCGGGCGTTGGTCGTCTCGGTCGCCGGCATGTGCGTCTGCGTGGTGTCGGCTGCCGCTCAGACTCCACGGACCGCGTGGGGCGATCCAGACTTACAGGGCTTGTGGACAAACTCTACGCGGACCCCCCTCGAACGACCAGACCGTTTTGCGGGTCGTGAGCGTCTGACCGCGGAGGAGATCGCGGAGCTGGAGGCGAGCGTCGCCGGGCAAAATGATCGCCCGCCCCCCTCCGGTGACCCCGGAACCTACAACGAGTTTTGGTGGGAACGCGGCAATTTTTCTGAACGACCATCGCTCGTCATCGATCCTGCCGATGGACGGATCCCGGCCTTGACTCCTGCCGGCGAGACGCGGGCCGCCTGGGCGCGTGGCACCGATTCCTGGGTCGACCGGACCATGGCGGAACGGTGTGTCACCCGCGGGGCGCCAAAGCGACCCGGCGGGTATAACAACAATATCCGCGTGTTTCAGACGCCGACCCATGTGGCGATGCTGCACGAGATGATTCACGAGCCACGGATTGTCCCGCTCGGCGACCAGCCGCGGATCTCGACCGGTATTCGTCTTCACTTGGGCGACTCGCGTGGCTATTGGGATGGCGATACCCTCGTGGTCGAAACACTCAACTTCCGTGACGACATCTTTACAAACTCGTTCAACTGCTGTCCGGGCGCCGGCGGGACGATGCGTCTCGTCGAGCGGTTCACCCGTGTCGACGCCAATACTATCGAGCATCGATACACCGTCGATGATCCCGCCAGCTACGCGCGCGCGTGGACGGTGGCGCTGCCGATGACGCGTATCGATGGCCCGATATACGAATACGCGTGTCACGAACGGAACTATGGGATGGAGGGAATACTCTCCGGAGCGCGCGTCGAAGAAAGCAGGGCAGAATCCCGATGACGCAGGATGGGCGACGTGATGTTGTCAACGTTCCGGTCACGCGCCGGCGCGCGTTGCAGATGCTTGGCGTGGGCACTGCGGGAGCGGGATTGGGTCTCACTGCCGCCTGTGGCTCTGGTGCGGGTCCGCAAGACGAGACGACCGAGACCGAGGGAACGTCATCGCTCGTGCCGACCGTCTCGTTCCCCGACGGAGCGATCGTCCGCACCGTGCTCGCGGATGTCCTTCCCGGAGATCTCGGCACGGGCGCGACGCTTTTTCACGAGCACCTGTCTTTTGATTTCAGCAGTCCCCCGGCGGAACCCCGCGCGCCGGGGTCGCCTGCGCCGACTCCGCCCACAAACGATGAGATGGTGGACCTGCTGGTCGACGAGTTACGGATGGCGGCATTCGACGGTGTGAGTTGTATCGTCGATTCGTCGATCGGGCCCCGAACAGAGGAACAGCTGGAGAATCTGACCGCGATGGCGACGCGGTCTGGCGTGCATATCGTGGTTGGCGGGAGCTATTTCCTGCGCCCGCGCTATCCGGAAGAGATCATTGAGTTACCGGAAGAAGAGATCACCGCGCGGTTGGTCGCGCAGGCCGAACGTGAGCGCTGGGGGGCGCTGGGCGAAGTTGGCAGTTCGTTTCCCGAGATACACGACGACGAGCGCAAGATGATCAGGGCGATCAGCCAGGCCCATCTACAGACCGGGCTCCCAGTGTTTACCCATGTTCCACACGAAAGTTGTCCCTCGTGCGCGACCGATCAGATCGAGATCTATGAGTCGCAAGGCGTGGACATGGCGCATCTGTGTATTGGCCATCTCTCCACGATCAAGCGGTCCGACGACCCCGGGTGGGAGACTCACAAGGAGATCGCACGTCGGGGTGCCTTTATCGGCTTCGATACCGTCGGGCATCGGATGAGCGCGTCGTTTATCCCCGAGCGCGAGAAAGTGGAGATGGTGCTGAGCGCCCTCGAGGCCGGGCTCGAAGACCATATCCTGTTGTCGTCCGACTTTGCCAATACGACCCAGATCAAAGCGAATTGGGGGAACGGGTTCTCGACGGTTCTCTTACAGTTCGTGCCAAAGTTGCGCTATTTTGGCGTGCCGGACGAGACGATCCACAAGATTCTGTATGAAAATTCGCGACGTTGGTTGGCGTATCAGCCAGTCGCCGTCTGATGTTCGCTTGGAACGGCGGTGCCGGGCGGACCGCGGCTCAAGGAGGATTCCATGACGCACCACGATAGGCATGTTGTGTATGGGTTGGGGGCTCTTGTCGCGTTCGCCGTGCTGGCGTCAGGCTCGGCCGACGGACAGACCCAGGGCCAGGTGGCGGCGTCGCCCGCGACGGAGAGCGTGTCGACGCCGTGGGGAGATCCAGACCTTCAGGGAGTCTGGGACTACTGGACGTTCACGCCATTGGAACGACCCGACGAGTTCGCCGGCAAGGACACCCTGACCGCTGAAGAAACGGCTCTGGTGGCGCAGCAGGGCCGCGCGGCCGCGTTGGCCACAGACCGGGACGGTCCCGCCGAAGGCAATCCGGGCGCGTATGGCCAAGAGGTGTGGACCGAACGGGGCCGAGCGACCGCCCTCAGTCAGCCATCACTTATTGTCGACCCCCCGGACGGCCGGATTCCCTCGCCGGCACCCGCGGAAGCAGAGCGGATCACGGCGCACACGGCCTCGGGCAAACGCCCCGTCAGGACACGCGCGTCGGGCATCGGGGCCGACGGCCCAGACGATCGGGGTCTGGCGGAGCGGTGCATCGTTGGTTTCAGCACCGGTCCGCCAATGCTTCCCGCGGGCTACAACAACAACGTGCAAATCTTTCAGGCGCCGGGCTATGTGGCCCTCGCCGTCGAGATGATCCACGACGTTCGGATTATCCCTTTGGATGGCCGTGATCATCTGGCGTCGGATGTGGCCCAATGGCTGGGAGATTCGCGTGGGCACTGGGACGGCGAGACGCTTGTCGTCGAGACGACAAATTTCACCGACCGAATCGGAAGCTTTAGTACGACGTCCGTGTCCTGGGGAACCGGGGCTGACCTTCGTCTGACCGAGCGGTTCACCCGGGTCGATGCCGAGACACTCCAATACGAGTTCACCGTCGACAACCCGTCGGCGTTTAGCCGCACGTTCTCGGCGAGCTATCCGATGCGTCGGAGTGATCTGCCGCTTTACGAATACGCCTGTCACGAAGGCAACTATGGCCTCTTCAATATTCTCACGGGTGCGCGCTCCGAGGAGCTGTCCGCGGCTGGGAGTCGTGACTGACGGTGAGCGGGAGGACACATGGAGAACGCGGGCGGGTGACGCCGGAGTGAACAGATGAGTGTCCCCCGCCCCGGGAGCTGGCTCACACGAACGGCGGTGCTACTGTGGCTCGCCGTATCGGGCGTCTCGACCGCCCAGGACCGCGTGCTGACCCCTGTCACGGACGAGATGCTGGAGCATCCGGATCCCGCCGACTGGTTGCACTGGCGACGCACGCTCGATGGCTGGGGCTATAGCCCCCTCGACCAGATTCATCGTGGGAACGCGGACCGGCTGCAGTTGGTGTGGTCATGGCCACTGCCGCCCGGCTTGAGTCAACCGACGCCGTTGATCCATGACGGGATGATGTTCATTCCAAATCCGCTGGGGGTCGTGCAGGCCGTGGACGCGGCGACGGGCGACAGAATCTGGGAGTATCGCAAGCGCTTTGAAGGAACCCCCGAGGAGACGTTTCGGAGTCGGACCCGTTCACTGGCGATCTATGGCGACACGATCTTTGTCACGACGTCGGACGCGCATATCGTGGCCCTCCGCGCCGAGACCGGCGAGGTCGTGTGGGACCACACCGTGGCTGACTACCGGCGTGGGTACCGGTATACGAGCGGGGCGATCGTAGTGCGCGGCATGCTTGTCGCCGGTATGACTGGCTGCGAGCGCTACAAGGAAGGCGGGTGCTTTATCTCGGCTCACGACCCGGCCACCGGCGCCGAGCTGTGGCGCACGTCGACCATCGCGGGTCCCGGAGAGGCAGGAGGGGATTCGTGGGGCGACTTGCCCTCGATGTTTCGCGCGGGTGGTGACGCATGGATTCCGGGGAGTTTTGACGCCGATCTCAACCGGATCTACTGGGGCACGGCCCAACCGAAGCCATGGGCACGGGTGTCGCGGAAGACGGACGGAAATGCCCTCTATACCAACAGCGTGCTGGCCCTCGAGCCGGGTACTGGCGAGCTGGATTGGTTCTATCAGTTCATACCCGGGGAATCGCACGACCTCGACGAGGCGTTCGAGAGCGTCCTGGTCGATCGACCCGGACGGCGGTCGATGTTCAAGATGGGCAAGCTTGGCATCTTGTGGGAGTTGGACCGCAGCACCGGGGAGTTTGTGGCCGCTCACGATCTCGGATATCAGACGCTGGTCGACGTCGACCGGGCCACGGGTGCCGTGACGTATCGCCCCGGGATGATTCCCATGGACGGGGTCGAGCTGGAGTTTTGTCCGGGACCGTTTGGCATCAGAAATTGGCCCGCCATGGCCTATCATCCGGAGACCCGCGCGCTCTATGTCCCCATCCACCCCCATTGCACGAAGGCGGTCTACCGGGACGTGGAACAGGTGGAAGCCCCTCTGGGGGACTGGTATTACTACCGAGATCCGTCCTACACCGGCTGGCAGACCACCGGGGGCGGTCCGCATCCGCGCAGTCCCGACCACAGCGGTCATCTGGTGGCCATCAGTGTCGATAGCGGCGAGGTGCTCTGGCAACACTCGATGCGGACTCGCGCGCTGGCGGCGGCGCTGACGACCGGCGGTGGGATCGTCGTGAGCGCAGATGGTGATCGATATCTCAGGCTCCATGACGTGGCCACCGGGGACGTCTTGCTCGAGACCCGCTTGCCCGGCGTGGCGCAGGGCTATCCCGTGACGTATGCGGTAGATGGGAAGCAGTATCTGGCGGTGCCGATTGGCGGCGGACGAGTGGCGGGGTCGACGAATACCCTGTTCGTCTTTGGCGTGCCGGACGAGAACACCACTCCATAACCAATGACGCGCAGCGCCATGACGGCGTCACGCGCGAGGAGAGACAAGGTGAAACATCCTTGGCGGGTTGTCGGTGTCGTGCTGCTTACTGGTGGCGTAGCTATGGGGTTTCTCCAAGGCGAGCCGGGCGTGGTGACGGCCGGCGTGACCGCGCAGCTGACCACACCGGATGGGTGGGAGGTGCCTCGCACACCTTGGGGCGACCCCGACCTCCGCGGCATTTGGGACAGCAAAAGCACCACACCATTAGAGCGGCCCGAGGAGTATGCGGACCGGGAGTTTCTGAGCGACGAGGAGATCGCGGCGCTGGAAGCCGCGCGAGACCGGCTCGCGGACGAGGGGCCCCAAGGTCGCGACGTGCGCGCGGCACCGGGCACCGAAGCCGATGTGGAAGGTGCCTACAACAATATCTTCAGTACTTTTCTCGACACCGCGTATAGCCGGACAAAGCGCACGTCGCTCATCGTGGATCCACCAAGCGGCCGGTTGCCCCCCTTGACGGCTGAGGCGGCGGCGCAACGCGAGGCGGCGTCCCGGCTGTTGACGGACCGGCGGGAGGCGGCGGCGGAGGCGGGTGTTCCCTACACCGTGGATGTCGGTCGGTCGTATGACAACCCCGAGGATGTTCGGGTCATCGAGCGCTGTCAGGGGGTTACGCTGCCCTGCACGGGCGGTTTGTGTGGCTTTAGTCGACTGGCCCAGGGGCCGGATTCGGTCGCGATCTATTACGAGCAAGGTCACGGTGGCGGGGCATATCGGTCGATCCCGTTGGATGGCCGGCCACACCTGCCCGGGCACATCCGGCAATGGCTGGGGGATTCAGTTGGGCACTGGGCGGGCGACACCTTGGTGGTCGACACGACGAACTTTACCGACCAGACGAGTTATCTGGGTGCTGCTGAGAATCTCTATCTGGTCGAACGATTTACTCGTCTCGGGCCTGACCTTCTGAAGTATGAGGTGACGGTCGAGGACCAGACGGTGTGGACCAGACCATGGACGATGGAGTTGGCGCTGACCCTCCAGGACAATACGCAGAATCTTATTTTTGAGGCGGCGTGCCACGAAGGCAATTACTCACTGACCGCCATGCTGGCGGGGGCCCGACTAGAGGAGGCCGTCGCCGAACCAACGGAAGACCCGAGCGATGCAGCGACTGCGGCGGGAGCGAGGTAGACGTATGCCAGTCTCGGTGCATAACCTCGTGGTGGCTATAGCGGTAGGGGGCGCGCTTTTGGCGCTGACAGCGTTCCAGCCCGGTCGCGAGGAGACGGGCGGGTCCGCCCCGATTCCCCGTCTCGACGGGACCACGCATCCAGATATTCAGGGTGTCTGGCAAGCCTTTAGCGAGGTCGAGCACAACCTGGAAGGTCAAGCGACGCAGGCGTCGGCGGTGCTTCATCCCGGTGTCTCCGGGGGAAACCCGGTCCCCCACGCGCCGGCCCTTGCTCTCGGCGCGTGGGGCGGCATTCCGCCCAACGCCGGCGCGGTCGTGGGCGGGGCGATACCATATCGGCCCGAGACGCTGGCCCACCGGAACGAAAACCGGCTCAACGCGCTGACACGCGACCCGGTGGTCAAGTGTCTGATGCCGGGTGTCCCCCGCGCGACGTATATGGGATACCCCTTCCAGATCACGCAAGGACCGGAAAAAGTCATGATCGCCTACGGCTTCTCGAATGCGGGACGGACGATTCATCTCGACGAGGTGGACGCACCCGGGATCGAAGCCTGGATGGGGCACTCGGTTGGGCGGTGGGAGGGCGACACGTTGGTTGTCGAGGTGACAGACCTCGTCGGAGAGACCTGGTTCGATCGTTCGGGAAACTTCCACAGCGCCGGGTTGCGCGTCACCGAACGGTATACACCGATTACGCCGTATCACATTCAGTATGGGGCGACGATTGATGATCCCGCGGTGTTTACGGAGCCGTGGTCTATCTCCGTCCCGCTGTATCAGCGGATGGAAGACCAGCCGCGCGTCCTGGAGTATCGGTGCGTGGAGATGGTCGAGGAGCTCGTCTATGGGCACCTCCGGAAAGAGCCGTTGGTGCAGCACTGGGAGGGCGACTACGGCCGTCGCGGTGGGACGCTTGTCATTGATATCACACGTCGTCCGACCACCGAGGATCTGAATCCGTAGCGCGGGCTGTCTCCAGCGGCTCATTCTTCACAGACGTCATCGCATCGGACACAGGCCGCTAGTGGCTCTTCGCAGTTACTTCGGCGCCGAGATCCGATCCGCCGCCGGGTGCGCCCCGGCCGGAGAGTGGTCCGGAGGCGACTGTTAGAGTCAACGAGCAACTGAAAAGAGAGGCAGGCAAGGGATGAGTAGTCAGGGACTCGCAGGGATGCTCGCCGCGGTTGCGCTTGGCGTCGGGGCCGGGTTAGTCACGACTCCCGTTCACACGCATCACGCGTTTTCGGCAGAGTTCGACGCGAATCGACCGGTGCACTTTGAAGGCACGATCGCGCGGGTTGAATGGATCAACCCCCACACGTGGATTCATATCGACGTGCCCCAGGATGACGGTTCCGTCGAGCGCTGGATGATCGAGGGCGGGAACCCTCACAACCTACTTCGACGCGGTATTACGCGCAACGTCATCGGCGTTGGCATGCCGATCGTTGTCGACGGGTATGCGTCAAAGGACGGGACCCGTCGGGCCAACGGACGGGACCTCCGGCTTCCCGATGGCCGAAGCTTTTTTCTGGGGTCTTCCGGCACGGGGGCGCCTCGCGATGGCAGAGACCCAGGCGATCGCTGATGACCGCCTCGGTCAGAACACGGCGAGGGGGTTGATCGCTGACCCCGCACCGTGGGGCATCACATGCGGCGACGCCATGAACATGAACTCCCAGCGATTGAGCTCTCGGGCCGTTTCGGCGAGCGCTTCGAGACCGAGGTTGTCAAAGAGATGCACGCCGAGCGCCACGAGCGTGAAGAAGTGGATCGGGATCGAGACACCCTCGACCTGTGCCCCCTCTTGAGGCACGTCGGCGCCGAGCAGCGCAATGTCTCGTTCTTTGAAGAACGGGAGCAGCGATGGGTGGTATCCCCCGGTTTGCCCGCTGTCACGACCCGTCCGAAGAAATAGCGCATCCCCCGGGGAAATGGTGATGCCCGTTTCTGCCTCCCACGCTTCAATATCCTGACGGCGGACGGCCCGCCCTGGCA
>CAUZIB010000067.1:0-26552 GCA_963579735.1 Vicinamibacteria bacterium | reverse complement strand
ATGACATCACTGACCGAGCTTGTATAGAGGGTGTCGTCGTCGTCGAACCCAAACTGCAGATGATGCGTGTTGAAACAGGTGTCGATGAGCGTCACGTCTTCACTCGCCGGGTCGTAGTAGGCAACGTGTCGAGCGGCGCGGTTCAGCGGGTAGTGCTCGGCAAACGGGTTGTCTGACCCCTCACGGCACCAGGCGGGATTGCCGGGCCCGCGAATCTGATGTGTCATCCACACACGCCCTGCACTATCCATCATCGGGTTGTGGGGGTTGCCTGGGTTGTTCCAGATGCGTTCGTCACCCCAATACAGCGACGGGTTCGGCATGTCTTCGGCGATATACGACTCGAAGTCACCTTCGCCGGGGACCTCTCTGACCGGAAGTTGCACGGCGTGGGCATCGTGTGAGGCCGGGTCGACCCACACGAGCTTGTCGTTCGCGAACTCGACTCCGTAAACAGGCCCGCCCGCATTGACGGTTGGATCACGCTTGTCGGATGCAACCTCGTCGTGAATGTATGCGGTGTCGCCCCCCCATTCCCACATCGTCAACACCACGTTCTGCTCGTGTCCATCCGGACGTGGTGGCGCCTCGGGGACCTCGCCCGACATGATGCGGTCGGTCCAATCGGCATACATGTCGACCGCTCGCGCTCGTCCGAAACGCCCGAGCATTCCACCCATCATCCCGCCGCGTTGCCCGGTGGCCACGCGGTGTTCCCAGGCGGCGGCCGTCGAGTCATAGGCGGCGGGGTCGGCGATTTCTCGCGTTGCGACGTTTCCGAGCTGATGACAGAGCTGGCAGCCTTGTTTGGCGGCGTCTATCCAGTGCGCTTGCGTACGCATCTGCGCAGAGATTCCGTTCCCATCCGGACCGGTCCCGGGGAATGCGTCAGCGGGCGGGACCTCGATCATCGAGTACCAGTAGTTTGCCGGGTATACGCTTGCCGCTTGCTCCGCGGTCATTGCGACGACGGCGTTGAGGTCGAGCCTTTGGCCCCGACTGCCGGTCACCGGTAGCGAGTCGGCCAGCCCGTAGCCACGCACCCACACCTGATACGTCGCCTCAGGGAGGTCGGGGACGACAAACTGTCCGTTGTCGTCGGTGACCACGATCTTTCGGAAGCGAGTTTGTAAGTCGGTCGTCTCCGCGATCACCCAGACCCCTGCTTCGGGACCGCTGGGGCCACGCACGACACCACCGATATCGTCGGCGTCAATATCAAAGGCGGTCGTTTGCTCTGTGTCGACGGGTTGCTGTCCCATCACGAGGACGAGGCCGGCGGACGTCAGGGATGCGCAGAGAGCTAGCGACCCAAGACGTATTCTCTTTGATGACACGTGTGACGACGCGTCTTGAGTCGTCTTGTGATTGGCGTCCTGCCGCGTGACCCGAGCTGTCCGTGGACGTCGCGTGTTGTCGATCAGGGGGTTCTCCTCTCATTCTGAGCCGCGGCTTCTTCCCGACGCGCACCTGTCAGGACGTTGATCATCGCGTGGTTCCCCTCGTGACAGGCGTACTCCCACATCTCTCCGGCGGTCACGCCACGCGAGGCGTGGTCGGTCGTCATCGGCGCGGAGGCCGTCCAGGGCTGTGTAAACGACGTGGGGTCTTCGAGGGTGAAGGTGTAATCGATCTCGGTTGAGCCAACACGGGTAAATCGTTCGACCAGCCGGAGACTCGACCGCACGGCTCGCCACGGTGCACTGAAATAGGCCTCGGACTGGTCATCAAAGTTGACGGTTTCGACGACCAACGTGTCACCGTCCCAGTGTGCCCGCGCTTCGCCTACCCATTGCGGTATTCCAGTCAGCGGTCGGTCATCAAGGGGGATCACTCGCAGCTCGTGATACATCTCGTGGAGCATCACGACCTGTCCAGGGGTCTGGAAGATCCTGAGGTTCATATTGTATGGCTGAAGCGGAACCATGTTGGGCAGGCCATCGGTGAGGCACCGCTCGCCCGTGTCGAGGTCAAGAAACGAGTAGAACGGGCCCACGCCGTAACGGGCCTGTTCGTTGATGCTGTCGATCCTTGCTTCGGGTCTCCATGGGATGACGCCATCCGGAGGGTCGACAATCAGCGACGTGCGACGACTACCCGTCATTCGTGTCCCCGCGTCCAACCACACCTGGTTGTAGCCGCCGACGTTGCCGGGTGCGGATTTTCCGTCCGCCGCGGCCAGACGCTCGGCCGAGCTTTGCTCGATCGCCGCCGCTTCTTCGGCTGTGAGCGCGGCTTTTCCTGTTTGCTGGCTAGGTCGTTCCAGCGGGGTGAGGGTCGCGGAGGTCCACAATCCTTGAAGGTCGGGGTCGCCCCACGGCGCACGAGGAGTCGTCCACCCGTTGTCGTCAGCAGTCTGCGCCAACGTCGCGACGGGAACGAGAGTGCTGAGGATTGCCGCCACCCAGACCGTTCGTATGTTCATTCGAGAGTCACCTGAGGATGTTGTCTACGTCGACCTGGCCGGTTCGACCATGTTAGAAGGATACGTCAACTGTCACCGCGTTTTGGCGGACCAGAATCTCGACGGCGGTGCACTAGGTCGCCGGTGTGGCGGGTGGCGGACGTCGTCGCCAGAGCTGGGTCGCCTGTTCGAATGCGTGAGCGACGTGGAGGAGACCACGCTCGTCTCGGTGGCGGCCGACAATCTGGAGACCCACCGGGAGACCGTCCGGGGTAAATCCGCAGGGGACAGAGATTGCCGGGAGACCGGTGACCGAGATCAGATAGCAGGACCGCATCCAGTCGATGTAGGTCTCGAGGGTCTGCCCGTCGATCTCCGTGACATAGGGTTGAGTGATGTCGAAGGGTGGGACCTGGCTCACGGGAAGCACCAGAACGTCATACCGATCCATGAAGCGGCGTATCGTGGCGTGAAGCGCGGTCTGCCGCGTCGCCATGTCGGCCAAGTCAGCTCCGGTCAGTCGCTGGCCCTCTTCGATGTTCCAGACGACGGTGTCCTTCAACTCGTCTCGATGCGTCTCGAGTAGCTCTCCGAAAGCATGCGCGAAATACCACGCTCGCCATGTGCGGAAAATCTCGTCCGCCCCGGTCAGGTCTGGCGTGACATCCTCGACGATACATCCGAGTCCGACAAAGGTGTCACGCTGCGCGTCGATGGCCACCGTAACTCGCGTGTCGACCGGGAGACCGCCTAGCGTGGGGCTCCAGGCCACGCGGCACCCGCGAAGGTCATGGTCGAGAGTTTGAGGTTCGAAGGGCCATGGCCCGTCCAGACACAAGGGGTCGCGGAGGTCCGGACCGGCGAGGGCGCTGAGCATCAGTGCGACGTCGGCCACGGTTCTGGCCATCGGTCCACTGACGGACGGGCTCGTCAACCAGCCCGTCCGATTTGGCCACAGGGGAACGCGACCGGGCGACGGACGAAGACCGACGACGTTGCAAAAACTCGCGGGGTTCCGGAGCGAACCTCCCATATCCGTGCCGTCGGCCAACGGCACCATTCCGGTCGCGAGAGCCACGGCGGCGCCACCGCTGCTGCCCCCGCAGGTGCGGGTGACGTTATAGGGATTCTTTGTCGCGCCAAACACCGGGTTGAACGTTTGAGATCCGGCGCCGAACTCTGGCGTGTTGGTCTTGCCGACCGTGATGGCACCGGCAGCCCGTAAACGTTCGACGACAAGACCATCTTCGTCCGGGACGTGTGTGGCAAAAATTGGGGAGCCAAACGTAGTGCGGATGCCCCGCGTGGGCACAAGGTCCTTGTGAGCGACGGGTAGTCCGTGCAGCGGACCGACGGGACCGGTGCTGGCCAGTGTGGCATCCGCTTGCTGGGCAGCCATCCGGGCGTCGTCGGCCACGAGGGTCACGATCGCGTTGAGCGTAGGATTCACCCTCGCTATCTGCGCGAGATGTATCTCGAGCAGCTCGACCGCCGAGATCTCGCGTGTGCGAACCAGGCGAGCCAGCTCGATGGCCGGGAGAAAGCAGAGGTCGCTGTCACTCATGACCAGGGGACTGTAGCAGGCGTGGCGTGCTCCTGGACATCCTGTCTCCGTGACAGTCGGCTACACGGCGGCAGGGTGACGAAGCCAAGTAGAATAGGCCGCGCCAAAGCGGCGCACGATGTGACCGTTGGAAGTGTCGTGAGCTGAACACTTCGTCCCCGGGGAGAGAAACGTAATGACACGATTACGACAGCATGTGCCATACCAGTTCCTTGTCACGACCATCGGCGTCGCGGTTGTCGCGCTCGCGGTGGGTCTCGGATTCTGGCCGGGTTCGTTGCTGGATACACAGGTGGTTCAGGCCCAGGTCTCGCGTGACGTCACCGCCGAGACGGTAGCCGAGTGGATGGACGAGTTGTCGAACTGGGGTCGGTGGGGTGACGACGATCAGCTCGGCACGCTCAACTTGATCACAGCCGAGAAGCGACAGGCGGCCACCCGGTTGGCTCGCTCGGGCACATCGGTCTCGATGTCTCACAACTATCTCAAGGAGCCGGCGGCAGACGTGACGTCGCCGTTTGGACACGAAATGCTCGGAATTGGCAGTCCCGGGCCCTTTCGCAGCGATCGCTATACGTTGGCCTATCACGGCTACGCCCATTCGCACATGGACTCGCTCTGTCACATGATGGCGGGCGGCCAGATGTACAACGGGTTTGTGCGGGATGAGGAAGTGACCGAGGCGGGATGCAACCGCTTGTCGATTATCAATTTCAAACAAGGTATCGTCACGCGCGGCGTGCTAATGGACATCGCGCGCCTCAAGGGGCAGGAGTATCTGGCGCCCGCGACTCCTATCTATATTGAAGATCTCGAGGCGTGGGAGGCACAGGCCGGGATTCGAGTCGAGCCAGGGGATATCCTGTTCGTCCGCACCGGTCGCTGGGCTCGTCGGGCCGAGGTGGGTCCGTGGGCCACGTCTGAGGAGGGCGCCGGACTCCACGCGTCGGTTGCGCCGTGGCTTCGCGAGCGCGGTGTGGCGATGCTTGGCGGCGACTATACGAACGACGTCGTGCCATCCGGTATCGACGGTGCCGTGCAGCCGATTCACCAGCTCACGATTGTGGCGATGGGGATGCCGCTGTTTGACAATCTGGATCTCGAAGCCGTGGCGGAGGAAGCTGCCAGACAGAATCGGTGGGAGTTCATGTTGGTGGCGGCGCCGCTGGCGGTCGAGGGTGGCACGGGCTCGCCACTGAACCCGCTGGCGATTTTCTGAGTCGCCGTGTGCGTTCCGGTCATTGCCACGAGTCCGGGAGGTCAGGACAGGCGCGCGCGGCCCGAAAAAACGACCGCATTACGAGGCCGACCGCCGATGCGCACTATGAAAACAGTGAGTTCGCACTGGACCGGAGGGTTACGCCCTTGAGCGGCTTTGAGTACGCGATGTAGGCGGCGACCGGCGACGCACCAGTATCGAAGATACGTAGGCGCCATGCGTGGACGTGCAACACACTCCGACATCGACAGCGGACCGACGGATCCCGACGACCGGTCGGAGTGCCCCGTCTTTATCTGCTACCGCCAGGACGACGGAGGCGACGCGGCCAAGTGGCTGTACCGCGCGTTACACGGCCACGTGCTACCGTTCGTTCCCCCCGGGCACAGCACCAAACTGAAGCTCGAGGTCTACTACGACCAGGCGGCGCCAGCGGTGGGCGACTGGACGAAGCTCCATGAGCCGGCCTGAGTCGCGCCCGAGCTCTTCTGCTGGTGTGTTCACCCGGCGCCTGCATCCGCCTGGGAGACGAGGACTGGGTCCATCGTGAGTGGTTCTTGTAGAACCAGGCCAGGCAGACGCTGAGCCGTCTCGAGGGCCGGCTGAGAGGGGGACTTCGGGCGGACCGACGTGATGCTGGTGTCAGACGCGTTCGGACGTCTCGTCGGAGGCCGGACCGGAGTTCGAGGTTCCGATCGAGATCACGGCGCCCGACGCGACAGTGGTGGGAACCTTGGCTACGATCCCACCGGTGTTTCTTGACGCCGCAGGCTTGATCCGGGAGCAGTGCAGCGCCGGACGGCTCGAGACCGGCGGTAGTCTCGGCGTCCAGGGCCGGGGGAGATTTCCCGCGACGCCGAACGGTCTGCTACCGGCATCGCTACCGCTGCCCGGCGACCGCGGAGACATGACGCACGTCGACTCCATCGCCGCCCCCGATCGGAGCGCTGGCCGACGGACGCCCCGTACTCCTGCGCGTGCCGTGCGGCCGGTAGCCCCTCATCCGTGGAGCCGTGTCCGCGAACCGGAGCGGCTCCCGGAGCCTGGCCGCATCCCGCCCGGAGGACAACCACGAGTGCTCTCCGGCAACGGCTCGATATAATCGGGTGATGGAGTTCGACGACTACAAGGTCGTCATCTGCCGGCAGATGGACGGGGCCTGGGTTGCGGACAGCCCTTCGATCGGTGGCTGCTATGCGCTGATGGACACCCGCGAGGGAGCGCTGGGCGAGCTCAGGGACCTTTTCGCCCTGATCGCACACGAGTACCGCGAGCGAGGAGAACCGCTTCCGCAGGACACGACTCACATCGTGCATGCCTAGCGCGACGGCGCGCGAGTTGCAGCGGGTCGCGGCTGCACTTGGCTTCATCCGTCGTCGGCAACTGGCCACGATCCGACCGCTGTTCCTTGACGCCGCAGCCTGATCGCGAGCAGTGCAGGGTGCGTCGCCCGGAGAGCGGTACTCGCTCCGTCATGAGAGGGTGTTGGAGCCTGACTCGGAGTTTCGCTTCGAGCTGGACCGGCGCCGCAAGCCGGCCGGTCCCAACGAGCTCGTCGCGGCCGCGACCGGCCACTCTGATCGCAGCATTTGTCACGACAACGTGCACGACTTTAGGCGGACTCGATACCTCACGGTCGAGGATTGGATGACGTAGAGGATCTCGACACGCACAATCACGATCACATGCGCGAGATTGTGCGACAGATTCCGGACGTAGCGTCCCCTTACGATAGGCCGAGACTACTTCGTCGGGTCGCTCGACTCAGTTCTCGTCGCCGATCGCGACGAGCGCGTTCTCCGTCCGGATATACCAGCGACCGTCCACCAACGCCGGCGAAGCCAGGGTGCGACTACCGATGTCGTTCGTGTGTAGGAGCTCAAATTCTGGCCCGGCTCTGAGGACAAAGGTTTCCCCCTCGTCGCTCGTGAAGAAGATCTTGCCGTCGACGGCTACTGGTGAGGCGGAGAATCCCTCGCGTCGGGCGCGACCGAGACGTTGTTGCCACATAACCTGACCGGTCGCTGCCTCGAAACACGTCACGATGCTGGCCATATCGTTGATGGTGTACAGGTAGTCTCCATACACCAGCGGAGACGGTACGAATGGAGACCCCCTGGATGTGCTCCAGGCGACATGACTCTCGGTGACGTCGCCCTGTCCGCCGGGTCGGATGGCGAGTGTGGGTCCGGCCCGCCCCGATGTGCAGAAGATGAGGCCCTGACCGACGACGGGGGTGGGAATGACCTCGAACAGATTGCCGTTGCAAAACCAGAGCTCGGTGCCGTCGGACGGGCGATACGCCGTCACGGTGGCTTGACTGCTCACGACGATCTCATCGTGGTCGCCGACCCGGAGGGCAACGGGCGAGCCCCAACCGACACTCGCCCGACGCGGCACGCGCCACCGCGGCTCTCCTGTTCGCTTGTCAAAGGCGGCGACAAACGCGCCGCGTCGTTGGTCTTGATAGACGATAACGAGGTCGTCGTAGAGCAACGGAGACCCGGCCGTTCCGTGATAGTTGCCGATGGAACCGAACTCTTGATGCCAGACGATGGTGCCGTCCAGGTCCAGTGCAACCAGTCCCCGGCTTCCAAACGACGCGTAGATGTACGTCCCATCCGTACTCGGTGTAGCCGAGGCTTGGGTATTCTTTTGATGGACGCGCTCGATGGCGCCCGGGGGGATGTCTGTGTCCCACAGGCGTTCGCCGTCCGAGCGCCGCACACTGAGGACCGAGAGGCGTCGCCCCCCCTCACGGGCGGTGGTCAGGAAGATTTGGTCACCCCACACGATGGGCGAGGAATTACCTCGACCGGGGACCACGGTCTTCCAGACGACGTTGTCCACATCGGACCAACGATCTGGGTAAGGGCTGTGTCGCGGGTCTGGGGTGACGACACCTTGTCCGGAAGGGCCTCGCCAGCGAGTCCAATACGCTCCACCTTCACCCTCGACCGGAATCATAAAGATGCCGCTCTGTGCCTGAGCGAGCACCGGCATTGCCGGCGAAAGACACGCAACAAGCGCAACGAGTCGAGGGGCCAATGTTGCGACCAGACGTGTTCGTGTGAGCGACGTCGGTATGGAGCGAGGCATACGGTGTGGAGGCGACATCCCGCGAGTATAATCGCTCGCATCGTCATGACGGTCTCTGCCAAGATGTCGATCGAGATGCGCCTGGCCACACCCGTGGACTTGGGCACGATTCACGAGTTGCTCACCGACGCGGGTCTGCCGTTGGAGGGGGTGGCCGAGAACCTTCACAACGTCTTTCTGGGCGAGGTCGGACCGCTCATCGTGGCGACCGCGGGTGTTGAACTCTACGCCGAGGTTGGTCTGGTCCGCTCGGTCGCGGTGCGGTCCGGGCATCGCGGCACGGGTCACGGTACTCGAATTGTCGAGACGGTCTTACAGCGGGCGAAGTCAAAGGGGGTCCGAGAATTCTATTTGCTCACGACGACGGCTCCCGATTTCTTCCAGGCGTGTGGGTTCCAATCGGTCGATAGAGACGACGCGCCCGCCGCCATCCAAACCACGCGCGAGTTCATGGCGCTGTGTCCGGCGTCGGCAACATTGATGCGCTCGAGTCGCTAGAAACGACAGGTCACATGCAGACGATTCCGGTGTCTAATGGTTTTGCTCTGACGCCGCTCGAACCGCACGACGCATCCGAGTTGTTCGAGCTGACCGACCGAAATCGTGGTTATCTCCGCCAATGGTTGCCATGGCTCGACAACATCACGCGACCAGAGGGGGCACGGGCGTTTATCCGGGCGGCGCAAGCGCAAGCCTCGCAGAACAATGGGACCCAGCTCGCGATACGTGTGGAAGGCAGAATCGCCGGCATCGTGGGTCATCACCAGATCGACTGGCGAAATCGACACACCTCGCTTGGGTATTGGATCGGCGAGAGTTTGCAAGGGCGAGGGCTGGCGACGGCCGCTACGGCGGCCCTCCTCGGACACGCGTTTGACGAGGTACGGCTCAATCGAGTCGAGATCCGTTGCGCGGAGGGGAATAGTCAGAGCCGGGCCATTCCCCAGCGACTGGGGTTTCGCGAGGAGGGACTGCTGCATGACGCGGAGTGGTTGTACGACCACTTTGTCGACCACATCGTCTACGGGATGTTGGCGCGGGACTGGCGGGTCGCCGGTAAGATGCCCAAGCCGCTCTTGGACACCATCTCCGACTAGGGGCACCGCCGTCTCTGCGGCGGTGTCCTAGTGGCCCGCAACATGACTGGTTCCAGACCACTCCGCGAACCCTGGGTTGCTACCCGTCGCTCACTACGAGGTTGTTGCACATGAGAACTCTAGGTCCGATGTCATCGACGTGGCGCTACGTCTCTATCCTGTTGGGGTTGGCGGTGACCGTCGCCGCGGTCGACGCTCAAGATTGGCCGCAACTGCTTGGCGAGAATCGGAACGGGCACTACGTCGGGCCACCGGTCGACGTGTCGTGGGACGGTGGTAGTCCCCCCGAATTGTGGCGTCGCGCGGTGGGCGCTGGATTCGCCGGTCCAGTCGTCAGCGGGGACCGGCTCATTCTGTTTCACCGGCTCGATCGCCGCGAAGTCGTCGAGGCATTGGAAACAGCCAACGGAGAAACCGTGTGGCGGCACGAATATCCCACCAGCTACCGTGACGACTTCGGGTTTGATGAGGGACCGCGGTCGGTGCCGGTGGTTGCCGACGGACGTGTCTTTACATTTGGTGCCCAAGGCATGCTTCGGGCGCTGGATCTCGAGACGGGTGACTTGGTGTGGAGCGTCGATACCAGAGCCGAGTTTCGATTCCGCAAGGGCTTTTTTGGCGCGGCCGGTTCTCCGTTGGTCAGTGCCGGTCGAGTGATCGCAAACGTTGGTGGCCCAGACGCAGGGATTGTGGCATTTGACGCCGCGACCGGTGACCAACTGTGGGCGGCTATCGATGACGAGGCGAGCTATTCGTCCGGCGTCGAAGCGGACTTTGATGGGGTGCCCCACGTCGTGTTTTTTACCCGCAACCTGCTGGTTGGTCTTGACCCGTCAAATGGCGAGGTCCGCTTTCGCGAGCCGTGGCGTGCCCGGCTACGCGCCTCCGTGAACGCCGCGACCCCGGTCGTCGTGGACGACGCGGTGTTTGTCTCGGCGGAATACGGTCCGGGGGCGGGTGTGTTTCGGGTGCAGCCGGAAGGTGCCCTCGAAGAAGTGTGGCGCTCCAACGACGTGCTTTCGAATCACTACGCGACCAGCGTGCATCGGGATGGCACCCTTTATGGGTTTCACGGTCGACAAGAATATGGGCAGAGTTTTCGCGCCGTCGATTTGCTGACGGGAGACGTGCACTGGAGCCTCGACCAATTCGGTGCAGGCACCGTCTTGTTTGCAGGCGACCGGTTGGTCGTCATGCGGGAAAGCGGAGAGCTGCTGATCGCGGACGCGTCACCGGACGGAATGACCGAGCTTGCCAGCGGCCGTGTCTTGCCGGCGGTTGTGCGCGCGTATCCGGCGTTGGCACACGGGCGTCTTTACGTTCGAAACGGGGACACGCTGGTGTGCCTGGACCTGCGAGCGCCCTAGTGGACTGTCGCCGGCCCGCGCACTCCGCGGCGTTGGTCGTCGTTTGCAATTGGCCCACATTTGTGGGTGCTCCCGCTTGGCGGAGAGCGACGATCTCTCACCGACAATTCACTGGTTGACTTCTGAAGACCTAGTAGCTTGATTCGCACGATATCGCAGGCGCCCGCCCGTCGCTCAGTCCTTGCCGGGCGCTGTACGGTCACGATCACCGTTGCCGTCGAGTGCTGACCCGCCGAGCGTTCGTGGCTCGCCGAGGATCCGCGACGGCTTTGGTCGCCGGCGTCGACGGAGCCCGAAACCATCCACAGCGTGTGTGCGGATGTGCGCCATCGCTTCCTCGACGTCGTCGGTGACGAGCCAGGTCTCGATGTCGCCGGACGCGATCGCGCCCTCGTCCACCATGTTCTGGACCAGGTGGAGTAACCGCTTCCAGTAGTCCGTGCCCATCAGTACGATGGGAAAGTTGCCAATCTTTTTCGTTTGTACAAGCGTGAGCGCTTCAAATAGTTCGTCCATCGTGCCAAACCCACCCGGCAGCGCGACAAAGCCATACGAATATTTGAACAGCAGCACTTTGCGTACAAAAAAATATCGAACGGTGACTGATCTATCGAGATACGGGTTTGGGGCTTCCTCGGCACCCAAGATGATGTTGCACGAGACCGAACGGCCACCGGCTTCCTTGGCGCCTCTGTTCGCGGCCTCCATGAGACCGGGACCACCGCCGGTCATCACAGTGAAACCGAGGTGACTGAGGGCGTGACCGACTCGTCGCCCCAGCTCGTAGTGAGGGTGACCCTCGTGAAACCGTGCCGAGCCAAAGACCGTGATGCACGGACCGACAAACGATAGGGCGCGGAATCCCCGGATGAGATCCCCACCGGCCCGCAAGATGAGGCTGAGCTCACGACGGCGTGGTTGCGGGCCTTCCAACAAGGCGCGGTCTTGCCAGTCCAGACGGGACGATGGCCTATCGTCTCGCATGCCAGATCCCACGTCCTTCACGGAAACACCCCCAGCTCGATATAGGCGCGTGCCACACGGCCAAGCGCGAGATGAAAGGCGGCGGTCCGCAGATCGCTGATACCGTCGACCCGGGCCATCGTCTCCCGTATAGCGTGATAGGCGGTGATCATCGTTTCTTCCAGCCCAGAGTTGACCACGGTCAGCTCATCGACCGGTTGGACGATGCGCGCACGTTCCGCGTCGCTCAACAAGGAGCCGGTGGCGGCTTCCATCGCCGCGAGCATCCGGGTGTCGGCCGTGGGCTTGATACCGTCGCTCAAGTCGACCAAAACGCACATGCGACAGGTTCTTTACCCATTCAAAATACGACACGACAACGCCACCCGCATTGGCGAAGACGTCAGAGATGACAAGACGGTTCGCAGCGGTCAGGATGTCGTTCGCCTCCGGAGTGGTCGGTCCGTTCGCGGCCTCGAGAATGATCTGTGCGTCGACCCGTCCCGCGTTGTCCCCGGTGAGCCGTGATTCCACGGCGGCCGGGACGAGGACATCGCACGATGTCTCGAGCACCGCTTTCGGGTCCTGGACGCGTAGGGAGCGGAAAATCCATGCACGCCGCCGTGGCGGGCGACATGGCCGTGGACGGTCTCCGGATCGAATCCCTGTGGGTTCGCGATCGTGCCGGTGTTGTCGCCGATCCCCACGATGAGCGCGCCGTCTTGGTGACAAAGCTTTGCCGTCCAATATCCGACGTTGCCAAAGCCCTGGACAGCTATCCGCTTGCCCTCGAGTCCTCCGGCCAGACCGAGACGACTCATATCGTCGGCTTGGTCACAGGCTTCTCGGAGCACGTAGTACAGTCCCTTTCCAGTCGCCTCGCGTCGCCCGGCGACACCCCCTTGGTCAATCGGCTTTCCCGTGACACACCCGAGCGCATCGATTTGTTCTCCGCGAACCGCCTGATAGGTATCCGCGATCCACGCCATCTCCCGCTGACTGGTCCCCAGGTCTGGGGCCGGGACATCGACGGCGGGGCCAATAAAGTTCTTTTTGATCAGCTCGGGGGTGTAGCGCCGCGTGATCCGTTCGAGCTTTTCCGCCTGATATTGCCTGACGTCGATTCGGATGGCGCCATTCGCGCCGCCAAAAGGGACGTCAACGATGGCGCATTTGTAGGTCATTAGCGCGGCTAGTGCCATGACCTCATCCTCGTCGGCGTGGAGGCTAAAACGGATCCCGCCTTTGACCGGGAGCCGGTGATGCGAGTGTTCGGCGCGCCACGCCCGGATGACCTTGATTCCTCCGGCGTCCACCCGGACGGGGAAGTCAAGGCGATACACGCTGTTGCACTGCTTAATCTGGTCTACGAGATCACTGGGGTGGGTGCTGATCGCACCCGCCCGATCGACATAGCGATTCACGTCTGTCCAAAAGCGTCCCGTAGACATGGGGAATGTGTGTTCTCGAATGGTATAGGTGACGCGATCTCGTATTCTTTCAACCGGAGGCGAGAATCGCAATGATCGAGCTGTATCTGGTGGTCGGGGCGGTCGTCGCGACATCTGCGACCTGCTCCTTGTTCGAGGCGGTGTTGTATTCCGTGCCGGCGAGTCGGGTCGAGATGCTTGTCCGCGCAGAGCGACCGTCGGGCCGTTTGTTGCAAGCACTGCGCAAACGAGTAGACGAGCCGATCGCCGCCATCCTGTCCCTGAACACGATCGCCAATACTGGTGGTGGCGCGCTGGCCGGTGCGATGGCGGTGGAGGTGTTGGGTGCCGGCAACGTCTTGTATTTTTCTATCGGCTTCACGCTCGTGATCCTGATGGTGTCCGAAGTGTTGCCAAAGACCTTGGGCGTGGTCCACGCGGCCCGCTTGGCCCCCGCCGTCGCGTTTCCGTTGCGATGGCTGGTTATCCTCTTTTTACCGCTCGTGGTGCTGACGCGGACGGTCACCGGTCTTTTTCGGGCGACTCACGAAGAGCGGCTGGTGTCGGATGAGGAGTTGCTCACGATGGTCGGACTCGGCCTTCGGTCGGGAACACTGACGCCTCATGAAGCCCGAGTGATCGAGAACGTGCTGGCGATGGATACGCGAACCGCGCGAGAGATCATGACCCCGCGACCGGTCGTGTTTACCATCGGCGCCGACGTGGTGGCTCGTGACGCGGCCAGTCTGGACGACATGGCTAAGCACAGTCGTATTCCCGTGTTCGGCCAAGACCCTGAGGATCTGGTGGGGGTCGTCCATCGCGTCGATGTCTTGACGGCCGTGGCCAAAGACCGATTCGAAACACCACTCGAGACGATGATGCGTCCTATCCACTTCGTGGTGGATACGACACCGCTCGACACACTGCTTCGCACATTTCTCGAGCGTCGTCAGCACTTGGTGGCCGTCATCGACGAATTTGGCGGTTTCGCCGGTATTGTGACTCTCGAGGACGTACTGGAGGAGCTGATCGGTCGGGAGATTGTCGATGAGTCGGATCAAATTACTGACCTTCGCGCCTATGCGCACCGCAGGCGCGAAGAAACGCTCCGAGGTCGCGGCATCGCCAGGACCCCGTGATGCGGGCCGCGTCGGCACAGTCCACTCGTGCTAGACACCTGGAGCTGAGTCTACGGCGCTCGGTTGGCCGAGAGATGATGCGGCACCACCTGCCAGGTGACGATGGTCGCGCACGCGCTGGACACCCCGACGATGATGACGTCGGTCATATCCGGAACGTGAGGTGGTAGGAGCACCTGCAATAATTCGATGCCACCCGCGAGGCCGGTAGTCACGAGGACGATCACGACGCGACCGAGACGAGCAATGTCCGGTGAAGGTCTCAGCGGCGCCAAGGTTATAGTGAGGAGGCTTGCGAATCCTCCGAACAGGATGAGTTTCCGGAGAACGTCGGACGTGACGTGGAATAGAGACCCAGCTTGGGTTGACGCAAAGGGGATCGCGAACAGGCCTTCGAGTCGTGCGCCCAAGAGATCCGGGTCGTCGAGGACCGTATCGAACGGTCCACAGAAGAGTGCAACCAGAGCCGCGCCGTACACCAGACTGCCGACCAACCGGCGTATCGCCTTCCTGGCGTTTGCGGTTGGCAGTCGCTCCGTGTTGGTGTCGGGCGGAGATTCGGCCCGAGCGTCGGGATGTTTCAGCGTGTCTACCCACTGATAGCTCAGCCAGACTCCCGCGCCCGTCCCAATTGTGCCCAAGACGATATCCGTCGACGTGGCAAAACGGCTGCGGACGAAGACCTGAGCCAATTCAGTGCCGCGAGTGCCGAGAATCAGCGCTCCCAGGAGGCAGAACCCGATGGGGATGGCGAGCAGCACATTGGCAACCCAATCGACGGGCCGGGCCGGTGGACGCGCGGAGACAACCAATGTGCGCGCCGCTGCCAGGGCGTTCTCAATGCTGAGATCGACAAACTCCAGGGGAACGAGTGATCCATACGCGGCCACGCCCATGAAAAACAGCGCAAGAAATAGATAGTGTCGCCGTTCGGGCCAGGCGCTGGCGGGCAAGCTATGACGAGTGTACCGTCTCTCGACGCCGCAGAGCTTCTATAATCGGCGCTCGGGTTGGCGTCGTCTGCGGCCCGTCAAAGGAGGACCTCGGATGAACGCCTCACCGCTTTGTCATCTGAACGCGTGGGCCGTCGTGGCGGTCGCGACGACGCTCGCTGTTGGTCTCGCCGGAGCACAGACATCGGTGCCGGACGGAGAATGGCACGCGTTTGGACGCGATGGCGCAAACACCAAGTACTCACCGCTCGACCAGATCACCGCGGAGAACTTCACCGACCTGGAGATCGCCTGGCGTTGGACGTCGCTCTCCAGGGCCGTCGTTGAGCAAAATGACCGGATCCGCCCGAGCGCGTTTATGTCGTCGCCCTTGATGGCCGGCGGGCTGGTGTATGTCAGTACGGCGCTGGGCCAGGCGGCCGCGCTCGACGCGGGGACTGGGGAGGCTGTCTGGACCTATGACCCGCGGATCTACGACGACATGGAACGGCCGCCAAACATGGGCTGGCGGCATCGGGGACTCACCTACTGGGAAGACGACGAGAGCGACGACGCTCGCATCTTTATGGCAAACCACGACCTAACGCTGGTCGCGCTGAACGCACGGACGGGCGCGCGTTACCCGGACTTTGGTCAGAACGGCTATATCGACCTGACCCAGGGCTATGGTCGCGCGATCGACGCGTCGCGCATGACCTATTCCTCTCCCGTAGCGGTCGCCGGCGACACCATCATTACTGGCAGCATCGTCCAAGACACAAACATCAGGCTCCGGGAAGCGTCGCCTGGTGACGTGCGGGCCTATGATGCGCGCACCGGTGAGATGAAGTGGATCTTTCATACGATTCCGCAAGGCGACGAGTTTGGCGTCGACTCCTGGCAAAACGGGTCGTGGCGGTATAGCGGGCACGCCAATGTGTGGTCGTATATGGCGGTCGACGAAGAACTCGGACTCGTGTACTTGCCCACCGGCACGCCCTCCAATGACTGGTATGGGGGCATGCGACCCGGCAACAACCTGTTCGCGGAAAGCATCGTCGCGGTCGACATCGAAACCGGCCAGCGCGCCTGGCACTTCCAGGCCATTCATCACGGTCTGTGGGACTGGGACTTTCCCACCGGGCCAAACCTGCTCACTATCAACGTCGATGGCCGAGAGATCAAGGCGATCGCGCAGGTCAGCAAACAAGCCTTCACGTATGTGCTCGACCGGGCGACCGGCGAACCGGTCTGGCCTATTGACGAACGCCCGGTGCCCCAGGGCAATGTCCCCGGCGAATGGTACTCGCCAACCCAACCGTTCCCGACGAAACCACCGCCGTTCGACCGTCAGGGCATCGACATCGACGACGTCATCGATTTCACACCGGAACTGCGAGCAGAAGCCCTCGAGATTATTGACTCGCGGGCCCGTTTCGGACCCATCTTTTCACCACCGGTCCTCCGCGGAGAAGAGAAGCCGTATATCCAGGTTCCCGGAGCCGGAGGCGGAGCCAACTGGCAGGGGTCGGCGGTCGATGTCGAAACCGGTCAGCTGTTCATATCGTCGTCGAGCACATTGATTGTCGTTGATCTCATCAGATACGACGCCCCGGCCACCATCGGATACTTCACCGATCCCTGGGGCGTGGGGTTGGCCGGCCCACAAGGTCTCCCGCTGTTCAAGCCGCCCTACAAGCGGGTCACGGCGCTCGACCTCAATACCGGTGCTCGGGCCTGGATGCAACCGCACGGAGATGGTCCCCGTGGTCATCCGGCACTTGCCGACCTCGGCCTGCCGCCGTTGGGCGGTGGCGGTGGAATCACATCCGGGCCACTGGTCACCCCGACGCTCCTCATCATGAACCACGGCGGGCGCGACTATGCGGATCTGGCCGACAGCTCTCGGACCATCAGCGCCTACGATAAAGCGACCGGTGAGCATCTCGGCTCGGTCGACCTCCCCGCGGTACCCGGGGGGAATCCCATTACCTATGAGTACGACGAGAAGCAGTACCTTCTCGTGGCGGTAGGGACCGCGGACGACGCGGAGCTGCTGGCGTTGCGATTGCCATCGCAGTAACTCGTCCCACCGGCATGACAAACACAGCCGTCTGACCTCTTCGATGCCACTCTTCCGGGCGAACGAGCGGAACGCGGTCGAATCGATTGCGCGTCTCACGTACTGCAATCCGCTTGACGCGGAGTTCACCGAGAGAGAACGGTCGATTCTTGGCTCCGACTACGTGCCGCACGGCGCGGTCTGGAGCTTGCGCGCGGAAACTTACCCGGAGAATCCGGCCCTCGCGCAGTTGGCAGTCATCTCGGAGCGGATAGCGGGGGACACCCGCGCGCGGCTTCTTCGCGGCGCGTCCGCGAACTCCGGAGAGCTGACGCTCTACGCCTATTGCGTCATCTATGCGCTCTATCAGCGCTATGCCGATCAGCTGCACCAGGTGCATGTTGCTCCCGCGCACGGCCGTCGCCGGGTGACGTGTTATCAGCGGTTCTCCCGGGATGTGCAGCACTTCCTCGTCTGACGGGGTGCGGTTCCAGGGCTCCGTTGACGCCCCTCATCTGTTCGCGTGCTTCTATCAGATCCGCCGCGCGTTCGACCTCTTCTTCCGGCATATCGTCGGCGCGTCACAACCCGCCGCGAACTTGCGCGCCGCCGTGTGGTAGTCGATCTTCACCCACGATATGCGTCGCTATCGGCGCTCACTCTATCGTCGGATGCACGATGTGACGACGTTAGTGACCGGTCCTTCAGGCACGGAGAAAGAGTTGGTGGCGCGCGCGATCGACACCGCCTTCCTCGATCGGCTCGATCGCGCTCCCGGGAAGCAGGCCTGATATTAGTGCTGTGCCTTAATAGTCGTTCTTGTCCAGCGAGACTCGGATGACCTCCTCGTCGTTGCGGAGCACCAGATGACGGTTGGCAAACGCTGGGTGTGCCCAGGCAACGAGGCGGTCACTCGGGCCGTGTCGGAAACGGGAACGAGAACCGGAGCGCGATCCGCCAAACCCGGACCGCGACGTCGGCGTGAGTAGGTTGATGCGGTCGTGTTCAATAAATCCCTCCGGGTTGAACTCGACGATGATGAGGTCGCCGTTTTCGTTGAACACAAAGTATCGGTCTTCGTGTCGCACGAAATAGGCCGACCCCCAGCGGTTCAGGTTTGTGAGCCCGGCCGACTCCCAAATCCGTTCGCCACTTTCGGCGAGTAGGCCCCGCACTTGACCATGGCTTCCGATCCCGTAGATGTAGTCGCCCTCCACCAGTGGGGTTGTCATGACGGAGTGGAGGCCTCTCGTCTCTGCGACCTCGATACCACCGTCCAATACTCGATTGCTTTGTCCCTTCCACAAGGTCGTCGCGGCGGGACGGTCGAGGTCGAGACGCATCATCATCGAACCGCTATAGAAACCGGACACCAGAAGATATGACCCGCTTCGGACCGCGTCGGCGACGGTCATGTTGGCCCGCCCATCGAATGGCTCCTCCCAATAGAGGTCGCCAGTGGCAGGGTCGAGTGACGAGAGCCCCCGCGGGTGCCACACAATCAGCTGCCGCGCACCACCTGCTTCGATGACGATCGGCTGGTTGTATCCCATCTCGGTGCGGCTTTCGAGTGCGCGCCACACTTCGTCACCAGTGTATTTGTCAAACGCCATCACGAGGCCGTCGGGCTCTCCGCCCACGAGAAAGATGACGAGATCGCCCTCGATGAGCGGCGCGCTGGATGTTCCCCACACCGGGATATTGGTGTCATATTCGAGGACGGTGTCTTTTTCCCACACGACTTCCCCGGTCTCGGTGCGGAGGCACAAGATCCTTCCCGTCGCACCGACGACATAGACCCGGTCACCATCCACGGTCGGCGTGGCTCGGGGACCCGTGGCATACGTGAACATCAGCATCCGATACGTGGTCGACCATTCGTGCGACCACAGCGTGTCCCCGGTTTCCTCGTCGAGCGCCAGGATACGCTCGGTCCCATCCATGGTCCGCGGCTCGGTCTCGGTATAGTCGAGCACGAAGACTCGGTTGTCCGCGACCGCTGGCCCCGAGTAGCCGCCACTGATGGGGATTCGCCACTTCACGGTAAGACCATCGTCCGGGAACTCGCGCACGATATCTGTCTCGGTCCACACCCCCAACCGTTCGACGCCGCGCCACTGCGGCCAGTCTTTGGCGGAGAGGGGCGCGTTGAGCAGCCCGACGGCGACAAGAACGATGAGCCCGGAGATCCTCAAGAGGTGGTGCGTCCACCTCGGGCTGCGATGCTGCGGTCGTGCTGCGCTCATGGGCTGCTCCTCGTCGTGATGTTTACGGATTTAGGATGTTCTCGAGCGCTGGAGTGCGCCGAGGACACCCGACGGAAGGATCTTTGCCATCACCCATACCGCGCGGACCAGCGCGAGCGGTGTGGACTCCACGCGTGTTCGGCCCTGTCGAATCGCTGCACAGATAGCGTTGGGAGTTCGTTCCGAGTCGACAAGCGTATAGGTCGTGCCGAGTTGCTCGAGCCGGTGGACATCCCCGTTGCCAACCATCGGTTTGTCGTGCCGGCGCGCCCAGTCTTCAGCGGCGCGATTGAAGTTCACGCGTCGCGAATACATCGCGTTGACCTCGACAGCATCGAAGAGCGCGACGTGTGTCTCCATCAGTCCGCGGAGACAGCTCGGCGCGGGAAAGAACGGGTGTGGTGCGATCACGACCCCGGCCGGCTCGTCCTGCCGGAGAGTTGCCAATTCCTCGAACGAGTTCAAGCGCTCGGCTCGTGGAGAAAAATTGAGAAGCAACACATGTTTGCCGTGAATGGATCGCTCGACCCCCGGAATCAGGAGCACACCCTGCTGTTTTGCGTAGTCCATCAGCGGGCCGACGTCGAGTTGCTTGTTGTGCAGCGTGATCGCGATAGCGTCGTATCTGAGCGTCCTGGCCCGAAAGATCAGCTCTTGCGCCGTGTGCGCGATGTAGTCGACCGGATCATCGGCCGTGTGCGTGTGCAACTCGACTTTGAGCATGGTCGCGGGGTTCAGCCGTCGGTGTCGGTGACGTACACGTATGGGTTCGCGTCGTGGCTATAGGTATCGTCCTCGGGGGCCAGTCGCCCGCGATGTCGCATGGACGGCGTCAGGTCCGGGAGCCTCTTTCGAGCTGACCGACATCATATGAGGTCTATCTCTCGTGATCCAAGGGCGCGTGCCGATACTCAGCCGCCTTGCATGACAGCGTATCCTGGTCCATCATGCGTTACGCGGAGGTATGCCGTGTGTCACCAGGAGGGCAAGATGAAGCATCGATTTCCCATCGTCGCCGCAGCATTGACTCTCGCATTGACCCCACCGCTAGTTTCTGCGCAAACGACCGATGACACCGGGCCGGCCCGCACACCGTGGGGCGCGCCGGATTTGCAGGGCGTGTGGGATTTTCGGTCGATTACGCCGATGGAGCGGCCCGATGAGCTCGCGGACAAAGAGTTCTTGACAGAGGAAGAAGCCGCACGGATCGAGCAGGAAACGGTCGCGCGGAACGAGGAGTTACTCAGCCGGCCCGCGCAACGCACCGCAGTGACCGAGAGCGTCGATCGTGGCGCCGACGGCGCGCCGGGTTTTTACAATAACTTTTGGCTGGATCGAGGGACGACCATCGTCGGCACTCGCCGCACGTCGCTCATCGTGAACCCGCCCGACGGGAAGATTCCGTCACTCACACCCGAGGCCGAAGCTCTTCAAGCCACGGCCCAAGAACGCCGACAGGGTGCCTCGTCGCATGAGCCCTCTCCGGGGGGCTGGGTCGAGGACTTGGGCGCCAACGGACTACAGCTGCGCTGTATTACCGGGTTCAACTCGGGCCCACCGATGACCCCCGGTGGCTACAACAACAACGTGCAACTCTTTCAGACGCCGGAGTATGTGGCACTCCTCAACGAGATGAACCACAACACACGGATCATCCCATTGGACGAACGAGCGCACACCGACCTTCCGCAGTGGACGGGCGAATCGCGTGGGCATTGGGATGGAGATACGCTCGTGGTGGAAACCCTGAATTTCCTGCGAGAGACCAGCTTTGTCCAGGGACAGACCGACGAAAACCTTCGACTCACGGAACGTTTTACACGGGTCGATCCCAAGACTCTCATGTATGAAGCGACGATCGACGACCCGACCGTGTGGACGAGACCGTGGACATACCAAGTGCCGATGGATCTCAATCCTGACCTCGTCTACGAGTACGCCTGTCACGCGGGGAACTACGGGCTCTACAACATTCTCGCTGGCGCTCGCGTCGCGGAAGCCGCGGCCGAAGCCACGAAATAACGGTCGAGTGAGCGGTGCCGGTGCCGTCGCCCGTTGGGCGACGGCCTTCGGACGAAAGGGTTGAGATGAGCGATCGGTGTTTCGCATGGTGGCACGCGTGGGTCATGGCCGTGGCGCTTGTCGCCGCACCCGCGATGCCGGCTGCCGGGCAAACGTTGCCGTCCGGCGACGGCGCAGCAGTACCACGGACCGCCTGGGGTGACCCGGACCTCCAAGGTATCTGGAACAACTTCACGACTACGCCTCTGGAGCGCCCAGAGTCGTTGGGCGAGCAAGAGTTTCTGAGCCCCGAAGAAGCAGCCGCATCGGAAGAACAGGCGGCGGCACGTGTCGACCAGCAGAACGCCCCGAGCGTCGTACGAACCGAACCTCTCCCCGTAGGCGGAGATGTCGGCGCGTATAACAGCTTCTGGACAGAACAAGGGACGAGGGGGGTTTTGACTCGACGGACCTCCATCATCATGGACCCATCCGACGGTCGATTGCCGGCGTTTACCGCGGATGGTCTCGCCCGGATCACGTCACCGGAAAATCTACGGCTCAGAGATGTCAGAGATGGACGGATCCCCGCCAACGGGCCGGAGGAGATGGGACTGAGCGAGCGATGCTTGTGGTATCGCGGGATTCCTTCCTTGCCTACGGGGTATAACAACAACTACCAGATCTTTCAGACCCCTGAGTCCGTCGTGATTCTCCAAGAGCACATCCACGATGTGCGCTTCATCCCGCTCGATGCCCGTCCGTTTTTGCCGTCGACGATCCGGCAGTATGCAGGCGACTCGCGGGGGCATTGGGAGGGCGATACGCTGGTCGTCGAGACGAGAAGCCTAAAGGGCGCCTTTATCCGGCGCTGGAATCGCCCTGAAAACTCACTAGCCCGGGGAGATCTGAGCGAGGCGGCACGTGTGGTCGAACGCTTTACCCGAATTGGTCCGGATACCCTGGATTACGAGTTCACAGTAGACGACCCCGTCACATGGGCGGCACCATGGAGTGGGTCGCTGCCAATGGCCCGCACGGAGGGGCCAATCTATGAGTTCGCCTGTCATGAAGGGAATCACGGCTTACTGAACATCATGTCGGGATCCCGCGCCGAAGAGAGAGCGCAAAGAAACGAGAACGCCAGGTAGAAACGACAGTTCCCGAGCTGAATACCGTCGTCGGCGGTGCGCTAGTCGGCCGTGGCTTCGGTAGCGTGTAGCACTCGGAGTATATTGCCGCCCATGACCTTGCTCACGTCGTCATCGGAGAACCCGCGGTCTCCTAGTGCGGCGACAAGGTTCGGCGTTTTTCCGATGTGCTCGAGGCCGACCGGGACCTTGAGTCCAACGCTGTCGTAGTCACACCCGAGACCCACATGGTCGATCCCGGCGACCGTGGCCGCGTGCTCAATGTGGTCGACAAGTCTGGCCATCGGGACCTGCCCGATCAATTCGACGCCCGCCGTTTCGATTTTCCACAGCTCTTCAGACATTCGAGGAAAGTCATTCGCGAACTCCTCGCGAATGGCGCCGCGCCGGCGATTGAGCTCGGAGAGCTGGGACATCTTGGCTCGGAAGTCGTCGTCGAGCATTCCCGCGTAGTAGGCCACCCCGAGCACGCCGCCCGCGTCGCCAAGCGTCTTGAGCATGTCGTCGGTGAGGTTGCGGGGATGATTGGACACCGACCGGCACCCGGCGTGGGTGTTGAGAATAGGAGTCTGAGACGTGTCGATGGCGTCAAAAAACGCTTGGTCCGACGCGTGAGACAGGTCGATCATCATACCGAGTCGGTTCATCTCGCGGATGACGTCTCTCCCAAAGTCGGTGAGCCCCTCGGGACCGTCGTCGTATTCCGCCGCGCCGACCCATGGGGTGTTGCCGCTGTGAGTGAGACCCATATACCTCGCGCCGAGGCGATAGAGCTGTCTCAAGACTTCGAGGCTGGAGTCGATCATGTGGCCACCCTCGATTCCGAGAAAGATACCGATGGTGTCGTCGCGTTGGGCCCTGTCGACGTCAGTAGCGGTGGTGGCCAAGAACAGGTCGTGTGGATGACGCGAGACCTCTTCGACGACCACATCAATGAGACGTAAGGCGTTCTTGACCGCGGAGAGCGGGGTCTGAGCGCGGGCCGAGGTAGAGACCGCAAAAAAGCCCGCCGTCAGCCCCCCCTGTCTCATCTTGGGGATATCGACGTGGGTGTATTCCAGACTCTCGGCGAGGTCGAGACGCTCAGTGAGAATTCTGGCCGGCGTGTCGATATGGAGGTCGATATAGAAAGGGCGAGCCGCCTGGGCCGCCGTTGCGACCGACTTTGGAGCAAGGGTGAGTGCGCCCAGTATGGCAGCGGCCGAACGTCCCCATTCACGTCTGGTGAGCATGCGTCACATTATGTATGCAAACAACCCTGGTCTCGACGGCAGAAATCGAAACACGGGCTGGTTTGCTGATATGGGATCGCCTGCGGGGCGCGAATATCGAGCGAATGAAGACCCGGACGGCCCGCTCCTTTCCGGGAGCGTGAGCGAGACCGTCCGAGTATTATCCGGAACTGTTATCCGACGTCCAGACCCCCGCCGGCCGCGATCTCGCGGATCCTGGTCGCTTGCGACGGGTTGGCGGCGATGATCTCGCGGACGCGTCGACTGACTTGGGCCTGGTCGGTGTCAGACATCGAGCCCACCGCTGCCGCCGCGCTGGTGACCGCGGCGTAGCAGTCGTCTTCGTAGGTGATTGACCCGCACTCGGCGGTCAAGTTCGCCAAGATCGCACCGGCGTCTGATGAGATGGAGACGCCACCGGCGCCACCGCCGCCGGTGCTATTGAATCGCTCCTGAGCCTGTTGGATCTCCGCTGCCGCGCCTCGACGAATGTTTGCGCCCTCGGTGCCGGCTTGAAAGCAGGTGAACTCGGGGCGGTCCGCCCATCGCAATGGCGCGCACGCATGTATACCCGCGGACTGCGCGGCGTCGGCGACCTCCGTGATGAGTGCCTCATACTCTGCATCGCCTTCGCCATAACCGGAGAAGTTGCCAAGGTCGCCGCTCGCAGCGAAGAGCGCCGTAACGCCTGGGATTTTTGCGATCTCGCGTGAGTTCTCGACCCCCTCCAGTGTCTCAATCATCAAAATCAGGACAACGTTGTCATTCCACGTTTGACGATAGCCACCCGGGACGTTGTTCCAGATTTCACCGGACCCCTGGCCGCCACCCGCGCTGCGTCGACCGATGGGCGGGAAGTAGGTCCAATTGACGGCTTCTTGCGCCTCCTCGACGGTGTCGATGGTCGGCACGACAATCACCGCAGCACCCATATCGGTCGCATGTTGGATTTCGCGTTCATCGGCATACGCGACTCTCGCCCCTGGCGCTGCCGGGCCGGGGCAGGTGCGCCAAAAACGCGCCACTTGCTCCCACGAGGTGGCCTCGTGCTGCATTTCGACCCAAATGAAGTCATAGCCTGCCGCAGCCATCGCGCAATAGGTCCGAGGGTCGGTGGCGCGGACCGTTCCGCCGATCATCGGCCCCCCGGCGAGGAGCTTTTGTTTCGCCGGATTCCAGATTTCGGCCGGCGTTTCTGCGTCGAGCTTGAAACGCGACCCATACTCGAATCCGTCAGCCGTGAACTGGGCCTCGGCGGGTTGCGCCGTGGCACCCAGAAGAGCGCCGGTGGCGATGGTGAGAACGGTCAATACTTTCAATGTCTTCATAGTGTGATTCCCTTTCCGGACGGACTTTTGTGGAGAGTAGCACGCGTGTGCGGCTCACTGCGACCCGGTTCGCTCACGCTCGGCGGCGAGTCGACGCATCAACGTGATCGTGTCGGTTGGGGCTTCGAATTCTGCTTCCTCGAGCGGCGTGCGCCCGTGGTGATCGCGGGCGTCGAAATCGGCGCCGTGCGCAGCCAAATACACGACGATCTCATCATCCCCAAAGCGTATCGCGGTGTGCAATGCAGTGGGTCGGACGGGTGGCGCGACGTTGACATCGAGACCCAGACGGATGAGCAACTGCACCGCCCCGAGCTCGCGGCTCTCTGTGGCCAGGAGGACGGCCCCGGCGTCGTCAGAGGTCTTCGCGGTTGGGTCTGCGCCCACAGCGAGGAGCATGCGCATCATGTCGACACTACCACTCCGGGCCGCTGTGAGAAATGGCGTGAGTCCCCGGTGACGTGATGCCGAGCCGGAGTCTTCGTCACTGGTTTCAGTGCGTGCGTTGACCACGGCGCCGAGATTGACAAAATCGCGAGCGAGCTCGAGCAGACCCTGCCGCACCGCGCGGTGTAAGGGCGTGGCCCCGTTCGTGTCCCGTTCCTGCACATCGGCGCCATGGTCGAGCATCAGCCGCGTCATTTCTTCGCTCCCCTGAGCGAGGGCCATGAGAAACGCCGTACGCCCATCGGCAGTAGGCACGTGAGGACGCGCCCCAGCGGCGATCAGTGCCAGGGCGCTTGCGGTGTCTGCCTGCTGCGCCGCGAAGTGAATCGGGCGAAAACCGTTCGTCGACACCGCGCTGACATTCGCGCCACGCCGAATAAGCAGCTCTGCCATCTCTGGTTGCCTGCGAGCGAGCGCCCACATGAGTGGCGTATGCCCCATGCGGTGCTCGAC
Organism: Vicinamibacteria bacterium; assembly: GCA_963579735.1. Classification (GTDB taxonomy): domain Bacteria; phylum Acidobacteriota; class Vicinamibacteria; order Vicinamibacterales; family UBA8438; genus CAUZIB01. The sequence goes on along the minus strand of CAUZIB010000067.1, from coordinate 415 downwards.
GACGTTGAGGTCTGCTCCACGGTCGAGCAGCAGTTGGACGATGTCGATGCTTCCACCGTGGATGGCGGCGAGCAGCGGTGTGTCACCGCTCCACCGCCGGGCATCGACGGACGCGCCCGCCTTGAGCAAGAGACGGGCGACGGTCTCGTTGCCGGTTGCACTCGCAAGCAGCAGTGGCGTCTCGCCGTTTTCGTCCGCCGGGTCGGGATTGGCACCGGCGTCGAGCAACATTGTGACCAGCTCGACGTCTTCACGAAGGGCCGCCCACGCGATCGCCGTCGACCCATCCGCCCGTTCTGCGTTGATATCTACGCCCCCTGCAATCAGCCGCGCCACGCGTGAGCGGTCTTGACGCTGCACCGCGTCGATGAGGCCGGCCACCTCCGTCGCGTCGCCGGGCTGGGCGGCTGCGCCC
>CAUZIB010000066.1:0-26846 GCA_963579735.1 Vicinamibacteria bacterium | reverse complement strand
AGTGGGTGTTCTTTCCACTGCACCCGGACACGCCGCCGGAAGGGCGTTCGCTGGCGGCGCTGTTTGCGGGTCAACGTGTCGACCTGGCCGGTATGCACCAACACTTGGCAGATCTCATGCGCGCGGAGGGGTTGCCCTACGGCGCGCGCACACACACCTACAATAGTCGGCTTGCCCAAGAGCTGGGAAAGTGGGTCGAGACCGAGGCCAAGACCGCACGGGATGGCGACGCGGGTATCGTGGGTCGCGTGCATGACGCCCTGTATCGAGCCTATTTCGTCGAGGGACGAAACATCGGCGATACGGAAGAGCTGGTGACAATCGCAGACACACTTGGATTACCCGGCTCGATAGTTCGAGAGATGCTCACCGCGCGACGTATGCGCGACGCGGTCGACGCCGACTGGGTGTATTCGCGACGGTCCGGGGTCACGGGCGTGCCGACGTTTCTCGCGGGTGGTCGGACGGTGGTGGGCGCCCAACCCTACGAGGTGCTCGAGCAGTTGGTGATGGCCGCGGGAGCCACGCGCCGTTAGTCGCAGCCGGTCGCGTCCCGGCACGCGGGTGGTGAACGGAGGCAAAGCGCGCGTCTATCCCGGCCACGAACTGACAATCATCCGTAGCGCTAACGCGGTGATAACCAGAGTGAGCGTCGTCCGGAGCGCACGCTCTGGGACATGTCCTCTGAGCCGTGTGCCGGCCCACGACCCAAGAACCACTGCTGCAACCATCCCGCCGATGAGGGGGAGATATGGTGCGAACGCAAACCCCGCGACGGTAAAGACCACCAATTTTAGAATGTGGATGACGGTCATCACGACTCCCAAAGTGACGACCAGCCGGTCTTTTGGCAGGCCCGCCCGGAGCAGAAAGGGGCTCGTCATCGGCCCGGTGGCGCCGACAAAAAGGGAGAGGAAGGTCTGGACGGCGCCGAGGATCGCATACTGACCGGGGAAACGGAGGCCACGACCAGGCACGGGGAGCCAGGTGACGGTGAGAATAAAGACCCCTAGATAGAGGGGGAGCTCGTCAAAGCTAAAATGAGCTACCACGCGAGAACCGGCCACTGCCCCCAGAATGGCGCCGCCGACGAAGGGTCCGACGATGCGCCACTCGACATGCGGCCCGCCCAGGAGCACCCGACTCGAGTTCGATGCGAGTTGCACCGCACCGTGGACCGGCACAACGGCCGCGGGTGGCAACGCCGTCGCCATGATCGAAATCAGCAGCACCCCGCCCCCGAGACCGATGGTCGCCGTCAGGGTCGAGGTCAGAAACGACACTGCGATGAGAAAAAGAGTGTCCACTACCCGGTGGGCCTCGCCGCTGGTCGGGTTTCCAGCCAGAGGTAGCAGGCAGTGGCGAGCCCGGTCGCCCCAAACATCATGCTCATCACCATGATCTGGTAGCGCACGGCGACCAGTGGTGGCACCCCAGAAAGTATCTGGCCGGTCATCATGCCCGGGAGAGACACGAGACCGACCGCAAACAATGAGTTGATCTGTGGAATGAGCGCCGCCCGAAACGCGATGGGGCGCGCTGCTCGACCCTCTATCCCTCGAGTGATCTCGGCGTCGTATCGCTCGGCCGCCAGGCTCACCGTGTTCATGGACATGGCGAAGATCATTCCCGCCAGTGGAATGACGACATTGGCTTGATACCAGGGGGTGGCGCCGAGCACACCGTACGTGACGAGGACGAGTGTGGAAAGGCCGCCGAAGGCGATCGAGAAGAGTACCCGCGGATAGGTCCGCCTCCGCGTTCTTTGAATCGGTCGCAGGGCGATCCAGCTGGCGATCAGCAGCATCGTGGTCAAGACCGCGATGACCACCGCTGGCTGGTCAGAGCCAAAGATAAATGTCAGCACGTAGCCAACGAGCAGGAGTTGCCCAACCATCCGTCCCAACCCGTAGACCGCGGTTGGCGCTTCGCCAGTCCAGCGCCGGAGCACCAGGAGCACGGCGATGGCAGGTATGAACGAGAGTGCGAGATTGGACAGGGGGATGGCGTCGACAGTTTCGTTCATAATGCGTGATTCGTTCGGGCCCGACTATTTTGAGGCCGGCGCAAGATACGCCGCCCGACCGCGAGGTATGATGGCGTCGGGGGTGTAGAAGTATATGAGAGCTCGCGTGTCAGGTCGCAAGAGGTTCGTGGCGGGAGTGGCTGCGATGGGGATGATCACGGTGATGGGCGGAGGGACCGAGGCCCGGGCCAACGACTTTCATCATGTCCATGTGACGGCGTCCAACGCCTCCGAGGCGGTCAAGTGGTATGCGCGACATCTGCCGTGCGAGCCACTCTCGGACCGGGACGATAGCGTCGATTGCGGCGGGACGGAGGTGGTCTTTGACTCTCAGCCGACCCGTGGCAGCAGTCAGCGCACAGGTATCGATCACCTCGCGTTTTCGTATGCCGACCTCGACGCGAAGATGGCCGAAGTCGAGTCCTTCGGAGTGGGCGGAGCGGGTGTACGTCTGCAACGGTTCGACGACGGCTCGATGGTCAGGGTCACTGATCTCTTCAAGCACGGTTTCATATTCGACCCCTGGGGCACCCGTATCGAGCTGCTCGAGGACACCGAGCAGGTCGGGTTTCACCATGTGCACTTGAGCGCGACCGACCCCGACGCGACACTTGACTGGTATCAGGACCTACTGGATGGCGAGCGCGGTTTTGTGCGCGACGGTATCGAGGGTGTCATGGTGGGCGGCGTGTGGTTCCTCGTCGCTCTGCACGAGGAAGGTGTGCCTGCCGCCACGGCCGGGCGGTCGATCGACCACATCGCATTCGAGGTGGCGGACTTTGAGACCGAGTTGCCGCAGCTGCGGACGCAAGGTGTCGAGTTCCTGCAAGAACCGGTCGTTCCCGAAGGTGGCCGGACCGCAGCCCAGCGAGCATTTGTGGCCGGTCCGGACAATGTGCGACTTGCGTTGGTCGAGCCTGGATTCGCCGGGGTCGAGGCGGGGCTTGCGGCGGAGGTTCTCACGACCGATGTTGGGCCTTACGAGACACCGCGGACACCGTGGGGAGAGCCCGATCTGCAAGGGGTGTGGACCGGGGATGCGGCGCATGGCTTGCCCCTCGAGCGAAGCGCTGAGGACGAAGGGAAAGTCGAGTTGACGGCCGCTGAAGCGCTGGCAAGACGTGAACGGGGCACCTTGGGCAGTATCTGGGGCTATGAGTCGGAGTGGCGTGACACCACGCTCGGGTATGTGAAGGCGGGAGTGTCCAGCCAGGTGGCCATGCTGGTCGACCCTCCGGACGGAAGCCTGCCGACGATGACGTCTGAGGCTGAGGAACGGATGGCGGCCGTACAGGCGGCGCGGGAACCGATTCCTGCGGGGCCCGACAACCTCAGTCCGTGGGTACGCTGTATTACCCGAGGTCCAATCCCGATGCCTCAGGTCTACAACAACGGCCTGCAGGTGTCGCAAGGGCCGGGCTTTGTCACCGTCACACGAGAGATGGTGCACGAGACGCGTGTGATTCCGACCGATGGGCGGGCCCACGTGGGCCGCAGTCTGACCTCGTATCTTGGTGATCCCGTGGGTCACTGGGAGGGAGATACGCTGGTCGTCGAGATCACAAACTTCAACGGAAAGGCCCCCCTTCCTTCTGAGCGGGTCCAGGGGCTTCTGGGGTCAGGCTACGGGTCGAGCGACACACTGACGTTGACAGAGCGCTATACCCGCACCGGGCCCGATTCGTTGCGATACGAGTTCACCGTCGACGACCCAGCGACCTGGAGTCGACCCTGGACTGGGATGTATACGTTTGTAAAGGATGACACCCAATACGAGCTTGTCGAGTACTCCTGCCATGAAGGCAATTATGGGATGTTCAATATCTTGACCGGAGCGCGGGCCACAGAGCGCGAGGCCGCCTCGCAGCGATAGCCGCGGCGTCCGGACGGTGTGCGGCGTGGGCTTTTCGAGACGGGGTCACTCGATCTGACGCGCGTGGTGAGCCTAGCTGGCCCGGCAGTCACTCGACCCCTCGACGGGTTGCTCTCGGGCGAAATAGCGTATGGATCTCGACCGTTATCTGGAGCGAATCGAGCACAGTGGTGGTGTCGCCCCCGATCTCGCCACGCTTTCCTCGTTGCACACCGCACACGTGTGTTCGGTGCCCTTTGAAAACCTGGACGTGCAGTTTGGCCGTCCGTTGACCACGCGTGTGGAGGAGGCGTACAAGAAAATCGTCACGCGTCGTCGCGGGGGTTGGTGCTACGAACAGAACGGGCTGTTCGGATGGGCTCTGTCCCAGATGGGGTTTCGGGTGACGCGAATGGCCGCCGCCGTGCGCCGACCGACAGGACAGAAAGCCCTCGACGCCAATCACCTCTGCTTGCTTGTTGACTCCGATTGCCTGGAGTACCGATATCTCGTTGACGTCGGGTTCGGTGGGAGTATGGTCAGCCCCATCGTGCTCGAAGAAACCGAGGAGTGTCAGCCGCCGTTTCGACTAGGGCTGAGGCGGCTCGACGACGGTCGCTGGAAGTTTTGGGAGGCGACGGGCCTAGCCGAGTTCGGTTTCGACTTTTCGACGACGGCGGCATGCGAGCAACGGTTGACCGACGCCTGTTCACTACTTCAAAGCGATCCCGCCTCAAGCTTCGTGTTGAATCTGGTGGTGCAACTGCGCTCTCGGAGCGAACACAGAACGTTGCGGGGGCGAGTCTTCACCAGTGCGACTGCGGCCGGGAAGCACACCGAAACACTCGGATCGCCCAGCGCGCTGGTCAACACGCTCGCCGACAAATTTCGATTAGACGTACCGGAAGCCGCGGGCCTCTGGTCACAGATCCTGACCCGCCATGATGAGTTGCATGGCTCCCACGCGGCCACGTGAGTTGCGCGGACACGCGCCTCCGAGCGGACGTCACCACCGGGGAGAAGCCCGAGGACCAGACTTGACTAGCCATCCCTGTCGCAGGTGCGGTCTCGGGGGCGGTCGATGGGATCGCCAAACGGACCGAAGTCATTGTCCGTCACGGTATCGGTGTCGCAGTTGTCGGCGCACGACGTGGTCACTCCGACCGCCACCGCTCCCCTGGCCAGAAACGACCGTCTGTCGAGCCGTGTGGTCGTGACTTCGCTATCGAGCAACGACTTCTGCCGTTGCTCGTCAGATCGATCATCAGAAGCTGCCATCGGAGCCTGTCGTTCCGCAGGCGAGCGCTAGTCTTTTCATTCTGACTCCGGTGCTACCCTGTGTCCATGGACCACGGGACGCGGTCTGACGGTCAACGCCCAGAGCCGGACGCGTGGCCCTGCAAATACAGGCCTTTGAGGTCCCCAGCGGTCATCCCGTATGCGAGCGCGATCTCTTGCACCGATCTGTCGGTGAGTTCCGCGGCTAGTGCCACGCTTCGCGACTGCGGCTTCCTCGACGAGGAAGGCGAAAACACCCATTGCGTGCCACTGGTCGGGAGGGCTGTTTGCTTCGCTTCGACCGTCGCCACACTCTGCGCTCGCAGGATCCTCGTCAAGAATCGCGCGGTCGCGGGCCTCACCCGTCTCGCGAATCGAAACGGGCACGAAATTCACGATGGGCGACATCGTGCTGCGTGGGGCAACCTCAGTCCTCAGCTCCGGCATTGAAATCATCCACGCCCCGACCAGGGTCACTCCGAGGGCGACGATTCCCCACCACGCGCGACGCGTCATAGGTTGCATTCAGCGATTCCCCCGTAGTTGAAGCAGTCCCTCTTTGAGGAGTCCGCGCGCAAGCGTCACCTTCCCTTCAGCGTCGATGCAATCGGGAAGCTCGCGGACGGCAAAGAGCTCCCGCGTCGTTATGAACTCGACTGCCGTCCGGACCCGGCCGGGCAGCTTGAGTTCTCGGTGACAGAAACGAAGAAGACAGCCGTCGGCATGGTTCTCCAGTTCGATGGCAAGATTGGCACGTCTTCCGACCAGCGAGTCGAGGGTCAGCCCGTCGTCACGCAAGCGCGACCCCAGGAGATCGGTCATCAGCGGTGTATGTGCTAGAGATCGTGCGCGAGTCGGCACAACTCGAGGCCACTTTCCTCCGCATGGGTGCGGAGGTCCGCAACGCGTTTGGAAGCAGCGATCTGTATCTCGAGAAGCTCATCAACGCCGAGCGAATCGCCCAGGACCCGGACACCGGGCCGCGCATTGCACCAGATCCCGGGACGGTGAGTGCCTGCGTGTTTCCCGAACACGATGACGTAGACGTGATCACGGGGATCGAGCCGGGCAGCGTCGTGTCTCCTTTCTACGACAATCTGCTGGCGCAGCTGGTCGCCCGAGGGAAGAACCGGTTGGCGACTATCGACACACTTCGAACCTGGCTGTCGGATGTCCGGATCGAGGGCATTGGCTCAATCGTGCCTCTCTTGCGGCTCATCGTCGGGGAGGAACAGTTCACTGGGGGGAAGCATGACACGGGGTATGTAGGGCGGCTCTTCCACCGCACGCGTGTCGAGGATTTGGTCGCGCAGGTCAAGGGGCTTCGTGGCCCTCGGTCGAGGCTCGATCGTTCGAGGGTGGCGATCGAAGGCAGCGACGAGCTGAAAGTGATCGCCCGCGCACCATGCGTCTTTTACTCGGCGCCCGGCCCCGGCCACGCCGAGTTCGCGGCGGTTGGTGACCGCGTGCGTGTGGACACGACGCTCTGTCTGGTCGAGGCGATGAAGCTTTTCGAGGAGCTGTCGCTCGAGCGCTACAACGCAGAGGGGCCGGTTGTATCCCGCCGACGTTGAGTATGAGGTCGTCCGGGTCAATGCTCACAATGGACAGCTCGTGACCGAAGGCGACCTGCTGCTCGTGATACGCCCGGTCTGACCATGCGGGGTCGGCGGTGCCCGCGCATTTGCTCGCAAACGCACAACCAATGCGTTAGGGGGCTATAGTAATCCTGGTCCCGAGAGGTCGAGGATGCGCATCGTGTCGAGGGTCTATTTTCGACGCGATTTCAGCGGCAAGGCGTTCTTGTTAGAGCACTTGTTAAAAGGAATCCCATGAATGCACTCACGAAATTCTCTATCGTTGCCGGACTCACGTGCCTGATGGGGCCCGGCGAACTCGGAGCCCAAGACTGCGACCCTCAGGGCGACGTGCAGTTTGTGTGCGGCCCAAGCAATCCCGAAGACTTGGTGCGGCTACCCGAAGAGTCCTGGGTGATCGCGTCGGGGATGGAAGACAACGGTCACCTCTATCGAGTAGATACGCGCGACCACACCACTGATGTCGTATTTCCCACTCACACCTCGACGCCGCGATTCGACCGCGAGACATATGGAGCATGCCCCGGGCCGGGTGTAGAGGAATTTCGACCGCACGGGCTCAGTCTTCGTCCAGGGCCGGATGGGCTCCACACTCTGTATGTTGTTCGTCATGGGCTCCGCGAATCCGTCGAAGTGTTTGAGGTCGATGCCAGTCAAGACGCACCGACCCTGACGTGGGTGGGCTGCGTCGTCGCTCCTGAGGGCGTCGGTCTCAACTCGGTGGCGGCGCTGCCCGAGACCGGGTTTGCGGCGACAAACTTTCAGCGACCCGTCGGTGAAGTGTGGGAATGGCAGCCAGATGCCGGCTGGGCGAAGGTTCCTGGCAGCGAGACGTCTGGGCCCAACGGACTGGTCGCGGCGCCCGACGGTCAGTGGCTATTTGTTGGCGGATGGGGGACCCAGTCGCTGATCCGGCTATCGCGTGGCAAGTCGGAGCCCCAGACCGATTCTGTCGACGTCGGCTTTCACATTGACAACGTCCGGTGGGGACCGGATGGGTCCCTCTTTGCCGCCGGTCATAGAGGGGATAGTCCAGAGGCGATTTTTGAATGTCTCGGACAAGGCCGATGCGATAGCGTGACATCCCGCGTGGCGAAGGTCGACCCCGAAACCCTGGAAGCAGAAGAGATCATTCGCTATCCGTCGGATGACGTGCTGACGATAGGCACGGTGGCAATTCAAGTGGATGATGAAATCTGGGTGGGCGGCATCGGCGGGGGAGACCGCATTATCCGTTTCGTCGCGCCCACGCCGTAACTGATGGCCTGTCTCTGGCGGCCAAGACGACGCCCCGACATTGCCCTGACATTCAACGATGGGCGGTGTCCGTCTAACCTGTCACGAAGGAGACTACGGGATGACACATCTGTGCACGGCGCCCGGCTTGCGCCCCGCGTCCAGGCTGATCGCCAGCGCGATGAGCGATAATGGCCGATATGCTGGCACTATGGGAGAGAGGCGAGATGACTCTGATTGCGCACAGATTTACATCGGTGGTACTTGCCGGGTCGATGGCGGGGCTCCTGCCCCTCACCGCGCACGCTCAGACGAGCGGAACGTGGAGCCCGCCCCGTACGACCGATGGGCAACCTGACATTCAAGGGGTATGGACAAACTTTGACCCGACGCCGTTCGAGGCTCCGAGCGAGGTGGATATCGAACGGTTGGCTCCACTCGCTCGATGGTTCCCGGGCACAAACCAACCGCCGGCGCCCCCCGCCCCAGAAACACCAGCCGAGGAAGGAGAGGACGGCACCGAAGAGTCTGCTCCGGAGCCAGCGGCCGCCGCGACGTCGGCGATGACTGAAGAGGAGGCGGAAGAAGCGGCCCGTCTGCAGGAACTCTGGAACTTTGCCGATGGCCCGCGGAGCGCGTCACGGAACGACCGTCGCCGCTCGATGGTGGTCGACCCGCCCACAGGCCGTATCCCCGTACGTGAAGAAGCCGTCAGCGTGCGTAACGAGCGTTTAGTGAATCTGACGGATTCGTGGATGAATCACACCCCGTGGGAACGGTGCATTACGCGCGGCGTGCCAGGGGGCATCTTTCCCCCGGGGTATGGTGCCGGGTATCGGTTTCTCCAGACCCCCGGCTATGTCGTCATCATCTACGAGATGATTCACGAGGCCCGCATCATACCGCTCGACGGCCGGCCATATGTCGACGGGAAGATCCGACAATGGAACGGAGATTCGCGAGGATGGTGGGAAGACAATACGCTTGTCGTCGAGGTACGGAACTATAACGATCGGGGCGCGATCGCGACGAATATCGCGACCCGCGGCGCACGGGGACTCCCTCGGACGGAGGACCTTCATATCGTCGAACGATTCACGTTCGTCGACCTCAACACCATTCAGTATGAGGTCACAATTCACGACCCGGATGTATACACCGCGCCGTGGAAAGTGGCGATGCCGTTGAACAAAGATCGCACGTACGACCTGTTCGAGTACGCATGTCACGAGGGAAACTACGGTCTCGAGAATAGTCTCAGTGCGGGACGCGCGGAGGATCTCGCGGCAAGCGCGACAGAGACCGGGCGGTAGCCCGGCGCGGCCAAACGGACAACCGGACCGACTGGCTGGTTGAGGGTCAGATGATGTGTCCGACCCATCGACCAGCCAGAATGACACCTGACCAGAGGACCAGCGACATCCCCCCCGCGAACTTGGCTGCAAACGGCGTGCGGCCGGAACTGTCCCACCCGTGGATGTACCGAAAGGTCCGGAACTGGAACCAGGCCATATTGAGACCGGCCAAGCAGAGGAGACCCAGTTTTATTTGAAACGCCGGGTTCTCGATATAGACGCTCGCCCGGGTCACAAAGAGACCAAACCCGGTAAGGGCCGCCACCGCAAAGGCGCCCCATGTCCACGGAATCAGCTCGCGGTTGATCCGGCTAGCGGGATAACGAACAGCGGCGAGTCCGAGCAGCCGAAGATCGACGGTCAGAAGGGAGCCGACCACAAGTCCGACAGCCAGGACATGCACGGATTCCAGGAGCGGGAACCAATAGGTGAATCCAATGTGTTGAGCAGTGGGGTGGTTCTGGAGGTAATTCCAGAGCCCCGCAAGTGGCATCGTCATTCGGTAGGCCCTACCCGTAGAAAAAGAGATAGTCGGAGTAGGCGATCCACCGACCTGCCAAGACGACGCCGATCCAGAGGACGAGCGACACCAGGGCGATACCCTGGGAGACGGCCCGGCGCCCCAACGACCGTTCCCAATAGTCAGGTTCACGCAACGCTCGTCCGTGCACGACCAACGCGAGGACTACGGCCAGAGCCAGCAATGAGAACTTGATCGCGACCACTGGGTTGTAAAAGTAGCGATATGGCCGGGCCACGACAAAAAGAAGACCACTTGTTGCGTTGACGAGCAGCGCGCCCCACACCCAGGGCATCAGTCGGCGAATCATCTCGCCGATGTGTTGGCTCCGCACCGCGAGGCCAAGAATCCGAAGGTCGATCAGTACGATCGTCCCCATCATGATGGCGATTCCGGCAATGTGACATGACTGGGCAATCGGCGGCAGACCGGGCACGTTACCGAGCCAATAGACGGCTAGCTCGTTGAGGGGGCTGCGCGCAAGCGTGTTGGCTATGAAATCTCGCATGTTCCCTGGTAAAAGCGGTCGCCGCCAACGCGGACGGCTTCCGTAGAGTCAGTTCGTAGCGCTCGCCTGTCGGACGTGGTCTTGACAACCCTCAGTCGCTTATCCGCACCCAGCCGATGATGCCTTGCGTCGTTCGCCCGTCGTCGTCGGCGCCAGGTGGGGGGCGCAGGTTGAGATGCGTATCGGTCAACTCGTAGAACCGTTGGGCGTCGGTTCCGCTGCCGCTTGGCGTCTTGTTGCCGATCCGATGATGCACAAGATAGCCCTCGTCTTCGTGGACTGAGAAAGGACCGAAGTAGCTTGCGTAGCTCTCGGTCGCGCCCAGGGCCTCTTCCGGGGTCGCCTGAGGACCGGCGATGGCCGGTCGTTCCGGTCGCATGAGGTGCACCGCCATGTGCCCAGACGGCGCATAGATGATGTATCCATTGTCGTATTGCGCAACCTGTTCGATCGGAACGGTCTCCCCATCAACCGTCCGGTTTACCGATTCGATCCGATAGAAACCAAAAAGCCGGCGGTGCGTCTCGGTCAGACCGCTTTCAGGGAGGTCGGGTAGTCGCTCCCACGAGATCTCCGACCGCACTCCGGTGTCGCTCACCGGGGGCTGCAACACGAGTCGGTCTTCTTCAAAACGATAAAAGCGCTGATTGTCAGCCCCGGTTCCTCTCGGGTTGAAGCTCCCCTCGAGATGGTGTGTCACATAGCCCTCTGACTCGTTGACCGTGTAGCGTCCGAAGTAGGACGTGTAGCTGCTCAACGCCGCCTGCGCCTCGTCGGGCGTCGGAGCATCGCCGGCATAGAGCGGGCGGTCTGGGCGCATCAGCGTGACGCCCATATACCCCGCCGGGTCGTAGATGAGATATCCCACGCGGTCCTCATCGACCGGTTCGGTCAACGCGCCCGCTTCGTCGCGACGCTCGATCCGAACGAGGCTCCACGCGCCCGCGAATGGGTCGTTGTCTCTGACGCTCGGCTCCAGCGATGGTGTGTCGATGGCCACGGGTTCAACCGGCGCGGATGTGTCGGCACACGCTGCCAGGGCCACGAGGGCCAAGAGCCAGGTCGCCGTGATGGAGATGTTTCGCATGGGTCCCTCCTGTTTCGGTGCCTATACTACTGGACTATTGACGGCAAAAGTCCACGGGGGCAAAGGAGTCAGAATGTCACGGAGTCGATGGGGATTGGTGGTGGTGAGCGTATTTTGTCTGGGGGTCGTCAGCGGTGGCGGACTGCTGGCGCAGGTGCTGATTCGGCAGCAAGCGCCGACGGACCGAGCGGTTGACATACTTGATGCAGAAATCGTGGCGACCATCGCCCAGATGGACGCTGAGAATCGACCGACAGTGCGGTTTGTGGAAGGCGGACGTTTCAACATCAACATCCGGCGAATCAAGAACGCGGAAACGGCGCTGCGGCACCCGACCACAAACGATGTCTATGTGGTGAGGGAAGGGTCCGGCACATTGGTGACGGGCGGCGTCATGGTTGACCAGGATGGCCAGACGGTCGACGGCGACCGCGCCGCATCCATTCGTGGCGGGGAAGAGCGAACCATCAGCGCGGGCGATCTGGTATTTATCCCGGCCGGCGTCCCGCATGGCATAAAAGATACCGACGGGATTACCTGGTTCAATATCCGGTTCGACTAAATCGGCAGCGCACGCGACGAGGTGCCCCTTCGGCCGCGAAAACGGACTGACGGGGCACCGTGAGGAACAGCTAGCGAGTGCGGCTACTTCGTCCCTTCGACTGCTTGGGTGTTCAGTCGGCGTGCGCCGGCCAAAATACCGGTTAAGCCGTAGTTGCCCTCGTGACAGGCGTACTCGTAGAGCGGGCCGTCGGTCCGTCGAAACGGTACGCTGACCGTCCACGGGCCCGTGTAGTTATTGGGGTCGTCGATCGTGAATTCGTAGTTGACCGTGTCCCCATCGATGCGGGTGAACCGTTCCACCAAGTGGGTATCCTGAGACGAGCCTGAGAAGTTGGTCTCGCGTGCGAAGTTGGTCGTCTCTACGACCAACGTGTCGCCTTCCCAGTGGCCGCGTGAGCTCCCGACCCATTGGGGGATCTCGTTGTGAGGCGTGTCGTCCATCGGAATGATACGCACGTTGTGGATATGCTCGTTGATCAGCGCGATGACACCCGGCGCCTGAAAGATTTGCACGTTGTTGTTGTATGAGCCCGGGCGCATCGGCGGGCCGGAGTTCGACCCCATGAGGCAGCGGTCGCCGAGGCTACGGTCGGTGTGGTCGTCACCAAAGCCGTTGCGAAGATTCAGCCGACGGATACGGCTGTATTCTCGATACTCGTCGGTATAGGGAATCCGCCCTGTGGGGGGGTCTATGACGAGGGACGTGCGTTTGTCGGAGGTGAGCTCGACACCACGCTCGTACCAGAACTCGTTATACGACAGCACGCCACCCTCGTCGCGTGACTGATAGCCAGCGCTCGGAGCTCCGCTTTCCGGGTCAAATAGGTCTCGATTGAGCCGGGTCCGTTCTGTCGCCTCGAACGCCGCGGCGTCTTCGGCGGACAGGCTCTCTTGACCTTCGAGCGCCTCGGGCCGTTCAAGTGGTGTCAACGTTCGGAACGTGTAGATCCCAGACAGATTCGGCGTACCGCCCGCTGTCCGAGACGTTGATGTGTCGTCGCCGGGCTGCGCGCCGGCCGGGAGCGTCGTGGCCCCGACGAGTGCCAAGCACAGTACAAGCGGAATACCATATTTCTGGAACATCTGAATGACCTCCACGGGCGAACCGAGTCCTCGTGAGGATAGCACGTGGCCCTACGTCATGGGCCGCTTTGCGGCTCCATGACAACCATCGAATCGGCTCACCGAGTCTCTTTGACGTCGTCGGCGACCGTGAGCCGAACGACGGTGGCAGAGAACGACCGAGCCTATCGGCGCAGTCGTGTCCCGGCATGTCCCGGGCAGCCGCGGAAGGGGGTTGGGGTCATCGAGTGAGGAGCCAGAGTATCCACCTGTGGCCTCGCAGCTGGCTGCGCCGCAGGAGGTCCACCTCATCGGGTCCGAGCGTGCCCGATATCCTGAGTCCGACACAAAAAACCAGCACGCCCACTCCGGAGAGCACGATGGCCTCGGCCGGGCTCGTGTCCCACGCCGCCCGTCCCCCTGCGACCACCATCGCCATGACCACGCTGACAGCGCCGATGCGGGACGCAAATCCCCAGGGAAATCTCAGGCCGTAGATACGCCGGGAGACCGCGTAGGCGGCGGGTGCCGTGACAAGCCGCGCCGCACCGAATACGACCGCGCCGCCGCCAGCAGACCCCCGGTGGCACCAGCCACGAGAAAGAGCGGCGCGACAGCGGCGGGTATCGCCTGAATCCACAGGACCGCACGATAGCGCTCGTCGACTGTCAAGAGGAGACCGGGCACGTTGAAGACGACCGAGGCGAACATGAACAAGACAAGCACCTGGGTGATGGGGACGGCCGGCACGAATTCCTGTCCAAACAGCAACAGTAGATAGCCGCCAGTCATGACGGCGAAGCCCAACCCCGTGGGTAGCAGAATGATGAGCTGACCTTTGGTCAGCACCGTGAACGCTCGTTGCAGCTGGGCGGGGTCGTTGCGGATGCGGAGACGGGCAAAAATTCGTTGGTATAGGCCGCGAAATCCGGCGATGACCAGGGTCATGGTCATCAATGACAGCTTGAAGGCGGTGGCGAACAAGGCGACTTGGCCCGTCGTGAGTGTCAGCGCGAGCGCCGGGGCGATAAATCCATGTCGGAGAAGAATCCCAAGACGCCCAAGGGGTACGTAAACATACTGAAGCGAAAAAACCGCGTACCTTCTCCGGCTAGCCACGACTGCCCGTCCTGGCGCTCGCGTCGCGACGGGAGCGCTCCCGTTGGCGTGTCTCGACGAGTGAGCATGTGGAGTCGCCCCGACACAAAGCACGCGCTCCCGATGGCGACGACAAGGGCGCTGGTGGCCAAGCCGGCCAGAAGACCCACCATTTGAGAGCCGGAGACGAGTGCGCCTCCGACGAGGAGGACATCAAGTGCCGCCTGTATGAGTGAAAACGTGTTTGACGACGCTTGGGCAAAGAATGCGTTCAGCGCCTTGACCGCGAGGTCCAACGTGGCGCGGGCAATGACCAGAACCGAGAGCAGCGCGAGGTATACACGCCCGTCGATTCCGAGGTCGAACGCCGCCACGATCCGGCCGCCAAATAGACTGAGAGGGATCAGGACGAGGATGAGAGCCCCGAGCCGGATAAGCGACGCCTGAGAAAGAAAACGATGAAGGGTGCGCGGACCCGTCGATGCGTGTATTTCGGGAAGAAACTTCGACAAGCTCGAAGGTATGTCTAGACTTGAATAGAGGAGTAGTGCCGATGAGAGTGCGAGCACGACGTCATACACGCCGGAGCGAAGACCGAACTCTCGGCGAACGATGACCGAGAGCGCCAGATTCGCAACAGCCAGGAGAGGGAGGAGTAACGCGTTCCACACCGCGGCGCGGGACGCTCGGCGGAGGAGCCCGCCGTTCTCGTCTGGTCGGCTGCGGCTCGCGCTCGAGTCCTGTCTCACGTCCGTCCTTGTCACCAGCGCGTGATCCTGACGGCATTGGCGCGGCCGCAGTCAGGCGGTGGCGCTAATACCGTGTTACCGCGTTCGACTGTTAGAATCGGCTGTTTCCGTATCAGCGTATTCTCCGAAGACGTGAAGGGTAGGTGTTTCCATGCTACTGCGTGAGATGACGACCGCGGCGTTCACCGTATCGCTGAGCGTTGGGGCGCTCGCTGTGTCCCCGGCGCCAGCAGGGGCGCAAACCGAACACCGGCTCGAGGCCGAAGGCGGCGAGATCGTGTTTACACCGATTGTCCATTCCAGCGTGCAGGTTGAGCACGCGGGACGGGTGATCCAGGTGGACCCATGGAGCGCCGGCGATCTTTCCGACGCCCTCACGGCCGACTTGATTCTCGTGACGGACGATCCAGGGCATCACCTTGATCTCGTCGCGATAGAACAGCTTCGGAAAGCCGGCGCCCCGGTGGTTCTTACGTCGGCCGCGCACGCCAGATTTCCAGAAGGCACAGTCTTGTCGAACGGCGAGCGTGGCACGTTTGCCGGCATCGAGGTCGAAGCCATCCCAGCATATGACATGACGCCGGGTCAGCCGTTTCATCCTCAAGGTGAGGCAAATGGCTATGTCATCACGCTCGGCGGTCGTCGAATTTTCTTTTCCGGGGTCGGAGAGTGCGTGCCAGAAATCCGAGCGCTAAAGGGGATCGACGTCGCGTTCATGCCAATGAACCTTCCTGTCGATCGGATGCGACCTCGACCAGTCGCTGAGTGTGTAAAGACGTTTAATCCCGGAGTCGTGTATCTCAACCACTACGATCAGGGGTACGCCCGTTGGCTCACGTCGCAGACCGGGTCGCCCACCGGGGCGCAAGATACTCCGGCGACCATTCAGGCGTTTCGTGACGCCTTGGAGGGCACCTCGATCGAGTTCCGCGACGCCGGTTGGTATCCTCCCGCGCCGTGACCCCCGAGGACCGTATGGCTCATTCGTTCCGCGACGTCGTGGTCCAGTCCCCGGCAGACAAGACGCGAGGAGGGCACAGGAGGAAAAGCACAGATTGGGCAGGTGTGACCAACGAGCAACGCTCGAGGGCGGCATGTCTCGCCGGGAAGTCCCGACACGAATCACACATATAGCTGACTAGCACGTGATGGCCAAGAACTTCACGCTCTCTCGGAAGCGGGCCGATAAGCATCAGCTCTACGAGCTGTCGGTTCAAGACCCGGCGACGGAGGTCGAGATCGCCATCGCGCAATACCGTCGCCGGCGGCGGCGGCGCCCGCTCGTGCTAAGAGAGGATTTTTGCGGGACGGCGGCGGTCGCCTGTGCCTGGGTGAAGGAACATCCCAAGGCGCAGGCAGTCGGGTTGGATCTGGATCAGTCCACGCTCGACTGGGCCCAGACTCACAATGTCGCGGCGCTCGGGGACGCCGCGAGTCGGATCGAGCTCCGATGTAAAGACGTCCGCAGCGTGACGAGCCCCAAAGCGGACATCATCCAGGCGTTCAACTTCTCGTCCTACCTCTTCCATCCGGTGTCGGAGCTTGTGAAGTACTTCAGGTGTGCGCGTAGAAGCCTTGCTCCGGGCGGCGTATTCATGCTCGACGGCTATGGTGGGTGGGAAGCCACGCAATCGTTAAAGGAACGACGGACCGTCAAAGCCCCGAATGGTACGTTTGGCTACATCTGGGACCAGGCACGTTTCAATCCGATTGACAACCAGGCGGTGTGTCACATCCATTTTGAATTCAAGAACGGGAAGCGTTGGAAGCGCGCGTTCAGCTACGCGTGGCGACTGTATTCACCGGTCGAGGTGGCGGAGGCCCTCCTGGCGGCCGGCTTTCGGAATGTCGATGTCCTCTGGGATTTTTCCGACGACGAGAACACCTCTGACTTTCGGCCGGCCAAGAAGGCGCCCAATACCGCCGGTTGGCTGAACTACGTCATCGCCGACGGACCGGACTAGGGGACGACAGTCCCCTAGTTCGCCAGCGCGCCCGGTGCGACTCAGTCGGTGAGACGAACGGGGAGGACTCCTGCCTGCGAGAAGGCGCAAAGAGGGGCAACACCCTGCTACGGGGTGGTTGAGGGACCCACCGCAAACGCTATCGATGCCATTTCGCGGTCCCACATTACGGCGAGGTGCCCGCCCCTGTCCGTGACGTCCAAGAACTGCCAGGCCAGCTGGTCGAGCGACCATGGCAGTGTCTCTCGGGTCATCGGCGTGCGAACGACGTCGCGGTCTGCGGTATAGTCAAACGCCCCAAAGAGCGCGTCCGTGTTTTCGTAGTCGTAGCCTACCTGGGCAGGCCAGTTGGAGAGAATGAACGTCCACGGCTCTTGCTTCAGGTCGATAAAGACGGTGTAGGTGCCAGGCGCCACGGTGGTGTCACCGATCACGATGGGGAGTTCTGCCGTGAGCTGGGTCGAGACATTGGCGCCGGCCCGCCACACCGGGGCACCGTCATTCAATGCTTCCGCCGAGTCGGAGAGGCCGAAGAGGTTGCGACCGCGTTTGATGGGCCGCCCGTATCGGATATCAATCCACTGCCCGCCAACATGACCGAGACGCTCGTCAAATATCGCGCCGATCTCGGTGGCCGACTGACCGGTCGGACTGGCGACTCGTCTTTCTTGCGCGTGTGTATCGGGGGCCACGATGACGCATAGAGACGCGACCAAGGTGATGACGGCGGCGGATACAGCGGGGACAGTGGATACTCGGAAGGCGATGGCCGTGGAACGCCGGAGCCGGTTGGAGGCGCTCGCTGGTGGCGGGGTTCGAGTCGTAAAAAACGCTAGCATGCCGCTTATTCTACGAGAGACGACGAACAAAATCTGGGGCTGGCCCACGTGCACCCGCTATAATGCCGTGATTCTCGGGGCGTCCCCAGGGGCGCGTCGGCGATTGCGTCCCGCTCTATGAGATACAAGCTCGCAGCCCGTGTCATTGTCGCCGTCATCGCCGCCGTCTGGATGCGACCGACGCTCCCCCTGACTGCGCAAACCGCGCTCGCCACGCCTGCGATGTCCACGCTGGATCCAGGCGCCGCGGTCACCCCCGTTTCCGGAATGGCCATTGCGGCCCACGGGCGGACGCGGCTCGAGGGTGACCTTGAGGTCGTGCAGGCATATCGTCCCGGCTATCCATTTTGGCAGCATATTTTCACGATTCCCGACGGCAACATCGCCTATGGGAGCGCAGCGGATGGACGGCTCCTCGCGGCATTTCCCATCGGTGGGAACTGGGCGACCGAGGGTGACTGGGCCGACGCCTCGTTGGCTCCGGCCCTCCGGGAGCGACGACTGCCGCGGCGTCTGAGTGCCCGACGCGATGAAGTCGAGCGGGTGCTGACAGAGGTTGTCGGCCCAGTCGTGCACAATCCGACGAGGGGGCTGTTTTTTCTGCCGAACGCTCAGCGCTACGGCGATTTTCTGGCGGAATGGGGTCGCATTTACGAACGTTTTGGCGTTCCCGCCGAAATCGGGCTCGCCCAAGCAATTCTCGAGTCGGGTTGGAACGGGCGGGTGCGCTCGGGTGCGCGGGCCTTGGGGTTTTGCCAGTGGTTGCCCAGGAACTGGAACAAACTCAAGAGACTGTCGCCTCATGTCATAGAGGGCTACAACCAGACGACCCAGGCCTCGTATTGCGCTGCGTATCTGACCATTCTCTCGACGATGTATGACAGTTTTATCCCGGCGCTCTCTGAGCACAACGCGGGCGGCGTCAATGTTGGTCGCATCCTCATCAACGGTGAGCGATTGGGCGCGGAGAATATACGCGAGCAGTACTTGATGGGATCACAGTTCGCGCGCGACTTGCGGCAGATTTCGATTCCACGATATAGAGAGTTGGTTCGGTCCTACGGACCGCGGTCGTTTCGCTACGCGGAAATGGTGTTTGGGAACATCTTCAATGTGCGGCGACTGATGGCCGAGATGCCGCAGACCCAGATCTTTGCCACTCGGGTGCCACGCAGCACGTCGCTTGCCGAGATTGTGCGGACGACGGCGTTGTCAGAAGACGAGATCAAACGTTTTAACCCGGCGCTGGTGCGACGGGTGCCAGCCCGCGCTACGCTCTACCTGCCGACGCATCGTGAAGAGTTTGGGACTGATGTGTCGTTTTGGCACCAACCCGCGCCGGCGGATTATACGGACATCCTCGAAGAGTTTCTCGGTCAGGATGCGACGGTTCGCGAGTGGCACGAGCGGTCGTTTGTAGAAGTGCTCAGAGAGTTCGCCACGCGGTTCAAGGACACGGATACCGAGGAAGGCATCGTGATGGCGGCGACGCTCACCTACATGATCGCGGACTTGGGTGGCAGTCCCCGGCCACGGATTCTCGAAGATTACCGCGCCAGTGGCAGGATTCAACGGTTGTTCGAACGCGGCCGACGCGAACTGGCCGAGTAAGAACGGTTGTGCTGTGCGCGACCATAGTCGCTAGCGCCAGCACTATCAGGCCCGCGATAAAAGTGGACGGGGGGCTGGTCTAACCGACCACCCTGTGCCGCGAACCCGGGGTGGGACCATTCAGTAGGACCATTCAATGAAGCGACGCATTCTGGGCAACAGCGATCTCGAGGTTTCCGCGATTGGCCTCGGCTGCATGGGTATGTCGCAAAGCTATGGCCCGGGTGACGACGAGGAGTCGATCAAGACACTGAACCGCGCGTTGGATCTTGGGATAAATCTTCTCGACACCGCGGCGGTCTACGGCAACGGCGCGAACGAGCAACTGGTCGGTCGTGCCATCCGGGATCGACGACGCGAAGTCGTGCTTGCCACCAAGTGCGGTATTCAGGCGGCGAAGGTCGGCGTTCCGAGCGGTCTCGACGGATCGCCGGGTGCGATTCGACGCTCATGCGACGAGAGCTTGAGGCGGTTGAATACAGACGTGATCGATCTCTTCTATCTGCATCGAGTCGACCCAAAGACACCGATCGAAGTCTCGGTCGAATGCATGGCCGAGCTCGTTCGCGTTGGCAAAGTCCGTTACCTCGGGCTATCGGAGGCGGCGCCAATCACGATTCGTCGCGCGCACAAGGTCCATCCGATCAGCGCGCTCCAAAGCGAGTACTCCCTCTGGTGGCGTGACCCCGAGGGTGGTGTCCTGCCTGTCTGCCGCGAGCTTGGCATCACCTTTGTTCCGTTCAGCCCTCTTGGTCGCGGATTCCTGACGGGGCTGCTCTCCATCAACGCCCTTGACGACGCGGACTTACGAAAGCGGCTCCCGCGCTTCCAAAGCGATAACTTCGACATCAACCTCAAGCTGGTCGGCCAGCTCAAGGCGTTTGCCGCACGAACCGCGGCCACGCCGTCGCAATTGGCCCTTGCCTGGATTCTTGCCAAAGGCGAGAACATCATTCCGATTCCAGGGACGAAGCGGCGTTCGTATCTCGAAAGCAACGCCGTCGCGGTCAAAGTCGCCCTGTCCCCGGTCGATGTGGCCGAGCTCGATGCGCTTTTTCCACCCGATGCCGCTGTTGGCGAGCGCTACAACGAGCAAATGGCGCGGTGGGTGGACCGCACGCCGGCCGAAGATACACCGCTCCTATAAATGGCGACCCGCTTCCCACGGAGTGCGGGTCAAATCCCGGCGCGGAGGTCGCCGACTAGGGTCGGCGTCATACCAAGCGCACGATGCCGTGGGAGATGGCTCTGTTGTCCGTTGGTCCATTGGTCCGGTTGCGGACGTTGGTCCGGTGCGGGCGTTCAGACGGCGCTGCGGCACCTATGGGCCGCGGTGCCCGACCCTTGTCCACGCGGTGCGGCGAAGAACTTCGACGGGGGGTCGGCGTGTCTCGCCGGCCTGCTTCAGCCTTGACCCAGCGCCCGCGCCGGAGATTGGGGGCCGGCGCGTCGGTGCACCACGCGGCGGACCGAGGGGTCGCACGACGCTGCGACACTGACGTGTGTTGTCGAAAAGGGCGGATGGTGAGCGCGCGGTTCACCGTATAATTCCCACGCTACGCTATGTTCAAGACACCCATCCTTGCTTTGTTTCTTTTGTGCGGACCACTTGCGGTCGCTGGTTGCTTCGACGGCGGTGCCACTGTCGCCGCTCAGTCCACACCGAGCCCCGCATTTCGGCCAACGGCGACGATCGAAGAGATCATGCAGTCGATTATCGACCCGGCGGCGGACGCGGTGTGGGACGCTGTCGTCACGGAAGTGACAGCGGCAGGCACGACTACAACCCAGCCCGAAACGGACGGGGACTGGGCGGGGCTACGTCACGAGGCGATCATCTTAATCGAAGCGACGAATCTGCTGCTGATCGAGGGAAGAGCGGTCGCCGCGCCAGAATCACGCTCGGAATTGCCGGGTATCGACCTGGAGCCAGCGGAGATCGAATCGTTGTTGGCGAATGATCGCGAGACGTGGACGCGACTGGTTTCGGGTCTGTATGCGAGCGGTGTCGAGATCCTTCACGCCGTCGACACGGCGGATGTCGACGCACTACTCGAAGCCGGGGCGAACCTCGACCTCGCCTGCGAAGCCTGTCACTCCGCGTATTGGTATCCCGAGCTTGGCGCGACCCGATGAGGTAAAGGCCGCCGCACCTGCACGACCCGATTCGCGTCGACTCTTGCACCTGCGGCGCGGCCCCAAGATGTATCGACTCCAGAGCCTGGAGCGCGAGCCGATTGAGGCATCGATCCGGCCCGTATCCAGTCTCGATGAAGTGTCCATCCGACACCGTGGCACCTGTAGCACCATGCGATGCCGGGATCTGGAGCACGACCGGTGACCGTCCGGCCGCGCTCCCAGGAGGGCACCTACGGGCGAATCGGGGTGCCGTCGGGCCGGGTAAGCTCGGCGCAGCACATCCCGGTTGTGCCGGGTGCACGCGACGGCTGGCCGACCACCCGGATTTCGTCACCGCTCTTGATGGTGTCCGGAGTCCACCCACGCCGGGACATGCTCACCGCGGCGCCCATCTCAATCTCCCATTCGATCATTTCGCCTGCGTCCCCGGGGGCCTCGACGTAGAGAAATGAATGCGGGTTTCTAAAAACGAATCGTTGGACCACCCCGATCGCTTCGACTTCTTGCGCATCGTCGTAGAACGGGGCGCTGGCGTGATGCGCGTTGGCTGGTGCGTCGGACACCACGAGTCCGACGACGACCGCGATTGTGGAAAACACAAAAAAGAGTCTCACGGGTGTTCCTCCCAGAGCCTGGCGGGCGTTGCGCCCATCATGTGTGTGTCGCGTGCGTGAGTCATTGTTCGTTTGGGGCGAATGAACGATCGACTCACGTGCTAGCGGTATTTAGGAATCATATACTTCACTGCCAGACGCGCGATCTCGGCGTCGCAGCCGTAGGCGCTCAGCTTGGCCCCAGGCGCGGCGGGGAGCCATCGGGTTGTGTATGACACTGGTTCGCGTAGGAACATTTCGTCCTCGACGGTCAGCGTCAGCTTCAGCTCCTCACCCTCACGCCAGTAACGTTCCGTGACCTTCTTGAGCTGCGACGAAGGGATCCCGTTGTAGTCGTCAAAGCCCGTGACATCGAACACGAAATGGGTTGTCTCGACGTGGAGGGAATCATCCTCGTAGTGCCCAACAGAGAATCCTTGCACGCTGTAGTCAAGCGAGGTCGGTTCTCGTCCGTCCAGCCACACCGTGCGCAGCTGGTCGTCTTTTTCATACCGAAACATCACGCGGTCGGGCCATTGGACGACCTCCATGGGATAGGGGT
This sequence comes from Vicinamibacteria bacterium, assembly GCA_963579735.1. Classification (GTDB taxonomy): domain Bacteria; phylum Acidobacteriota; class Vicinamibacteria; order Vicinamibacterales; family UBA8438; genus CAUZIB01. Next base: position 4,205 of record CAUZIB010000066.1, on the reverse strand, counting down.
CGTATTGCAAGGCGGGTGACGACGATGGGACGCAGTCGTATTTTGGCGCCAGCGCTTCATCAAACGCTGCCTGGTAGGCGAGACCACGTTCGTTCAGCACGGGGAAATTCTGACCCGGCACCCAGGGCATGGCGGGTCCGTTGATCGGCCGCGAGCGGGGACTGCCGTCCCATGTGCCGACGAGGTCCGGGACTGCCTCGGGCGCGGTCTGGGCGCGTGTGGTGGGGACGGCGAGACCGCCGATGACCATCGCCAGCGTGACGCTCGCGAGGAGTGTCGATCGTCTCTGACCGGACTGGCTATTCAATTCCGTCATGCCGTTCTCCTTGGGGGCTCGTTTCTGTCGGTGCACTAGGGAATTTTACACTCGTTTCTTGGCGTGGTCGCGCGGGCAGAGCCCAAGGATATCGAGGCCTGGGACACGGCGCTTCGCCTCGCCAGTGTGATCGGTGTACAAAAAAAGACCCAGGGAGCGCCCTGGGCCTTCGAGATGATCGAACCGAGCGTGCGGCCTCGGTCTAGTGGCCGTCGCCCGCGGTCTCGCTCGCTGGCAGCGCCAAGGCGGCCAGTGACCCCGGATAGGTGCCCCCTTGACCGACCTGCACGATGACAAACTGTCGACCTTCGTGCATGTAGGTCATCATGCCGTATTGTCCCGTCGCCGGGAGTTCGACTGAGCCCAGTTTTTCGCCTGTCGCTTTGTCGTGGGCATTGAGTACTGCCGGCCCCCGCATTCCCTCGGTGGCAAAGAGCAGGCTCTTTGTCACCATCATCACGGCCCGTCCCTGGCCACCAATTTCTTCGGCATCAAGGTCGAGACCGCGCAGCGCCGGGTGGTTCATGATGCGATCGGACGCGGTGCCCACTGTGGTCTCCCAGACATGGTCACCGGTGTTCATGTTGGTCGCGGTGATCTTACTGTAGGGGGGTTTGTGGATCGGCAGCCCCTGGGGACCGCCCCAGCCAACACCGCCGCCCTGCACCCATTCGGAGACCGTCGTGCCGGTCGTCGTGCACTCGCCAGACTCAGACGTGCAGCTATGTACGCCGTCATCCACATCCGCTCCGGGCTGGACAGTACGACCCGAGCACTGCGGACCGGACGGCTGATACAGATAGCCGGTTTCCGGGTCGAGGACCGCGGGGTTGGTGATGTTGAGCCCCCCGGAGCACCCGATCCAGCCCTGCACCTCTTCGGTGTGGTTGTTCGGGAGTGGTGGCATATACGGCCCACCGACGCGATAACGACTCATGATCTCGATCGCCTCTTGCCGAAGCTCTGGCGTGAAGTCGATGAGGTCGTCCTCGGAAAGTCCCAGCGGGTTGAGCGGCGCCGGGCGGGTCGGAAACGGCTGGGTTGTCGCCAGTTGCTCGCCAGGCACGGCCGACGCAGGCACGGCACGCTCTTCAATCGGCCAGACCGGCTCGCCGGTCTCACGATTGAACGCAAATGTCATCCCCTGCTTTGTGGTTTGGATGGCCATCGGCACCGCTTCACCGTCGACCGTGACATCGGCCAGGATGGGCACGTTGGGCAGGTCGTAGTTCCAAATCGGGTGATGCACCGTCTGGAAGTGCCAGACCCGTTGACCGGTCTCGACGTCCAACGCGATGGTGCTTGTGCCAAATAGGTTATTTCCCGGTCTGAATCCGCCGTAGTAGTCGATGGTCGGTGCGTTCGTAGGGATAAAGACAATGCCACGCTCGTTGTCAGCCGACAGCGGAGCCCAGGACGACACGTCGCCAGTCCACTGCGAAGCATCGTTCTCCCACGTGTCGAAGCCGAACTCGCTTTCGGTCTGCGGGATTACATTGAACTTCCATTTATTGGCGCCGGTCTCCGCGTCGTAGGCCAGGATGTGCCCTGGCACGTTCTCGATGCGGGTCTGGCTGTAGCCCTGCTCGTGCGAGTTCCCGATGACGACCGTGCCATTGACGACGATGGGAGGTGATGAACTCGTGATGTATCCGATGTCCATCGGAATCCCGTTGACCGGGTCGTAGGGATAGCCGAGGTCGGCCAGCAGGTCGACGACGCCGGTCTCGGGAAAGCCTGGGATCCCGACTGGTGCCCCAAACCCATCAAGGTGCTGACCCGTCTTGGCATCGAGCGCGTGCAGGAAGAATCCCGGCGTGATCACATAAATGACTCCGCGCCCATCAACTTCAGCGTAACCGACGCCTTTGCCGTAACTGGCGCGCATCGATTCTTCCCACCGTTTCGTGCTGGGCTCGCGGTAGGTCCACAGCGTCTCCCCGGTCGAGGGGTCAACAGCGGCAATCGTTCGTCGATACCCGGCAACGGTATACAGGACGCCATCGATATAGCTCGGGGTCGACCGCGAAAGATAGAACGGATGCGGGCTGAAGTTGTCCCCGCGCCACACCCAGGCCACCTCGAGATCTTCGAAGTTTTCCCCGGTGATCTGGTCGAGCGCCGAGTAGCGAGTGCCCCAAGCGTCCCCGCTCTGGTATCGCCACTCACCGTCTGGCGTGCCACGATCCTGGGCCACGGTCGGTACGACGACCAGGGCTGCCAACGCGAGCACGAGACACAGCGTGCCCGAGCGTCGTCGTAGGCGCTGTACGTCTAGTTTCATTTGTTTCCTCCCAAGGTCTTACTCCCCGACCAGAACCGGTCACAGAAAGTCGGTGGTTATTATGCTGTGGTTGCCCTCAATCTTCCAGTTCGAATCCCGTCGACCCGAACAAAAACTCGAACGTGCCGGTCATGACCCTCGTCACGGCGTCTGGCCAGTCAGCGCAATCCTCGAGGGCCACCGCTTGGTCCCGCCAGACAGATCGCTGCCATCCCCTTGGAAAAAATGACGAATCTGTCCCGAAAAGGAGTCGCTCCGGCCCGAGGACGGCGAGCGTTTGTCTCAAGACGTCGGCCAATGACAGATTCGGATGATAGCGAGTCCAGCCGTTGGAGCTGGACGTATCGAGATAAATATTTGACGCAAGGTCGGCGGCCATGAGCGCGTCGCTAAAAAACCCTGCGCCAAAATGCGGAATGACAAATGGCACATGAGGATATCGCTGGGCCAGCGCGAGCACATCGAGCGGGCGACCCCGCCGGATGTCAAACCGACTGGGAAGACCGAGTTTCTTGCGGACTCCGAGGGCGAGCACGCCGCAGTGCACAAAGACCGCGGCCCTCCGGGTCGCGTGTCTCTCGATGGTATCGACCAGCGCAGAGACCCGAGCATCGTCAAGTGCGTAGTGATGCATCGCGGGAAACAGACACACACAGCTAAACCCCCACGCGCGCAAGGCTCCCTCTGTCAGCTCGGTTGTTTCCGGGCGGGTCGGGTCGACCATGAATGCGCCCACAAAGCGGTGTGGGTGGCGAGTCACGGCGGCCCCGACGGCCTCTATCGCCGGTTGGGTGGGAACGCTCGCAATCAGCATCGCGCGTGCGACGTGGTGTGTGTCGAGCGCGGCAACCCACCGGTCGGCCAAGTCGTCGTCGGTTCCTGGATCGTCCCACCCGAGCCGGCTCGTGACCGCCGTCGCCCCGTCAGCGTGGGTCGCAGCGGGCTCGCCGGTTTCTCGCGCCAGTGCGGCAAAAAAAGCTCGTGAGAAGAAATGACAGTGCGCATCGTGGATCTTCATTGGTGTCGCATCATACTCATACAGTGAAGAGACTTAGCACCGCGTCGCCACGGTCTGTCGCTAGCCCCCTCACCGGCACGACGCGGCGCTCGACCCAGGTTATCGCCCGCTCGACCGTGAGCAGGATCTACGTCATCCACGAGAACGACGCGTGGGTCGAGCCCCTCCGCGCGGCCTTTGAGGCGAGGGGGCTGCCGTATACCGAGTGGTTTCTGCACGCCGGGTTACTGGACTTGTCGGAGGCACCACCCGAGGGAGTGTTCTACAACCGAATGAGCGCGTCGTCTCATACGCGAGGCCATCGATACGGCCCGGAGCACACGGCCGCCGTCTTGGCCTGGCTCGAGGCGCATGGGCGTCGCGTCTTGAACAATAGCGAGGCGCTGCGGCTCGAGCTGAGCAAAGTCGCGCAATACACGGCCCTCGAACGCCACGGGATTCTCACTCCGCGCACGGTTGCCGCCGTTGGCCGAGAAGATATCGTCGCCGCCAGCCGCCTGCTTCCCGCGCCGTTCGTTACGAAGCACAACCGAGCGGGGAAAGGGTTAGGGGTCCGGCTGTTTCGTGATCATAGGGCCCTCGCGGCC
>CAUZIB010000065.1:0-27393 GCA_963579735.1 Vicinamibacteria bacterium | reverse complement strand
GCGGCATTCAATCTCGGTCTGAACGACGTAGTGAACGGCGGTCTTGATACCGCGATCCGTTTGGACCCCGGATTTGAATGTGGCGTTTCTCTGGTGTCGCCGCCGCTCGCCGAGCGATGCATCGCGCTGCGGTCCCAGCTCGTCGGTCTGTTGGAACTACGAGTGCTCCCGCCGGAAGCCGGAGACGCCGAGGTCGAGATCGATGGCCGAATCGTCGATCTCGGCCGGGGGTCAGTCCCGATCGCTGCCGGCTCGCACCTCTTGTCAGTCAATCGGCCGGGATACGCTGGTCACAGCGCGTCAGTCGAGGTATCGGCCGGCACGGACGTGCCTACCTTGTATGAGGTTACGCTCGAGCGCGTCAGCGCGGTGCTGCGGGTGATTACCCGCCCGCCCGGCGCGACTCTTCATGTCGACACGGTGGAGCACGGACCAACGGTGGGTTCCGCCTCGTTTGACCCCACTCGTTCACGCATCATCGACGGGTACCCCCGTCGCGAATACTCTGCCGACCTTATCGTGCCTAACCTGAGTCCAGGGGTGGTCACCATCGTGGTGACAATGGACGGATATCGCACGGTCAGACAAGAGCTGACATTGGCACGCGCGGCCGATTACGCGACTGAATTTGCGCTGGAGCGGGCCCAAGGGACCGTCGTTATGCCAGGCTTGCCAGAGGGGGCAATCGTCGAAGCCAACCGCCGAGGTGGGCCGCTCGCGTCATCCGGGCCGCCGCCGATCAGTGTGAACGAGGAGCGGGTAACCCTTCCCGTCGGTGTCTACGATTTGGTGGTGACCCACCCGGTGGCCGGCTACTTCGAGCGCGCGCTCACCATCGTGGACCGAGAAGAGTACTCGGTGGACGTGCGTCTTCGGCCAACGGTTGCCCTACTCGGGGTGCTTGGCGGCGATGATGTCGGGGCCCGTCTATTGGTGCGGGAGCTGACCGAGGTGTTCGGTGCGCTCGAGGAATGGACATTTCAGAACGAGACCGAGGCGGGTATGGCCCTCGTCGCCGGGGCCGGTCTTGATGCAGACACACTGCGGGGGTTGGTCAACCCGTTCAGTGCGCGTGTAGACCTCATCGATTGGGCCGGGGTCCAGGTGGCAGCCGACCGCGATGTGTCGAGTGCGGTATATGTCCTTGGCGTTCTGGATAATGATTTGTCCGCGAGTTACGCGGACTTGTGGATCTGGCGTTCAGCCCCTGGCACATCGCTGCCCGCTCGGCTTCGTGTCTCGTTGACCACTGGCGATGCTGCCGGCGTGGCCTCAATTGTGCGGCAAGGGTTCGCAGAGATACCCGTAGTTCGGCCTTGGCTAGGGGCCCTGCTGATCGATACGGCCGCAGAGTCAGGTCCATTTGTGGCAGACGTGACCGACGGTGGCCCGGCGCAGACCGCCGGTCTGCAGGTCGGCGACGTCATCCTCTCGGTCAATGGCGTCTCGGTAACTCAGGCCGCGGAGGTAAACGCCGCCGTCGTCTCATCGGCGGCGAGCGCATCAGTCACCATCGCGTTCACGAGAGCGGGGGGCGCCCAGGAGGTGGCCCTTACTCCGGCTGCGGGTCCTTTCGTCGTGGCTCTGCGAGACCAATCCATCGCATATCCGGTAGCGTCCGCGAGGCTATTTTCGACCCTCGATCGAGCAGCGTATGGCCAGCCAGCCTGGGTATGGGAGTTGAACGACGCCGCCACCCTGCTCGAAGCGGGCGACCTCGACGGTGCGCTGGATGTATTACGTCAGATCGAGCGGATACCCAGCGGAGGACCAGGAGTGGGAAGAGCGGCGGTGCAGTACTGGCTTGGTCTTGCCTACCTCCAGGCGGGTCCGCGGTTTAGCGGTCAGGCGCGGCGGAGCTTCGAACAGGCCGCCCAGGACCCCGCCGCCCGATTGTGGCACAACGACGGTCCGTGGGTAGCGCCCCGTGCTCGCGCGCGTCTGGCGCAGCTCGATGGCAGCGGCCGCACCGCTCCGTAAGGGACAGTCGTCCGATTCCTAGTGTTCCGCGTTAGCGATTCATTGCCGAAGTCCCCCGGCGGCATCCCGTCTGGCGGCGTTGCTTCTTGGTCGAATATGCCCAGTATTCTCGGTCGTCGCGCCCTGGCCAGGCCGCCGCGCGCCGCGACTGAGGTAGGCAATGAATCACTGTCGGCGGACCCTAGAATGCCCGTCCGCTGACGAAAGTGGCGTGTACCAGAGATCGGTCCTTCGCGGATCGTGTTCGTCAGAGCGTCAAACCAGCTCCGGGGCCGACGGGTAGACCGAGGAGCATCCAGCCGACCAGGAGTATCGACCAGACGACCATGAACGCTAGTGTGTATGGCAGCATGGTCGCGATCACGGTCCCAATCCCCGCCCGTTTGTCATACCGCTCGAAGAACGCCACGATAAGGGCGAAATACGACATCATCGGCGAGATGATGTTTGAGGCGCTGTCGCCGATCCGATAGGCTGTTTGTGTCAGTTCCGGGGTATAGCCCAGCAGCATGAACATGGGGACGAAGACTGGGGCCATCACCGCCCACTTGGCCGACGCGCTGCCCATGAAGAGATTGATGATCGAGGACAGGACCACGAATGCGAGCATCAAGGGCACCCCACCTAGTCCCGAGGCTTGGAGTGTCTCGGCTCCCTTGACCGCGAAGATCAGCCCGAGGTTCGTCCAGTTGAAATAGGCGACAAACTGCGCGGCAAAGAACACCAGGACGAGATAGGTGCCCAGGGTGCTGATCGTCTTACCCATTCCCTCCATCACGTCCTTGTCGCTCTTGAATGCTCCGGACCCGACTCCAAAGGCGACGCCGACCGCGGTTCCCCCCAGAAAGATGAAGGCGACGATACCCGACAAAAATGGAGAACGGAGCAGGCTTCCGGTCTCCGGGTTCCGGAGAAACCCGTCTGCGGGGAGGGTGCCCCATAGCACCCACGCGCCAAACACGCCCGCGGCGACCAAGGCGAACTTGAGACCGCGGCGTTCGGGCTCTGACAACCCCTCGATCGGGGGACGAGTATCTTTTTCTGGTCCGTCGTATTCCCCGAGACGGGGAATGATGATGCGCTCGGTGACCCAGGTGCCGGTGCCGGCGACGATGAATGTCGAGGCCAGCATAAAGAAGTAATTCGCCGCCGGGTTGACGCGATAGCTGTCGTCAATGATTCGGGCCGCTTCCTCCGAGAGACCCGCCAGGAGCGGGTCGACGGTCCCGAGAAGGAGGTTGGCGCTGTATCCGCCCGAGACACCCGCAAACGCCGCGGCGAGTCCGGCGATTGGGTGCCGACCCGCGCCGAGGAAAATAATTCCGCCAAGCGGTACGAGCAAGACATAGCCGATCTCGCTCGCGGTGTTCGAGAGGACGCCGGCAAAAACGATGACAAAGGTCAGTAGGCGCGGTGGCGCAGACAGGACGAGCAGACGTAGTGCCCCGCCAATCAGTCCGCTGGCCTCCATGACCCCGATGCCAAGCATCGCGACGAGCACGACCCCCAATGGCGCAAATCCCGTGAAGTTGGTCACCATTTCCGTAAGGATTCGGTGCAGGCCGTCGACGGTCATCAAGCTGACGGGGCGCACGACATCGCCCGTGCCGGGGTGCACGACTTCGAGGCCCGCGCCAGCCGCGAGGCCGGAGACGATGACAATCACGAGCGCGAGGATCGCGAAGAGCGTCGCCGGATGGGGCAACGCGTTGCCGACGCGTTCGATCGTGCCGAGGAAAACCGACGTCCAATCGCCGAGACGTGAGAGGCGTGCGGGCATGGGGTGCGTGCTATCCTACGTGCCCCATACATCCCAAGCAATGATGGTGACCTCGCCTCGCACCTGCGCCGTATCACGGCGACTCGGTTTTGGCTCCCCCCGACGCCCGTGTCGAAGAAATGCCTGGCGCTGATGTCCCCTCGACGGTGGGCGCCGTGATGACCCGTTTGACAACGGCCGAGAAAGGGAGCCTCGGCAGTCAACAGGAGGTAGCAACCGCTCTCGGTATCGATGTGGCGCAGCGTCACATCCTGCTGTGTTGCGACCAGACTGTCCCGAAGTGTTGTGAGAAAGAGCGCGGGCTTCTGGCGTGGGCCTATCTGAAGCGTCGTCTCAAAGAGCTCGGTCTCTCGGAGCGGGGTGGTGTACTTCGCACAAAGGCAAATTGCCTCCGTCTGTGTGAAGGTGGTCCCGTCGCGGTCGTGTATCCGGAAGGCTCCTGGTATCGTGAATGTGATCCACCGGTCCTCGAGCGGATCATTCAAGAGCATGTGATCGGCGGGGAGCCGGTCGCGGACTGTTTGGTCTTGAACCACCCCTTGCCACACCAGAAGCAACCGCCGACGACCGGCGTGTGAGCGACGGACATCCACGGGCTCAACAGGAGGTAGTTCCGACGCTGGGGCGGGCGGGAGCCTCAGCGGCTCTCCAGGACGCTGGCCGCGCGGTGTGAAAACACAGGCACTCCGCTGGGTGGACCGGAGGCCCAAACGCGAAAAGTTTACGAAATATGCGCTGTTTTTGGCCGTGCCGGCGCTATTACTTTTCCTCAAGCCGCAATAGCGCTAGAGACCTTCTTCATTCGAGGGTCCACGCCGACCCTGCGCGTTATTGTGGGCTACAGACCGCTGGCGTCATAGAGCAGCTTGGCGCCGATGAGGACAAGCGACGTGTGAACCACCGCAAAGAAGATCTTGTCGTTGACTCGGTCATGCAGTCGACGTCCTATCGCGATACCGATTGGGGCAAGTGGCATGAGCAAAAGTGACGTCAGGAGGTTGTCCGTATTCCACAGGCCGAACCACGCATACGGTCCGACTTTTGACCAGTTCACCACAAAGAAAAAGACGACGCTGGTGGCTTGAAACGCGGTTCGTCCCATCTGCTGTGGCAGCAGATAGGCCTGGAGGGGCGGCCCACCCGCGTGCACGGCGAAACTGGTGAACGCGGCCGCCGCACCCCAGAACACTCCCGCTCTCGTCGAGGGTTTCGGCGCGGCATCCGGCGGCGTCGATGTGAACCAACGAATGCCGTAGAGTAGGGACACGGCTCCGACCATCGCTCGGAGCCCATCTGCGGACAGATACCCGAAGGTCAGCGACCCCAGCGCGGTGCCAAGCAGCGAGGCAGGCAAGAGGACGCGAAGGTTGGGTCGGTCCCACTGACCCCAATACGCGCGCAAGGCCAGCGCATCCATCACCATCAAGATGGGCAACATGATTGCGGCGGCCGCGATTGGGCTGACCGCCATCGCCATCAGCGGGACTGCCACCACGCCGATACCACCGCCCAGCCCCCCCTTTGCTACGCCAACGATGAGGACCGCGACTATGGCGGCCGCGTAAAACCACGGGTCGTCGAGCACAATGCTGTCTACCTCTGGTCGGGTGCCTCGTGATTGCCAAGACGGTGCGGGTTGAATACGGATCCGTATTCGGTGCTGTCGACCAGTGTACTTGGCCGGCGGATTGCCCTTGTTTTGGACAGATATGGCAAAGGGAGCCGAAGCGATGCATAACCTGCGGTTGATATATCTGATCGACCGTGTGTCGTCGCGACCCCGAAAAATGACGATCGAGAGCGGGGAAGCACTCTCGGAGCAGGCCGGCGACAGCAGCCGCGAGTGGCCAGGGGGAGAATCAACGACACCGGGTCCGGTCGTTGAAACGCTCCGTCAGGTTGATGACGCAGACGCCTTCGCGAAGCGCGTGCTCGACCACGCAACATGCGAGTGGCTGCTACTGTATGTGGCGATGCCCGAAACCGATCTGGTCCACTAACCGCAGAGTCAGTGAGTCTACTCGTCCCCTGAACCAGAAGTGACGTCACTACTGGGCACGTCCGGCATCTCGTCTGTCAGCGTCGCCCGTCGGTCACAGATGCGTGCGTGTTCGCTCCTTGGGACCTACGGGCGGGCGCCTCGCCGGTCTCGATACCACTCACGGTTTGCACCACAGGGTGCTGGGTCCAGTTCGGGGCTACAATTTCCCCATGGATCTGTCAGGCGTGTACCCACCGATCACGACGCCCTTTCTCGATGACGGGCGGACCCTCGATATCGTCGGCACCAAGCGGAATGTTGAACGCTGGATGACCACAGGTCTCCGGGGTCTGGTGGCGCTGGGGTCAAACGGCGAGTCGGCGCTGGTCGAAGAATCCGAAGCCGATCGGTTTGTCGAGACGGTGCGAGATGCGGTTCCCTCCGAGCGGTTACTCATTGTCGGAACCGGGCGAGAATCGACTCCCGCCACTATTGACGCCTCCCGGCGAGCGGCGGCTCGTGGCGCCGACGCGGTGCTCGTGCGGACGCCAAGCTTTTTCAAACCGCAGATGACGGAGGACGCTTTTCTCCGTCACTATGCCGCCGTCGCTGACGCGTCGCCCGTACCGGTGATTTTGTACAACTTCACCGCTCTGACCGGGGTGACGCTTTCGGTCTCGGTGGTGTCTCGATTGTCGGAACATCCAAACATTGTTGGTATGAAAGAGTCCGGCGGCGACGCCGGGTTTGTCTCGTCGTTGGTGAACGAAACGGCTCCCGGCTTCCAGGTGCTTGTTGGTTCCGCACCGACATTTTTTTCCAGCTTGTTGTGTGGCGCCGATGGCGCGATTATGGCGCTTGCATGCGTCGCGCCCGATGAGTGTGTTTCGATCTACGACCTCGTCCGTGGGGGTCGCATCGACGATGCCCGCCTCCTCCAGTGGCGAGTGACCCCGCTGGCCCGACTTGTCACGCGTCGCTATGGAGTGCCGGGTTTGAAAGCTGCGCTCGGCCTCCTGGGGTATATTGGGGGTCCACCGCGTCCGCCTCTGTTGCCCGCCCCACCCGAAGCGATCGACACGTTGACCGCTGCCCTTGCTACGCTCCGGCAGCCGACCTCGCAGGTCGTCTAACCGACGGTCTCGTCATTTTTCGGGGGCGGCACAGAGCGCGACCAGACCGCGGAGGGCTGGGCACGCATCAAGGTTTGAAGAGGTGTGAATATGAGAAGAGCCGACTTCGGCCACGAAAATCATGTGTCCCGGGTCTCGGGCCCGTTTGTCGTGAAGACCCGCGCGTTTCGGTCGTGACGACGAGATGCAAGCCGACAGTCTGGGTGCCGAATACTCCGCCGAAGGGGGTTGGCACCCGGAGGGGGTGGCAGACATGCTGTCGACCCTCGGTCGGATTAGTGAGGGCGCGGATAGACGTGGCGTGCCGAATTGGATGTCCACTCATCCAGAGTCCGCGGCCCGCGTTGTCGAGGTCACGCCTCTCGTCGAGCGTTTGCTCGCCGAGACGGACACCGCGTGGACGGTCAATCGGGCACGTTACCTCGAGCATATTGACGGTATGCGCTTTGGGGACAATCCCGAGGATGGCGTCGTACGAGGCAACTCGTTCCTGCACCCAGTCCTTCGGTTCTCGATGGTCTTCCCTGAGGGATGGGAGGTGCTGAACACGCCGCAGGCTGTTGTTGCGAGGCAATCGGGCACCGATAGTGTACATGCTGTTTCAGCTCGCCGAGCGACAGCCGGGCGAGAGCCTGGCCCAGTTGGCGGATCGATCGATCGAAGGATCTGGCTACCGCGTGGTCTCTGGCGGGGAGACCGACATCAATGGTCTCGACGCGTATAGCGCCAGTTACAGCCAGCAAGTGGACGACGTGGGTGAGGTTGTGGCTCGGGTTGCGTATATCGAAAACGGTCAGTCGAGTTATGCCTTTGCGGGTCTTGCGCCCGTCGAGCCGTTCCGGCAAGTCGAGGAGATGATAAATACGAGCATTCGGTCGTTTCGAGAGCTCAGCCCCGACGAAGCCGAGAGCGTTCGGCCAAACGAGATTGCACTCTATACAGCCGAGTCCGGCGACACGTGGCAGGCGATCGCGCACGCTCGCCATCATGAACGGCTACCCGGTCAGCGAGCAGCCCAGGACCGGCGATGTCCTCAGGTCGTCGTTGAGGGCCGTCCGGTTACAGGGGACTAGTGGACAGTCCAATTGTATCTAGTCCCCTGTCGCGGATTTTCGTGTGGGGGATCGGTGTCGCGACTGGTCGCAGGAGTTTACTGATCCAGGGCACTGGGCGCGCGGTCGCCGCCTGTCAGTCTGCGTGCGCCGACATACCGACGCGCCCAATAGCTGGTGTCGAGTCGCTCGACTCGAACTACGCCTCGTGCACTGGGTGCGTGAATAAACTGGTCGTGGTCCACGACCACACCGACGTGGGTGGGACCGGGGCCGACGGTCGAGAAGAACACCAGGTCTCCCGGGCGTATGTCGGTGACCGGCTCGACGCTGCGGCCGGCTTCATATTGGTCGCGGGCCAGGCGCGGTAGATCAATGCCCTGCCGACCATAGAGATATCGGGTAAAACCACTGCAATCAAAGCCGGTCGGGGTCTCTCCGCTCAAGCGGTAGGGTGTACCGGTGAGCGCGAGGGCCTCCTCTGTCACGGTCTGCCCCAGAGCATCAGGTCTGGATATTTCATCCCCGGCGAGCGGGACGTCTCCGTCCTCGCTGAAGGCTACGTCTTTGTCTTCGACCGTAGGGAGGGTTGGTGCTAGGCGCGGATTGGGGGCTCTGTCGGCGACGCAGCCGCCGGCACCCGACGCCACAACAGCCATGACGAGGATGATGCCCCGAGGTTTTTTCCTGCCCACGAGCCAGTCCAGTTTCGCTCCGGTCATATCAAGAGAGGCCTCTTACCGCCATGGGGCTTGCCGCGCGAGTTGCGTCGCAATGCGACCGATCCCGGAGCGGATGCACTAAACCCATGTGCCACAATGTTTTACACGCGTTCTCGCCTTGACAGTCGCTGAAGCCTGATCCCAGAATAGAGTCGTTCTCGGCTGTCTTCGACATCTCTTGGACCGCGCCTGACGGTTGATGGTCGTAGGCAGACGAGCAACGTCATGGGCCGGAATGGTCGGCTCAGGGACGCCACAGGATACTCTAAGGACACACCACAGGTGCGTCGTGGAACAGACCCTGCTGCTGAACGCCACATACGAGCCGCTCAAGGTTGTTGACTGGCAGAAGGCCATCACCCTGTGGTGCCAGGGCAAGGTCGAAGTGATTTCCGTCTACGACCGAGAGATACGGTCAGTCTCGGTCAGTTTCCGATTGCCGTCGGTCATCCGCTTGTTTCGGTATATTCGGATTCGACGTCGATTCAATCATGTTCCGTTTTCCCGAGCGAATATCTACGCGCGGGACAACCACGAGTGCCAGTATTGCGGCCGGGGGTTTGCGCTCACCGAGCTCACCTTTGACCACGTTGTGCCAGCGTCCCAGGGTGGCCGCAAGGTATGGGAAAACATCGTGACTTCGTGCGTCAGCTGTAATCGAAGGAAGGGCGGTCGGACGCCCGCTCAAGCAGGTATGCGTATCATTCGCGCGCCTCGCCGTCCGACTCGGGCCCCAGCCGTCCGATTGACGATCAGCATCGACAGTGCGCCCGAGAGTTGGCGAGACTACCTGTATTGGAACGTCGAGCTCGAGCCGTAGCGTCGTCGTGCGACGAAGTTGACCTGTCGAGCTACGCGTCGGGCTCGCCGGTCGTGAGGAGACAGAATGCCGGGAGTTTGGGTTCGACATACAACACAACACGGCGGCCCGTATCGGTGGTCGATACGTCGCCGTGGTCGTGAGATCCAGCTATAGTCCGCCCCGTGGTGACCGCCGTAGATCACTCCAGTGTGTCCGCGATTCGTCCGTCGTGGACCCTACCCGGCGCGCGCGTGACTATCGAAGGCACCGGCTTGGTGGTAGACCCCAACCGCCTTCCGACGGTGACGATTGGTGACCAGCCGGCCCGTATTGTGAGCGCATCGCCTCGAGCATGTACTGTCCTGGTTCCGGCCGGGGTCGACAAGACCCATGCGCCCGTTCGAGTCGACAGTGTCCCGGGCGAGACGGCGTTCCTCGACATCGGCGCCCCCGTCGCAACCGGGCTGCACCAGGTGGACAGCCCGGCCATCGATTCAGAGGGGTCGATGTATGTCACCTATAGCGGAAGTCGTGGTGAAGAGTCGCCGGTGTCTTTGTTTCGAGTCCGGCGCGACGGTTTTCGCGAGCCGTTTGTCACCGGCATTACAAACGCGACCTCGACCGCTTTCTCTCCTGACGGACGTCTCTACGTGTCCAGTCGATTTGCGGGTACCGTGTATCGAGTTGAGCCAGACGGGACGTTCGAGCCGGTGGTATCCGACCTTGGCGTAGCCTGTGGTCTGGCCTTCAGCCCTGACGGCACGATGTATGTGGGCGACCGGTCCGGGACTGTGTTTCGTGTGGGGACCGCCGGTCACGCGACCGCTTTTGCGACCCTCCCGTCGAGTATGGCCGCGTTTCATCTGGCCTGGGGGCCGGACGACGCCGTGTATGTGACGGCCCCGACTTTGTCATCGTCCGACGCCGTGTATCGTCTGGACCACACCGGATCGGTCGATGTGTTGTGCTCAGGTTTTGGGCGTCCTCAGGGACTCGCATTTGATGCGCACGGTAGTTTGTATGTTGTCGAGGCGCTTGCCGGTGCCGGTGGTCTCTATCAGGTCGACCAGAACGGCACGGCGACCCGAGTGTTGGCAGGTCGCGCGATTGGCGTCGCGTTTGACCCAACGGGCGGGCTCGTCGTTGTATCGAGCGATACCGCGTATCGTGTGGATGTCCCTTTGACACCGCATGCTCCGTAGGGCAGCTTTCGGCCGCAGGCCGCACGGTCGACGAGACCGTCGGCCCCGCCGGCCCCGCCAGCGATGACGCGGCGCTCCGCCTGAGGCCGCTGCGCTTCGTGACGCCGGACTTTCGGTGACGCCGCGCGGGACGAGTTGCCACCGGCTCCGTGCTACGATTGCGACTTGGGTTTCATACGAGAGCCTTTTCCTGTTTCCGATACGGCGTACTAGTGTCCCGCGTCATCTCGACGGCGGTGGACTAGGTTCCGGGCGCGGCATCCCGCCTGGCGGTGGACTAGGTTCCGGGCGCGGCATCCCGCCTGGCGGTGGACTAGGTTCCGGGCGCGGCATCCCGCCTGGCGGTGGACTAGGTTCCGGGCGCGGCATCCCGCCTGGCGGTGTTGCTTCTCAGTCGAATATGCCCAATCTTCTCCTTCGTCGCGCCTGGCCACCCGGGCGCCGCGACCTATGCAACGAATCGTTGATGCCGGACACTAGCCTCATGCGTCAGGCTTGGATCGATGTGCGCGGCGCACGCGTACACAACCTCAAGAACATCGACGTCCGATTCCCACGCGACAAGCTGGTCGTGATTACCGGTCTCTCCGGGTCCGGCAAATCGTCACTGGCATTCGACACCGTGTACGCCGAGGGGCAGCGGCGATACGTCGAATCCCTGTCGGCATATGCCCGTCAGTTCCTGGAGCAAGTCGAAAAGCCGGATGTCGACCAGATTGATGGCCTGTCTCCGGCCATCTCGATCGAGCAACGCACCACCGGGTCGAACCCTCGCTCGACCGTTGGCACCGTCACCGAGGTGTATGACTATCTCCGGCTTCTTTTTGCTCATGTCGGTGTGCCGCATTGTCCGTCGTGTGACCGCGAAGTGACATCGCAAACCGTGGACCAGATTGTGGCGGCGGTGACGGCCGGCCCGACAGACGAGCGGATCAATGTGCTCGCGCCGGTGGTTCGTGGTCGCAAAGGCGAATTCAAGAAAGATCTTGCCGCGCTGCGAGCCAAAGGATTTCTAAAGGTTCGAGTGGACGGTGAGATACGGTCACTCGAGGATGACCTGAAGCTGGACCGTCGGCGGAACCATTGGATCGAGGTCGTGGTCGATCGATTGCTCCTTCGGTCAAAGCCCACTCGTCGCCTGACCGAGTCTCTCGCGCTCGCGCTATCCCTGGCCAATGATGTCGTAGTGGTCAACACGATGTCGACCGGGGACCGGCTGTTTTCGAGCCAGTTGGCCTGTGTGGATTGCGGGATAAACGTTCCCGAGCTGACGCCCCGGGTGTTTTCGTTCAATTCGATGCACGGTGCTTGCAGTCAGTGCCAGGGGCTAGGGGCGGTCGAGGACTTTGACCCTGGGCGCGTGATTGATGAGACAGAGTCTTTGTCGGGCGGGGCGATTCGACCGTGGGGGCCACCGAACCAGAAACTGGTGAGGGACGCAATCAAACGTCTAACTGCCCACTACGAGATCGACGGGTCTGTGCCCTTTGTCCAGCTTCCGCAGAAGCTGCGGGACTTGGTGCTGTATGGACCCGGTCCGCGGAAGGGAGCGCGCAGCGTGGCGGGTAAGTCGTCTTCTCGCCCGACCCGCGCCCGGCTGGAGCCGTTCGGACGAGATTTTGAAGGCGTGATCCCAAATCTTCGCCGGCGATTCGAGGAAGGGACCTGGGAGCAACAGGAGAAACTAGAGCCGTTTCGAGCCATGGGTTCCTGTCCGGAGTGCGGCGGTCAGCGGCTCCGACCAGAGAGTCGGTCGGTTCGGGTAAAGGGCCGTACGGTATCCGACTATGTCAGCCTCCCAATCTCCGACGCCCGGGTGGCATTTGAGACGATGGAGCTTTCGTCTCGAGAGGCCTTGGTGGCCGACCGGGTGCTGCAGGAGATTTGCGAGCGGTTGGAGTTCTTGACGGATGTTGGCGTCGGCTATCTGACTCTCGGTCGCGGTGCGGCGACCCTATCCGGTGGGGAAGCTCAACGTATTCGCCTGGCGACTCAAATCGGTTCGCGCTTGACGGGGGTGCTGTATGTGCTGGATGAGCCATCGATTGGGTTGCACCAGCGAGACAACCGGCTCCTGTTGAGCACCCTGCGTCGTTTGCGGGACATGGGCAACACTGTCGTGGTTGTGGAACACGACGAGGAGACGATTCGGTCGGCCGACTATGTTGTCGACCTCGGGCCAGGCGCGGGAGAGCATGGCGGCGAGGTGACCTTTCAAGGAGAGCCATCGGCCCTGCTCGCTCAAGCGAATGGTTCCCTCACGGGTCAGTATCTGAGGTCCGAGCGCACGATTGTGACTCCCGCGACACGGCGAGCCTCTACAAAGGGAGAGCTCACCGTGCGCGGGGCTCGCGCGAACAACTTAAAGCGTATTGATGTGCGTCTTCCATTGGGTGTCTTGACGGCCGTCACCGGGGTCAGCGGGTCTGGCAAGTCGACATTGGTGAACGACATCCTCTATCGGGCATTGGCGCGGTCGATCTATCGGTCGACCGCCGATCCAGGCGCTCACGACGGGATAGATGGCCTCGATCTGGTCGACAAAGTGATTCAGATCGATCAGTCGCCGATCGGTCGGACACCCCGCTCGAATCCTGCGACGTATACGGGAATTTTTACATTCATCCGCGAATTGTTTGCCATGTTGCCGGATGCACGCGCCCGTGGCTACAAGCCGGGCCGTTTTTCGTTCAACGTTAAGGGGGGGCGGTGCGAAGCCTGTCAGGGGGGCGGGGTCATAGCCATCGAGATGCACTTCCTGCCCGACGTGTATGTGACGTGCGAGCAGTGCAAGGGCCGCCGATACAATCGCGAAACGCTCGATATCCGGTATCGGGGCGTATCGATCGGCGACGTGCTCGAGCTGACGGTGGACCAAGCGCTGCCGTTGCTCGAGCACTTTCCCCAAATCGCCACAAAATTGCGCACCCTGCAGGACGTTGGCCTCGGCTACCTAGCTCTCGGACAGGCAGCCACCACCTTGAGTGGGGGTGAGGCGCAACGCGTGAAGCTGGCCAAAGAGCTCTCTCGCCGCAGCACGGGGAAGACGCTGTATATCCTGGACGAGCCCACCACCGGGCTCCACTTCGAAGACATCCGGCGTTTGCTGGAAGTGCTCGATAAGCTGGTGGACCAGGGGAATAGCGTGGTGGTGATTGAGCATCATCTTGACGTCATCAAATCGGCCGACCACGTCATCGACTTGGGTCCGGAAGGGGGCGCCGATGGCGGGCGCATTGTCGCAGAAGGCACACCGGAGGAAGTTGCGACGTCGACCGAATCGCAAACTGGTCTTTTCTTGCGGACGCTTCTGGCTCCACCCGCAAGAGTCTCCTAGCCCCTGTAGCCGCAATGTCATGGATAAGTCCCGGAGCGCGACGCCCGTCTGGCAAGGCACCACGAGGGAGCGAGTGGGCGATTTGTGATTTGTGGATGAGGAGTAACGCCGGCAGGCCGGATACCCCGCCTAGAACGTTTGCAAGACATTGCGGTTTACAGGGGATTAGCTCTGTTATGAAACCGGCCTCCGTCCGATAAGCCTTCTAGAGGCCGTGATCAGAGAGTCCGAATGTGGTCAGGGAACCGCGGTTTTTGAACACGGGACTGTGGTAAAAAAGACTCACACTTGATTTACCTAGCGCTGAAAAACTGTGAAGTGATATAAATTCTGTTCAGAAATTGCCTTAATACTGTGATGTTTTAGTGCGTATTGCTGGCACGAATATTGCTTCAATGTCTGCGATGTGCAGGCAAAAATTGAGCACGAGGTGAAGAGCACTCAACGCACCATTCGTCGTTCCGTCGCGTGTTCTGGAATCGGTCTTCATTCCGGTCAGAAGGTTACGCTCCGTCTGCGGCCCGCGCCAGCGGACCACGGTGTTGTGTTCAAGCGTCTCGACTTGGACAACTTGGAGATCCCCGCCGATGTGGCCCATGTGGCAGGGATGCACTATGCCACCGGTCTGGCCCGTGATGACACATCAGTCGAGACCGTCGAGCATTTGCTCGCTGCCCTCCTCGGCTTGGGTATCGACAATGTCGTGGTCGAGCTCAACCAGGCCGAGGTGCCAATCATGGATGGCAGCGCTGCGTCGTTTGTGTATCTCGTCCACGAAGCGGGAATCAAGTCGTTGTCGGTTCCGCGACGGTTCCTGAAAGTGGTGCGACCGATAGTGCTATCACGCGGGGACAAGCGAATCGCCCTGTATCCGTCTGACCATTTCAAGGTCACCTACAGTATTAGCTTCGATCATCCGTTGCTGCGCCACCAGTCGCGCACGATGCGCATGACCGAAGACGCGTTTGTAGACGAGATTGCGCCTGCCCGCACGTTCGGCTTTCTCAAAGAAGTGGAAGTTCTCCGGAAGCGCGGTCTCGCGCTGGGGGGATCCCTCGACAACGCTATTGTCCTCGGCGAAACGGGGGTGCTCAACAGCTCGTTGCGATTTGAAGACGAGTTTGTCCGGCACAAGATCCTGGATGTCATCGGCGACCTGGCATTGGTCGGCTACCCCATCATCGGTCACCTGGTCGCTCATCGCGGTGGACATGCGCTGCACGCGGAGTTCGCGCAGAAGCTTCTGGAAGAGACCGAGTCGTGGCATGTCGTGGAGTCCGAAACTGAACCTGTCTCGGAGCTTCCGGTTGGTGTCCCGGCCACGGAGCGGCTCGCGTCATCCTAGACATCTTCTGAGGCTCCTGTCGTCGCCACTGGACCAGTATTGGTCCAGGAGGTGTCGGGCCGAGCGACGCGGCTTCTACCAGACGACTAGCGGGACCGTGGTCGTCTCCGAACCACACGCCTGAAACCAATCGATCCCTTCCGAGACCAGGTCAAACTTGACCGCGTAGTGTCCTGCGTGGTCTGGGGTCGGAATATCGATCGGAACGTCGATGGTTGCTCCTGGCTCGAGGGTGGCGGGGAGCCAAGCGCGGGCGTGGTCACGGTTGGTCACGGTGCCATCGGACGCGCAGAGCTGGGCCCCCAGCCGCACCAAACGTCGTCCGTAGGATGCGCGCGCTGCAAAAGGGCGAGCGCTCAAGTTTGAGACCTCCGGTACGAGCCGCAGTGTCTCGCCCGCGCGGCTGCGAAGGGGGACTAATGGCGCCGGTGTGGCTCCGGTTCGAACGGCAATCCGGGCGCGCGGCGTGGCACCCGGGATTGCATTGCCGAGATTACTTGTGTCCCACACTTCGTGGCGGATACGGTCCAGTTCACGGCTTCCTTCGACAAACCGCATCGAGAACGCGTTCTCCGGATGATCGGTAATTTCCCAGGTGAGGCGGTCCACGCCGATCTCCACCGCCTTGCTTCGGGCGAGGTCCATTTCGGTTTCGCTGTCGTTCCATCGGAACAGAATGTATCGCCAGTTTATAAATGGCACGTCGAGGCCGGCCCGCCGCTTCTCGTCGGTCATGGCTTCGAGGTTCCGGAGCGCGCGGTCGAGATCACCACGCTGCCGATATATGCGGTAGTTCTCCGCAATGGCGCCGTCGATCGAGAACGTGACTTCGTCGATCCCGCTGCGGACAAGCGCGCGGGCCCGGTCTTCGTCGAAGGCAAGGCCGTTCGTGCTCGTATACAAGTAAATATGGGGATACCGCGTTTTGACGTATTCGCACATCTCGACTGCGCGTTTGTGAAGGAATGCTTCGCCGTAGTTAAAGAAGTCGACCCGCACTAGCGAGCTCGCGGCTTCGTCGATCACGCGAGTGAACAGGTCGACATCCAGCATGCCCGCTTCTCGCGTGCGAGTGATGCCGGTTTCGGGCGCACAGCAGGCGTCCAGACATGACAGATTGCAGGCTGCAGTGCATTCGACATAGAGCCGGGTCGGCAACGCACCAGGGTCTCCCGCAGTCTCTTGCAATGGGGCGACGAGGTCCAGCGGCAATTTCAATGGGCAGTCGCCGCAAAAGGTCGACCCGCCGCCTCGTAGGTCGTCGCGGAGAGACTGAATGGTCAGGTCCTGCCAGATGTCCGAGAGCGTGTGAGTTCTGCAGTCACCCAGTACGCGTTGGGCATACGGGTCGGCGCAACCGCAGACAATCCGACCGTCGCACAGCAACACGAGCGTCGTCCATGGCCAGGTGCAGGTGAAACGGGTGGCCAGATGATTCAGGGACATGCCATTAGTGTAGTGTCCTCGTCTCGGCCCGCCCGCCCATGGAGAGCGGGCCGTCGCTTGGCAACGCCGCCAGACGGGATGCCTCGCCCGCGACGTATGCACGAATCACTGACCCGGGACACTAGCGTAGTGTCTCCGTCTTGCTTGACAGTGCATCCGGCACGTGGCGGCTGGTCGGCAAGACGCGACGAGGAAGATCGCTGGCTATTGGGGCCCGAGGCGCAACCCTGCTCTGCGACAGTCCACGAGTCGGGCCGGCATTGACGCTCTCAACGGGAGGCGGCGACAGTCCACTAGGATTCCGTCTAGGTGAGCTTCTTCAGATAGGCACCCGCCTTCTCGTTCTCATACGTGACCGTGTTGAGAAACAGGCTTTCGGTCAGATAGGCCCGACGCTCGTCTTCATTCATCTGGTCGATGATGTGGCCGATGGCCGTCATCGTGTCCTCGAAGGTGTGCTCGAGACGCTCGGCCGACGCGAGCTCACGATATAGAGCCTCAAGCACGGCCAGCAGATCGCCGTCGAGGCTGATGGTGACCCCGGTCGCGGTCGTGATGCTGCGCATGGTCACTCCCCAAAGCTGCTGAGCGCGTCCGACTCGCTCGGATGCGACTGGATGAAGTTCAGCGTGCCCGTCATGGTCAGCATGGTTTTCACGCGCTTCTGCACGCCGGCCAGCTTGAGTTGACCTCCCGCCTGCAGGGCTTGGCGATACAGATCCATCAGACACCCGATAGACGCACTATCGATATAGACGACCTTCGTCATGTCGACGATCACTTTTGGCTGACCGCCGGTCATGAGGTCGGACACCGCGTCGGAGAACTCAGAAAGCATGGGATACATGAGTTTTGGCTCACTGAGTCGTACAATGGTGACGCCCTGAGCACTCTCGGTGACGAGGTTCATTCCTGAGCTCCACTTGAGGCCTGTGCCAACGCGGTTCCGGACTCGGCGGCGAGGGCCTCTTCGCGTTCGAGTCTGACGATTTGACGGGCAAGCTCGTTCCGGCCGCGATTTATCCGAGACTTGACCGTGCCTTCGGGCAGGGTCAAGCGTCCGGCGATTTCTTGATACGACAGCTCCTGGATATCTCGCAAGAGCACGGCCTGGCGCAGATTGTCCGGCAGCGCGAGCAGACCGCGGCGGAGCAGCCGGCGCCGGTCCAGGCGGTGCAATCTTGAGAGCGCGTCGGGGCCGCCGGCGACCGGCGAGAGGTCGGCTGCGTCGACGTTCCTATCGACTTTTTCGCGTTCTTGTCGGACGCTACGGTAGTGGTCGATACAGAGGTTGCGCCCCACGCTTGTGAGCCACGTTTGGAAGTTGGCTCGACGATCGAAAGTAGCAAGCGCCTTGTAGATCTTGAGAAAGATCTCTTGGGTCAGATCCTCGGCCTCATCATGCTTCCCAACGAACTTGTAGGCGATGTTGAATACGCGACGTCGGTATCGCGTCACGATCAGATCCCAGGCGCGTTGGTCGCCTCTTAGGCACGCCTCGATCAGCTCGTCAGTGGAAACGGTCGGTGGAGTGGCGGAACCCACTGGTTCGCAGTGTACAATGTTGGGTTTGCCATGCACGAGTCCTCCGCGCGCGCTGATACGTTCCCTGTTGCTTGTGACGGCGTGTCCGTCGACGGGCTGGCCGAGCGAGAAGGCACCCCGCTCTATGTCTATAGCGCCACGGAGATCCGTCATCGCTATCAGGCGCTGGACCACGCTTTGGGCGCCTACCCCCATCGAATCCATTACGCCCTCAAAGCGAATTCGACGTTGGGCATCACGCGGCTCATCCGCGAGCTCGGCGGTCGCGTCGACGCCAACTCCGGAGGCGAGATCGAGGTCGCGCTGCGGGCGGGGTTCAGTCCGGACGACATCGTTTTTACTGGCGTCGGCAAGACGGGAGCTGAGCTCGAACTGGCCGTACGATTACAGGTGCACGCGGTCAATGCGGAGTCCCGCGGAGAGCTCGAGCGGATCGACGAGCTGTCCCAAGCGGCCGGCGTACGCACGCGGGTCGCGTTGCGTGTAAAGCCTGACGTAGCAGCGGGTGCACATCCGCACATCTCGACGGGGCAACGGTCGCACAAGTTTGGCCTCCCGCTCGAGGAAGCGGAGGTCGTGTTCCGCTGGGCGGCGGGTCGGCCAGGGCTGCACCTGGCTGGGGTCCATACGCACATCGGGTCGCAACTGCTCGACCTCGCGCCGCTCAGGCGCGCCGGGGAGGTTGTCGCGGCGTTCGCGATGCGTCTCCGCGAGGATGGGATTGAGCTGGAGCACCTCGACCTGGGCGGAGGGCTCGGGATTCCGTATGACGGCGCCGAGTCGGTAAGCCCCGGTGCCTATGCATCCAGTCTCGTGGAAGCCGTGAAGTCCACCGGTTTGACCTTGGTGGTCGAGCCTGGTCGCTGGATTGTTGGGCCGGCGGGGGCGCTGGTGACACGGGTGGTTGATGTCAAGCAAAAAGACGTCGGACGATACTTCGTCGTGGTCGACGCGGGAATGAGCGAGCTGTTGCGACCGGCGCTCTATGGAGCGAATCATCGTCTCGAGCTGCCCGCGCCCAGGCCCGGCGAGGAGGTGCGCTGCGACATCGTCGGACCGATTTGCGAGACCAGCGATGTTTTCGGGACGGACCGCCCTATGCCGCTCCCGGTGGTGGGAGATCTGATCGTCGTCCGAGACGCGGGCGCCTATGGCTCAGCCATGGCATCGAACTACAATCGCCACCCGCTGCCCGCCGAGGTCCTGGTCGATAGCGGTGTCCCTCGGGTCATTCGCCGTCGACAGACGGTAGACGACATGCTTGCGCTGGAGATCTAGTGCACCGCCGTCAAGATGAAGTCAATCCTCGGGCCCGCGGCACTACCAGGCGGCCCTCGGAACCCTGGGCTTTGACCTCATCTCGACGGCGGTGCACTAGTGAACTGTAGCGGCGACAGGTTTCGTAGGCGGACATCAATATGCTGATCGCTTTTGAAGGGCTCGATCAGAGCGGGAAAGAGACCCAGTCGAAACATCTGCGCGACCGGTTGCGGGCAACGGGCCAGAAGGCGCGTGTCGTCTCGTTTCCGGACTATGGGACGTCTATTGGCGAGGAAATAGCGCGAGCGCTGGCTGGCGAGCGCGACTATGGGGCTGACGTGATGCAGTTGCTCTATGTCGCGAATCGGCACGAGCGCAAGCCCGATCTCGACCGGTGGCAGAACGCCGGCATCACTTTGCTTTGCGACCGATACATCGCTTCGAGTCTTGCGTATGGTGAGGCGCAGGGGCTGGATGTTGCATGGCTCGAGGCGATTCAACAGTTCCTACCTCAGCCGGCGCTGACCGTGTTCTTGGACATTCAGCCCGAGACAGCACTCGAGCGAAAGGCGACCGGTCGTGACCGATACGAACGCGACTACGCCCTCCAGCTTGGCGTCCGGGAGAGCTACTTGCGACAGGCCCGGCAGGCGAGCTGGGTCACGGTCGACGGCGAGCAGTCGGAGGACGAGGTCGCAGCAGATGTGACGCGGCTCGTGGAGTTGCGGCAATCGTAAGGCCCGCGACCCGTTCCGCTCCCGCGTCGACCAGGACACGAGCGCACGCGGTCAGCGTGGCTCCCGTCGTATACACGTCGTCGACGACGACGATCCTTCGATCGCGGATTGCATTGGCTCTCCTGTTGGCCGGGCGCGCCGCGCGGGAGGTTCAGGGCGGGCTTCTGACCGCGTGCTGACAGCGCGAAGACGCGTTTCACATTGCGATGCCGACCCCGCGCGGACAACGATGCTTGAGAAGGCGTCGCCCGGACTCGTCGGAGGACGTCGAGAACAGGCGGGCCCAGGTGACGCGCAAGGTCCTCGGCCTGGTTGAATCCTCGCTGCCATTGTTTCCGCCAGTGCAATGGGACCGGGACGACGAAATCGGCAGTGCTGAGCAGGTCTCCTCCGGCGTTTCGCATCAGGTCCGCCAGAGGCCGGCCCAGAGAACGCCGACTGTCGTATTTGAAGGCGTGGATGATCGATCGCAGTGTGTCCTCATATGGGCCGACACTCAAGAAGGGCAGCCCTGACGTCTGCTGAGTCGGTCTTCTTGACCCGCGTGTCGATCCGGTTGCTCGGTCCTAGCAACGCGGACAGACGGCGCCCCGCGTAGGCTCGGCGAGGAGGCTGTCACACGCCGCGCACCGGGGCGCCCAGACCACCCCGAGCAGGCCGTCGACCAACCTGCCGCCAGAAGTGGATGGCTGTTGCGGGCCGGATCGCCCCGGGCTCATACGGCTGGTGGTCTTGGGGGCGGGTCCCGGAACTCGATGCGCGTGGCCTTGCCCCAGAGTCGCTCCAGGTCGTAGAAACGCCGCATCTCCTGTGTGAAGACGTGGACGACGAAATCGAAGCAATCGAGCAGCACCCACTCGGCGTGGCGGTCTCCTTCGACGTGTGACGATCGGCCACCCGCTGCTCGGAGCTGCTTTTGGATTTCATTGACGATCGCCCGAACCTGGCGCCCGGTCCGGCCCGAGCACACCACGAAGTAGTCAGTAAACGCCTCCGAGTCGCGAAGGTCGAGCACCACGAGGTCTCGCGCCTTCTTGTCCCGCGCGGCGTCGACGGTGCACTGCACGAGACTCGGCAGGCGTGGGGAAACGTTCGACGCAGGCGGCGAGCTGGCGTTGATGTCAGGCATGCAAGGATGTGTCCGAGGTCGCTCCATAGAGCCCGTGGCGAGTGATATAGGCGGTGACTGAGGAGTGCACGAGTCCGTCAATAGGTAGACCCGTCGTTAGACGAGTCCGGATGTCTGATGATGAGACATCTCGGGTGTCCGCGTCCACGAGCCAGATACGCGTACCCTCGGGGTGGTCCAACCGCGGCGACGCGTTGGTCAGCTGCTCCATACGCCACGTCAGGTCGGGGAGCACTCGACCCAGTGCCGCGACCGGATAACCAGGTCGGGAGACGACGACAAAGTGGCTTTGGTCGAGAAGGTCAGGATAGTCGTGCCACGTGGCAATATCTGCGAACGCGTCGGCCCCGATGATAAAGAACATTCTGCACGGTGCGATCTTGTCGGCCAGCCGGGACAGTGTGTGTGACGTGAACGACGGACCGGTCGATTGGAACTCGAGGTCCGACGCGTCAAAACCCGCGTCGTCTTCCACTGCGAGCCGGACCATCGTGAGCCGGTCGGTGGCCGTCGCTCCCTGTGCCTCGGTCCGGTGCGGCGGGCGACGCGATGGAATGAACAGAACACGGTCCAGCGACAGCGCCGCCCGCGCGGCCATGGCCACATCGTGATGACCAAGGTGAATCGGATCGAAGGTTCCCCCGAGGACACCAGTGCGACCTGACGTCACCAATCAGCGTCCTCCTCGCGATCGTCCTCGGTGGTTGGTTCCTGATGAATCATCTTCCACATTGCTTCCACCAGCGAAGACACTCCTGCACCGGTGACCGCCGAGATCGCAAATAGTGGGACACCGGACTTTTCCAGATGGACGCGCAGCCGCTCGAGTCGGTCCGGCTCGTCCAGCGCATCTATCTTATTGGCCGCCACGAGCTGTGGCTTGTCGGCGAGCGCGACCCCGATGGCTTCGGCTTGCGACACTCGATAGGATGCGAGCTCTCGATCGATGACTTCGACATCGTCTACCGGATCTCGTCCCGAGGCACCAGACACGTCGACCAGATGCACGAGCACACGGGTTCGCTCGAGATGGCTCAAGAATCCGTGCCCGAGTCCGATTCCGCGATGGGCGCCCTCGATCAATCCCGGGACGTCCGCCAGGACTATGCTGCGGTCGTCACTCAGCTCGACGACCCCAAGATGCGGCGTGAGTGTTGTGAACGGATAATTGGCGACCTTGGGTCGCGCGGCCGAGAGCCGAGAAATCAAGCTCGACTTCCCGACATTCGGAAAGCCAACGAGTCCTACGTCTGCGAGCAGCTTGAGCGAGAGGCTGAGTTCTCGAACGACCCCTGGTCCGCCTGGCTCAGATCTCCGCGGCGCGCGATTCGTCGCGGTGGAAAAGTGCTGGTTGCCCCGGCCTCCCCAACCACCCTTGGCCACGAGTACCGGCTCGCCTACCACAGTGAGATCGGCCAGCCGGACACGCCCCGTGTCGGTTTTCTCGTAGGCAATCGTGCCTGCTGGTACATCGAGAGTGAGATGGCGTCCGGCGCGACCCGTGCGGTTGGCCCCAGTCCCATGGGCACCTCGTCCCGCCCGAAACCGTGGATTGAATTTGTAGTTGACAAGGGTATTGTGATGCGAGCTCGCGGAGAGATACACCGAGCCGCCGGCACCCCCATCGCCCCCGTCAGGACCACCCCGAGGTACAAATTTCTCGCGACGGAAGCTCGTGCACCCGTTTCCGCCGTCGCCGGACGCGATGGTGATATCGGCGTGGTCGACGAACATGGTGTGCCTCGTCGCGCCTGCCCAGAGGGCAAAGACCTGCTGACGGGTTTAGTGCCCCCGTCAGTGATTCCTTACCTAAGTCCCGGACCGGGCATCCCTTCTGGTGGCGTTGCTTCTCGGTCGAATATGCCAAATATTCTCCCTCGTCGCGCCTGTCCAGCCGGGCGTCGCGCGCCGCGACCTATGTAAGGAATCACTCACGCGGGACACGAGAAAAGTGCACTAGTTGACCGGATGCACGCTGATGACACGCCCGCGTGACCCGTGGTTTTCGAATTGCACGCGACCCGCCGCTGTGGCGAAGAGGGTGTCGTCTTTTCCAAGTCCCACGTTGAGCCCAGGACGAAATCGACGTCCGCGCTGCCGCACGAGGATCGCGCCGCCTTTGACAATATTGCCATCAAACCGCTTGACACCCAGGCGTTGCGCTTGGCTGTCACGACCGTTTCTTGAGCTGCCCTGACCTTTTTTGTGTGCCATGGTGATTCGACTGACGATGCACTATTTTCCGATTCGCTCCTCCGCGACACGGATAGTCCGGAGGCTCGCGTTTTTCGGGCTCGGCCCCGTCAGTCCATCCTAGACTGGAGACCCGTTGTTCGAGACCTACGCGGTCTCAATGCCGGTGATGCGGATGCGGGTGAGTTGCGTGCGATGGCCGATTGTGCGCCGCATCCCGCCCCGTCGTTTCTTTGTAAACACGCGGATCTTTTTGCCCAGTGCGTCGCCCTCGACAATACCCGTGACCCGGGCTCCAGCGACGTGTGGTGAACCCGCGACAAAACTGCCGTCGTTGTCGCCTGATCCGAGAAACAGAACCCTGTCAAAGGTGATATTCCGGTCACCATCACCATCGTTTTTTTCTGTATCCGGGAGATGATCGACCGCGACCACTGCGCCGGGCTCGACCCTGACCTGCCGTCCACCACTCTGGATAATCGCGTACGCCATCAGCTCCTGCTCCTCATCACGCTCGTGGACTGTGCCAAAAATACGCTTGCCATCCGTTGGTGAGAATGGTCAGGTCTCGTCCCCGGTTCGGGACCATGCGTGGAGACCACGTGCCGAGACCAGTGTCAGAGGCCACACAACCAGCCCATTAGCATAGCATAGTCCTACTTCAGGAGCATCCTGGTGCCTCGAATGCTCTCGGTGCTCAGCGTGCTCAGGAAAGATGGCAGGAGGCGGTCCATGAGCTCAAAGTACGACGATAGGGCGGGTGTGTTCTGCGAGGAGTCATACAGCACCTCCTCACGGTGTCGCTCCGTATAGAGTGTGGCGCCGGTTTCGCCGTCGATAAAGATGAACTTTGGGGTGAGGACAAACCCCCGGCGATCTCGATATGCCCGTATCGGTGTGACCTGACGTCGTCCAAAGGAGTCATAGATCTCGCGTTCGCGCGAGACCATGCCCGATCGTTGAAGCGGTGCGAAGTGCACGGTGCCCGTCACAATGAGCGGACCCTGGAACTCCTCCCCGAGCTGTTGCCAATAGCTCGCATCAGCAAAAATGTGCTCATAGGCCTCGAGATCCTCCTCCGACAGGCCCTCGTCGACTTCTTCGGCGTTCTCGCCACTTTCGGTGTCCGGGAGGTCAGACCCGCTGTCGAGTGGGTCCTCCTCGAGATCGGACCCATTTCGAGGAAGGACGAAGTCAGCCCGCTGCTCTGCGATATTTCGCAGTTCGATCACTTCGGAATCAATAACTTGCAGCTGCGAATTCGTCCGGAGCTGACTTCTCAGCAGGCGGGCGGTTTCGAGATTGGCATTCACGTCTTCTGTGCCGCCGGCCACAAAACCGGCCACGAGGATGCGCTGGAATCGCGCAACGTCGAGTTTTGGCTGAAGCGGTGTCTCGACGGGGACTTCATAGAAATTTGAGCAGGCGGCACTCAGCAGAACCACACCGAGTACGCCAAGTCTGGGCCTAGCGATCATTCTGGACACGGTCACTTATTTCCCTAAACAAGTCGTAGTTCTGTTGAATAAGGATGTTGTCGGGCTCGAGATCTAGTGCTTTTTCGTAGGCGTCCCGCGCCTCATCGAAATCTCCCTGGTGCTCATGCGCGATACCGAGATTGTTCCACGCGGCGGCGTAGCCCGGATCGAGTTCTGTGGCTCGTTCCCAACGAAACATGGCTTCCTGCCACAGCCCGCGCTGCGCGACGCGGATACCAAACTCCACTTGCTCTTTTGCCTCTGTCCGGTCCTGTGCCCCGAACGTGCCGATTCCAGAAAGGAGGGCGACGCCCCCAAACGACAGGAACCAAAGAACGATGAGTCGCCGACGCATAGGAACAACCTTCACTATAGCTACGCACGATACGCGCCGCAAGCAGTTGTCGCCCTCGGGTCGAGAGCTTTGCCATTGGGGTATCCGGCGCGGATCTTGTCAAGCGTCAGCAGGTGCACCTCTTTGATGCCGTCGTATTGTCCATGCTGCTCAGGTCCCGGCGTGCGCGAGACATTTTGTCAACTGTTGACCCGTCTCCGTCCGGTGGCACCGACCAGCGCCGGGTTCTCGCTCCCGATGTCTTGGCCACGCGCGTTCGGGAGCGTGGGCTCGTCTTGGGGGCCATACTGACCCGGGCCGAGCGGCGCGCCGAGCAGGCGGTTCGTCAGACAGTGGCGGCTCAAATCGAGACAGTGGTGTATGGTGATTTGGACTATCCAACCCGTCTGACCAACATTATTCACCCGCCGCCGGTGTTGTGGCTGCGGGGAAGAAGAGAGCGTCTCAAGTGCCTTGGCGTAGCGCTCGTCGGGTCTCGAGCCGGTTCCCGGTACGCCTGCCTCGTGGCCGAGCAATTGCGAACCGAGCTTAGTGCGCGGGACGTCACGACAGTGAGCGGCATGGCCCGTGGAGTGGACGGCGCAGCTCATCGAGGTGGCCTGTGCGGTCCGGGTAGCACCATCGCAGTGCTGGGGTGCGGAGTGAACGTTGACTACCCGGCTGAGCATGCAGGGCTCGCGCGAGACATCGCGTCCTGCGGGGTCGTGGTGAGTGAGTTCGGACCGTCGGCACCCCCGCTTCGAATCCATTTTCCGCGGCGAAACCGGATTATTAGCGGATTGTCGGCGGCGGTCGTCGTGGTGGAGGCCGCGCGCCGGAGCGGTTTCCTGATTACCGCGCGGGTGGCGACCGAACAGGGACGAGAGGTCATGGCCGTCCCGGGCAGCGTGCTCTCGGGTCGGAACCGGGGTGGGCATGCCCTGCTAAGAGACGGCGCAAAGCTCGTGGAAACAGCGGACGATATTCTTGAAGAACTCCCGGAGATGGGGGACCGGGTGCCGGATCAGAGGAATAAGGGGGCGTTTGACTTGCATCGCACTGGCGCGGCGAAACGGAGTTCCAGCGGAGATGGTCGGGGTCATTCTCGGGGCGATGGAACTCGCTGAATGCTACGACGCTGGATACACTGGTCAGGAAAACCGGCCTGAGTGGACCGAGTGTTCTCGTGGGGTTGACCGATCTAGAGTTGGTCGGACGCATCGAGCGTTCGAGGGCGGGGCACTATTGTCGCGTGCAGGGATGAGGTCGATTTAGATATAGGGTTGAACTGATATGGCGAAAGCACTGGTGATCGTCGAGTCTCCGGCGAAGGCGAAAACGATCAATAAGTATCTGGGCAGGGATTTCAAGGTTGTGGCCTCGATGGGGCACATTCGTGACCTGCCAAAGAGCAAACTTGGCGTCGATATCGAGAGCGGGTTTACCCCCGCTTACGACGTCATTCCGGCCCGCAAGAAGGTGGTGAAGACACTCCGGGACGCCGCAAAAACGGTCGACCACATTTATGTCGCGACCGACCCCGACCGGGAAGGTGAGGCGATTGGGTGGCATCTCGCCAACGAGCTGGGGACAAAGAAGCGCAAAGTCAGCCGGCTCATGTTCAACGAGATCACCCGGCCGGCGGTGATGGCCGCGCTGGACCAAGCAGGCGAGATCGACCTCAAGATGGTTGATGCGCAACAGGCACGACGGGTCCTGGACCGCCTTGTCGGTTACAAGATAAGCCCGATCCTGTGGGACAAGGTCCGTCGCGGGTTGAGCGCGGGACGAGTGCAATCGGTGGCTCTCAAACTCGTGTGTGACCGGGAGGCCGAGATCGAAGCCTTTGTGCCAGAGGAGTATTGGTATATCACCGCGCGATTAGCAGGTGCGGCGCCACCGGAGTTTGACGCCCGGCTGGTCAAGAAGGGGCGCAC
>CAUZIB010000064.1:0-27877 GCA_963579735.1 Vicinamibacteria bacterium | reverse complement strand
AGGGCCGATTGAGAAGTCGGAGAAGTTGTCGAAGGTATTGGTGCCGAAGATGTCTCGCGAGAGGCTCGACCCCGCCGGTGGGTCTGGGGCCCAGAGTCCGAGCCCGTTGTTGTTGGGGCCGGCATTGCCGTATTGAACCGCGTCGATGACCGTGCTGGTTGGGTCCAGCAGGCGGACGGCATCAGGGCCGTTTTTCCAGTCGACGTTGGCGGTGAAGTCACGAAGGGCCGCGAGGGCGACCGCGGCCGATGTTGATGCGATGAGGAGCAGTCCATCCGCGGGCAGCACGGCACCGGTGAGGTCAATGGTGCGATAGGGAAGCCCAGTGCTACCGTTGACCCCCACCAGTGACCAGCCGATTAGGGGCATACCCGGGGTTCCGAATAGCTCTGTAAAAACCCCCGCCGAATCTGGTCCTCCTGCCGCGTGGTAGTACAGCTCTCGGATGATGGGGCCGGCGTCAGCGACAGGCGCCGCAGTCAGGACGCTCAGAACCGTCACCAATGTGGTCCCTAGAGTGAGTCGCGAAAAACGAACAAGCATGTATGTCTCCTCTCTCTACCGGTTGACCAAGACGTAGACAGCGGAGAGCATCGCAATCGGTATGCCCGACCTTGGCGCCGGTCTGGGGCGAGCGTGGCGCGGGGCGAGAGGAAGACGCAGAGGCCCTCAGAAACACGGGGGACCAGTGCGTCGTTGACTCGGGTCTCGCACCAAACCTCTCGGGCGCGAATGTCGCTGGACCGGCTGGTGGTGCAGAATGTGACGGCTCTCCGGCACGGGGAGGTGGCAGAGTTCGCCGACGGACGTCAGGAGGGCGGGGTCGACGAGACGCGACGACGTTTGTCGGAAAATTCGGGGGCTTCGGTGAGGCAGGTGCCCAGGATCCCGAATGATGTGAGAAATGCCCGGAAGCCGGTGCGCCGCACGTTAGGCACGTCTCCCTGCGCGTCGTCGAGCTGATACCCCGCGTCGTCGGCGGCGGTCTTGCCCCAGGACTGAAAAAGACGACCCCACGGGCTATTGAGTACGGCGCGCATGACGGGGCGTCCCTTGGTGGGATACCAGAATGTGTCGTGGTAGAGAACGCTGGCCAGATACGCCCACGGGGCAAGCACGGTTTTGAGCGACCATTCAACCGGCTTTCGCAGCGGACCCCAGTAGATCTTGTGCTGCATTTTCGACGCGAAGGTCATTTTCTTGAAGGGACCCTCGAAGTGCCAGTTCTCGCGGCCGGCCTCCGAATCCCCAACGATCTCGATCTCTCGCGGGTCGCCGCATCCCAGACCGGCGTCGTGGGCGAGTCGTATGAACTTGATCTTCAGGGGGTCAAAGCCCATGAGTTTGGCCGCCACTGCGTCGATCGCCACCTGGTCGGCGCTGGCCAGGATCACATTCTTTGTGTGAGGGACCATGCAGCGTGGCCCCGGCCCGTCACCTGCAAACGTTCCATCCATCACGGCGAAGACTCCGCGATGAATCTTTTGCTGGATGCGGAGGAGGTCGACAAGCGTTTCGTGGATCACGGGGTGGGTCCAATGACGATGCTCGTTGAGCAATCCCCCAAACGCGTTTTTCATCGCCCCGGTGGTGGTGGTGAAGACGTGGGTCTTGATGGTCGGCAGATGAATGATGTTTTCGCCGATAAACCGTCGCGGGATCAGAAAGCCTTTGGGGTAGACATCATTGAGGGACAAGAACTTTTCGGTGAGGTCGCCGACGGCTTCGCGGATATCGACCCACTCTTCGCCCTCATAGAGATGGACGTTACGAAGGCCGTGGGCCTCGACGACATCGAGCTGTTTGTTTTCGCGTTCGCCCAACCGGGCGTCGATCACAACGGTCCGGTTGTGACACGCGTGTATTCGCTCGGGGGCGTATCCATCCTTCTTCAGCGCTCGGATGACACCATCGAGTTGCCAGGGGGTGGTGGAGCTGCCGGGGAAAAAAAAGTGCCAGGAGATATTGACCTTGAGCGCAGTGTCCACCGCGGGGTCGACGATGTTCTGGTAACCAGCGAGGTTCAGGAGCTCGTGATAGTCGGTGATGGCCGTGGCGGGTTTGGTCTTGAGGATTGCAACGGTGGAGCGCGGCATCCGAAGAGCTCCTAAGAGAGGATTGACTCCTCGACTGACCGCATTCGTGCGGGTAGGCCGAGGAGCCGGTGTGTTCTCAGGACTTCGCCAGAGAGGGGACTCTCGTGGCTACAGCAGTTGTGTCGAGCGCCGCGTCCAGGGTGTGCCTTTTTCTACCGAGACCTTCTCGACGTCGGCCACGTACGCACCGGTCTGGGTGAGGATGTGATGAAGATCGTTGCCAAGACTGATCAGCGGAAAGCCTTTTTCCAGGAACTCACCGACGCGGGCGGTGCCAAAGAGAAAGAGGCCGAGGATGACGTTGTTGCGCGCGGCGGCCGCGCGCAACTTGTCGGTCGCGTCCATGAGCTCATCGGACGTATACATATCCGGGAACTGGTATTTCTCAAAGAGCCCCATCGACATACAGAGGTCGTTTTGCCCTAGGAACAGGAGGTCGACTTCCGGAACAGCCGCGATCTCGTCGATGTTCTTGATGCAGTCGGCCGTTTCTACCTGGAGGGCGACGATCACGTTGTCGTTGGCGGTCCCGGCGTAACCCAGCAGCCCGGCTTTGTTCATACTCCGCTGCGGAAAATACACGGAACGGGTGCCCGCGGTGGGGTAGCGGCAACAGGTGACGGCTTGACGGGCTTCGTCGGCGGTATTGATGTAGGGCACGAGCACACCGTCCGCGCCCAGGTCTAGTGATTGCTGGATGCCGCCACGGTCATGGCACCCCGCCACTCGCACGAGAGATTTTGCGCCGCCATTGCCGATACCGCCGATCATGGTTGACAGCGTCTCGAATCCCATCGGGCCATGCTGAGAATCCACAAGCAGCCAGTCGTAGCCGCTGTGCGCCAGCTGCTCGGCGACGGTTGGACTATGGGAATTCAGAAACAGGCCTAGCTTTGGCGTACCATCTCGTAGTTGCTGCTTGAATTCGGCTCCTGACAACACGTCGCTCATCTCCTGCGTCCCCTCTCCGGAAGTCTAAATACTCTCGTCTGGTGTGCTGCGACGTCAGTGGACAAACTGCATCGCGGTCGGTTTGGACCTTTGCCTCCGAGCGTGAAGGCCGCTACATGATACTCGTTTCGTGGTTTTGGCACGGGGTTGAGGTCGTGTTGTGCGTCGTATTGATAGAGTAGATGTCGGGTGCTGAAGATCTTTGAATTGGCTCGGAGGGTCGTGGTCGTCTTCGTCGTCTGCCTCGCGGGCGCGTTTGACGCGGGGGCCCAATCGCCTCGTCCGGTCGTGGTACAGCCATTTGACAACCTCAGCGGCCAACCCGGTGACGACTGGATCGGGCTGGGTATTGCCGAGACATTGGTCGGAGATCTGCAGAATGCTGGCCTCGCAGTCGTCGGCGTCGAGACCGACATCGAGGGCGCCAAGCCCTGGTCCATTCGGGGGTCGTTTCAACGGGTGGGCGAGCAACTGCGTGTCATCATTCGCGTCGTCGATACGACGTCGGACACGGTCGACTATACGACCCGAATCGACGGGGCGTTTGCGGATCTCTTTGCGGTGCAAGACCAGATCGGTGCCGAGCTTGCCGCCCGGCTCACTGCTCCAGCGTCCACCGCGCTTGCCCCAGGCGCTGGTTCGTCCGGCGCGGAGCCGCAGTTGCCGTTCCGTCCAGCTGAGGCCAGGGCGATCTCACCCTCAAACGGTGCCACCGGTCGATTGGCGCTGGGGGACGAGCCGCCAGCGGCCGTCCCCGGGACAGGGTTTGCCTCTGGGCGGCGAGGCACAGCGGGATTCGCCGCGTCGCCGGTCAGGCCTCGGCCCATCGCCGTCGTCAGCCGTGTGAGCGAGCCGCCCCGGATCGACGGGCGGCTCGACGACTCGGTCTGGGAGACCGCCACCCACATTACGGACTTTATCCAGATCGCCCCTGTCGAAGGCGCCCCGGCCTCGGAGGATACCGAGGTGTGGATTGCGTATGACAACGACCACATGTATTTCGCGTTCTATGCGCACTACACAGACCCGGCGATTATGCGGGTGAACCGAGCCGACCGCGAAGAGATTCGGGGCGACGACCGGATGTCCGTGCTGTTCGATACCTTTCTTGATCAGCAGCGGGCGTATCAGTTCGAGGTGAACGGCTACGGCGTCCAGGCCGACTCGCTGGTCAATGCCGATGGCAGCACCGGGTTTTCCCGATCGGGCGGGAGCTCGTCCGCCACCCGGAGCAGCGGCACGCGTCGGGGTGGTGGCAGTGGTCTGGGGAATTCTGGGCAGTTCGGTATTAGAGGGGACCAATCATGGGATGCGCTCTTTGATACCAGCGGCCAGATTGTCGAGGACGGGTGGACGGCCGAAATGCGGATCCCGTTCAAGAGTCTCCGGTATCCGTCGCGCGCGTCGGGCGACGTGCATCAGTGGGGATTTCAGATCATCCGGGTGATCCGCGGAAAGTCCGAAGCACAGTCGTGGTCGCCGATATCGCGGGGTGTCGCTGGCCAGTTGACGCAATTTGGGCAGCTCGATGGGCTGGCGAGTCTGTCCCAGAGTCGGAACCTCGAGATTCTGCCCGAGGTTACGGGTGTGCGGTTTGGCTCGCTCGATTCCGATTCTGGGGTCTATGACCCGGGCGACCCGATTGGTGAGCTTGGTCTGGGGTTCAAGTATGGGCTGACGCCAAACTTGACCGCGGACATGACGTTCAATCCGGACTTCTCCCAGATCGAGGCGGACCGGCCACAGGTGGCGACCAATCAACGGTTTTCGCTCTTTTTTCCCGAGCAGCGTCCGTTTTTTCTGGAGGGGCAAGAGATCTTTCAAACCGCGACGCCCCTGACGCTGGTGCATACCCGGACGGTGATTGATCCACGTTTTGGCGCCAAGTTGACCGGCAAAGTCGGGCAGACCACGCTCGGCGTGATGGTCGCGGACGACGAGGCCGCGGGGCGTCTTGACGATGTCGACGATTCGCGGTTTGGGTCGAGCGCGCAGACCATCATCGGTCGGGCGCGGTTTGACCTCTATTCCGAATCGTATCTCGGCGCGATCGTCACCGCCCGCGAATTTGACGAGGACTATAACCGGGTGGCCGGTGTCGACGGGCGGTTTCGTTTGGGGCGGACGCATCGGATGAGTTTTCTGGCCGTGGGGTCCCAGACCCAGGCCAGCGAGCTGACGGATGCCCCGGGACAAAAACTGACCGGGCAAGTGTTTGAAGCCGACTTCGCGCGGCAAGGGCGGAACCTGAACTACAGCGCGGCCTACAGCAGTATCAGCCCAGACTTCGAGACGAACACCGGGTTCTTGCCTCGGGTTGACCTTCGTCAAATGACCGGCACGCTGGGGTATCGCTGGTGGCCGGAGTCGTCGCTCTTGACGTGGGGGCCGTCACTTACCTATCTGCGTCTGTATGACCACACGGGTGTGCTGCAAGACGAACAGATCTCAGGACAGGGTAGTTTCTCGTTCCGTAACAACATGTCGATCACGGGCACGGTCAACCGTGACCTGGAGCGTTTTCAGGAGATCGATTTCCGGAAGACGGGGTATGGCTTTTTTGGGGTGATCAGCTCACGGGTCGTGTCGATATATGGTGGATACAACTGGGGGGACGGCGTGTTCTTCGACACCATCAACCCCTTCCTCGGGCAGTCGACTATCGGGAACGTCAATTTCCGTCTGCAAATCACCTCGCGACTGCGGAACGATTTCACGATGGTGTCCAGCAATTTTGTCGACCCCTTGGACGACACGGAAGTGTTTGACGTGAAGATCTTCCGCAGCCGCACGACCTACCAGTTCACGAACCGGCTCTTGTTGCGTCACATCCTGGAGCACAACACGCAAAGCGTGACGCTTGGCAACAATGTCCTGATGACCTACCGCATGAACGCGGGTACGGTGGTCTTTGTTGGATACGATGATCGCTATCAGAACGGGCCACGTATCAATGATTCCGTGTTCTCGCTCCAGCGCTACGAGCGAACCAACCGCGCGTTTTTTGGCAAGATCTCGTATCTGTTCCGCTATTGATCCCCCGGAACGCCCGACACACGTCACGTGACAGCGACCGCGCCGCTCGCGTGCGTCGACGCCGATGTCGGCCGGCTACAGGAGACCG
The DNA here is from genome assembly GCA_963579735.1 of Vicinamibacteria bacterium. GTDB lineage: Bacteria > Acidobacteriota > Vicinamibacteria > Vicinamibacterales > UBA8438 > CAUZIB01. The sequence goes on along the minus strand of CAUZIB010000064.1, from coordinate 21,706 downwards.
ACGAGCGGCCCCAACACCACGATGAGTCCGGTAATGAGGATGACCCAGCACACGCTGATGAACGCGCCAGGCACAAACATGTCGAGCATGCGGTAGTAGCCCTTGCCGTAGGTGAGGAGCGGCACGGCGTCGAGGGGGAGCAAGAAGGCACACGACGCGGTAAAGGCGACCGGGAGCGCGTACAGCGCGGGGTTCTGTCCGCTGGAGAGGGCGAGAAGCGCGAGGGGCGGGATGAGGACGGCGTTGATGACCGGTCCGATCGGCAGCACCAGATGGACGACCACGGCGAAGGCGCTGATGACCGCGACAATACCGACCGCGCTCCAGTCCGCGACGCCGCCGATCGATCCGTCGACGATCCATTGCGCCAGACCGCTCTCGACTGACGCCGCCCCCAGCGATGTGACGCCGCCGACCATGAGTAACGCGTCCCATCCGATACCGCGTTCAGCCTCCTTCCAGGTGAAGAGGTTCATACCCGGCAAGAAGAAGAAGACGGCTCCAAGGATGCTGATGAGCACGACATCGAAGGCTTCGACCCAGGTGCTCGAGACCCAGAGCACGATCATCGTGCCCAGTACCAGGAGGACTCTCCATTCCTTTGGCGTGATGGAACCCAGACCTTCGCGTTCAGTGTGCACGTCACCGACTTGCGTGATCGTGTCCATCTCCGGCGGATAGCACTTCAACAAAATCCAGGCCGACACCGGCAACAAGACCAGGACCATCGGCACGCCGATCACCATCCAGTCGAGAAACCGGATCGTGACCTCGCCATATTCCCGGATAAAGAAGATGCCCAGGATATTGATCGAGCTGCCCGCGGGTGTGGCCACGCCGCCGATCAGGGCCGCCGCCGGGATTCCGATCATCAACACTTTCCCAAACGTCGAACGGCCCGGCGTGAGCTTCATCTGGTCGAACAAGCCGAGCGCGATCGCCATAAAGATGGCCGTCGCCGGCACGTCCGACATCACTGTCGAAATGAGACAGGTCCCGACCATGAACGCCACCACGACCCGTCGACTATCGGTGCCGGCCTTCGAGAGGAGCCACAGGGCAAAGCGTCGGTCCAATCCTGAACTGACGACCGCCTGCGCGATCACAAACATCGCGAGGACAAAGAAGAAGACGGGACTGATGAAGGCGCCGAATGCGCTCGAGAGCTCGGCCACCCGGAACATCGGCTGCAGGGCCACGGCGAGTAGCGCCGTCACCGCGACGGGGATTGGCTCAGTGACCCAGAGGATGAGAACGACGGCGAATATCGCCGCCATTCGCTTCCCTTCGGGCGCGAGCCCGCCCCATTCGGGTAACGCAAGAATCAGGACCGCGACCAGGATGGCGCCCAGCAGCCCAATGATGCCCAACCTTCCAGTTCGTATAGCGCTCATGATGTCACTGGTTCCCGATGCTCAAGAGTCGTTCTGTTCGCTCGTCTGGACACGGCCTGCCGCGTATCGAGAGAGGGGCGGATTACGTGGTTGACGGTGTGCTCCGCGGCGCGGCGGGGGCAGACTCCTCCAGGATGTCACGCACGAGACGCATGGCGGTGTGGGCGGTCGGGGCGCCACAATAGACCGCCTGCTGAAGGATGATTTCCTGAAGATCGCCGACCGAGAATCCGCCTTCGTCGAGCGCGCCTCGGACGTGGATCCGAAACTGGTCCCACTGCTGGAGGGCGAGGAGTGTGCCGATCACAAGTATCCGGCGAGTGCGATGATCAAGACCCGGCCGGGTCCAAATTTCGCCCCAGGCATACCGCGTGATCAGATCTTGAAACTCGGCGGTGGTGGCGCTGGCACTGTCGACGACTCGTTCGACATAGGGGTCGCCGAGAATCGTCCGACGAACCTTCATACCGGCCGCGTGGCGCTTGCGCTCGTCCATGGTCTTACCTCGACGTGGAAAGGAAGTCGTGCACACCCGAGGTGAAGGCCGCGGCCTGCTCGACGTTGCAAAGGTGGGCCGCGTCCAGCTCGAGTCGTCGGGCCCCGGGCACACGTTCCGCAATGAGTTGGCCGACGGCAGGTGGTGTCGCCGCGTCATGGCGGCCCGTGACAACCAACGTCGGGGCTTCGATCCGGTGAATGTCATCCAGTAGATCCGCATCACGCAACGCGGCGCAGGCGCCGGCGTAGCCGTCGAGGGAGCAGGTCACGAACATCTCCCGGAATCGATTCACCGTGGCGGGGTAGTCTTGCCGGAACGACGCGGTAAACCATCGCTTGATGACGGTGTCGGCGACGGCATGCAACCCGGATGCGGTGGCGAGACGGATGCGTTCCGACCACAGATCGTGCGTTCCGAGACGGGCCGCGGTGTTGGCGGGGACGATGCGGTCAACCCGATGCGGTGCGTGAAGCGCGAGCCACATGGCGAGCAATCCGCCCAATGACACGCCGCAGATATGGGCGCGGGCCAGGGGGATCGCATCGAGAACAGCCAAGACATCGTGCCCGAGCCGAGCGAGGGCGTAAGGTCCGGGAGGGGCGTCGGAACGTCCGTGGCCGCGCAGGTCGCAGCGGACCACCCGGAAGGACCCACAGAATATGTCCAGCTGACCACTCCACAACTCGGTCGTCGTGCCGAGGGAATGTAGCAGCATGAGCGCCGGCGCGTCTGTGGGACCATCGATGTCGTAGTGAAGGCGGCACCCGTCGACTCGAATGTCTGGCATCGGGTGCCTGGGCTGCTAGCCTTGCGCCTCGTCGTGCCGGGCCAGCACGCGGGTGATGAATGTGGCGGCCGCGCCGAGATACTGTTCCGGAGACAGCCGCCTCGTGATTTCCTCGCGGTCCATATGAGCGGTCACCAGCGGATCTGCGGCCAGCACCTCCACGAGCGGCACGCGCTCTTTCGCCGAACGTCGACAGGCCGCTTCGATCGTCTCGTGAGCGGCGCTTTTCCCCACCGATTCTGCAAGCGTCATCGCGACGGATTCGGCGAGCAACGCGCCGCCCGCCGCCTCGGTATTGGAACGCATCCGGACCGGGTCAACATCGAGCCCCGCCAGTGCGTCGGCGATGGCCTGGGCACCGCTCGCCGCAACCGTCACCAGATCCGGGAGCGTGTCCCACTCGGCCTGCCACCCGCCAAGACCGCGCTCGTGCTCCTGGAGCATGCCGGCGAGTATCGTCGCGACCAGCCCCGGCGCCCGAAACGCTGCGGCCAAGGCGACCGACGATGCGACCGGATTTCTCTTTTGCGGCATCGTGGACGAGCCACCACCCCCTACGCGCCGACTCTCGGCGGCCTCGCCGATCTCGGTCTGCGCCAAGAGTGAGAGATCGCGGGCGATCTTGCCACAGATGCCGGTGTTGACGCCGAGCGAGCAGGCAAGGTGGCTCAGTCGGTCGCGCTGGGCATGCCATGGAATGTCGGGGGCGCGAAGATCGAGCCGGGCCGCGAGTGCGTCCGTGACGGCCGGGCCGTGTGGACCGAGTGAGGCTAGGGTTCCGGCGGCGCCCCCAAACTGCAGTACGCGCACATCGTCAAGCGCCGCGATGAGCCGAGCCCGGCTGCGGTCGAGCGCGTCGAGCCACCCCGCCGCTTTCAATCCGAAGGTCGTCGGCGTGGCCTGTTGCAACCATGTGCGACCCGCCATCGGGGTCTCGGCATACCGCCGCGCGAGGTCAGCGGCGGTCCCACCGGCGCGCTCAATCTGCTCGATGACCAAGGGGACCGCTGTCTGGAGTTGTAGCACCAGGGCGGTGTCTGAGATGTCCTGACTCGTCGCCCCCCAATGCACGTAGCGCGCGGCGTCTCCATCGGAGGCGGCCACGCGCCGGGTGAGATGACGGACGACTGGGATCGCGACGTTGCCGGCCGCGGCCGTTTCCGCCGCGATGGCGCCGTGGTCATAGAGCTCTGCCCGCGCGGCTGACCGAATTAGCTCGACACAACCGACAGGGATGACTCCGACGGCCGCTTCCGCGTCGGCGAGTGCCGCCTCGACATCCAGCATGAGCTGAAGCTGGGTCCTGGACGAAAACAAATCGGCCACGCGTTCGTTGCCCAGCAGCGGGTCGTGGAGGCGCCTCCCGGAGGTCATGACGGTTCACACATCAAAAAACACGGTCTCGCCGGGTCCTTGCAGCACGACGTCAAAATGGTATCGCCCTGGCGCGAGTTCCGTGGCAATAAGGGTCGAGCGGCGGTCGGCCGGGAGCATCGTCAGGATCGGGTCGTCCGCGTTCAAGGGGTCGTTCTCGAAGTAGATCCGGGTGACCAGTCGTGTCAACAACCCGCGTGCGAAGAGGCCGACAACGAGGTGCGGAGCCTGAGGTGTATTCTCCGGTCCCGGCACCGAACCAGGCATGATGGTCTCGATTGCGAAGGCGCCGTCGGCGTCGGCATGGATCCGGCCAAACCCGTCGAACCCTGTCTGCGGTCCGGGGCTCGCGGGATCCTCGGGGTGATTGAAATGTCCATCGGCGTTGGCTTGCCAGACTTCTATGAGGGCATCGGGGACCGGATGGCCTACGCCGTCGCGTACCGAGCCCTCTACCGCAGCGCGTGGCCCCGACGCATCAGACGAGGCCAGCGTCAGGGCGCCCCGTTCGGGCACGAGGATTGCGAAAAAGGGCCCGACGGTCTGGGGGGGTGTCAGGGGAAGCATTGGCGTGAAGGCGAGGCCGCTAGAGTCCCGTCGGTGTCGAGTCTCGTCCTCGGAGGACGATGTCAAAACGATACCCCAGAGCCCGGCCGGGCTGGGTGACGTCGAGATCGAACAACGCAATCAAGCGCTGGCGACCCCGTTCGCTCGGAATCGCGTTGAAGACTGGGTCGAGCGAGAGGAGGGGATCCCCCGGGAAATACATCTGGGTCACCAGCCTGGTCAGGAAACTCTGCCCAAAGACAGAGAAATGCACATGCGGTGGACGCCAGGCGTTGTCGTGATTCGGCCAGGGATAGGCGCCGGGCTTGATCGTGACAAAGCGGTAGTGTCCCGTGGCATCGGTCACTGTGCGCCCCGCGCCGCCAAAGTTCTTGTCGAGTGGAGCGTCGTGCGTATCTGCCGCATGTGCGTAGCGTCCAGCGGCGTTGGCTTGCCACACTTCAACGAGGGTCCTCGGAACGGGTCGCTCGTGTTCGTCGAGTATCCGTCCCTCGATGATGATCCGTTCCCCGAGCGGCGGATTCGGATGCTGTTGCGTCAGGTCAGAATCCGCAGGCGCAATCGGCCCGTCGCCATACACCGGGCCCGTGATTTCGGACAGCGTCTGGGGAATGACGACAAGCGGGTGCGTTGGATGCCGGAAGGCGGTGGAGCGATACGCTGGCGTGTCGTTCGAAGGCAACGAGCTGGCTGGCGGGCGACGGTAGCGATCTAACGGCCTGACGGTTTCGGGCATCGGCGCGGGTCTTTGTGGACGCTGCTGCGCGTCCGTGCGTCAATCGTATCGCGGTTTGGCGACAGCGGACCCCGCGTGCGTCAATCGGCTGGCAGTCTGCATTGGGTCCCCTGGGTATGCCGTCGCTCAGTGGTCTTCGTGGGGCGAAACCTTTGTCGGTACGGTTGTAAACGGTGGACCGGGATGGGTCGTCTTTTATTAAAGGTGCTGATGTCGATACTTCAGTCCCGACCATGCTTTTATGAGAATTGGCTACCGCACCGCTTGTGTCGCCTTTCGTTTCTCCGCGATAGCGTCGGTCATGCTGGCTGTCGCTCCAGAGAGCCTCAACCCGCTGTCCGCATCTGTGGCCGCCCAGTCGGCGCCGGTTGGGACGAGCGAGAGAGTCGCCGGTCGACCGCTCGTTCTGTCCGACTCCGTGGCGGTGGTTCCGTTTGCAAATGTGTCTCGTGATGCTGCCGACGAGTGGATCGGCGACGGCATCGCGGAGACCATCATCGCCGATCTCGAAACGTTGGGCGGATTGAGCGTTATCGCCCGCACACGGGTGCAAGCGGCGCTGCCGGCTCGGCCGGAGGCTACGCTCGACGACGATCTGGCGACGACGTTGGGCCGTCGGCTCGATGCGCGCTGGGTCATTACGGGCGGCTACCAACGGCTCGGAGACCAGGTACGTATCACCGCGCGGCTGATCGATACCCGCGAGAGTAACATTGCCAGGACCGTGAAGCTGGACGGTGGGTTCGAGGAAATCTTTGATCTCCAAGATCGGATCGTCGGCCAGTTGGTCTCGATTGATGTCGTACGGTCGAACCCGGGAGCCAGCGCCCCGCGCCCCGCGAGAGTCGCGCGGCGGACCGACGACGCGCTGGTCGCTGTCGGTGGGTCTGGAGTCGGGAGCGAGGGTGGCGGTTCAGACGGTCCCGGTGACATGCGTCCGCCGGGTGACCAAACGTTCAGCCCCGAAGAGGTGACGGGCGGCATCATTCTTCCCGACGGCGCCGGCGCTGAAGTGCGCCGGCGGGGTGGCCGGCGTTCTGGCAGTGGAGCACCAGGCGGCGTCAGGGCTGGGGGCGGCCCGCCGCCCGTTGGACGTGGTACCGGTGCGCTTGGTATCGGTGGTCCTGGAACCGGTCCCGCCGGTGCGTCACCGCCTGGGCTGGGTGTTGAAGCTCCATCCGGAGGACCGCTGGCCGGGGTCGGCATCCTCGCCGGCCGTCCCAGAATAACCGCCTCCCGTGCCACCGAGTCGCCACGTATCGATGGACGCCTGGACGATGCTGTTTGGCAGCGCGCAACCCACGTGACCGAGTTTGTCCAGCAGAGTCCGCTGGAGGGAGCTCCAGCGACCGAGGACACCGATGTGTATATCGCGTTCGATGACACGCATCTGTACTTCGGTATGCACGCGCACTATTCCGACCCGGGGCTCGTTCGCGCCAGCCGGGTCGACCGCGACCAGGCCGGTCGTGGCGACGACATGATCTCGTTCTACTTCGACACCTTTCTCGACCAACAGCGCGCCTACGTCTTCTCCCTCAACGGATACGGAGTGCAGGGCGATTCGTTGCTCGAAGCGCGAGGTGGTGGTGGTGGCGGGGGCGGGGGCCGCGGCGGCTTTTCGGGCGGCGGCGGGCGTGGCAGCTTCACCGGTGTTCCGCGTGGCGACCGTTCGTGGGATGCCCTGTTCGAGTCGGGTGGCACGCTCGTTGATGATGGCTGGACCGCCGAGCTCGCGATTCCATTCAAGAGTCTGCGTTATCCGGCGGTCGGAGATCGGGCGCATCGATGGGGATTTCAGATCTCCCGACGTATCCGCGGGAAGGACGAGACCGATGTGTGGGCGCCGATCTCACGCGATGTGTCTGGATTTCTGCCCCAAATGGGACTGCTCGACGGGCTGAGCGGACTGTCGACAAGCCGCAACCTCGAGATCCTGCCGACGATGACGGCCGTGCAGGTCGGGAGCCTGGATCGGACGAACGGCGGCTTTCCGAAAGTGTCGCAGCCCGAAGGGGGCGTCAACGTCAAATATGGGCTGACCTCAAACTTGACTCTGGACGCCACGTTCAATCCTGATTTCTCACAGATTGAGTCCGATCGGCCGCAAATTGAGGTCAACCAGCGGTTCCCGTTGTTCTTCTCCGAGCAACGCCCATTTTTTCTCGAGGGGCAAGAGATCTTTGCCTTGCCAGGGCCGGTCAACTTCGTCCACACCCGGACCATCGTCGACCCGCGGTATGGCGGGAAGGTGACCGGGAAAGTGGGCAAGACCACGCTGGGTGTCCTGGTGGCCAACGACGAGGCCCCCGGTAATCTGGACGACGTGTCTGACCCGGCATTCGGCCAGACGGCGAATGTGCTGATCGGTCGGGTCCGCTACGACCTCTACTCCGAATCGCACATTGGCGCCATTGTGACCGATCGAGAATTCCTCGATAACTACAGTCGGCTGGCCGGTGTCGATGGGAACTTCCGTTTGAGTGATACAGCGTCCATCGGGTTCCGCGCCATCAGCACGCAGAATCGAAACCAAGTCGACGCCGGGGGAGATTTCCTCGACACGTCCGGCAACATGCTGGACGTCGGCATGCGTAGTCAAGGGCGCAATCTCAACTACTTTGTCGCGGGCTACCAAATCGACCCGGAATTCAACACGGCTGTGGGGTTTGTCCGTCGACGTGATATCCGAGCCGTTGTCAGCAACGTCGGCTATCGCTGGTGGCCCGAGAGCTGGCTGATCAACTGGGGGCCGACCGCAAGTTACGGTCGAAATTGGGACTTCGAGGACATCCTCGAGGATGAGACCGCACAGGCTGGGGTCAACTTTTCATTTGCCAAGAACATTCGATTTGGCACCAGCGTGAACCGCGATATGGAGCGGTTCGGCGGGATCAATTTCGACAAAACGACATACTCGACAAATCTGTTTGTGAACACGCTGCGGTCCGTGTCGGTGGGCGGATACTTTCGCTACGGAGACCAGATCAATTACAGCGCGACCCCGTTCCTGGGACGCGGAGGGGGTGGCGGCGTCTTCTTGACCGTGCGACCGTTCAGTCGACTGCAGTCGCAAATCAATATCAACACCAGTAATCTTATCGACCCGTTCGACGAAACCGAGGTATTCGATGTCAAGATCTACCGGGCGTTGACCACCTACCAATTCACCGACCGTCTGCTGCTACGCAACATTCTGGAATACAACACGTTTAGCGGGACGGTGAGCGCTAACGTGCTGTTCACATACCGGGTCAACTCTGGCACCGTCTTTTTCATCGGATACGACGATCGCTACCAGCAAGGGAGCCTGATCCTCGATAGCGCCCGCGATCCAGCCTATCTGGGAAACCAGGATTTTTACACCACCGACTTCATGCGCACCAACCGGGCCTTCTTTACAAAGATCTCGTATCTGTTCCGTTACTAGTAGCCGGTCGGCGAGAAACGTTCACGCATTCTCCGGCCGGGACGCCGCGCCGGTGGCGTTGCTCTTCCCTCGCGTATGCCCGCTTTCCTTCCTCGTTGCGCCTGGCCGGCGCGGCGTCGCGGCTCGAACCATTCGCAACTTTTCTCAGCGACAGTCCACTAGTCCACTGCCGTGGCCATCTCGGCGGCGGCGGACTTGTGGGCCGTCACGCGAGAAGCGAGGAGGCAACGTGCATTTCGACGAGGTCAATTTTCTTGCGGTCGGCCTGGCCACCGTGCTCACCTTCGTTCTGGGCGGACTCTGGTATTCGCCGCTTCTTTTCGCCCGGCCCTGGATGGCCGGTCATGGCTATACCGAGGAAAGCATGAAGGCGATGCAGTCGGGTATGGCGCGGACATACGCCATCTCGTTCGTCTGCTGGTTCGTCATGACCACCGTGCTGGCTTTGATAGCCCCTCATTTTGGGGAGGGCGTTGGCAGCTACTTCCACATCGGGATCCTCGTCTGGTTGGGCTTCTCCGCGACGACTGGTCTCACGAATAATCTGTTTTCCGACAAGCCGCTCGCGGTGTGGCTCATCGACGCCGGCTATCAAATCGCATCGATCGCGATCATGTCGGTCGTGCTCGGGCTCTGGCCTTGACGCAGAGGGTGACCAGCGGTTGAGAGTGACGGTTGAGGGCGACGGAACATTTCTCGCTGCGGTGACGTTCCGCAGAGAGGAGGCACATCACTATGGACCATTCCACCCCGTGCCGTCGCGGTCGGGGTCGCCGGCCACGACAGTCGGGGTGCGGCCTCCGATACGCTGGACGAACAGATCCCAGCTGCCACCCACCTCCCGGCTGAAGGCAATAGTAGTGCCGTCGGGGGAGATGGCCGACGTGTCCTCGACGCCCGACTGCTCGGTGATCTGCGTCAGGTTGCGCCAGGGGTTCGAGTCTGACGGGGGCACCCCCGCTGGCCGGGTGAACCAGGCCGCGCCCGCCGCAAGCGTTGCCACGGTCGCGACCGCCCAGGCGACCCGCCCCCGCCCGCTCGACACCGGACCCCCGGTTGTTTCGTTGAGGGAATTATTGGCCCGTCACGCCGCACCTGTCGTTCTTGTGAACCAGGCGACCGACCGGATACAGACGCTCTATCTGGAGCTTGGATACACCCTCAGATTCTTGGAGGCGCCGCGACGCATCAGCTGCCCGGGTGACCGGCAGCCCGCCCTCGAAGTGCTGGCTACCCGGAATCTGTGATGCCAAGAAAGACGAGCACGGGCGGCGTTCACATCGTCGTGGTGTTCAACGGAGCCCTGGGGACAAGAATGTCGGCCCATGCGTTGAACACGAATCGGATCATCGCGGACGATCCGAGCCTCGGTATATTCTGGGCGCTGCTGTTGGGATCGATGGTGCGCTGTTTCCGGCTGTGAGCCGGTTTGTGTGCCCATTCCTGTCGCACTGTGTGGTAAGTAGGACGTTATGGCGAGAACGACAACGACGTCCCCATCGCGGAGGCGGAGCAGTTCTATATCGCGTTGAAGGACGTGGGCGTCGAGACGATCATGGTGCGCTACCCGAGGGAAGGGCACGGTGTCCGCGAGCCCGCGCACCAAGTTGACGCCGTGGAGCGCGACCGACCGATGGGTCTCGAGCGACACGATACCTTGGACTCCTTCGGGATTGTGGCAGTGGGTGCAATGAGCGTCGAGGACGGCCTTCGCGCTCGGCCAGTCCCCTGCCGTTGCCCCAGCGTCGATCCATGCGACGAGGATGGTTTGGGCCTCGGCGGACTCTAGATATTCACCCATCGTACCGCCCGTGATTTTCTCCCTTAGGACGGGGAGTACTTCCGCGGCCCGCCGAGCGTCGTCGTAGTTGTCCAGAGGCAATACTTCGAACGAAGCGTCAGAAAAGTGGCACGTCGTGCATCGCGTCTCGAGCACGCGCTCCACGTCGGGGCAATCGCTCTCTCGCGCGGAGGAGAAAGCTAGCCGCGACGGCTGCAAGGGAAGCAAATACGCCGAGAGCAATCCGGGCCCGCATGCTCTCGCCATCTAGCCCAGAAATCGGTGTGCCCATCCATCACGCGGTGCATCTCGGTCCGGCTCGGCTCGAGCGACCACCCGCCGCGCTCGTGGGTACTGCCGAGTGCGATGCCGTCGCGACGCGGGATCATGTACAGACCTCCGCCGACCATCATGTAGTCGGTCTCGGGCTGGGGGAGCAGGAAGGTGCGATGAATTCCAGCTGCGCATCATCCAGTCGCTCGATGATGACCCGATGTTCGGGCCAACGCGCTATACGCTGAGCGCGGAGAAGGGTGGCGACGGGTTCGAGAGCGAGGTGGACGTGGCGCCCGGCTATTACCATTTCCTGTCGGCGCCGGCGCGAACCAATTTGCAGGAATCGGCGCTCGCGGCGGCCTATGCTGCGCTGGATACGGGACTTCGCGAGCCCGCCGATGTTTCGATCGGTACGACCGGAGCGGTACGTCTTCACGCGAGGACGATCGCGGAGCTGCTCTAGACCCAGTCGCTAGCGCCCACAGCCAGGTGTGATCTGCACCGCGACCCAGCTCCCTGATCGCGCGATAACGGCCAGACAGGGACTGTCCTGCCATGTCGCAGGTAGTCGGTCGCTGGGGCTCAGGACAACGTCGATCTGCAGCTCCTGCAACCTGCGTGCTGCCGCCTCCGGGACCGTCGCAGCGAGAGCCGTGCGGAAAGCGGCCATCGTCGCCTCGTATTCACCGGCAGAGGCGCCAAACATTCTCGCGTGGCGCTCATCGTAGGCGAGCAACCGGCGGCGCAGAAAGTAGGCCCGCCCGCTCAGCGTATCCTCAGGAATCGCCACGACCGCTTCGGGCGCAGTTCGCTCATGCAACTGCTCGATTGTGGCGACGGCGTCCACGGAGGTCCCGCGAAACGCGACCCCCTCGAGCAACAGCCCGATCGGCGTGAAGAGCGTGCCGAGCAGACACACAGCCGCCGCGATCTTCCAGCCGCGCCCGCGCGAGCGTTGCTGCCATTCGTGGGCGCCGAACGCCGCGAGGATGAACCACACCATCAGCAGGCCACGCGCGTACACGTTGTTGGGTTCGCCGAATGGAGGCCGAACGAGTACCGCGGTCACGGTAGCCAATCCGGCAGCCCAGGCCAGACGCACACCATGTCGGCTGGGCTGCATGGCAAGGAATCTTCGTGCCCCCAGTACTCCGATGATGCCGACGATCCCGAACTCGATCACCAGGAGCGCGGGTGTGTCCAGGAGTCGCGTGACGATGTTGTCGCCCAGCAGAGCGCTGAACAACGCCCCGTTGGTCCAGCTTTCGGCGGCTGATAGTCGTACGCCGAGCGGTGGCGACGTGCCCGCGGTCAGACCGCGGACGAACGGGAACAAGATGGCGGTTGCGCCGCCGGCCAGTGCAAGCCAGTGCGCCCGCTCGCGCACCGTCGTCAAAGTGAGCCATGCGGCGCCGAGCGCTACGGCGAGGATCAAGCCTACGTATGCCGACAGCAGGGGCACGGCCGCAAGTAGCGGCACGACCGGGAGTACGTCGCGCCATCGGCGCAGTCCATGGCGGGAGAGCTGATGCAGACACAGCACCGCCAGGCAGGCGGCCAGCAGGTGCTGTGGCGCCCACAGCGCGGTCATCAGCGGGGCGTTGAGCTGCCTGACATTGTGGTGGATCCAGTAGTCCAGGTGGGTAGATGGGACCAGCTCGCGCAGGCCCGTAAACGTCAGCTCTCCAGACCACTCGGTGGCCGCGGCAAGCAGTGTGTCGAGCGTGAGCACGGCGAAGTCGAATCCGGCCAGTAGCGTGGCACCGGCGGCCGCCAACAGGGCGGTACGCGCGTCGTCGAACAGACCGTCCGCAAGCACGAATGCGACCAGGGGCATTAGCAGGAGAGCGAGGAACGTGAGGAACTGCAGCGCGGGGAACGCGGCGCTGGGCGAGTTGGCCGCCTGCGTGAGCGCTGCCGCGAGTAGATGGAAACCGGCGTAGTAAAGCGTCGGTCCGCTCGCGCGAAGAAACGGGTTGGCCGGAGGCACCGCCGTGCCGGCGGCAAGCTCATCGGTCATGAGCAGGTGTTTCTGCCAATCGTGCATGGCGATGCGATGTACGCCGTCGCTCCGTTGCAGACCTTGGGGCAGAAAGGCGATCGCTGCCAGCGCGGTCGCAACCAGGACGATCGTCGCCAGTTGTCGCCACGGTGGCGCCGAAGCGATGGCCTCCTTTAGCGTCCGCTTGGCCGGCATGATTAGCCCGGCAGTCAGGGCGCCGGCGAGCAGTGTCGCCAGCGGGCCGAACGACAGTACCGAGCTTATCGCCCAGAGCAAGGGCGCGGTGGCTGCGACGCCTGCCACGGCAAAAGCCAGGATTTCGACCGGGCCAGCCCCTTCCTGTCGCTTCCATCGCGCCATGGCCCAGGCTGGGGCGGCAAAGCCGACGAGAACGCAGACCATGTCGATCATCGTTCGGGGCTCGCGGTGGCAATCAGCTCGAGTAGGCGTGGCGCCGCGCGGCTCGCGGCGAACTGTTCCAGAAACCTCTGGGTCGCGGCGGTATCGGGCTGCCATCGGCCTTCGAGTACTGCGCTGATGGCCGCGGCGAGCGCTCGGGGATCGCCAGGTGCCACGATCTGGCCGACGCCCGCCTCGTCCACCAGGTCCGCTACGCCGGTACTGGAGGTAACGATGAATGGCGTGCCTGTGGCCGCTGCCTCGGCGCAGACGCGATTCATCGATTCGAGCAGCGATGGCACCACGACGACGTCGGCAGCCGCCATCATGGCGCCGACTTGCTCATGCGGCACGGTGCCGAGCAGATGGACCCTGTTGGCGATCCCGAGTCCTGCGGCCTGGCCTTCCAGATAGCTTTGGTAGTCGCCGAAGCCCGCTACATTCAAGGATGGGCCCGCCACTAGCAGGTGGGCATCCGGGACGTGCTCCATCGCCTCGACGAGGACGTGAATGCCCTTGAACGGGTGAAGCCGCCCCAGCGAGAGCACGATGCCTCCAGGGCCCAGATTCAGTCTCTGCTCAAGCAGGCGACGGGACGTCTGTCGGGCTTGTTCTGCCTCCGGTTTCCGCGCGAGAGTGGCGTCCGCGACATTGAGCGGAATCACTCGCGACGGTCGTCGGAACTGGGAGGCGTAGGGTTCAACCATCGGCGAAATGCAACGGATCGCGGCGGCTGACTTCATCGTCTGGTCGATGAGCCAGCGCGGACCTGGATACCGTCGGTGACCGTAGGAGGCCTCCTCGAGAACGAGAAAATCCTCGCCCATCGGGGTCATGATCAGATCTCCCTTCCACCCCGTCAGTCGGGTGGCCAGCCAGGCTGCCGCGCCGAGCGGGTACGTCATCTCCATGTAGATGACATCTACTCCGGGGTTGGCCCGCAGCCACCGACGGATTCGGCTGGCAGTCTGCAGTAGAGCGCCTGCCCGGGTAACGGCTCGGGCGAGTCGGTCCAGCGGTGCGGCCCAAGGTGCCGGGGGCAGGAAGACAGTCCCCGGCGGGCAACTCGTTGCCCGGGCAGGCGCATCGGTGAGCAGCACGAAGTCTGCGCCAGCCGTCCGCATGGCTGCCGCGAAGTCGTGGTAGATGGCCCAGCTCATGGATCCCGAACGCAGCCCGGGCATGTACATGGCGATCTTCATCGCAGCCAGCGGATAATGAACCGTTTACTGCCCCGCCCATGCCGCCGGCACCGGTCCAGGCGGCGTTCCTATGGGGGGTAATCGGGACAGCAGCCGGGGGTGTCGTTGCTCAAGCCGAGGCTGACCCTCTTGTTTCGCGCCACAACGAGCTCGGAACCAGGTCGCTCCTTGGCTAATTTGGACAGCAGTGAATGACCTTATATAAAGATTTAATAATCTGGCGCTAGTTAAGCTTGTGGTGGTGTACCTTCACAGTTAGAAACAACCGCATCAATTTGAACTAAAGCACCCATAGGAATTTCAGCAACACCAACGACAGTTCTTGCTGGTAGTTCGCTATGGAAGAATGTGCTGTAAACATCGTTTACTGCATCAAGATCTGCGATATTCTTAAGTTGAATATTTATTTTAACGGTATCGTCCATAACGTGGTCAACACTTTCAATAATCGCCTTGATATTGCTTAGGCACTGTCTTGCTTGGTCATTTATACCGCCAGTAACGATGTCGCCAGTTTTAGGATCTACAGGTAATTGACCTGAAATATGGTTGTAATGAGAAAAAGAAACAGTGTGTGAATAAGGCACTTTTGGTGCGTTTTCAGTATTGCTTGCTTCAATAACAAGTAGACGGGCGTCTTCAGGAAGCTGTGGCGGAGTACCGTCACCGTGTGAAACTACGGTATCGATTTGAACTAATGCATCCATAGGTAAAGCTGAAACGTTAACAATTGTGCGAGCAGGAACATAGCTTGAGAAGAACTTTGCGCAAACTTGGTTTACAGATTCAACGTCAGATAGATTTTTGAGGAATATCGTTGTTTTAACAACATCGCCCATAATATGATCGATGCTTCTTAAAACGGCTTTAATATTGTTTAAGCACTGTTCAGCTTGCTTTTCTACACCACCTGCAATAATTGCACTTGTTTTTGGATCGATAGGTAATTGAGATGCAAGATTGTTATAATGCGAAAAAGACGCAGTTTGAGAATATAGACCTTGTGGTGCATTTTCAGTGTTTCTTGAAACTTTAATCAGCGGACATGGTGCTTGTGGCGCTGTGCCTTCACCGTTTGAAATAAGTGCATCAATTTCGACTAAAGCATCATTCATCGGTAAAGCTGTAACTTCAACAGTTGTGCGTGTTGGTAAAGCACCTTGGAAGTAGCTTGTATAAACTTCGTCAATTAGTGAAATATCAGAGATGTTTTTAACGAAGATATTTAGTTTAACAACATCATCCATCACGTGATCGATACTTTCAACAATAGCTTTAATGTTGTTTAAACACTGTATTGCTTGCTCTTTTACGCCACCGGCTACAATGGCGCCTGTTTTAGGATCTACAGGTAACTGAGCTGAAATATTGTTGTAATGAGAAAAAGCTACAGTTTGTGTAGAGACAAGACTTTTGGGTGCATTTTCTGTGTTTCTTGAAACTTTAATGATGTCGTGACTCATGTCGATATATTCCCTCCGTTACGAGTCAAAGTCCAGTATTTTCCACTGGTCGAGCTTAGCAGCCCGTGGTGCAAGTGACCACGGTCGACAAGTTGACGGCGGACGTGGTTCATGACGTCAGCCCAGCGCGGACGGCCGGGATGAGTCGATGCGACGACCAGATCGGGTTGAGCCGACGTCGGACGACGCCCATGAGCTCAAATAACGTCGCAAGCGCCGCGCCCACGCGGGCCTGCAGCCCGCGCGGCGTGCCGGCCCCGATCAGCTGACGCATGACGAGCCCGAGATTGAAGCCACCGGCATGAATCAAGAGGCGCTTCAGAACGTTTGTGTGGCCACGCAAATGCGTGCGCCGCACGCCACCCGTGTCATAGACGTGCGCGAAGGAGCGTTCGACCCGTTCGCTGCGTTGGCGCATCAGGTGGCCTCCGCGTGGCCCCCGGATCCGACGACGATTGCCATACACCGGCGCCTGGGCCTCGGGAGCCTTCGACCAATCCCGTCGCTCCCTATCCGGCTCGGATACATAGGACCGGATGCCCACGGTGGTCAGGTCTGCGGCACGCGCGAGCTCACGCATGGCTTCCGCCAGATTCCCGATCGTGACGTATGACAGGTCGAGATGGTGCAATGGTCATAACGATAGTCGATATTAGAGCCCTCCCGCCACGCGCCACCCCGTGAAATCCCGCTGGCCACCGCCTAGACGACGAAGGCCAGGGCGATCAGGACATCAATCGAAGCCACGTCTGCATGGAGTCTACGTTGCCTCCAAAAGCATGGGCGTTGCGCTTTGAGCCGGCGACCGGCAGGCGTATGCTGTGCGCCATGAGTACGTTGCTCTTGCTCGGTATGACCGTTGGGTTCGTGGTGTCGAGCAGCGTTGCATCGGAAGCGGCAGATTGCGACCCTGTCGGCGATGTGCAGTTCGTCGGTGGCCAGTCTGGGCCCGGGGATCTCGTCGGGGTTCCGGGGGCGCCCTGGGTGCTTGCCTCGGGATATGCCGAGGGGAGTGGAGGGATCCACTTGATCGACACCCGCGACCTGACGACCACGGTTCTCGCACCGACAGCCTCACCGCGTGAACGGCACGACCGTGTCGCCTATGGCTCGTGTCCGGGCCCGATCGTGTCGGTTGAGAAGGAGAACTTCAGCACGCATGGACTTTATCTGAATGCTGGCATTGGCAACGTCCACACCGTCTATGCCACGCACCACGGGACACGCAAGCGGTCGCGCGGATCTCGCGCGGCCGGACGCCCGTCGAGCGCGACGAGCTTCCGACGGAATTTCGGGTCGACAATCTTCGTCTTGCACCCGACGGGTCGATCCTTGCCACCGGCCAGGGAAGCAAGGGCAGCCCCATGACGACGTCGAATGTGGCCAGGGTCGATACCGACACCTGGTAGCTCGAGGAGATCATCCGCCACGAGAACGACGACACGTTCGGTGCCGGGACAGGTGCCGTGGAAGTTGGCGACGAGATTTGGGTCGGGTCGCTCCGTGGCGACCGGATCGCGCAGTTCCCGAAGCGGTAGGTCAACCCCGGATGCGAGGTGAAGACTCGATGAATCTAGCTCGGAGACTCCGTATCGCGTTGGCGGTGGTGATCTCGGTCGCGTCAGCCGGTGTGTCAGCAGCGGCAGGACAGGGAGCGCCGGCGGGTATCTACACCGACGATCAGGCGCAGGCCGGGCTCGCCGTGTACGAGCGTGAGTGCGCCCAGTGCCATCAAGCGAATCTGCAAGGCAGCTTCGAGGCCCCGCAGCTCGCAGGAGAGAGTTTTCTACGCTTCTGGGGCGACCTGAGTCCGCGTGACCTGCTCGACCGTATCCGCAACTCGATGCCGCCGGAGAGCCCCGGTGGCCTCGGAGAGACCGCCTACCTCGGCGTGGTCGCGTATCTGCTACAGGCCAACGGAGCGCCCGCGGGGACACAGTCGCTGACCGGGACGACCAGCGTTGAGATCGCGTCGGTCGCTAACGGAGCGACTCCGTCCTCGGGTGCGGCGGAGCGCCCGGCGCCGCCGCCCCAGTCGGGCACCTCCGCGTCCGAGGCTCGGGGCCTCACGGTCGATGGGGTCGTGAGCAACTACCGAACGGTCACGGACGCGATGCTCCGTGATCAGGAGCCAGGGGATTGGCTGATGATCAGGCGCAACTATGAGGCTTGGAGCTACAGCCCGCTGGCCGAGGTGAACCGCGACAACGTTGGTGAGCTCGAACTCGCGTGGATCTGGGCGATGAACGAGGGCGGATGGAACGCGCCGTCACCGGTCGTGCATGACGGCGTGTTGTATGTTGCGGGGATCGGACCGGTGGTGCAGGCGCTCGACGCGCGCACGGGAGACCTGATCTGGGAACACGAGGTCAGCGTCGCCACGACGGGGTATTCGGGAACGAGCCGGAACCTGGCCATCTACGGAGACCGCATCTTTCTCGCAACACCTGACGCGCGACTCGTGGCGCTCGATGCGCGAACGGGCGAGCAGGTCTGGGACACGTCGATTGCCGACCAGGCCGAAGGGTTCCGCAACACGAGCGGGCCGATCGTCGTCAACGGGAGAGTGGTTCAGGGGCTGAGCGGCTGCGATCGGTTCACACGGGAGAGCTGTTTCATCAGCGCGTACAACGCCTCGACGGGACAGCGGCTCTGGCGGTTCAATACTGTGGCTCGCTCGGACGAGCCTGGTGGCAACACGTGGGCCGACGTGCCGGATTATCTCCGGGCTGGCGGCGACACGTGGATTACCGGCAGCTACGATCCAACCCTCGATCTCGTCTATTTCGGCGTCGCACAAGCCAAGCCGTGGGCTGCGGTGAGTCGTGGGATGAGAATCGACGACAACGGGCTCTACACGAATTCGACAGTTGCCATTCGACCGGCCGACGGCGTCTTGGATTGGTATTTCCAGCACGTGCCCGGCGAGAGCCTCGATCTGGACGAAGTGTACGAACGTGTGCTCGTCGATGTCGGGGGCCGCAAGGTTGTCTTCAGCGCCGGAAAGCACGGCATCCTGTGGAAGCTGGACCGCGAGACCGGCGAATTTCTGGGGCACAAGGAAACTGTCTACCAGAACGTGTTCGACGCGATCGATCCAGACACCGGCGCGGTTACCTACCGCCAGGACATCATCGATGCGAAGTTCGAGGAGCCCGTGCCGGCATGTCCGAGTACCGCCGGGGGGAAGAACTGGCATCCGATGAGCTATCACCCCGACTCGGGTGTGCTCATCATGCCGCTCGCACAGACGTGTATGGAGTTGGCCGTGCGCGAGGTTGCGCTCGAGCTTGGGTCGGGAGGGGTCGGGATGAGCTCCCGGCCGTTTCACGAGGCGCCGGGTACAAACGGTCGTCTGGGGAAGCTCGCGGCGTATGACGTCGAGACGATGGAAGAGGTCTGGAGCGTCGAGCAACGCGCGACGTTCTTGACCGGGGTTCTGTCGACGGCGGGTGGCCTCGCGTTCGTTGGGGACCTCGACCGGCGCTTCCGGGCGTTCGACGTCGAGACTGGCGAGCAGCTGTGGCAGGCCAGGCTCGGCACCTCGGTTCAGGGGTTCCCGATCGCGTTCAGCGCCGGCGGGCAGCAATACATCGCGGTCTCGACCGGTATCGGCGGTGGGAGCCCCCGGCTGATGCCCAGCATGCTCGCGGATGATGTGCACTACCCACGAACTGGCAACGCCCTCTACGTCTTCAAGCTACGGGAGTAGACCGGGGGGTTAGCGCCGGTCCGTCTCGAAATTCCTAATCACGCTGCCACGGGGAGCTGCACGAGCCCCCCGGCAGTGTGAAATCCAGCTTGGCCGGAACATCGCTTTCTCGGCGGCCTCCGCCGGGAGTGCCTAGACCATGTCCTCATCCTCGGAGAGGACCATTTGCGCCAGACACTGGCCGAATGTCACGCATTACAACGGCGGCCGGCCGCATCAAGGGATCGGGCAACGAATCTCTCGTGCTGACCTGGCCCACGCTGCGGATTCAGAATCCAGAGAACACGTCGTCGCCACCCCGTGCTAGGTGGGCTCCATCATAACTATCGACCAGCGTAGGAGGATGACACCGAGACCGAAAGAAAGATGCTCCAACTGGCCCATGTCCCAAGTCTGGTGGAGCGCCAGTTCAGCGCTGCACAACAATGTTTGGCGGCACCGACAGCTTCTCAAGTAATCGAGATACTGCTCGCGTTCGCGCAGAGGGCGATCGTCCACGAATCGTCTCACGGTAAAGGCAGATCGTCGGTCAGCATCGCCAACACGTTGGCTTCTCCAAGATACTGAAGCTCTGCTCGCGCCGCCTGATCGATGAAGTCTCGAAAGTAGACCGGCTTGTTCGTCTCTTCCAGCATCTCGTGATACAGGTATCCATCAGGGAAGCCACTGAGCGAATAGTGATCGTAAGAAGTATTAGAGGCGAGCCCAAGTTAACTCTGAGGACAATGCCCCTACCTGTCGGCGTCCCTCACGTGACACTGGTGGGTGCCGGTGTGTGGTGGCCTGACCCACAGGTTAACTGACCCTTTGGTCCTGGTTTCGAACTGTCGGTCATTGCCCATCGGCGACTCGTTCGGCCGCCTGCGGCTCGGATGGGCGTGACCCGATAGGGGTCTGCTGCACCCGCAGCCCGTCACAGTTCTGTCCGCCCATTCGGGCCCGCGGTGCACCCACGGCGCCGGCGCTGGCGTGCCGGCCTCGTAGGTTCGCGGATCGTGGACCCAGAGCCTGTGACCGGTCCGGGCATCAATCGCCGCGGCTTGATAGAGAGCACGCCGTCGACCGTCAGTGGCGTGGCGTTGAATCGGGTGATCCGCGGCCGCGTCACCCAGCGGTCGGGTTCCGAGGCCTCCAGCCATTCGAAGACGAGGGCTGAAGCGAGAGGGAGGTGCCCCGGTCGTCGCCGTGGACGAGGTGGGTGTCGGCGGTGCGCCACGACCAAGCGACCTCGAGATCGGCGAAATTCTCGGCGGTGATCTGGGCGAGGGGCGAGTACTTTGTCGCGCGCACGTCCGCCGCGTAGGTGCGCCATTCGCCGTCACCGGGGCCCTGGGCCGCGGTTGGCGCCACTGAGCACACGGCCACGCCCACCAGCGCGCCCGAGACGACGAGCCGTCGGGTTCCCATGCGCGTCTCCTGACTCGAAGGGGGCCGCCGCCCGCACCGCGGGCCGGACCCAGGGATGTCCTGCTCAGTCGACGATCGCCTGACGGACGGCGTTCTCGAAGTCCGTGCGAAGGGGACCGCCCGGTGTCTGCACCATCATGATGGCCGTCATGTCCTCGGCAGGGTCCACCCAGAAGGCCGTTCCGAACGCTCCCCGCCAGGCGTAGCTGCCGTTCGAGCGATTGTCCTGCGCGGCCACCGCGTCCAGGACGACCTCCACCGTCAGGCCGAAGCCCATGCCGGGTCGACCGCCGGTCCGGGCGCTGGTCGCGAACAGGTCGCCGACGTGGTTCGACGCCATCACGCCGACAGTGCGTGACCCGAGCAGGCGCACACCGCCCAGCTCTCCCTGGTTGACGAGCATCTGCGCGAACTGGAGATAGTCCTCCGCTGTCGACCACAGCCCGCCGCCGCCGGAGTGCAGGGTCCCCGTGGCCACCCACTCCGGGACCGCGCGTCGCTCGAGGCCGTCCGACGTCCGGCCGTAGAGGGTCACGACCCGTTCCATCTTCGCCGCGGGCACGTTGAAGCCGGTATCGACCATCCCGAGCGGCTCGAAGATCCGCTGCCGGAGGAACTCGTCGAAGGTCAGGCCCGAGGCGACCTCGACCACGCGACCCAGGGTGTCGATGCCGGCCA
>CAUZIB010000063.1:0-27974 GCA_963579735.1 Vicinamibacteria bacterium | reverse complement strand
CTCGTCGCGCCTTGCCGGCCGGACGTCGCAGCACCGCTGTTGGTAAACCTTGATCTAAGACAGTCCACTAGTCTCGGCCGGCGGCACGGCGACCGACCGCGATCATCTCCGGTCCGCCGATGAGTACGCGGAAGCCCTCTTGAATACGACGTTCGACGTCACTCGCGTTGGCGGTGATGGCGCATGGGAGGCCGGCCGCTGTGGCCGCGCGGAGCACCGTTTGGATCGCCTCCTCCATGCCCTCCGCGTCGCCGCCGTAGGCCATGCCGAGGTCACCCGGTGCGGCCATGAGCATGCTGACCCCAGGCACCTTGGCGATCTCTTCCACATTGGCCACTCCGAGCTTGTTCTCGATTTGAATCATGTTGAGAAGCTCGCCGTTTGGGTCCAGCGGCCACACGTCCGCCTTCGCGAGATACTCCGCGCCGGAGATGCCCCAATACCGCACGGCGCTGCCGGGGCCCGAACCCCGAAGGCCCTCGGGTTCCGTGTCGGTTGCCCCGATACGCTGGGGATAGCGCATTGACTTGACCAGGTGCAGGGCCTGTTCGGCGGTTTCGATATGCGGGGCAATGATTCCGTGGGCGCCTTGATCGAGCGCGTTCTTGATCATCCACTCGTTCATTTCTCGGCCATTGGCTGGAACGCGTACCCACACCGCTTTGTCCGTGCCCGGGCGTCCCCGACGGAGGATCTGGGCGGGGTCGAGAAGATACTGCATGTACACGCGCATCGCGTTCATGTCGAGCGAGCCATGCTCCATGTCAAAGAAGATGTAGTCGGCCTGGGAGCGAGACATCTCGATCGCGCCGCTCGCGCCAGACTCGACGTTTGCGAACGACCCAAACACGACGTCGCCGTTCTCCAGCAGCTCGACGACGTCCAGGAGATGAGGGGACGGCTGCGCCGCGGGTCGAACCGGTGTCGTCACCATGACGCCGACAAGAAGGAGCGCCGCAATGTACACAGTGGGAGCAAGGGTCCTGTTCATGAGAGTTCCTTTCGGGGTGCGCCGGCGTTCCTGGCGCCAGGGAGGCAATATTATGATCAGCCCGGCATGGTGAAGTCACGAAGTTTCTCGGCGAGCGGCCTCCGCGTGATGTGCCTCTGGATGGCGGCCGTTGGCTGCTCGCCGGTTCCGACCGACGAGCTCGTGGGCTCGGACGCCGGGCCCTCACCGTCGACAGCGGAATCCGGCGTGCGCGTGGAGATCCAACTGAGGCTGGCTGAATTGGACTGCCTCGACCAGAACGACGCGAACGAGTTTGACGACGAAGTGTTTGTCGTCGTGTCGTGGACAGGCGCGGCGAGCGGACGCCGGCAACTTCCTGGTGACGCCGGGAGGTGGCGTATGTGCGGACGCAACGAGTTTGAGCCGGCCACTCTTCTGGAGGCTTCGATGGCGGCCGGTCAATCCATGGTGGTGAGCGTTGAGGTGGTGGAGGACGATAGCCAGGCGGAACGGGTGTCAAACCAAATCGATGACACGCTTGCGAAGTTCGACTTGGCGCTGCGGGTGACCGAGACCGCGAGTCTCGAGGTCTCGGCCACCCCCGGCTCGGTCCAGGACAACAACGCCGCCGGGCTGCTTCCCCTTGTCGCACTCGATCTGGATAGCCAGTCGCGACGCCTTGGGTTCACCACGACATATCGGAACGCCGCCGGCAACGTTCATTATGCAGGGTCGGTGACATGGTAGGAGGAGCGTATCGATGACCAGCCACCAGGTCAGCGTGGCCGCGCCGGCCGAAGTAGACCAAGAGCGTGTCGGGTGGCTCAAGCAGGCCTACGAAGCGGCGGATTGAGCCGCTTCGTCGCCTGCTCGAGCCTCCCAACGCTATTCAGTGGTGCGTTGTGCTGGGTTTGTCCGACTTAGTCAGTAGCGGCGACCCACGGGGTGCTAATCAACAAGGTTGGGTCGGCATCCGGTTTTGGCACAAGCTTGTGGACCCGTCCGTGTTGGTTGTCGGCGCCATAGAGGTTGCCGTCCGTATCGACACCAAACGAGTGCATCTCGAGAAACGCCCCCGGTCCCTCGGTGGGCAGATCCCACGAGTAGAGGCCGTTCCCGTTCAGGTCGAGTTTGACGACGGTGGCGGTCCCTCCACCCACGTCGGTCACCCACACGTTGTAGTCGTTCACGATGATATCGAGCGGGAGGTCAAACCCTGGCCACACCGCGATGGGTGAGATGTTGGGGTGATACCACGTCGCCGACCGAGTCGTCTCGTTGAACACCTGGACACGCTGGTTGTCGCGGTCCGCGACAAAGATTCGTCCATCCGGGCCCGTGGCGAGCGAGTGGACCCGATTGAATTCACCCCGACCGTTCCCACTTCCGCCAAACTCGGTGATGTAGTTCATCTCAGCGTCGTAGATCACCACCCGCGAATTGTCGATGCCATCGGCGATGAGGATCCGTCCGTCCGGCAAAAAGCCCACATCCTGAGGCTTGCCGAAGTGGGTTTCGTCGTCCCCCGGCATATCCTTCTCACCAAGGGTCATCAAGAGCTCACTGCCATCATTCGAGAACACGAAGACCTGATTTCCAGTCTCGTGCACCACCCACACTCGACGCTCCGGGTCGTAGGGGCTTATTCGAATACGGTGAGGGCCGGGGCCATCCGAGCCTTCAAACAAATGGTCCCACTGATCCCAGACGTCGATCAGGTTACCGTCGCCATCGACGATATAGATACAGTTCTGCCAGGTCCGGCCTTCGCCCCTGAGCGCATTTATGCCGATTGACCCGACAAAACCGGCAAAGCCGGGGGGGACGGGATCAGGCAGCTTTGTCTCGCCGCGCTGGACCACAAAGATGCGGTCTGGCGACTCAGGAAACACACCCGAGTTCCCGCCAAACGCGAATCCTTCATCCGCAAACGGCGTAACCCAGTTTTCGACGACCTCATACGGACTTGGCCCGGTCGGTCCCAGGCTTTGTAGAAACGCGGG
This sequence comes from Vicinamibacteria bacterium, assembly GCA_963579735.1. Taxonomy (GTDB): domain Bacteria; phylum Acidobacteriota; class Vicinamibacteria; order Vicinamibacterales; family UBA8438; genus CAUZIB01. The sequence continues at coordinate 25,019 of CAUZIB010000063.1, read as the reverse complement.
CCCGGCCAGCCAGCCGCCCGCTACGAGGGCTACTACAACAAGAACAGATGTACGCATAATCACTCAGCCTCCAAATCGGGGACATGATACTCGCGGATTGTCACAGAGAAAAGTTGACCCTACCCGAGTCGCGACCGAGTAGGAGAAAAGACTATTGGTCGCTCTCGACACGGGTCGTCTTCATCGGGCCGACGCCACTGATCTGGACCGTGACGGCCTCGGCGCGGGCCTGGTCATAGTGGATACCGTTCGCCGGCTGATAGAGAAAACTGCTGGCTTTGATGGGTCTCATGGCCTCGGGATTGTGGGTTGCCGCGTCTGGTCCGCCTGCGACCCACCACGTGCCCTCCAGAACGGTGATATAGCGGTCTTGGTTGTGAAAATGAGGTCGGGTCCCGGTGCCGGGGGCGAAGGTGATCCGCAGCACATAGTTTCCGGGCTGACTGGGGTCGCCGAGGATGCGTACCGCGCGGCTGCCCTCCGGGGGAATCAAGTCTTCTGGCTGGGCGGTGATGAACCCGTTCGCATCGGGGCTAATGGTCTGGCCCCCCGCCATGGGCGCTGTCGACGCCGTGAGCGCGATGACCAGAGCAAAGCCGACCCGCTGAATTGTTGACCGGTGCGTCATGAAATCACTCCTCGCGTTCTGCCGGGGTGCTTACGTTAATATTCTGCAGCGTGGGAGTCGCCGTCATCACGGGGATGACTCGCCAACACTCACTGCAGAGGATACGACATGCGCTACCTTCGTTTGCTCCCGGCGATCGCCGTTGTCGCCGTCATCGGCTCGACCGCGGCCGACGCCCAGCCCTGGCAAACCTATGACACGTCGAATGGCGAGTGGCGTAGCTACGCGGGCGACATTCGCGGCACGAAGTATTCACCCCTCGACCAGATCGACTCCAGCAACTTTTCCAACCTCGAGGTCGCGTGGGAGTGGACGTCGGTGGACCGGATGGTGAGTCGTTCTACGCCGGGCGGGGGCGAATGGTGGGCACCGCTCGGCACCGTCGTCGATTCGCTGGTCGAAGAGACGCCCGACCTCTACCGCTCGAGTCAGCCCCCCCGGTCGTCCCGTCTCCAAGCGACGCCTCTGATGGTCGGCGGCGTGCTCTATTTCAACACCCCGTTGTCACAGGGTGTGGCCGTCGATGCACAGACCGGCGAAACCCTCTGGGTGTTCAACCCAAAAAGCTACGAGGAAGGCACGCCAACCATGAGCGCGCCGTGGTCACAGCGCGGGGTCGCATACTGGACCGACGGGGCGGAGGACGAGCGAATCTTCTGGGGCACCGGTAACGGGTATCTCGTGTGTGTGAAGGCCAAGACCGGTCAGCCGTGTCCCGACTTTGGACCCAACGGGAGCGGGATGGTAGACGCCATGAGCGACATTCCCCGGGCCACGCGTGGGGAACGAGATTACTTGAACGCGTTGACGTGGGGTATCCACTCCCCACCCATCGTGGTTCGCGATCGGGTGATTCACGGCTCGGCAGTGGCTGATCGACGCGTTACCAAGGAGGCAATCCCCGGGTGGGTCCGGGCGTGGGACGTTCGCACGGGTGAGCATTCGTGGGACTTTCATACGGTGCCCAATAGCACCGACGAATACGGCGTGGATACCTGGCTCAACGACTCATGGCGATACTCCGGCAATGGCAACGTCTGGTCGATGTTGGCTGGGGATAACGAGCTCGGGCATGTCTATCTTCCTACCGGAACCGTCACCAACGACTACTACGGCGCGGACCGGCTTGGCGACAACCTGTTCTCGGAAACATTGATCGCGGTGGATGTGGAAACCGGGGAGCGTCTCTGGCACTTTCAGGCGGTGCATCACGGACTCTGGGACTACGATTTTCCCACCCATTCGAACCTGGTCGACATCACCGTGGATGGTCGCGCCATCAAGGCCGTTGCCCAAGTGAGCAAGCAGGGCTTTGTCTATGTCTTTGACCGGGAGACCGGGGATCCCGTCTGGCCGATCGAAGAACGACCCGTGCCGGTGGACAGCAATATGCCGGGTGAAATCCCCTCTCCCACCCAGCCGTTTCCGACCAAGCCCGCCCCGTTCGACTACCAGGGAATGACGATTGACGACCTGGTCGATTTCACCCCGGAGATCCGGGCGATGGCGTTGGAGGCCGTGGAAGGGTTTCGGCTGGGCCCGTTGTTCACCCCGCTTGACCGCCCGATCGACGGAGTGACCCGCGGCACCGTTATGCGCCCGCCACCCGGGGGCACCGCAGGCTGGGCGGGTGCGGCTGTCGACCCCGAGACCGGCATCTTGTATATACCGTCCTTCAACCAACCGGCCGTGGTGTCGCTCTATCCCCCGGACTCCGGAATTGGCGCCACAGTGGCCTTTACCCACGGTGCTCCTGAATCCCAGCGGCTGGAGCAAATTCGGGCCGGTCGTGGGGGCGGGCCATTGATGCCGCAGGGGCTGCCACTCGTCAAGCCGCCCTATTCAAGGATGTCGGCGATCGATCTCAATACTGGCGAATATGCGTGGCAGGTGCCCACGGGTGACGGCGACCGCTACCGTCGGCACCGTCTTCTTCGTGACCTCGACCTCCCGCCGCTGGGCGGAGACGGAACCCGAACCGGTATCGTATTGACAAAGACACTGGTCATTTACTCGTTGTCCGCCGGTGGTTCGACGGGTGGCCCACGGCTTGTCGCCTATGACAAGACCGACGGGACACTGGTGGGGTCGGTCGACCTGCCCTCAGGCGCCATCGGCACACCGATGACGTATATGGTCGACGACAAACAGTATGTCGCGCTCGGTATCGGGGGTGGGCCGAGGATGGTCGCGTTCGCACTACCAGACGAGTAAGCGAGGCTCGCTGTTCCTGGTGATGGGTTTCGCGGCGTATCTGTAATTCGGGTATGCCGGCTCGAAGGTCAATTTCGTCGAGGCGGCTGAGAAGATGCCAGCCGATGCCTACGACTTTCGTCCGAGCGAGATGGGGGCCAACCTGACCGAAACGGTGTGGCCGGCGGTATCTGGCGAGGCGGATACCGCGCCGAGTTGGCATCGTGGTCGATCTGCGACAGGCGGAGACGAGACTGGTCCGCTTTGCGCTCGCCACGGTCGTGGTCTGCGCGTCTGTGGAAACGTGGATCTCGTCGTTCGGCGCGGGTTGAATCCCGCGACCGAGTTAGTTACCGAGTGAGGGCTGTCTTCCACACGACCTGGCGATGTCCCAGCCGTCGTCGCCGTCGCGCCAGTAGCGGATGACCGGGAGGTCGGGCGCTGCGGTATACGGATCGACCTGGACAAAGCTGTAACAGGGCGCCAAGTCTTCGGGTTGGAGTGTCCGCAAGAGCGTGTCGTCCGTGAGATCGTGTTGGGCCCGGAGGCGGTCGAGCTGCACGGGTGTGACGGTGCGTTGCCAGGCGCCGCCGTTGATCACAACTGGTGACAGCGCGCCGCGGATCGGTGAGAAGCCGTCGACGATGACGGTTTCGCCCTGACTGGTCAGCTCGAGCACCCGTTGGGCCCAGTCGACCAGGTGAGTGTGACCATGGACGAATACTGCGATGGGACCGGTGCCGGTCGGGAGCTGAGTCGATGCGTGTTCGAGCCGGCGCAGGAAGGTGGCATCGCGTGACCGCCAGAAGTAGTCGAAGGCTCCGCCTCGGGTGGATGGGTCACGAGGGCACTCGGCGACAACCGGTCCTTGGGGGTCGAATTGCGTCAGGATGCGCTCGAATCGACGACGTGATCGCCGGGTGGCGGCGCGGTAGTCGCAGATAGCGGTCAGCTCGTCGTCGGTCAACTCGTCCATCATGATGTCGAGCTGTTCGTCTTCGTGCGCGGCGATCGCCAGGGGTTTGAACCGGTGGTCGTCGGGGAGCGAGTCCAGCAGGAATGTCGGGCCGAGGGTCCGGACGGCAGAGAGGTCCCATCGTGGCGGCTGGACATCACCTGCGTCGAGGTCCACGCGAAACTGGCTCCACGGCATCCGGAACAGGACATAGCGTAAGAGCCGGGAGGCGTCAGCGTCCAGACGGGCAGTGCCACTCGCCGCAAGGCCGTAGGAGAGCCCCGCGCCACGCTCAGCGATATTGTCGATCGTGGGGTAGCGCGGCTCGTGCTGTGTAAAGAACTCACCAACCGTTTGAATCCCCCACGGCCGTTCGAGGTGTCGCGTATCGGACCCGTCGGTCGACCCATCAACCGCGGGGGGCCATTGAGAAAACCGGTTGGGCCGGTCCCCAATCTGGTGGCCGTGCTCGGCGTAGACTTTTCCGTCGGACGACGCCCAAAACCCTTCCATTTGTATCTGGACACCGGCCTCGACGCCCCCAAGGGCCTGACCCGCTCGGGCGGCGACTGCCGGAAACATCAGCGCCGCGTCATGGTCGCCCGGTATTACAAATATGCGGTTGGAACCGACACGCGCAAAATTCGCCAAGGCATCGATTGCACGAGCGTGCGCGGATAACACGACATCGAGCCGCGCCAGCGCTTCATCCTGCGTGCACCCGAGCGCTGGAACGTCATATTGACAGCCGTCGACACCGCGTACCGCCTCCGAGAGCTCGAACGTGTCCCCGTTGAGGACAAGGTCGTTCGCGTTCTCGCCGAGGGCCGTCAAATGCTCGAGAAAGAGCGCGAACTCGTCGTCCCATCGAAAGTCTTCGGTGGGGTGCCAAGCGCCAGATTCGTCGCGGCCGGTCCCGATATGCAGGTCAGAGATCACGGTGACGAGACGCGGCCCGGTTTGCGCCTCGAGCGAGCTGATTGCGTCCGGGCCGGCGACCCCGATTCCTAGGCCGATCCACAAGACTGCGCGAAGAGCGGCGCCGACCAGGGGCGGGAGACCGGCGACGCGGTGAGGCTGATCGTCAGACGTCACACGAGTGCCCATGCGTGGTTACTCTCCTGGGGCCGCAGCCAATGACACGCGGATGATTTCTTTGTCGTTGCGGGCCACGATATGGCGATTGGCGTAGGCGGGATGTGACCAATTCACAACCGGACCCTGGCCGCGCCGTCGCACATACGGATGGGTCGGTTCGATCAGGCGTGTGCGGCTGATCTCGGTGTAGCCTGCGGGTGACAGCTCGGCAATGACAAGGTCACCGTTATCAGTGTTGATGAAATAGCGGTCGCCATGCCTCACGAAGAACGCTGTCGCCCAGTGAGCGTCTTCGCCGATGAGGTCCCACGACTCCCAGATACGTTCGCCGGTCGTGGCGTCGAGGCATCGCAAGAGCCCGTTGCCGTCCAGACCATAGAGGTATTGACCATCGAGGACTGGCGTACTGATCACCGAATTGAACGTGTTGACGTCGGTGCCGTACTCCGGGTCGGCTTCACCGGCCCCTTTCCAGAGCAGCGAAGCGTCGGGGTGACCGTCGGAGTTTGCATCATGCCCTGTCAGCGTCATCATGACGGCTCCGCCATATTGCGATGTGACGAATAGATGATGGCCATCCCGAACGGCGGTGGCGGGATTGATGCCCATATCGACGATGTGCGGCACCTCCCAGAACACCGTCCCGGTGGCGGGGTCGAGCGAGCTAATCGCACGCGGATGCCAGGCGATGAGCTGCGAGGGACCGCCGGCCTTGACCAGCATCGGTTGTGAATAGCCGGGTTCCCAGTCGGACGAGAGCGCCCGCCAGAGCTCCTCACCGGTGCGCGTGTCAAACGCCATGAATTTTGCGTCGGGCTCACCGCCCACCAGCGCAATCAGACGGTCGTCATCCACAAGCGGCGCCCCGGACATCCCCCACGACGGCACGGTCGCGTTGAAGTCCTGGACATAGTCTTTTTCCCACACGATGTGGCCGTCACCCACATCCAGGGCCAGCAGGTTTCCCATCGCTCCCAGCACATATACGAGGTCGCCATCGACAGTCGGGGTTGCCCTCGGGCCGATCGCGTAGACGAGCTGGAGCCCCGCATAGTCGGTCTCCCACTCCGTGGTCCACAGGACCTCGCCCGTTTCCTCGTCGAGCGCCACCGCCCGCTCTATGGCACGTGTGCGCCGGGGGTCGGGCGCGAAGCCGTCGGTTATGAAGACGCGGCCATTCGCCACCGCCGGTCCGGAGTACCCACTGCGGACAGGTGTCCGCCAGCCCACCACGAGACCCGCAGGAGGAAACGTGTCGAGGATGCCCGTCTCGGTCCAGATACCTTCCCGCCCCTGTCCTCTCCATTCTGGCCAGTCCCTTGCAGTGAAGGTGGGTGTGTTACGTTCGCCGTCCTCCAACGCGGTTTGAGCGTAAGCAGGAGCTATGATGATCGCTGGCAGCGCAATCGAGAGGACCGCCCTCGATACGGCGTGGACCCGGCGTTTCGACATTTGCACATCCTCTCACAGTGGGACCGGAGGATGCGAGAGTGTCGCCCGGGGTTCTGAGCCGCTTGTATCATGGGGGCCTCCTCTCAACGCACCCACGCCTGGCCCAGTGATCGATACCGCGCTCCTCGACGCCCTCTCCCGCTACTGGGGATACACCGAGCTTCGCCCTTTGCAAAAAGAGGCGATTGTCGCCAACCTCGCCGGCCGAGACAGTGTGGTGGTGTTGCCGACAGGCGGTGGTAAGTCTCTGTGCTTTCAAATGCCGGCACTTCTGGGACCCACCGATGCCGGTATCGGGCTTGTCGTCTCACCGCTGCTGTCGCTGATGAAGGACCAAGTGGACGGGCTGGTGGCCAGCGGCATACCCGCCGCAGCGCTCAATAGCTCTCTGGACAGCGCCGAACGAGCACGGGTGATGGACGACCTGGACGAGGGCCGTTGCCGCCTCTTGTATGTCACACCAGAGCGTCTGGTGGGCGAAGGCGGCGAGTCGTTTCGGGCGCGATTGCGGGAGTGGGGCGTCCAGTATCTCGCGGTGGACGAGGCACATTGCATCAGTCAGTGGGGGCACGAGTTTCGCCCCGAATACAGAAACTTGGGCCGGTTGCGTGAGGACTTCCCAAACCTGTCGATCCACGCGTTTACGGCGACCGCCACTGAGCAGGTCCGGCAAGACATCATCGAACAGCTGGGACTGCGCGAGCCCGAACAGCTGGTGGGTTCGTTTGACCGGCCGAATCTCCATTATCGCGTCCGACCTCGACTAAGCCTCAAAGACCAGATCCTGGATGTGGTCGGCCGGCATCTCGCCGAGGCCGGCATCGTGTACTGCACATCGCGACGCGACGTTGACCGGCTGGCGGCATGGTTGGCCGACCTTGGTCATCGCGCCCTGCCTTATCACGCCGGGTTGCCGGACAACGTACGGCGTCGGCACCAGGAGGATTTTCTTCAGGAGCGCACCGACATCATGGTGGCGACCGTGGCGTTTGGGATGGGTATCGACCGGTCAAACATCAGATTCGTGATTCACGCGGGTGCGCCGCGCTCACTCGAACACTATCAGCAGGAGTCAGGTCGGGCCGGTCGAGATGGTCTCGAAGCCGAGTGCGTGCTGGTGTATTCTGGGGCCGACTTCGTGAAGTGGCGGCAGATGCTCGAGACAAGCGGGGAGCTGTCGGACGGTGCTCGGACTCTGCTCCGGGAGATGGAGCGCTATGCCGCGGGTACTCGGTGTCGACATCGCGTTCTTGTCGAGTATTTTGGGCAGACCTATGAACGCGACCACTGTGACGCGTGTGACTGGTGTCTCGAAGAACTGGAGCGCGTCGACGACGCGGTCGCGCTCACTCGAAAAATCCTGTCGGGAGTGGCCAGACTTCGCCAATCGTGGGGAATGGGTCACGTGGTCGATGTGCTACGCGGCCGAACGACAGAGCAGGTCACGTCGCGTCGCCACGACCAACTCAGCACGTTCGGCCTGCTGAGCGACGTGCCGGTGGCCGAGCTTCGTGGATATCTCGACCAGCTGACCCAGCAGGGCTTCTTGCGGCGGACCGCCGGACAATATCCGATTCTGCAGCTGACCGACGAGGGGTTGGCTGCGCTCCGCGGCGCGGCGGCCGTCGAGCTCTATCGTCAGCCTCGTCCCGCCGCTCGGAGGGCCGCTCGCCGGGCCGGTGACGCGATCGCGTCATCGTCCTGGGACGGGGTCGATCAAGGTCTGTTCGAGGCACTGCGGGCCTGCCGTCTCGAGGTGGCGCGCGCGCGTGGCGTGCCACCGTATGTCATTTTCCACGACAGTACCCTTCGTGGACTGGCTCGAAATCGCCCCTCGACTCCGGGAACGCTTTTGGGCATTCCGGGGATTGGTGAGCGCAAGGCAGATGACCTTGGGCCGCTCTTTCTGGAGGCGATCCGCGACTACTGTGAGGCGAACGATCTCGCTCTTGACCTAGGCAACCGAGGGGCGGCCAGTCCGACGACGGCTTCAAGCTCATGATGGCGTATGCACCGGCTGGCGTATCGGTTGGAATCCCCGCTGACGAGGCTGAGGACCTTCTCGAATCGGAGTCCCCCCCGGAGTGTGAGAACGAGATCAGCCGTTTTGCGCGATTGCCGCTGTATCTCTCCGTCGCGATGTTTGCGATGGTCTGTATAGCGGTCCCGATCGCGCTGGGCTTCCCGCTCTTCTTGACCGTCGGCGGATGCCTGCTTGTCGGCTGTCTCGTCGTCAGTTTGACGGCGAACGACGCGGGGCGACGAGCCCGTCGCTATGCGTCACACGGAGCCTATTGTTGCGCGATCGGCGTCCTGGGGTCCGCCGTGTTTCAAGTGGGTGTGAACCCGGTGGTCATCGTCTATTGCTCCGGCGTCATGATGCTTGCTGGGGCACATCTCCTCGGCGCCAGGGTGACTATCTATTGGAGCATTCCCACGTTGGGTTTGGCTGCGGCGACGGCCTCGATCCCACAGGACGAGATCCGGGAGGTTGCGGCGTTGGCGTCGATTGTGTGTCGCGACGGAGCGTTGCTGACCATGGTGGCGTTGTCCGTGGCCTTTCGCCGTGCCAACGATCGGCAGTCGGCCGAGTTGTTCAAGACCGCCACGACCGACGCCCTGACCGGTCTGGCCAACTGACGCGCGCTCCGAACAGCCGCTCACTGACGCGCTGCATCGGTCCGCCCGTTTTGGCCGGCAGGGGGCGCTGGTGGGTATCGACTTCGACGGTTTGAAGAGCGAGAACGATCGTTTGGGTCACGAAGCTGGCGATGACCTTCTTCGGGCCGCCGCCAACCGTATCGCAGAGTGCATTCGAGATGTCGACACGGCGGCCCGGCTTGGCGGTGACGAGTTTGTGGTGCTGCTCGCCGAATACGATGTGGCGCACGGGGGCGAGGCGTTTGCTCGGAGGCTCCTCGGGAGCTTCTCGGAGCCGTGCCTGGTGGGCGGTGAGATGATCCCAACCTCGGCGAGTCTTGGAATCGCGTATTTCTCCTCCGATTCCGTTACGACCGATGAGTTACTCCAGCGTGCGGACGAAGCGATGTATCAGGCCGAACGGGCCGGCGGTAGCCGCATCGTCTCCGGCTAGGGCTTGCAAGAAATCAATGCGCAAGAGGGGCTGTTTCAAGCCCGTAGTGCACGACTCCATGAGTGCAGGCCCGAGAAGAGCATCATTGTCAGCGGTTTCGTCCGGCGCGAACGCATACCAATCTTCAGTCCAGCGTTCTCGGTCGAGCCCCGTGCACTGTCCAAAGGCGTGAGAGACTCAGGGGCAGGGCTTTGCCATGGGGCGAGCGTCATTCGGATGCCGCCGGTGTGGCATCGTTGAGGTAGACACGCATGTGGTTCATCTGGGTTCTCGCAGGGGTGCTGGTCGTGATCATCGGATACGACCTGACCCAACGCTCCCATGCCATCCTCCGCAATTTTCCCGTCATTGGGCATTTCCGATATTGGCTCGAAGCGCTGGGACCAGAGCTGCGGCAATACATCGTCACTGACAACGACGAAGAGCGACCGTTTAGTCGTGACCAGCGCCGGTGGGTGTATGCGTCATCAAAGGCTGACGACGCAACGTTTGGCTTTGGGTCCGATAACGAGATGGAGCTTTCGTCGAACTACCTGATCATCAAGCACGCCGCGTTTCCCCTCTCCTCGCCAGTGCCCGGGGCTTCCGACCACGACCCCAGCTACGCCATCCCCTGTCTCAAGACGTTGGGCGCGTTTCGACGACGGGACAAAGCTTTTTGTCCCGCGTCGATTGTCAACGTGTCGGGTATGAGCTTTGGCTCGCTGAGTGGGCCGGCGGTCGAGGCGCTGAACCGCGGCGCGGCAATCGCCGGGTGTCTACACAACACCGGAGAGGGCGGCATCTCGCCACACCACGATTGTGGTGGCGACCTCGTATGGCAGATCGGGACAGCGTACTTTGGCTGCCGCGATGCCGGAGGCCGCTTTAGCCTCGAGGCCTTTCGTGAGGTCGTCAACCGGCATCCAGCGGTGCGGGCCATTGAGATCAAGCTGAGCCAGGGTGCAAAACCCGGTCTGGGCGGACTGCTCCCGCGCCGCAAGATCACATCGGAAATCGCGCGTATCCGAGGCATCCCGTTGGACCGCGACTGTGTTAGCCCCGCCGCCCATCGTGAGTTTCGGGACGCCGATAGCCTCCTCGACTTCGTCGAGCTACTGGCGAGCGAGAGCGGTCTCCCCGTGGGTATCAAGTCGGCAGTCGGAGAATCAGAGTTCTGGAGGGATCTCGCGCGGCTTATGGCGCGGGGGGACCGCGGGGTCGACTTCATCGCGGTCGACGGTGGCGAGGGCGGGACCGGCGCGGGTCCGCTTGTCTATACCGATCACGTCGCCCTCCCGTTCAAGATCGGGTTTAGCCGAGTGCACCGCATTCTGTCGGACGCGGGGGTCGGGGACCAGGTGGTGTTTATCGGTTCGGGAAAACTCGGCTTTCCCGAGTCGGCCTTGGTCGCTCTCGCGCTCGGGTGCGACATGATCAATGTCGGCCGTGAGGCGTTGTTGTCGATCGGCTGTATCCAAGCCCAGCGATGTCACAACAATCACTGCCCAACCGGGGTGACGACGCAGAATCGTTGGTTGACTCGCGGGCTCGACCCGAAGTCAAAGTCGGTCCGGATGGCCACCTATGTCGCACGACTCCGCCGCGACCTGCTGAGGGTGGCCCGCTCGTGTGGTGTTCCGCATCCGGCGCAGGTCTCGGCGTCGCAGCTCGAGTTGCTCGACAACCGCTACGGTGCTCGGACTGTCGCGGAAGTCTTTGGCGGGGGACGAGAAGGACTCCGGAGTGCGCCGGGCGCGACGACGACGAGCGACAACCCCGAGATTCGCATCTGAAGAGTGCCTTGCGCCAGGCGGCCCTCGGAACCCGCGGCTTTGACCTCATCTCGACGGCGGTGCCCTAGTCGCCTCGACGGGACGCTCACCCGCTAAATGCGTTCGAGCTGGATGGCTTGGATCCATCCAACTTTTCCGTCTTCGAGCACGATCTCGACCCAGGCCGCCGACTGTCGGTCGATCCTCACGGTGGTACCCTCGTGCACCGCGAATATCGTCAGCGCGCTGTCGTCCGACGGGGCGCTGTGGACAGCGGCCTCGCCGGCCATCACCACTGCCTCGTCGACGATGCCGATGCCCAGTTCCCGGATGGTCAGGTTGACGCCAAAGACGAGGGTGACCGCGCCGCTGGTGATCGCGATCCGGCGACACCATACGACGACCGACGCTGATGGTCGCAAGACTGCGAACGCGGCGGTCGTCATCGCAATGACGTAGGCGACACCGACGAGCCATGCGAGCGCCGTCGCCGGCACCAGCTCGAGCCACCACCGTGCCAAGCGAAAGAGCCAGAATCCTGGGAGTGGGAGGATATCGTCGATGGTCAACGACCGCGCGAGCGCAAGGTTGGCACGCACATCGTCGTCTCCCGGGAGCAGTCGCCGGGCGCGCTCATAGTAGAGGATCGCGCGACCGAGCTCGCCAAGCTTGAAGTACGTATTGCCGATGTTGTAGTAGAGCTGCCCGCTCTCAAACCCGCTGTCCGCGATCAGCGCATAGTTTTCTAGCGCGCCCTCATAGTCTCCGGCTTGATATCGCTGATTGCCTTCGTCGAAGAAGGTGCTTTGGCCCGCGGACACGCCGACGAGCGCCAATTCGAGCGCGACGGTGACGATCCACGTCAGAAAGGGTCTCGAGGTCATCGTATACACGTGTCGAGGGCCGTCAGGGCCTCTTCGGCCCGAGTCAGCGTCTGTTGCATCACATCTTCCGTCGTCTGGTTTGGCTCGGGCGCGGCAGGTGTCTCGGTCGGAGAAAACCGCCACCGGTCGCAGTCCTCGAGGCAGTCGAGATAGGCGTCCACCGCGGCCTCCGTCGCACCTCTTGCCACCAGCCGGGCTCGGACGTCGTCACGCATGATGCCGGCCTCGGCCAGGTTCAACGTATCGGCGAGAAAGCCCTGCAATGCGCGCCCGACCTCGGTATAGAACTCGCGAGCGCGTTCGGGCGAGCGCACCGACTGGGCTGTGGCCAGGCGTCGATGGGTCATTTTTGAGGCCCGACGTCGACGGGCGTAGGCCACATTCTTTTGTAGGTGATCTCGGTGGCGGCGGGTAGTGACCGCGCCGGCAACGGCGATGAGTGGGAGCAGGAGCGTTAACCAGAAGGCCGTCCCGTGCCAGAGTGACGCACCGATCGCGCTGAATGGGTGTGCCGCGGTTCGTATGAAGCGAACGTCCTCGCGTTCAAGGTCAAGCCCGGTCCGTCGCCGGCGGGGGCTCGCGTCGGGCGCGGCCAGAGGATCGCCACCGATGGTTACGGCGATCGGGTTAGACGAGGCGATAGCATAGGTGATGCGGTCGCCGTGGAAGTAGCTCAGGTCGACCGCGGGAATCGTCACCCGTCCTGGGGCCCGCGGGACGACGACATACTCGAAGGTCTTGTAGCCACGAATGCCGCTGTCAGGGTTGCCGGCCGTCTCGTCGCCGGCCCCGGATTGGATGGTCGCAACAAATGGCACGGATTCGACGCGCTCCGTGACCTCGGGCGGATACACCTCAAAGTCCGGCGGGAACGCGAGCCCCGGCTCGGTCAATGTACGGATATTCCCGGTGCCTGAAATCTCGACCCGATATGTAAGCGCTTCATTGGTCGCGACCTCCGTGCGGTCCATCGAAGCGTTGACCTCAAGTTGACCCACTAACCCCGTGAACTCCGGCGGTTGCCCCGGTGGCAGCGGAAGGACTTCAAGCTCGATCGACTCCGATCCAACGACCACCGGGACGCGGGAGCCAAAGAAGGGGTCGTTGAAGAAGCTTCGCGACCGTCGCTGGACGCGGACCTGCGCTTCCAGTGTCAAGGGCTCGATGGTCTTGGCGCCCGTACTCGTCGGGAAGAGTGCCACGCGACGCAGCAAGACGGTCGCGTATCGGACGCCGTCTCGCAGAACCTGCCGGGTGCCGTCCTGGGGCGGCGTGAGCTCTTCAACCCAGAAGCCGGAGGCGCTTGGGAGGTCGGTCACCGTATACCCCGTGACCTCGACCCGCGTAAAAAGTCGGTACTCGACGACGATTGGCTCATTGACGTAGACACGGCGTTTGCTCACGGTGGTGGTGACGAACAGATCCTCCGGCCCCGTCACATCATTTCGGCCGCGTCTGTCACCACGGGGAGTGCGTTGGGGCGCGTCGGTGACGCGGACGGTCAACGGCTCGGTGACAAGGTCCTGTCCACCCGTACTGAGCGAAATCGGTCCGATCTCAAACGTGCCGGTTGCGGTTGTCTGATAGTGATACTGGATCGTGAGCGACACCGATGTCCGGCCGCCCACCAGCTGCATCGATGTCGAGCTGCCGGAGCCGACAAAGGCCGCAAACGCGGAGAGGTCCGGAAGCACAGGGTCCTCATCCAGTTGTTGCGTGCCCGAGATTTCGAGGTTCAGCACGAACTGTCCGCCAACCGCGACCTCGGATTGACTGAGATACGCTTGGGCCTCCTGGGCGGATGCCGTCGCGGTGACAGTCAGGAGCAGACACAGCGTGATGAGGGCGCGGGTGAATGTGGCCAAATTCAGCAGACACACCCTGGTCACTGGAGGCATCGAAGCGACCGCGGTCACTGGGTCTGCAAAGACGACCAGATTCACCAGGGTCTCCTTGGCGGACGCGCCGGGGCGGTGACGCGGCGCTGCCGTTGTATCTGACTGGGGTCTTCCTCAACCGCTTGCAGTAGGCGTTCGGCGTCCTCACGAGACAGCTCACCGGGCTGCGGTTGGTCCTCTGCGGCGTTGGCGCTCGCGGGCTGGTCTTCTGGCGCGTTTTGATCTTCGTTCTGGTCTCCGCTCTGGTCCTGTTCCTGGTTCTCGTTTTCCTGTTGCTCCTGCTCGTCTGGAGGAGGCTCCTCGTCCGGTTGGGGTTCGTCTGACTCGTTCTCTCCCGGCGGGTCTTGTTCGGCCCGCTGCTCTTCTTCGCCCTCACTGTCCGGGTCTGGAGGTTGGTCGGATGACTGCTGCTCCTGCTCTTGCTGCTCCTGTTGCTGAAGCTGCTCGAGCGTGACCTCGAGGTTATGTTTCGCGTCCGCGTCCGCTGGATTTCTACGTAACGCTTCTTTGTATGCCTCAAGCGCCGGTTGGAGTTGTTGTTGGCGATACAGCGTGTTGCCCAAGTTGTACCAAGCCTGCGCCGCGACCACCGGGTCCTCGCTCTCGCTCGCCTGCGTGTAGGCCGCCATCGCGCGCTGGAGTTCTTCTGTGCGATACAGTGCATTGCCGTCATTGAACGGCGCAATCGGAGAGTCTGGCGCTTCGCGCAGTGCCTCTAGATATTGCTCGTGGGCCTCGTCGTAACGCCCTTCCTCGTATAGCCGATTGCCCGCCGCCACTTCACGGCGTCCGGCCTGACCGGTGGCAATAGCCGGGAGGAGCAACATCGTCAGCATCCCGAACGCGGTCAGACGGACGAGGTCGCCCATCACTTGAATCTCCCGGCCCAGGCGACATCGACACGGCGTCGTTCGGGGACCAGCGCCTCGACGACGAGCAGCAGCAGGGCGAGACCAAGGAACAGTTGATACTGCTCGTCAAAGATCGTCACTTGCTCTACGTCGAATTGTTGGCCGTCCGCCGCGGAGAGTTCCTCGGCGAGCACAGCGAGCTCGGTGCCACCGGGGGACGCATGATAGTACGCGCCATCGGTGCGAGAGGCGAGACGCTGGAGGGTCGCTTCATCGAGCCGGGTCGTGACCACGCGTCCGTCGGCGTCCCGCTTGAATCCTTGTGTCTGGCCGTCCGCGTCAACGTCCGGTATGGGCACGCCCTCGGTTGACCCGATGCCGACTGCGTAGATTCGCACCTCCTCCTCGATCGCGCGATCCAGTGCGGCCTCAACCTCTCCTTCGTGGTCTTCGCCGTCGGTGATGATGACCAGCACGCGGTGACGCCGGTCGGTCTCTGCGAATGCGTCCAATGCGACGTCGATCGCCTGTCCGAGGTTGGTGCCCTGCACAGAGATCATGCCGGTGTCCATCGCGTTTAGGAAGAGCGTGGCGGCACCGTAGTCGAGCGTCAGAGGGCTTTGCACGAACGCCTCGCCGGCAAAGGCCACCAGCCCCACCCGGTCTCCTTCCAATCGGGCGATCAAGTCCGCAATCGCGAACTTCGCTCTATCCAACCGATTTGGCGCGATATCCTCTGCCGCCATCGAGGCCGACAGATCCAAGGCGACGATAATGTCCTGCCCTTCGCGACGCACGGTTTCGACGCGGCTTCCGAACTGCGGTCGGGCGAGGGCGGTGACGGTCAGCGTCACCGTGACGACGAGCAGCACCGCCTTTGCCGCGCGACCACGCGGGCTGACGCTTGCGGTCAGACGCGCGAGGAGCCGTCGGTCCCCAAAACGTGAAAGGTCGCGACGCGTCCTGACCCGTGCCCACCACAGGACCAGGACCATCATCGGGACCAGCCCCAACGCCGACAACATCTCACTGGCAGCAAATCTGAACATCTAGTGGCTCTTCAACTTTCGAACAGTGGGTTGTCGGAGCGCACAATGTGGGCCGATTGTAAACGACGACCAACGCCGCGGGGTGCGGCGAGGGCCAGCGACAACCTCACTGTTTGAAGGTTGAAGAGCCACTAGCTGCGCCCGGTTAGGGCAACCTCCGCATCACCGTCCGTCCAAGACCGACCTCGAGCATCAGCGCGGCCAGCCCCAGTATCAGGGGCAGGTGAAACAGCTCACCGTACCGCGTAAATTGCTCGAGCTCGATCTCGGTCGTCTCGAGCGCGTCGATTTCTTCGTAGATTCGTTCCAGGCTTGCCCGGTCGGTTGCCCGGAAGTATCGACCGCCGGTCAGCTCCGCGGTTTCCTTTAGCGTCGCCTCATCGATATCGACTCGCACTTGGGCGTATCGGCGTCCAAAGAGCGGGTCGCTGACCGGCATACGGGCCATTCCTTGGGTCCCGGCGCCGATCGCATACACCCGCACGTCGAGGGCCTTGGCCATCTGGGCCGCCGTCACCGGGTCAATCTCCCCTCGATTGTTCCGACCATCGGTGAGCAGGACGATGACCTTTGAGGCAGCATCCGAGTCCTGGAGCCGTCTGACCGCCGTGGCAAGCCCCATACCGATGGCTGTACCGTCTTCCAGAATACCGACCTCGAGCTCGCCGAGGATCGTGGCGACCACGTCGTAGTCGAGCGTCAATGGTGCCTGGGTAAAGGCGCCGCCGGCAAACACCACCATGCCAATCCGGTCATTTCGACGGCCCCGCACGAAATCCGCGGCGACCTGCTTGACCGCTTCTATCCGGTTGGGTTGGATGTCTTCGGCCAGCATCGAGCTCGACAGGTCAAGCGTGAGGACGATGTCGATACCGTCCGTCGTGACGGTCTCGGCCGTGACGCCGCTTTGCGGTCGGGCAAATGCGACGATCAAAAAAATAAGAGCCAGTGCCCGTAACGCAAAGAGGATGTGACGATACCGCCCGTTTCGGCGCCGGTCGGCCTGGGTAATTGGGGCGAGCGACGAGTACCGCAGCGACGCGCCTTGCCGTCGACCGAGTCGCGCATACCAGACGGTCAGCAGCGGGACGACGACCAAGAGCACCAGGTAGAGCGGGTCAGCGAACCGATAGATCACGCCACGCGCTCCTGCGTTGGGGACGCCTCTGTGTTTGGCGAAGGCACGGCGGCCAGGGTCGTGACATCGACCAGTCCGCGACCGAGTCCGACCAGGTCGTGACAGTCCGTGGGCTCGGGCCGATGTTTCGCGAACTTGACGAGGTCACACCGGTCGAGGAGCTGTCGGAACCGTCCGACGACATCGCTCCGGGTCCCGGTCGTGCGAAGTCCCGCGAGGACCTCGCCCGTGGTCATCTCCATGGCCTGGACGTTGAAGCGGCCTTCGACATAGACCCGCATAATGTCGGATAGACGTATGTGATACGTCTTGACCTCGCCCCGCGTCAGGAGGCCGGACAATTCGAGCGCCAGGAGCGACTCGTAGGCGACCTCGTCAGCCGGACGCGCGGGTGGCGGCGGAGCGGGTCTCGTCTCGCTGGTCGGTCGGCGAAAATAGTAGCGACGCACCAGCCAGTACAGCGCGGCCCCCCCCATCACTATCCCGATGACCCAGGGAAGGAGCGTGATGACCTGGAACGGAATCGTGAGCGGGCCCTTGATGTCTCGGATGTCGCCACTGTCGTCTCGGCCCACGCTGGTGACGGTGATGACCGCCGGGTTGGTGGAGAGCGAGAAGGGGTCAGTGGTCTCGTCGTCAGAGACGACCTGCACCAAGAAAGTGGGGACCGTCAGCTCGCCGAGCTCGAACGTCGTGACGGCGAGCTCGGCGGTCGAGCGCAGGCGGTCATTGTCGACGACCGGCTCTGTCACGGTCATTGCGAGTAACTCGAACGGTGCCAGCTCGACGGGGTCGGGCCAGATCAGATGCGTGTCGAGAGGGTGCGTGATGGTCACTGCCACTGTCACCGGGTCGCCGAGAGTGATCGACGTGGGGTCGACCGTGACGTCCAGTCGGGGTGGCGCGTTCTGTGCTCCGGAGGCTCTCGGCCAGAGCACGCCCAGGAGCACTGTGGCCACGAGAAGAATTTGAGTCGACTTCATTTAGACCAAGGTCCTTAGCGCCCGAATCGTTTGGCCCGCTGTCGAAAGAACTTCATCAACGCGTCAGTGTATGGCCGCTCCGTCCCGATCTCGATGGTGTCGACCTTGGTCTTGCGGAACTGTCGCTCGATCGTCGTCTGCCGTTCAGCGGCGTCCCGCCGAAAGGCCTTCCGGAATGCAGGGTCCGACAAATTCACGGTGACGTGCTCCCCCGTTTCAGCGTCTTCGAGCTCGATATACCCAACCGGAGGTAGCTCTTGCTCGTGGGGGTCCCGCATGCGTATGGCGACGGTGTCGTGTCTCCGTCCCGCGATTGCCAGTGCTTTGTGATAGCCGGTGGCAAGGAAGTCCGATACGAGAAACACAACCGCGCGACGCCGCTGGACGCGATTCAGATACTCGAGCGCGCCCGCGACATCGGTACCGCGTCCCTCGGGTCGGAAGTAAAGCAGCTCGCGCAATACCCGGAGGACGTGGCGACGCCCTTTCCGAGGCGGGACAAATTTCTCGATCCGGTCCGTAAAGATAATCAGACCGACCTTATCGTTGTTAGTGATCGCGGAAAATGCGAGGACCGCGCAGATCTCCACGGCCACCTCGCCCTTCATTCGCGATTGGGAACCGAACTCGCCGGAGGCGCTCGCGTCGACCACGAGTATCACCGTGAGTTCGCGTTCTTCGTCAAAGACTTTGACAAAGGGGGTTCCGGCGCGGGCGGTGACATTCCAGTCGATGTTGCGGATGTCGTCGCCGTATTGATACTCCCGCACCTCGGCGAAGTTCATACCTCGCCCTTTAAAGACCGAGTGATATTCGCCCGAAAACACGTCATTGACGAGGCCCTTGGTCGCGATCTCGACACGACGTACCTGTTTGAGAATCTCGCGGTGAATCATCAGCGGGCCCGCTACGGCACTTCAATATTGTTGAGCACGCGGTTGACCACGTCGTCCGCCGTGACATCCTCCGCTTCGGCTTCGTAGGTCAGTAGGACGCGATGACGGAGCACATCCAGTCCGATCGAGCGCACGTCTTCGGGAGTGACGTAGCCGCGCCGCCGCAGAAACGCGTGGGCGCGCGCCGCTTTTGCCAGGTTGATGGTGGCGCGTGGCGACGCGCCAAACGCGATCAGCTCGGCGAGGTCCGTGAGGCCGTAGTCTTTTGGTTGGCGGGTCGCAAACACCAGGTCCACGATGTATTGCTCTACCTGCGGGTCCATATAGATCAGCTCAACCGCTTTCCGCGCTCGGACGATCTCTTCCGGGTCGACGACGGCGCTGACCTCTGGCGGCGGACCGCCGGACATCCGGCGCATGATTTCCAGCTCCTCGTCTTTGCTGGGGTAGCCCACCGAGAGTTTGAGCATGAAGCGGTCGACCTGTGCTTCGGGCAGTGGATAGGTCCCCTCCTGCTCGATCGGGTTCTGGGTCGCCAAGACGAGAAACGGCGAGTCCAGCGGAAACGTGGCGTCGCCGATGGTGACCGTGTGCTCTTGCATCGCCTCCAACAGCGCTGATTGCACCTTGGCCGGCGAGCGGTTGATTTCATCCGCCAGCACGATGTTGGCGAAAATCGGTCCCTTGCGTGTCTTGAACTCTGAGCGTTGCGGGTCGTAGACGAGTGTGCCGATCAGGTCGGCAGGTAGTAAATCTGGTGTGAACTGGATACGGCGAAACTTTGTACTGATGCTTGCGGCCAAGACGCGGACCGTCATCGTCTTGGCCAGACCCGGCACGCCTTCCATCAACACGTGGCCATCGGCTAGCAGCCCGACCAGGAGTCGCTCGACCATGTAGCGCTGTCCGACGATGACGCGACCCACCTCGTCCAGGAGGCGGGCGACAAAGGCGCTCTCAGTCTGAATCTTCTCCTGAATTGCTTCGATATCATGATCCACGGTACGAAACACACTCCTCTCTGTGGACGGGGTCGGGTCTCTGGAAGCGCTCACGCGCTCGCTGAATCAGGCGTTCCTGAAAGCGACGCCAACAACTTGCGAAGGAGTGTCGCCAGGATGTCGCGTTCGCCCTTTGCCAAGGCGTCGTCCAGTACTCTATCTTGGTTCTCGAGGTAGGCGGTCGTGACCTGGTCGATACGCTCGCGACCGCTTTCGGTGAGGTTGAGGAGCACCCCCCGCCGATCGCTTGGATTCGTGATGCGCTTGACGAATCCTGCGGTCTCCAAACGGTCAATCCGGTTTGTCAGTCCACCCGATGTCACCATCAGCGGATCGAGAAGGTCACGTGGGGCTGGATGGGAATCCGGGGCCGTTCGTATCGCGGCCAACAGCTGGAACTCGACATCACTCAAACCATACTGGTCGAGGACGCTCGAGGCATTCTCCTCGGCCACCCGCGCGAGGCGGGTGATGCGGGCTAAGACTCCCAGCGATGATGAATCCAAATCGGGCCGTTCGTGGGCCCACTGCTCGATCATCAGGTCCACTGGACATTTCTTCATCATAAGAATCTAATAAATAATAAAACATAGCGTAAAGATTCTTGATCTATTTATATCTTGTTTTTATTTACTCTCTGCGCAGAGACATCAAATCGGCCAGCCCACGCCGGGTCACATATGATGCCCAGTGCGACTGATCATTGTGGGCAGCCCAAAAGAGAACATACCGGAAAGTGAATGAAGATCATGGGGATAGGCGTCAAATTCAACGTGGTCCGCGCGTTGCTGGTGCGTGACCTTCGTCTGTACTTCACAAACCCATCCGGGTATGTGTTCGTTACGCTCTTTATCTTTCTCAGCGCCGCGGCCGCGTTCTGGCAGGCTCGCTTCTTTCTGAGCAACCTGGCCAATCTGGACCAACTGACCCGCGCGTTTCCTCAGCTCTTGCTCCTCTTCATCCCGGCTCTCACGATGTCGGTCTGGTCTGAAGAGCGCAAACAGGGCACCGACGAGCTATTGCTGACCCTCCCCGCAAGTGACGTAGAGATCGTACTGGGCAAGTATCTCGCGGTGGTCGGTGTCTACTCCGCGTCACTGCTGCTGTCGTTGAGTCACGTTGCCGTTTTGTCGTGGCTGGGTGATCCGGATATCGGACTGATGCTCGGCAACTATCTCGGGTTCTGGCTTCTGGGCGCGGCGCTGATAGCGGTAGGCATGCTGGGGTCGCTGCTCACGACGAACGCCGCCATCGCATTTGTCCTCGGCGCGCTGTTCTGTGCGTCGCTCCTGTTCGTCGAGGTCGGGACATCACTCTTCAACCGCTCGCTTGCGCGGTCGTTGGCGCCGTTCGGAGTGTTTGGGCATTTTCAGGATTTTTCTGATGGTGTCGTGAGCCTGACCGCGGTTCTCTATTTTGCGTCTGTCGCGGGCGTCTTTCTCTATATCAACGTGCTTCTTCTCGGGCGACGTCATTGGCCACGGAGCGCGGGAGCGTTTCCGATGGGCCTTCAGCATGTAGTCCGGACGTGCGCGGTCATTACGATTGTCGTCTGTGCCAACGCCGTGGCGACTCGTGCGAGTGCCCGTCTCGATGTCACCGCTGAGCGACTCCATACGCTCACCGACCAAACGCACCGGCTGATTGGCGAGCTGTCACCGGAGCGCCCGGTTCTGATTCGAGCGTTTATTAGCCCTGAGGTGCCGGAACAATATGTCCAAACGCGGTCAAATCTTCTCGGGTTGCTCCGCGAAATCGACGTGCTCGCCGGGCCAAGCCTCCAGGTCCTGATTGAGGACACCGAACCGTATAGCGAGGCCGCTGTCGAGGCCCAAGATACGTTTGGGATCCGAGCTCGTCCGGTGCCCGACCTGGGTGGCGCGCGGGCCGGATTTTCGGATGTGTTCCTGGGGGTAGCGTTTATATGCGGCGCGGAGGAGCAGGTCATTCGTTTCTTTGACCGGGGACTGCCGGCAGAATACGAGATTGCCCGTAGCATTCGGGTCGTCGCCCAGACCGAGCGAAAGAGAGTCGGGGTGGTCAACACCGCGATCAGGCTGTTTGGCGGGCTCGATTTTCAGACGATGCAAAGCACACCGCCGTGGTCGATCGTCGAGGAGCTGAGAAAACAATACGAGGTCGTCGAGATCACTCCGACCGGCCCGATCACGGACGAACTTGACGGCCTGGTGGTTGCCCTCCCCTCGTCGCTCACTCAACAGCAGATGGACAACGTGCAAGCGTATGTCGAGGCTGGAAACCCGGCGCTGCTCCTGGTCGACCCATTACCCGTGGTCAATATCGGTCTCGCACCGTCCGAGGAACCTGGTGGCCAGAGAAACCCGTTCACGGCGCAGAACGAGCCGCCCCCTCCGCCCAAGGGCAATGTGAGGGCCTTGCTCTCTGACTTGGGGCTGTCCTGGGATCCGGGATCCGTTGCGTGGGACGCGCACAATCCCCATCCTGACTTGGCGCATTTGCCCCCTGAGGTGATTTTTGTCAGTCAGGGCAACGATGCCGACGGCGCGAATCTCGCGGCGTTCAGTCAAGAGCACCGGGCCAGCGAAGGGCTCCAAGAGCTCGTCCTCTTGTATCCAGGGCACCTGACCGCCGCCCCCGATAGCGATTTCACGTTTGCCCCACTCTTGCGTTCTGGCGGACTGTCCGGCATCTTGCCGTATTCGCAGATGGTGCAGCGAAGCTTCTTTGGTGTGCAGCTGAATCCGGCGCTGCCTCACCAGCCGAGTGGTCGACAATTCGTGTTGGCCGCCCATGTGTCCGGGACCGTCGAGCCGAACACCCCCGAAACGCCCGCCGGCACAGACGAGGACTCAGAGGCTGACGCCGATAGCGCTGATAGCGACGATAGTGATGACGACCAGGCGGGTGACGGAGACGCCCTTGCCGCCGCGGAGGAACCGACATCTGTCAACGTCGTGGTGGTCGCTGATCTTGACTTCATCTCTCAGCAGTTTTTTGACATTCGCCGGGCGGGGCCCGAGAACCTCAACTTTGACAACATTTCGTTCTTCCTAAATGCCATCGATACCCTCGTTGGGGACGAGTCGTTTATCGAGCTCCGTCGGCGTCGCGTGCAGCATCGGACCCTATCGCGAGTCGAGGCGCAGACGCAGGCCTTTATCGAGCAGCGGGCCAGCGAAGAGCAACAAGCGGAAGACGACGCTCAGGGCGCACTGGCGGACGCGCAGCAACGACTGAACGAGCGGGTGCAGGAGGTCCGTGACCGTCCCGACCTCGACGACCGCGCCAAACAGATAATGGCGCGGAATCTCGAGGAGGTGGAAAATCGTCGTCTTGAAGTGCTCGGCACAAGTATTGAGGCCGAGAAAGAAGCCAAGATTCAACGCAGTCGACAGAATATGGAGCTCCAGATCCGGCGCATCCAGAGTTCGATCCGGACACTGGCTGTGATGTTGCCACCAGTGCCGGTGTTCGCCTTTGGGGTCGGGATCTTCTTGAGACGAAAACAGCGAGAGCGCGAAGGGGCCGCCGCGGCCAAGCGGCTGAGGTCCTAACACGCGTCATGAGCATTGGAGCAGGCCATGAGCACTATGAATGAAACGACGAAGACAGTTGGGGTGGCGATCGCGGCGGCCCTCTGTGCGGTCCTGACACTAGCGACCGCGCCCACCCGTGCGACGCCGGATACGTTTGTCGAGATCGGCGACCCGTTTTTCCCGGACTTCACCGATCCCAACGAGGCGACTACGCTCGAGGTGGTGGAGTTCGATGAGGAAACGGGGGCCGCACGCCCGTTCCAGGTGACGTTCCGAGACAATCAGTGGACCATCCCGTCGCATCACAACTACCCAGCGGATGCCGCAGACCGTCTCGCCCGGACCGCGGCGGGTGTGATCGATATCGTGAAGGACGACGTACGCTCCGACAATATCGCGGACCACGAGGCGTGCGGTGTGATCGATCCGCTGGACGACACTGTGACGTCCCTGGCTGGTCGCGGACAGCGGGTCACACTGCGGGGAGAGAATGACCGCGTCCTCGCCGACTTCATCGTGGGGGACCAGGTCGAGAACCGACCCGGCTTTCGGTTTGTCCGAGTCCCCGGTCAGAAACGGATCTACGCCGCTCGCATGACCGTCGACTTGTCGACCCGCTTCGAAGACTGGATCGAGACCGATCTGCTCGGCGTGAGTCAGCCAGATATCGACCAACTGGTGCTCGCCGACTACTCGATTGACGAGCGCACACAGTCGATTGATGAACGCGACCTCGTGACCGTGACCAAGGTCGACACGACATGGGTAGGGGATGACCAGATCCCAGAGGATCGGGAACTCGACACTGTGAAGGTCAATTCGCTGCTGAGGAGCATCACGTCTCTGTCGATCGTCGGAGTGCGTCCGAAGCCCGAGAGCGTGTCCCCTCAGCTCGAGCGGACGTCGGCCGGGTTGGCCATGTCGCCTGCCGACATGTTGTCACTGCAAAGCCGGGGCTACTACTTCACCCGCGATGGACGACTGCGGTCGAATGAAGGCGAGCTTTTGGTGCGAACCGTTGACGGGATCGTCTACACCCTCCGCTTTGGAGAGGTGCTATTTGGTCGCGGCAACAGTGTGACCGCGGGCTCGGAAGAAAGCGATGACGCCGAGAGCGGTCCGGGTGAGAATCGATACTTGTTCATCACGGCCGAGCTTGATCGGAGCCTCTTTCCTGAGCCCTTGCCTCCCTCGGATACGACCTTCGAAGAGAAGGCAGAGGGCGACTGGACAGACGCCGACTACGCCAACCAGACGCTACGTGACGCCCATGACCAGCGGAGCGCCGCGATCGCTGCCGGGGAAGAGCGAGCTGCCGCCCTGCAGGAGCGCATCGGCGCGTGGTACTACGTCATCTCCTCGGAGAGCTTTGACGAGGTGAGTCCCGACCGGGAGGCGCTCACAAAAGAGAAGCCCGCGCCGCCGGCCGCGGAATAGCAGCGCGTCCCCCGGGTGCTTGCGCCGCTCGCCGTTGATCAGGCCGCCAGTCTTTGCTCGTGCGGCCACCAGACCGTCGGCCGTTCCACTCCATGCACTGCTACAAGTTGGGACTAACCATGAACAAGACACACTTGTGCTTCACATTCTCTTGGCTTCTTCTTCCCGCGGCTCTCATCGGGGCGACCAG
>CAUZIB010000062.1:0-28612 GCA_963579735.1 Vicinamibacteria bacterium | reverse complement strand
ATGACCGGCGATGAAGACCGTCAATAGGTGCTCCATTAGACCTCCTCTGCGGCCGTCTGGCCGCCTTTCCGATGCCCACGCTCACGCGCGAGACGCGTGTCGAGCACGCTGAGCGTCTCGTCGCACCACGTCACTTTCGCGCTGATCGAGTGAATGCCCATCCGCAGCGTTGCAAAGCGATGTAGCCCCTCGTCGGAATACCGGTCGGACGCGTCTCCGTGTTGCTCCACGATCGCCCTCTCCAGCTCTTGGAGATCCGCGAGCCAGTGCTGGAGCGATTCCCGGAGCTTGAGAAGAAACCCACGGGTCTCCTCCACATTGCCCAGTGCGTTCATAAAAAAGAGCTGAGCGAGGTAGGGGAACCGCTCGGACCCGAGTACCGGACCGCTCCGAAGCCATCGGGTGAGTTCAGCCCGCCCGGCTGCGGTCGGCCGATAGACGCGTCGGGCCGGGCCTTTCGGCGATGGCTCGGTTCGGCTTCGCAACCAACCGTTCTTTTCCAATCGTTT
Source organism: Vicinamibacteria bacterium (assembly GCA_963579735.1). GTDB lineage: Bacteria > Acidobacteriota > Vicinamibacteria > Vicinamibacterales > UBA8438 > CAUZIB01. Next base: position 28,103 of record CAUZIB010000062.1, on the reverse strand, counting down.
GAGCGTCGGGTAGATCTGGCTAAGCTCCGCCGACCAGAACACGCGGATATCGTTCTTGAACCTGTTTTTTATGTCGTAGCCGGTAGAGGGCTGGCGAAGCATTCCCAACAGGATGTGGTCAAGACTCATAGCTATAACGTAATTTATATACCTGCTATAGAAATATAGTCATAGCAAGTCAAGGGCGTATAATTGAGTCGTCATGCTTGGCTGGCCACTCTGGACCTCACTGACACTAGCGGTCGGCGCCACGCTGGCGACGGCCACCACCGCGACCACTCCAATCCAAGCGCAGAATGACGGGCCGGGATCGCCCCCGTCGGCTGCGGCTTGCGAGGCCCTGCGCGACGTGCGCAGCCTTACCATTACGTCGGCCCGTCTGCGCAACAACACGTCAACCGACGACCCGTATCGCTATGTGCGTGGGGTTCTTACGGGTGGAACGATGTCATGACGGTGGCCCCCGCCACCGTGGGCTACTACGAAAATCTGGTCGACACGACATTTGGCGGCGATATTGAGACGACCCGAGACCACGCACGTCTCTTTCTCGCGCCAGGGGCGGGACACTGTCGGGGGGGTGTAGGTCCCGACACATGGGACACGGCGGATGGCGATGCGATGAGCCAGAGGTATCGATGGCTCTCGGCGGTGATGGACGAATGCCAACAGTCGACCGCGTGTTTTTGACACGGCTCCGACGAGTCGGCACGATCGAGGGCATTTCTACCCTCGTCCTCTTCGGCATCGCGATGCCGCTCAAATACGTGGGCGGTCTCCCCATCGCGGTCTCGATCGTCGGGCCCATCCACGGAGTCCTCTTTATGCTCCTGACGTGGATGTTCTATACCGGCATCGAGCGCGTGCCGCTCTCCCGCCAACTCGCGGTATGGGGAATCGTGGGGGCCGTCATCCCATTTGGCCCCTTCGTGGTCGACCGCTGGCTGGCACGGTCACACCCCGGTTAAACCGCTACCTCGCAATCCCGTCTACCAGGACCAGCGTCCCCGGTGCCGAGTCAAAGCGCATCTGGATGACATCCTGATACTCAGGCGAGTGATACCACGCGTCAAACGCCGCCCGGCTCTCAAATTCGACAATCACTGTTCGCGGATGCTCTACGGAACCTTCGATCACCTCGGCACTTTCGTCGAACCCGATGATCTTTCCCCCCGCACTTCCGATCGATCGCACGGCGTGCTTTACATACTGGTCAAGCAGGGCTCGATCGTCGACTCTTCCCTGCGCCACGACATACACCGCCATCTGACTCCCCTTTCTCCCCCGTGAGGCAACCGTTCCTGACCGGTGTCTACGCCAGCGCCTCGAGGGTCGCTGTCAGCAGCTGGTAAAAGCGTCCAACCGACCCAATCTCGACACGTTCATCAGGCGAGTGCGGAAATTCGATAATGGGGCCAAACGAGATCATGTCCATCCCGGGCACCATCTTGCCGATAATGCCGCACTCGAGACCCGCGTGAATCGCCGCCACCTGGGGTTGGGTCCGAAAAACGCGCTCGTGCGCAGATGTAACGACGGCGAGCAATGGCGAGTCCAGGTTGGGCTTCCAACCGGGATACGCCACGTCCTCCTCCACATCAGCACCTGCCAGACGCCCGATGGCGCGGATGCGCCGTCGCAGTGCCTCGAGCGACGAGTCGGTAGAGGAACGGGTGCTGACACCGACCCGCAAATGGCTGCCGTCGGTCACAGCGGTCGCGACGTTCGAGCTCGTCTCGACCAGATCGGCCACATCGTGACTCATGGCCTCGACGCCGTGGGGCAACGCCTCGAGCACGCGGATTGCCGATTCAGTCGTCTCGCGAGTCCACGCGGCCTGATCTCCATCGGATGCGGTCGACGCCGACGGCTGCTCGTCATTGAATGTCATGCCTGGGTCCGCCGCGTGATACTCACGTTTGACAGCATCACCCGCCGCGCGGAGACCATAGAGCAATGAGTCCTTGGTGTCCGACGACACAACGACCGTCGCAAACGCCTCGCGCGGGATGGCATTATGTGCGCTTCCACCCTCGAGCCTAGACAGCCGAAACGTTACCGTTTCGGAGACGGCCGCGAGTACCCGGGTGAGCAACTTGACCGCATTCCCCCGCTGCAAATGAATATCGCAGCCTGAGTGACCGCCTTTGAGTCCGGTCAGGGCGACGGTGATCGTCACACTACCCGGGTCCAGCGGCCCCAAGGCCAGTGGGAGCAACAGTTGACTGTCACCGCCACCCGCGCACCCCACATAGAGAATGCCCTCTTCCTCGGAATCGAGATTGAGCAGTTGGCGTCCGGTGAGGAGCGCGGCGTCGAGCCCAGCGGCCCCTGTCAAACCGGTCTCTTCATCAACGGTAAAAAGGAACTCGAGCGGTCCGTGGGCGACATCTGTCGCCTCCATGACCGCGAGCATCGCGGCCACGCCAATGCCGTTGTCGGAACCCAACGTCGTGCCCTGCGCAGTGAGGTGTGTCCCGTCGTCATTCATGGCCGGAACGATCGCGTCGACGGCAAAATCGTGCGGGTGATCCGAGTTTTTCTCGTTGACCATGTCGAGGTGCGACTGCAAAACAATTGTAGGGCTGGTCTCGTGACCGTTCGTGCCCGGTTTTCGGACCGCGACATTGCCAACCGCGTCGATCCGATAGTCGAGCCCGGCGCGGTCGGCGACGCCGGTCACATGTCGACGCATCCGATCCTCATTCCCCGAACCACGCGGGATGGTGAGAATGATGTCAAAGTGCTGCCAGAGCACTGTGGGTTCGAGCGCGGCCACAAAGGTCATGGGCGCACTATATAGTCTGGGCAGATGCACTGGCCCGGACAACCCGCTGTCCCTTTTCGCTTGGTCGACGGTCACGGCCGTGCCTACACGCTCGCAGACTATCGCGGCTCCTGGTTGCTTGTAGTGCTCCACCGGCACCTGCGCTGACTACCCTGTCGACGACACCTGCTGCGGGTGCAGCAGGCCGCCCCTACCCTCGAAGCCCTGCAGATACGTGTCGTGGTGGTCACATTCGAGGGGCCCGACGCTGCACGTATGTACGCGGAGGAAACCGGGATCAGCTACCCGATACTGGTCGACGAAACGCGGACGCTCTATAGAGCGTACGGCCTGGAGCGGGCAAAGTCCCGTCACCTGATCGGTCCCACGACGCTGCGGGCCTATGCTGAGGAGGCGTGGCGCGGCGTGTGGCCCAGAATACCAGTGGCCGACCCGAGACAGCAGGGCGGAGACGTCCTCATTGATCCGGAAGGCATCGTCCGATTCCACCATGTCGGCGCCGGATCGGGGTATCGGCCGCGCCTGTCCGTAATTCTCGATACCGTCCGGTGAGATGTTCCGCGGACGGCGCGTGACGCCCGCGATGCTACAGGTTTGGCTCGGACGTATTCGGAGGCAATGGCAGAGGCTCGTCGTAGTAGTCGACCTTGTCGAGCGGCATGACCACGCTCGACAGCACATTCAGGACGTGAGCGCCGATCCGCTTGTAGTACCGCGTACCGAGAATGAACGCGGTGGTCGTCGCGGCGTCATAGTCACTACGCCCAATCTCCGAGATGAGCTGATCGCATCGACGCGCCGTTTCACGCGCTTGCTTGATCAACTCGGCCGCTTCCTCCTTGCGAGACCCCTCAAACACGTCGGCGGACGACTGAAACGAGAGCTCGACCCGGCGACGAATCATCATGAGCTCGACCAGCGCGGGTCCATCAGGGAGCGGGTCGGGCCGGATGTCGACGATCTCTGACAGATTCTTCGCGTAGTCTCCCAGCCGCTCGACGTCTTTGACCAAACTGATCAACAACAACGAGTATGGAAGATCTGCATTGCTCCCGGGGACCGCGAGATGGGTCATCACCCACCGTCGAATCTTTTGCTCGAGTGCGTTGACCTCGGTGTCCCGCTCGTAGATGCGCTCTCGCTGTGTCTTCTCTCGTCGCTCCCCAAAGAAGATCTCGCCCGCGGCAAAATTCATCTCTTGGGTCAGCCTGAGCATTCGCGCGAAGCTCTCGCCAGCCTCGGCAAGCGGGTCTTTGTCCTGGAAAATACTAATCAGTTCGCGAAGCACGATGGGGCCTCCGTTCCGTCGCCTACCACGCCCGGCTCATGACGATGCAGAGGGCAGGCAATCCGTAGAATAACAAAGCGATCCCGACGACCGTCAGCTTCCGAGAGCGAAGAGCCAGCTGTGCCACACCACGTGACAAACGCAACGGCACATTCCGGATCGGGGTGATGGGGTAGATCAACATCATCCCAGCGACGTTGAATAGCAGGTGAACGAGCGCGATCTGTAGCCCCACCGCGGCATTGGGACCCGCGACGGCCAACGCAGCCAAGAATCCCGTGATGGTGGTGCCGATATTGGCGCCAATGGTCACCGGAAACGCTCGCTCCAACTTGAGAAGCCCAGCGCCGCCCAAGGGTACGAGTAACGAGGTGGTGATCGAGCTCGATTGCACCATCACGGTCACGACAGCGCCGACCGCGAGCGACACTATCGCGTTCAAACCGAGAACGTTGTTTACAAAACGCTCGACCCGCGCATGCACGGCCGAACGCACGGTCTTCACGAGAAAGTACAACGCTACAAAGATAAAAAGACCGCTGACGGCGACTAGAAACACGGCCTGACCGCCGTCCGACGGAAACAGCGCCTCGGCGGCGCTATACACCGGAGCGAGCCCGAAGCTCAATGCCGAACGGAGGGGACTCCGATACTCGATACCACCAAGTCCACCCACAAACCCCGTGCACCAGATCGCGGTCTTCTGCAAGAAACCGGTCGCTATCTCCAACGGCAGCAGAATCAAGACCGCGAAGTAGTTGAAGATGTCATGACAGACTGCGATGGGGAACGCCCGCTCAAACTCTTCCTTCCGCCCCAGATGGGCCAGCGACACGATGGTCGATGTCACCGTCGTCCCAATGTTGGCCCCCATGACCATCGGCACGGCGTTCGCCAGAGGCAACGGGTTCTCAGGCGCCGCGACCATCCCGACGATCATGGACGTCGTCACCGACGAGCTCTGGACGAGCGTGGTGGCGAACAGACCAACCACCAGCCCGATAAACGGGTTCTCGGTGGCCGTAAAGAAGCTCTGGATCAAGTCTTCGCCCAAGAGCCGGAACCCGCCGCCCAGCCCCCGCACGCCCATCAAGAAGACAAATAGGAGCCCGAGAATGGCGAACACACGGGGTGCGATCGAAGACCGCTGAGCGCTCTGCGCTACGCTTGAGTCCACTGATGTCCTCACATTAGACGAGGGCAAGCCAACCGAGTGCTTTCACGGTTCCCGCCATCCGTCTAAAAACGAACCATGGCCGCTACGTGCAATCGGGCGAGCAGATTATTCGGATCGCCGTCGGGCACCACCAATCTTCTGGTCAGATGCAGGGTCACGTCGAGGCTCAGACCAACCTTTGGCACGTAAGAGGCCTCAATCATGCTCATGCGTATGTTGGTGCCGGGGACATCGCTGAATACAAACCCGGAGGGCGTGAGATCTTGTTGGACCCAGCCGTAAGTGTAGGTAACCCCCCACGAACCCGCAGGCTCCGGATCACCGTATCCCGCCTCGACCCAGGCCCCTCGGTCTCGATCGTTGGCAGCCCGGGTGTTTTTGGCGTATTCGGCGAGCACCCGCAACGGGTATCCACGTTTAGAGGTTTCGAACGTGGCCTCGGCGATTACATCAACGACGTTGAATGTCGATGCGAAACCGACAACATCCCCGGCTCCGTTTCGGACGAGTTGGTTGGTCAAGACACTGCCAAGGTCGTCACGCAGCTGAGCCAACGCGATCCGGTCAACATTGCCCCACCCATAATTCGCGGCCGAGACCTGGAGACTATGGGACCCCATGTCGAGCGACACCGCGCCGTAACCCGCCAGCATGTAAGAATCGGCTCCACGGGAGGCTTCGTCCACCGCGGTCTGCATGGCCATGAGGTCGATGCCAACGCCAGGACGAGGGCTCCAGCTCACTTGCTCCCAAATACCCTCGAAATTCAGGTCGTCGTCGAACGTCATCTGGGTCCGGTTCATGGGCGTCGGGAACTTGCCCATCCCAAGAGTCAACGCCGGTGCGGCCAGGGGGTTGTACACCCCGTATGCTCGATCGATGTGGAACGGCTTTGGCCGGAAGAAACTCGTAAAGGTCTGATTGAGCGAAACCGGTGTCCCGGGATCGCCACTCCCGATCCGCATACGAAAACGCATGTCTTCGTTGATGTCGGTGTCCAGCGTGAATCGAAGGCGCATTCGACCCCGGTTTCGGGTCGGTCGTCCGTCCTGATAGAACCCTTCATACCGGCTGCGAAAATCCCCGCCGAACCTCAGACGCTCATACCAAGGCGCGGGCGTTTCCTCCGCATCATCCCGGTCATCGGCGCTGTCCTCGTCGTCAGCTTCGTCAGCTTCGTCAGCTTCGGTATCTAGAGTATTTGGGTGCTGACCAACCTGTTGGGCAGGTTTGTCGTCGTGACGACTGGAGACCCTAACGGACTCGGTCGGTTCCGCGGCCAGGGATAGACCTCCAGACGCAGCCGCCGGCGCGTTCCAAACGCCGACAAGCAGCCAGATCGCGAACAAAGCGAAACACCACCCACGACTAGTCACTGGTCCTCGGGCGGGAGGAAAGAAGTCGTTGTCAAGTAAATCCAGTGTATGAAGGACGTATGTCGTCCCTATTTCAGGCGTGTTAAATCTGTGTTACGGAACCCCCGGCAAAGTTGTCGTCGCGTGCGGCGCGCGCCACCGGTTCGTACCGCCCAGAAAGCGCGCCAAGTGTTACCATTCCGTGCATGAGTGAACGGATTTTTCGACCACGGACCCGGCTTGTCGCCGGGGCGATAGCGGCGCTGCTCTTATCTTTCGCGTTCGTCGTGGGAACCTCACCGCCGATCGAGGCCAGACAGGCGGATCACGCGGGGCAATACGCCCAAGCCGACATCGAGCACGGCCTGCGACTGTATCGGTCGACGTGCACCACCTGCCATGCCGAAAGCGGTGACGGCGTCCCGGGGGTAAACCTCGGTGTCACGACGCCAAGAGCAGAGACCGATGCGGAGCTCGCGCTCATTATCCGCACGGGCATCGAAGGGACCGCCATGCCGCCCGGTGAATACTCCGCCCCGGAGCTCACCGCGCTGGTTGCCTATCTGCGCACCATGAGCTCGCTTGATGTCAGCAGCGTCCGGCTCGGCGAGCCGACCCGCGGTGAAGCGGTTGTCAGGGGCAAAGGCGACTGCACCAGTTGTCACCGCCTTGGCGACACCGGGTCGCTGGGTCTAGCGCCTGAGCTCAGCGCCATCGCCGCCACCCGAACCGCCGGCGCGCTGGAAAGGGCGCTCCTCGACCCCAACAGTGCGATGATCCCGATTAACCGGCCGGTTCGCGCGGTGCTCGCGGATGGCACGGTTGTCAACGGGCGCCGCCTCAACGAAGACACTTATACGGTGCAGCTCATCGATGAGTCGGGCCGCCTCCGGTCGCTGGAAAAAGACGCGCTGCAAGAGTTCACGGTGATCAAGGAATCACCAATGCCCTCGTATGACGGGACGCTCACGACCGGTGAAATCGCCGATGTCGTCGCCTACTTGCTGACCCTGCGGGGAGTGGAAGGACTGGATTGATGATGGCCAAGATTTCCATATTCACGCTTTCGATCTCGTTCCTGCTTGCGGTTACGACGGTTGCGCAAGACGAGGGCGTCACCTTCGAACGGATCCTCAACGCGGAGAATGAACCCCACAACTGGCTGACCTACTCGGGTGACTACGACAGCCAGCGACACACCACGCTCGACGAGATCGACCCGAGCAACGTCGACCAGCTCGAGCTGAAATGGGTCTTTCAGGCGCAGTCGCTGCAGGTCTTCCAGACCAGTCCGCTGGTGGTTGACGGCATCATGTATCTGACCGAAGCCCCCAACACGGTGGTCGCACTCGACGCCAAGCTCGGACGTGTCTTTTGGCGGTATGAATACACGCCGTCCAACCAGTCTCGACCATGCTGCGGACGAGTCAACCGCGGGGTGGCGATTCTCGGCAACACGTTGTTCATGGCCACGATCGACGCCAAACTGATCGCGATCAACGCGACCACCGGCCGACCGCTCTGGGCCAACCAGGTTGCCGACGCGAGTCTAGGCTACGCGATGACGCTTGCCCCCTTGATCATCAAAGACAAAGTCATCATCGGCGTGGCTGGTGGAGAATACGGGGTCCGCGGGTTCATAGCCGCCTACGACGCGAGTACCGGCGACGAGGCGTGGAAGTTCTACACCATACCGGGTCCCGGCGAACCAGGTCACGAGACGTGGGGTGGGGGCGACGCCTGGATGCACGGCGGAGCTTCGGTCTGGATGACGGGCTCGTATGACCCGGACCTGAACCTCACGTATTGGGGCATCGGAAATCCCGGTCCCGACTGGAACCCGGAGCAACGCCCCGGCGACAACCTCTATTCGGACAGCGTCGTCGCGCTCAACGCCGACACGGGTGAGCTCGAGTGGTATTTCCAGTTCACACCCAACGACGACTACGACTACGACTCGGTGCAGGTCCCGGTCCTAGTCGACTACCCAGCCCAAGATGGGACCATCGTCAAACTCATGCTGTGGGGAAACCGGAACGGATTCTTCTATGTGCTCGACCGCCAGAACGGCCAGTTCGTCTCCGGTGACCCTTACGTGTTTGTCAACTGGGCGGAAAGCCTGGACGACAACGGCCGACCAGTGGAAACTCCCCAGGCAGAGGGAGATCCTACGTATCCTGGTGTCCAGGGCGGTACAAACTGGTATGCCCCGTCATATAGCCCAAGCACCCAGCTGTTCTATCTCTCCGCCTGGGAAGGATACGGGTCGATCTTTGAAGCCCAAGAATCCGAATATCAGCCGGGACGCCTCTTCCTGGGGGGTCGGCCAGGCACTGCCATCCCCGGCGCGCCGGTCATCCCCGGTATCAGTCGCGGCGCCATAAACAATTGGACAGAAGAGGCCGGCACGGGCGCGGTCATCGCAATAGACCCCGCCACCGGCGACGAGCGGTGGCGTTTTGACATGACGGATGTCACGAGCAGCGGTATTCTGACCACCGGCTCAGACCTTCTCTTCACTGGCAATCGGGAGGGTTACTTTCATGCGCTGGATGCGCAAACCGGAGACCTGCTCTGGCGGCGAACGCTCGGCGGGATGATCGCCAACGGCCCCATGTCGTTTGGCGTCGATGGAGAGCAGTTCGTCGCCGCGGCTGCGGGGAACAGCCTCTTTGTCTTTGGACTCCCGGATTAAATCGCCATGCCTATCTATGAATACGAGTGCACCGGCTGCGGCCTTCAATTTGAGCAGGTCGTGCTGCCCCACAGTTCGACGGCTCCGTCCTGTCCCGAATGTAAATGCGAGAAGCTCGACAGGCTGCTCTCACAGTTTGCGGTGAGCTCGGACGGCACTCGGCAGCTAAATCTCGCCGACGGACGGAAGCGCGCGGGCAAGACCCGAAAGGAACAGCTCCACGCAGAGCACGAGGCCATGCACCACCACCATCACTAGTGGCGAGGCACGACCAGGCGGATAGCTGCCCTAGACATCACGCAGGCTTTGATCATCGCGCGCGAATCAAGTTTTGTGAAGGAGATGTCGGCAACCCCGCTCGTGGTGAGCCAAAAACAGGAAAAGACTGCTGGTGAGGCGCAGTCTCATCTCGTGGCGCGTCCAGACTCGCCGGTTTGAGACGCAGCGTACTGGCAGCCCCCATACGAGTGCTACGCTTGTCCCATGGACCTCGAAAAGGAGCTGCGAGACCGGTTAGCGGCCACCAGCGAAGTAGCGTTCGCCGTGGTATTTGGGTCCAGGGGCTCCGCATCGACGGACACTACTCGATCTGACTCGGACTGGGATGTTGGAGTCTACCTGGCCCAGACGCTGACCGGCCGAGAACGCTTTGACCTCCATCTGCGTCTTGACGCTGAGCTCTCCCATCTCGGCGACATCGACATCGTCGTGCTAAATGACGCGTCGCCGTTGCTCGCACAACGCGCAGTACTGGCCCGCCGGCTAGTGATCAAAGACAAGGTCGCGTATGTGCGTTTCTTTGTCCGAATCGCGGGGCTCGCAGGGGATGAGAGCTTCTGGCGACAGCTACACATGAGCGCCCGGGCGCGCCGCCTCGAGGAGGGCACGTTTGGTCGACCGTGAGGTCTTTGACCGGCGACTCGCCAAACTGGAAGAGCTACTCCGACGGCTTCGTTCCCCTTCACTGCAGGACTGGGACCGCTTTAAAGCAGACGAGACATTGCAAGCGTCAGCCGAGCGCTGGCTCCAGCTGGCGTCCGAGTGCGCACTCGATCTCGCGCACCACCTGATTGCCGACCGAGGGTGGAAGACGCCAACGACTTACCGCGAAGCGTTTGTGCCTGGCGCACGAAGGAATCCTCACGTCAAAGGACGCGGGCGCGATGGAAGCGTGGGCAGGACTACGGAACGTGCTGGTCCACCTGTATTTCGACGTGGACCAACGCCGAATCTTTAAAATCATTGCTCGGGACCTGTCAGAGCTCGAGGATTTTGCGAAGGCCGTCTCACGCGCCGTCGCAGAGGACGAGACGGCGCCGTGACCGTCTGGACCCTAGCGGCCAGAGGCCAGAGTGGATTCGAGGGCGCGAACAAACGCGCGAATCCGATTGGCATTCGCGCCGAGATCGCCCACCCCGACCCGAGAGACTGAACGAAGATCGACCCGGGTCCCTTCGCCCGATTGACGCACCCGCACGACGACGTCATCTTTGAATCCGAACCAGGACGTAGATTCCGTGGCTTCGATGAGTCGGTCTGGCTCCCGGCCAAGCGTGTCGCCCGCGGCCACCCTGTCGTCACCATCGGCCACCGCGCCGGTCGTGGCAACAACCTCCCACCCGAGTTCCTCGATGACACGGAGAGAGGCTGCGAAGACTTCAAACGGCGGACGGGGCGTCTCTACGGGTTGAATATCCGGATAGGCGTCACGCTGGGTCCTCGTGAGCTCCGGGCTCGGCGGGTCGAGCGGATTCGACCCGTCGCCACGGAGCGCGATGACGGCGTCAAACTGCGGCACGTCGTCGTGGTCGGTCGTGATTTGGTGGATCGGCGGTGCCCCGGCACTCCCGGCGATCGTCCAGACGGGCATGACCAGCACGGCAACCGCGACCACAAGGGCCGCCTGCGCCTGACGCATTGCGGAATGGTCAGTCCGCGACAATGCCCACGCGATCGGAGCTACCACGACGGCCAGTGCGGCAGCCACCATCGCCGCCGCAGTCAACGCGAGCGCTGGAAGCACTCCCAGCACGCCAACGCGATATGCAAGGGGGGCTACCACCAGAAGCGACGCGCCGCCGAGCGCGGCCCACAGACACAACGCCGCAGCGCGTCGATTTCTCGCGACCATTAACGGTGTCGAGCTCAGGGTTGGAGCTCGACGGCCAAGACGTCTTCTGCGATCACCGGCGTGGCTGGGTCAAACACAGCTTCCATCCGGTTTTCGCGAGCGATCCACGCCTCAATTTGGTCGCTTCGCGTCTGAAGACAGTCGTAACATACCGATCCATCCACCACGTGTCCGTCTGTTGGTAGACCCTGTGCCTCCATCAAGTCGGTCAGCAGGACGGCAGTGTGTATCTGAGCTTTGTAGAAATCTGAATAGCTCAGGCCAGCCGCGATGGCCAGCGGTGTCCAGCCGTGTTCAAACGTCCTCGCATCAAGTCTCGCCCCTTGCTCGACCAGATACTCAACAACGACGTTTGCACCTCGAAACGCGGCGCCGTGCAAGGGAGTCTCGCCGCGATAGTTTGTCGCGTTGAGGTCGTTACCCAGCTCGACCAGTAGACGAACCGCCTCGAGCACTTCGTTCTCCTGACCGGGTAGCGACCCACCGTCTTCGCCCGGATTCCAAATCGCTAGCCCCGCCGCGACCATGAGCGGCGTGGTCCCATCGGCGGTTGGCATCAGCGGGTCGGCCCCTGCCTCCCGCAGCACTCGCATAGCGTCCGTATCCGTGACCTTCGACGCAAGGAAGAATGCGGTCGCACCGAGTCGGTTTAGACGATTTCTCTGACCGTCCTTCATGCCGTCCGTGGTCATCCGTGCGTCGATGTCGACACCGTGGGCGATCAGCTTCCGGATGATGTCAATGCTATCGACCGTCCCACTCGGAATCGGTCCGGGTGTCCCAAAGCCGACATTCATCCGACGGGTCCGCACCGTCTGATGCAGAGCGTTCCACCCAGCACCCGCCAGGTTCGGGTCGGCCCCACGGTCGAGCATGTAGTCCATCAGCTCCCAGTTGGCATTGGCCGCCGCGACGACGAGTGCACTTTGGCCGTCGGAAAGTGTGGCGTTCGCGTCGGCGCCGGCCTCTAGCAGCACTCGTACGGCGTCGATATGTCCCCCTCGGGCGGCAAACGCGAGAGCCGTAAAGCCCGTTGGGGGCGGGTCAGAAAACGTTCGGCGGCTAGGGGGACGAGGCGGCGACTCGGTCCGCGCGTGGACATCAGCCCCAAGCTCAGCTAACGCGTGAATAACCTCGATGTTGTTGCGACCGGCCGCCCACATCAGGGCGGTCTGCCCGCGTATCTCCTCTCGTGCGTTCGGGTCGCCTCCGTGCGTGAGCAATACCCGCACCGCCGCTGCCGAACCAGAACGGGCGGCCGTCATCAGCGCCGTTTCACCGCCCGGCATGACGGTATTGGCGTCGGCGCCACGAGTGAGTAATCGCTCGACAATCGACGCGTTCCCGGTCTCGGCCGCGAGCGACAAGGGCGCGATTCCGTATCGGTTTGTCGCCGTGGCGTCCGCGCCGGCGTCGAGGAGCACATCCACCACGTCGGTCGCCTCGAGATGGACCGCCCAATGAAGGGCCGTTGTGCCATCCGGCTCGGTGACGCTCGGATCGGCGGCGCGCGCCAGCTCGGCCCGTGCCGCCTCGAGGTCCGCGCTCTTTGCGGCCTCGATCAATGGAATCGCGGCGGACGGCGTGGCGTCCGTACGAATCCCCGTACCGACCAGAGTCAGACCCACGAGAAAAACGAGCGATTGGCGAGGGGCAGTCATTGGCTTAAAGGTTCCGCAGAATGCCGGTGCTATCTGCGATCCGCTCAACGTCGACCCCGACTTTCTCCAGGAGAGACAGCCCGAGGTTCATGAACGGCGTATGGAGCTCGTATTTCAGGTGTCGGTCACCCTCCAGCGTGCCCCCACCGCCCCCGACCAGCGTGACTGGCAGGTTGTAGGGTGTGTGGTGGTCACCATCGCCCATACCCGTCCCATACAGCATGATGGTGTGATCGAGGAGGGTGCCGTCGCCGTCCGGCGTGTTTCGCATCTTCTCGACCAGACCGGCAAACAGTGTCATGTGATGGACATTGATCCTTGTGTATTGCGCGATGTTGTGGGGGTCGAGCTGGTGGTGCGATACGGTATGGTGCCCTTCCGGAACCCCCACCCCGGGATATGTTCGACCGCTCAGCTCGCGGGCCAGCTGGAAGCAACTCACCCGTGTGACGTCGGCCTGATATGCCAACAGCAGCAGGTCGAACAGGAGGGTCACATGCTCTTCATACTCCTCCGGGACACCCGCTGGCTGGTCGACGGACGGCAGCGGCCGGAATGCGTTGCCCTCTTCGGCGCGCTGAATACGACGCTCGACTTCGCGAACCGCGTCGAGATAGTCCGTCACCATCACACGGTCGGCAACCCCCAAACGACGCTCGATACCGCGAATGCTCTCGGTAACCGAATCGAGGATGCTCCGATCCGTCTGCATCTGGGCCAAGCGCGCTTCGACACTGCCCCCATCTCCAAATAACCGTTGAAAGACAACACGCGGATCGCGCTCGTGGGGAAGCGGAGTCGTATCGCTCCGCCACGACGTGGAATTCAGATACGCACAGCTGTAGCCGTTTTCGCAGTTCCCGACTTGGTAGTTGCTATCCGTCGTCAATTCGAGTGACCGGAGCGACGTATTCGCTCCGAGCTTGTCCGCAGCATATTGGTCAATCGTCTTACCCGCTCTCAGGTCCGCGCCTTCGGTTCGCTTTGGCAGCACGCCGTTCAACCAGCCTCCGTGGGCTCGGGTGTGTACGCCGCCGCCCTCGTTCGGGCTCACCACGCCGTAGTTGCTCAGCCCGCTGACCACGACCATCTGGTCTTTGTAGGGTCGCAGTGGCTCGAGAATCGGCGTGATTTCAAGACCTTTTCCGCCACCGCCGACTGGATGGAAGTTCGGGAGAAACATGCCGTTGGGGACGTAGACAAACCCAAGCCGCTGCACCGGCGCGGCAGCGGCACGGGTTGCGGTCGACGCCAGCGCCGGCGTCATGGCATCGAGAAAAGGAAGGGCAACCGTCGCCCCCAAGCCGCGGAGAACCGTACGTCGGGGCAACGATTTCTTGGTGACGATCATCTCGTCATCTCCTATTCAAAAACGGATAGCTATTGACTACACCGCGAATGAGCGACTGGAACCGGTACTGGTCATTCGCCGAGTCTTTGATAATCGTGCGAACCGCCGGCATATCGTAGTGCTCGAGACCCCGACCGAGAGCATACGTGAGAAGCTTCTCGGTCACGGTTGTCACGAACCGCTCGGGTCTACGGACCAAAGCCGCCCGCAACTCTGACACGCCATCGAACCGCGTACCATCCGGGAGCGCACCAGTCGCATCAATTGGGTTGTAGGACTCGTCGACCAGCCGCCACCGACCGATCGCGTCGAAGTTCTCGAGCGCGAATCCGGCGGGGTCGATCAACCGGTGACACGCGGCGCATGTGGGATTGGTGCGATGGGCGGCCATCCGGTCACGCATCGTCGCCACTTTGGCCTGGGTCTTTTTGTCGGGAAGCGCCGGTACATTGGGAGGCGGCTCGGGCGGCGGTGTGCCGAGGACGTTATCCAGCACCCATTTCCCTCGTAAGACTGGTGACGTGCGTATGGCGTGGGACGTCAGCGTAAGGATGCTGCCGTGCCCCAAGAGTCCTCGCCGCGGACTGTCCGCCGGCAATCGCACCCGGCGAAAATGACTGCCCTGTATGTTCGAGATTCCGTAGTGTTCGGCGACTCGTTCATTCAGAAACGTGTAGTCGGCCGTGAGGAGCTCGACGACGCTGCGGTCCTCGCGGATGACGCTGTCAAAAAACAACTCTGTTTCACGAAGCAAGCCCTGGCGCAGCGCCTCCCCGAACGCGAGCGAAAAAGGATCGCCGGGTCGAATGGCAGTAGCCAGATTTCGAAGCTGCAGCCATTGGCCCGCGAAATTCGCTGTAAGAGCTTCGGAGCGGTGGTCACGAAGCATCCGGGCAACCTGACGATCGCGCTCCACCGGGTCGCGGAGCCCGCCGCGCCCGGCAACCTCCAAGAGCTCCTCGTCAGGAATACTGCTCCAAAGAAAAAACGAGAGCCGCGAGGCGAGCGCCACGTCGTCGAGCGCGTATGGCACACCGACCGCGGCATCTGCATCACGACCCGCGGGCGGTATGGAGATCCGGAAGAGAAATTGTGGACTCACGAGCAAACGACGCAGGGCGAGCTCAATACCATCCTCAAAGCCGGCGCCAGCGTCGCGCGCTGCCTCATAGAAGCTGAACAGGACATCAACGTCGTCTGGCGCCACCTGCCCGCGATACGCCCGACGAGCGAGGGACGACACAATCGAACGCGCGCACGCGATCTCGTCCGCACGGGTCGCCGACGCCGGCCGACACAGAAACACCCGGTCGCGGCTGGGCGTGGCGCCCGGGCCGGTCGGCGCAAACGGTCCGGCTATCGTGACGCTGCTCACAAACGGGATCGAGCCCCCGGGACCACCACTGTTCCCTGAGACTCGCGGATTCTGAAACGGCTCCCGCACTTGCTCGACCAACGACCGTGGATTTCGGTGAAATGCCACGACCACCTCATGGGGGCCGGCCGAGACCGGCGTCCGCACTTCAAAGGTCGTGCTTCGCGCGTCCTCGCCTCCGAATAGCTGAACGCGTTCACCATCAACCGTCACTTCCAACGGATGCGGTTCTTCCCGGCCCCGGGCCCGGGTCAACACGATGGACACTTCGTATTCCGCGTCCTGCGGAAAAAAGTGTATCGCCGACATCCCGCCCCGAGTGCCAAAGGGCAGGCCTTCGATCCGATCGTGCTGCTGTAGGTCCTGTGCGTTCCGGTAGACCTCGGATTGCGGGGTCGGCGGCGGGCTCCCGACGGCCATGCGAGCAATCGTCTTCGCCGCCCCGAGATAGCGTTCGAGCAACGAATCGGACATCCGCAACACACCACCTATGTTGTCGAACCCGAAACTTGAGTCGTCCGCCGGTAAGAAATCAACGATGTCGAGATCAAGCGCCAGGAGGTCTCGCACCGCATTGCGATACTCGGCGCGATTCAGCCGATGAAACGTTGCAGTGCGACCGGGGTCAGGATTGCTGCGCTGGGCCTGGTCCAGCTCGGCCTCCAGCCACGCGACAAGCGCGTCCTGCGTCTTCTCATCGGGACGTGGGCGGCCAGCCGGCGGCATGACCCCCGCTCGCAGTTTTCGAACGACACGTTCCCACTCAGCCGGATGTGCAGCCACGTCACCGACGTCGAGCATATCGAGGGCAATATCCGCCGCCCGCAGCTGAGCCACGAGAGCCGATGCGGGGGCATCCGCAGAATCACCGAGCGCCCCATTGACGAGTCGGTCGTTGTGGCACGTGACGCAGTACCTATTGATGACCTCTTGATGGGAGGCCGCGCCCGCAGGTCGCGTCTCCGGACTGGCGGGTGCGGGAGTCGGCCCTCGGCCAGTCTGAGCCAACACGGTGAACGTCGTTCCAGCAACGACCGCCGCTGAAACCGCGACGACACGGGCCGCGCTTGCGAGCAGGTGTATGAACATTAGTTGCTTGGGAGTCGTGGCCAAATTGGGCTCGTTCATGGTATCAAACGCCCTTCCGCTATGGGATAATTTTCGACCATGACCGATTCAACCCGATCGTACGTTGTTGCGGGCACCTTCTGCACCATCGCCGTCATCATCATCGTGACCGGGACTGAGGCGCAGCAGAGTGAGCCCCTCGACATCCAGCCCGTCAAGGATGGGCTGTTCATGATTACTGGGCCCGGTGGCAACGTCGGGGTACGCCTGACCGGTAGCGGCGTCGTTCTCGTCGACAATAAGTTTGAACGAAACCACGATGCCATCATGGGTCATGTCCGCAGCGTCACCGACGAGCCGATCGCATATGTCGTCGGCACCCACCATCACGGTGACCACATGGGCGGGAACCCGCAGTTCTCGACCCATGCGCAGATCATCGGTCACGAAAACAATCGGGCCAATATGATTCGGGGCGACCAGCCTGCCCCCCCGACGATTGTGTTTGCCGAAGAGACCTCCATCTTTGTCGGCGCCGCTGAAGTGCAGGCCCACCACTTTGGGCGAGGCCACACGAATGGTGACGCCATCGTCTACTTCCCCGACTTGCAGGCGATTCACGGGGGCGACCTCCTGCACGGAACCGCCCCCTTCATCGACTACGCAAACGGGGGCAGTAGTAGCGCGTGGATCACGACCCTCGACGGGGCCCTCGAGCTCGACTGGGATACCGCAATCCCGGGTCACGGGGCCCTGATGACCCGCGCCGACGTGAGGGCATTTCGCGACCAAATGGTGGCGGTTCGTACGCGGATGGGCAACCTGATCACCGAGGGCGTAACCGCGGCACAGGCCCCGGAGCGTATCCAGACCAGTGCCTTGAGCTGGACGCAAGCCGCGGACGGGCTCTTTATGCGTCGCAGTATTCCCGGGTTTTATGACGAAATAGCGGCCGAACAGGCCGTACGCTAGCGCAGGGCTTCCGGCTAGACTAGGGTAACCACATCTTATTTCGCGATTATTTTGGCTGCGATCATTTTTGGTCGCGATAATTCAGATTGTCGACATACCGCTCGAAGACGAGGGAGAGCCCACCATGACCCCCACACAACGTGTGATTGCCCTGCTGATGGCGAGCACAGCGCTCGCCCTGGCGACCCCAGCGGCTGCTGAGCAGGCAACCGATGAAGTCACGTTTGCCGCACATATCGCGCCGATTTTTCAGCGCTCCTGCCAGGCGTGCCACCGCGAGGGGTCAATCGCACCGATGTCGCTCTTGACCTACGAAGAGGCGCGCCCATGGGCTCGTTCAATCAAAGAGCGGGTCATAAATCGAAAGATGCCGCCGTGGTATGTCGAGCGCAACGTCGGGGTCCAGGACTTCAAGGCCGACCGCTCGCTCTCTGACGAAGAGATTGACCTAGTCGTCCGGTGGGTCGACGGCGGCGCGGCCCGGGGCAACCCGGCGGACCTTCCGCCGGCCATCGAGTTCGACGACATGGACAAGTGGCACATCGGCGAACCTGACTGGGTGGTGCCGATCCCGGAACCGTTTGTCGTGCAGTCCGCGGCACCGGACTGGTGGGGCAACCTCGAGAGTTCATCAGGGCTCACCGAAGATCGGTGGGTCAAAGCCGTGGAGACCAAACCTTCTGCCGAAGGGTTCCCGGTGGTGCATCACGCCGTGACGTTTGTCCAAGATGACCCGGACAACGATGAATTCGGATCATTTCTCAACGAGTACGCGTTGGGGAAAAACGGCGACATCTTCCCAGACGGGACCAGTCGGAAGATCAAAGCGGGAGCCAACATTCGCTTCAACATGCACTACCACGCGATCGGACGCGAGATCACGGACCGCACCAGTGTCGGACTCACTTTCTACCCCAAAGACGTTGAACCCGACCGAGAAATCTTGTCGCTGCATATTGGCGACAACGAAGACCTCGACATTCCGGCCGGCGAATCAAATGTTCGCCACGACGGCTACTATCACCTCGAGGACAATATCCACCTCTCGGTGTTCCAGCCTCACTTGCACAATCTGGGCACGCGACAATGTGTCGAGGCGATTCTGCCGGACAACCGAGTCGAGACGATCAATTGCGCCGGCTGGGACTTTGGCTGGCATATCGCGTACAACTACGCAGACGATGTGGCCCCGCTCATTCCCAAGGGTTCCGTCATTCACGTCATCAGTTGGCACGACAACTCCGAAGGCAACCGCTGGAATGACGATGCGCGCAACTGGGCCGGATTCGGACAGCGGTCGAGCGACGACATGAGCTTCTCGTGGCTCAGCTGGTACACCATGGACGACGAGGAATTCGAAGCCGCACAAGCGGAACGTAAGGCCGCGATGAGCAGCAACGACGAATAGGAGTGTCGAGCGCGTGATGAAAAGAGGACAACGAAACACGCCGGTCACCTCGGTGACCGGTGCTCTGGCGATTGTGACAGCCCTCCTCGCTTCCTTGCTGAGTGTCGTCGCTCTACCGAGAACTGCCAGCGCGCAGATTCAATACAAACGCGGCCAAAACGTCCAACCGGTCTTCGAGGGCTGGGAGCAAAACGGGGATGGATCCTTCAACCTGGTCTTTGGCTACCTCAATCGCAACTACGAAGAACGACCATCGATCGCGATCGGCGACAACAACTTCTTCTCACCGGGTGAGCCCGACCGAGGCCAGCCGGCCCACTTTTATGCTCGTCGCCAGAGCTTTGTCTTCGAAGTGCGTGTACCCGCTGATTTTGGTGAGCAGGACCTCGTGTGGACGGTCACCCACAATGGACGGACGGATACCGCGCACGGGTCGCTGTGGCCAGTCTGGGAAATCGATGAATCGGTGGTCAAGGCCAACCGCGGGATGGGCGCCGCCGGGGCCTATATCGACAACTCATCACCCACCATCCGCGTGACCAGTGGCGAGATCGTCACCGTGACCCTCCCGGACACCGTGGAGCTTTCGGTTCTCGCCGGCGACGACGGAATCCCAGGTCCAGACCCAGAAGCCGCCGAGCGGCGTGGCAATCGACGTGGGCGCCCGGGACCAAACACGCAGGACGCGGTCAATCCGCGAGACGCTGTCAAAACCGGGCTGGCCGTAACCTGGCTGCAGCACCGAGGTCCGGGCAGCATCGGGTTCGCGCCATCAGTGACGCAGGTGGATGATGGTCGCGCCTCGACGACGGCACGATTCAGCGCACCCGGAACCTATGTCATTCGAGCGATCGCCGACGACACCGTGCTGACGGCGACGGTTGACATTACCGTGGTTGTCAGCGCGGCCGAATAGTCTGACAACGAATGATGCGCCCGGCCACGACAGCTACCGCCCTGCTGATCGCGGTGCTTTTTCTCGGATGCGGGTCGGCGGGTCCAGAAACGGACCCCGCCAGCGTGACGGACAGCACCACTGTCGCCAGCGGCGCCGGGAAAGAGGAGACGCCGGAGGCGGACTCGGACCTCAGCGGACCGCATGGTCGCGTGGCCGGAACGGCCCCCGAAGCCGCGGAAGGAACACCGTCGGTCATCATCCTCAATGCGACGACGCCACACGAGACTCCGATACCCACCGAACCGGCCGAAATGGACCAATTCGGTCGGGAATTCTTCCCTCGTCTCCTCCTAGTCCGGCAGGGACAGCCGGTAGTGTTCTTGAACAGCGAAGACGAGTTGCACACCGTTCACGTCGCAGACCTCGACGGACACTCGCTCTTCAACGTCGCGATGCCGATTCGCGGGGGGCGACACGACCATACGTTTCAAGCGCTGGGGGAATATACCGTGGCGTGCGATGCGCACAATGAGATGGCGGCCACGATTCTTGTCGTGGAAACACCATACGCCACCATCGCGGACCGTGACGGGTCGTTCTCGCTTGGCCTCGTGCGGGCGGGGTCCTACGATCTGACCCTCAGACGCGGCGCGCAGCGTCACAGAGAAGTCATCGAGATCACCCCCGGCGACAATGAGTTAACGCTCGCATTTCCGTAATCGCGTGCCGACAACCCCGCGGCATACTTCCTTGGTGGAGGGTCACGGGTGACCCAACCGTTTGTCACCGACTACGACCTTCACCTCCTGGGTGAAGGCCGCCACTTTCGAGCCGACGACAAGCTCGGCGCCCATGCGCTGACGTCGTATGGCGTTGAGGGCGTCCACTTTGCCGTCGTCGCCCCGAACGCCACAGATGTGTCAGTCGTCGGAGACTTCAACGGATGGCACCAGAGCGCCGATCGACTCGAGCGACTCAGCGAGTCTGGAGTCTGGCATCGATTCGTCCCACAAGCGCGGCATGGGTCGCTCTACAAATACCGGGTCCGGGACTCGAACGGGGTCGCGCTACCGGACAAGGCCGACCCGTTCGCGTTTGCGGCCGAGCTGCGCCCGCGCACAGCGTCCATCGTGTGGGACCTCACGCTCTACAGATGGCAGGACGAGGCGTGGCTGGAAAACCGACCGACACGGCAGACGCGGCACGCACCGTTGTCAATCTACGAAGTTCATCTCGGCTCATGGCGTCGCACTCACGCGGGCGGGCACCGCTGGCTGACGTATCGTGAGCTGGCAGACCAGCTGGCCGAGTATGTTGCTGCCCACGGGTTCACGCATATCGAGCTCCTCCCCATCACGGAGCACCCGTTTGACGCGTCGTGGGGGTATCAAACCGTCGGGTACTACGCGCCGACCAGCCGATTCGGCACACCCGACGACTTCAAGGCGTTTGTTGACACGCTCCATGGCGCCGGCATCGGAGTAATTCTTGACTGGGTGCCGGCTCACTTCCCCGACGACGACCATGGCCTGGCTGATTTCGACGGGAGCGGCCTCTTCGAACATCCGGATCCGCTACAGCGGCATCACCCGGAGTGGCACACTCGCGTCTTTGACTACGGTCGATCAGAAGTCAAAAACTTCCTCATCAGCAACGCACGATTTTGGTTGGAGCACTATCACGTCGACGGTCTCAGGGTCGACGCCGTGGCGTCGATGCTCTACCTGGACTACGCACGCCAGGCGGGAGAGTGGACACCAAACGACCGCGGGGGTCACGAGAATCTGCAGGCCGCCGAGTTTCTCAAGACACTGAACGGCTATATCACTGACCAGTTTCCAGACGTGCTGATGATTGCGGAGGAGTCGACCACCTGGCCCGGCGTCTCGGCTGCCGCCGACCGCGGTGGGCTGGGGTTCTCCTACAAGTGGAACATGGGGTGGATGCACGATATCTTCGAGTGCGTGAGCCAAGACTCCACCGACCGGCACCGTCAGCTCGAAGATATCGGCCTGAGTCTCGGATACGCCTTTGCGGAGCACTTTGTGTTGCCCTTCTCGCATGATGAGGTTGTGCATGGGAAGGGGTCACTCATGTCGCGGATGCCTGGTGATGCCTGGCAACAGTTCGCGAATCTCAGACTGCTGTATGGCTACATGTTTGGCTATCCGGGCAAGAAGCTCCTTTTTATGGGCAACGAGTTCGGTCAGCGTGCAGAGTGGAACTTTGAACGCAGTCTCGACTGGCGGCTCACCGACATCCCTTCGCATCACGGGCTCCAACGATGGGTCGCCGATCTCAACGCCTGCTATCGTCGCGACACCCGACTTCACTACTGGGACACCGACGAGCGAGGCTTTTCCTGGGTCGATGACACGGGCGCGACATCAGCCGTTCTGAGCTTCTTTCGCCACGGACCGGCCGCGAAGCGCCCGCTACTTTTTGTGTGTAACTTCACACCATTCGACCGTAGGGAGTTTCGCGTGGGGGTACCGGAACGGGGCCTCTGGCCAGAGCTGCTCAACTCTGATGCAGAGTGCTATGGCGGCCGCGGTCTCGGTAACTTTGGCAGCGTCCTTGCCGATCCAATACCGGCCCACGGTCACGCGCACTCACTGTCGCTGACCGTTCCGGCACTCGGTGTGCTTCTTCTGGGGTAGAACCCTTCGCGATCGGGGCACATTACGCCATCGGCATCAACGTATTGAATACCACCGGGTCTCCGGGTCATACTGTGAGTCGCAATAATTTTGTTTCTTGAGGGGGATGGTTGTGATCAATGCCACACGCCGCATCGGACTGCTCGTCGCAGGTCTCTCGACTCTTGCAATCTTGACGGTTCCGGTTCCTGCACACGCCCAATCGGACGACCTCACCGCCAGTCAGGTGACATTCGCACAAGACATCGCCCCGATCCTGCAGAGGAGCTGTCAGGCGTGTCATCGGCCAAACTCGGTCGCGCCGATGCCCCTTCTCACCTACGAGCAGGTGCGGCCATGGGCGCGTGCCATCAAAATGCGGACCGCGCTCCGGAGCGAACGTGGCGCCATGCCGCCGTGGTTTGTGGAACGGGATTTGGGGATTCAGCACTTCAAGAATGACATCTCCCTCAACGACGAAGAGATCGCCAAGATCGCGCATTGGGCGGACAACGGTGCCCCACTCGGCAACCCTGCCGACTTGCCACCGGCATTGGTATTCGGTGATGCGAACGAGTGGGCGATCGGCGAGCCCGACCTCATCCTCGAGTCGGCCGAGGTCACCGTTCCGGCGTCAGCGCCGGACAAATGGACGAATCTTGGAACCATCCCCACCGGGTTGACCGAAGACCGCTATGTGGCCGCGGTCGAGGTCAAGGAGTTCAACGATATTCCCGCTGATGGCGCGGGCGGCACCGTCGGTGGGCGCTATGTGTTTCATCACATGACCTATGCCGCGGTCATGCCCGAGGGGTCCGATGTGGAAGCGTCGACCCGGTTCCCCGTTCACGAAGTGGGTCGCAATGCGGACATCTTCCCCGCCAACGCAGGACGACTCCTCAAAGCAGGATCAGCCCTCGAGCTCGAAACGGGGCACCTTCACGCCAACGGTCGTGAAACGCGTTCTCGTCTCAAGTTTGCGTTCAAGCTGCACCCCAAGGGATACACGCCCGAAATCAAACACGCCAGGACGTTGGTCGGGAACGGCGTGGACATCGACATTAAGCCGGACGAGACCAAACAAGAACTCCATGCGTATCGTGTGTTGACAGAGCACACCAAGCTGGTCTCCTTCGAACCACATCAGCATGCGCCCGGCACGCGTATGTGCTTGGAAGCAATCTGGGGTCACAATATCGAGACGCTGAGCTGTGTGGGATACGACCACAACTGGGTGAAGCAGTACATTTTCGAGGACGACTATGCACCTCTCCTCCCCAAGGGCACCGTCGTGCACATCATCGGTTGGCTTGATACAACCGTGGCGAATCGCAACGTCGCTGATCCCCGTAACTGGTCCGGTGGCGGACGCCGCTCCGTGGCAAACATGTTTATCGACCTCGGCGAGGCGCTCGAACTAACCGACGCGCAGTTCGAGCGCGAAATGGCAGACCGCCGCGAACGGCTCGGGTTACAACCGGGCGACCATGTGATCGGCTGCCCGCTCTGCTTGGCCGACTTCCCATCGCAGAGTCAGACCGCAAACGACAACGAAGAATAGGGATAGGTATGATGTTCGTCCGTTCACAGTGGTTCGCGGTCGGTCTGGTTCTGGTCGCGCTGCTCTCCCCCATCCTCATGGCGGAGAGCAGCGCCCAAACGAGGTTCACATATTCCAGTGGGCAGACCGTCTCCCCCGCCTTTGAAGGGTGGTGGCCAAACGACGACGGTACATATTCCCTGTTCTTTGGGTATATGAACTCGAACTGGGAAGAAGAGCTGGATGTCCCCGTGGGCCCGGACAATCACTTGTCTCCAGGTGAGGCAGACCGGGGGCAACCCACGCATTTTTACCCGCGTCGCAACATGTTCCTCTTTACCGTGCAGGTACCGGCAGACTTCGATGACGACGAAGTTGTCTGGACGCTGACGACTCACGGTCAAACCCTCCGCGCCTACGGTTCTCTGCGAACGGACTACCTGCTCGACGCACAAACCATTGCCACCGAGATGGGTGCAAACTTCGGACGCGTCCGAGACGAATGGCGCGACAACCAGCCCCCCGAGCTGAGTTTGGCGGTCGACCAGAGGACGACGGTGCGAGTCGGCGAGCCGCTGTCGCTCATCGCGTTCGCAAGCGACGATGGCATACCATCGGGAAACTACACGCCACCGGCGGTCGAGGCCGGTCAGCCCCATCCCGCATACAAGGCACCTCAACAAATCGTGCCTGGCAACCCGCCGGGGCTCCGACTTTCGTGGATCGTCTACCGGGGAGACGCCTCCCACGTCAGCTTCAGTCCGCGCCAGCTCAAGACCTGGCAGGATACGCGGGTCTACTCGCACTCGTCGTGGTCACCACCGTATATCTTGCCGGCTGTGCCGGATGATGGACAGTGGCAAGCCCGCGCCGTCTTTAGCAAACCGGGGACCTACACTCTCCGGGCCATGGCCGGTGATGGAGCGCTCACGACGAGTGAAATGCTCACCATCACCGTGACCGAGTAGATTGTGAACGCCTATGTTTGGCGCGGAGGAACTTCCCGCGCGTTGTGCTCGTTTCAGCACACAACACAGTCTTGATATCTCTTTCCTGGGGAGCAGGCTATGCGAACACCAACACCTCTCGGCTACCGCTGGTTGGCATCCGCAGCGTTGGCGCTGACGCTTGCGATGTCCCCATTCAGTAGTGCGCAGGCGCAACAGACGTTTGTGCAAGCCTTCGATGCGTCGGGTGCGGCTGTCAGCGACTTGAGTGCTGATGATTTTGTTGTCCGGCAGAACGATATCGATTGCAAGATCGTTCGGGTCGAACTCATCAATGAACCCCTGCGACTGGCACTACTCGTCGATGACTCTGACGGCGCCGGTGCCTACTTTCAGTTCCTCCGAGACGGACTGCCTGCGTTTGTCGACCTCCTCCCCGAGTCCAGTGAGGTGGGGCTATTCATGCTCTCGGGGCGGGCGCGACTGGTCGTTGATTTTGATGAAGGCGTGTCCAAAGTCCGCGAACGGCTTGAAGACTACTTCGTCGCGAGCGGAGGTTCCGGCTTCGCCGACGGAATGATCGACGCGTTGAGAAGATTTCCGGACGGCACCCGTTGGCCGGTGATTGCGGCGATCACGACTGACGGTCCAGCCACTCGTAGAAACACGTTTACGCCGGGCAAGCACCAGGCGCTCATCGACGAACTCGTAGAGCGCACGGCCACGGTGCACGCTCTGGGACTGTCAACGCTCCGTGGTGACGGATTTCAGACTCAACTCGCCAGTAACACCGCGCAGTACACTGGTGGCTGGTATGACGAGGTCGCGTCACCGAGCCAAATCGTCCTCACGAAGCTCCCACAGCTAGCCGAAGAACTCGCAGCCCGACACGCGGCCTCGTCAAACCAGTATCTCATCGAGTTTGAATCGCCTCCCGGAGTCGACCCCGGGACGCCTATCTCAGCCGGAGTCCGGCGGAGTGGCGTCACAGTTGTTATCTCGCCCGATGGTAGGCCGCGGCCGATCTCTCGAGGTAACCCCACCAGGACAACAAGCGCGACGCCTACCGGGAGCTCGCGAGAGGAGCTCTGGAACGCCGCTGAGGTGGCGTTTGGCAGCGGTGACGTCGAGCAGGCTGGCGCCCTCTATGAGCAGGCTCATCAGGTGGACCCGACGTGGGGTAAGCCCTTGTTCAAACTCGGCCTGGTGGCGTTGAACCAGGGTGACATCGAAGCGGCCGTACGATACTTCGAACAGGTCATCGAGGTCGACCATGGCTCCGAAGAAGGAGCCCAGGCAACCAGTCTCGTCGCTCAGTTAAAACCCTAAGCACACTGACCAGAATAGATTTCCCACCTGGCCGCGCGTCTCGCGGCGTTGCTCGTTGTTTGCATGCTCCCGGCATGCGCGCTCCTCGCGCCTCGTGCGCCTGGGCGTCCAGAAGTTGGCGGGTTTATTTCGATAGTGCTCTGAGCATTGCGGGTCACGCATACGACCTCCAGTGGGGGGCCGTAGCCCGCCGCCTATAATGGCGGCGACATGCGTTGCCCGGTCGTCGTCTTTTGTATCGCGGGCGTGTTTGCGGCGCCCTCTCATCTGGACGCCCAGCCGCTGGACCAGCTTGTCCTGGAGGGCGCCGGCGCCGACCTCCCTCCCAGTGAGCGATACCGTGTCGAACCCCGACGCGTCGAGAGTGCCCCTCAGATCGACGGGAGTCTCGACGAAGAGATCTGGCGCTCGGCCGCAATGATCGACAGCTTCGTCCAGCAAGAACCCGCCGAGGGATCCCCCGCCACCGAACGCACCGTCGTCCGCCTTATCTATGACACGAACGCCTTATACATAGGGGTCGAGGCGTTCGACAGCGAATCGGACGGGGTCATCGCCACCGAGATGCGCCGCGACTCGCCGCGGCTGTTTGACGAAGACAATTTCCAGATCATCCTCGATACGTTTCACGACCGGCGATCGGGGTACATGTTCGTGACCAGCCCCCTCGGCGCAAAACTCGAGCAACAGGTGGCGGAGGAAGGTGAAGGTGGCTTCCGAGGCAACAACAGCTCGAACATCAATGTGAATTGGGACGGGGTGTGGAATGTCGTCAGCCGGCGCACACGAGAGGGCTGGGTCGCGGAGATCGCGATTCCGATGGTGACGCTACGATTTCCCCGGGCCGAACAACAGGTGTGGGGCGTCAACTTCATGCGCAATATCCGGCGTAAGAACGAGCAAGTGTTCTGGGCGCCGATCTCCAAGGAATACACGCTCACGCGGGTCAGCCAGGCCGGCACCCTGACCGGTATCGGAAACGTCAGCCGCGGGATGGATCTTCGGGTGACACCGTATCTCCTCAGCGGCGGCAGACAAGATCGAGTGGCCACGCGGCTCGATGGCAGCGGGTTTGGCGACGTCGGCGTTGACGTGAAGTATGGAGTGGCGTCGGGTCTCAACCTCGACCTCACCCTCAACACCGACTTCGCGCAGGTCGAGGTGGACGAGCAGCAGGTGAACCTCACCCGGTTTGCCCTCTTCTTTCCGGAGAAGCGTGACTTCTTTCTCGAGAACGCCGGAATGTTCAACGCGGGCGCGCAGTCGGGGGGATTTGGCCGGCTGGCCGACCTCTTTTTCACGCGTCGGATCGGGCTGTCGGACGCCGGGCAGCCGGTGCCGATCATCGGCGGGGCGCGGCTGTCGGGCAAAGTAGACCGGCACAATATCGCCGTGATGAACATCACGACGCAGGAGGCGTTTGGAAACCCGGGCGAAAACTTCTTTGTGGGCCGCTACAGCCGGGACATCCTCGCGCGGTC
>CAUZIB010000061.1:0-28908 GCA_963579735.1 Vicinamibacteria bacterium | reverse complement strand
GGGTCGGGTGGTCGAGAGCTGCGGACCGAGCGCGTGGCCGACAATCGCTCAGCGATGGTTTTCTCCAGGCCCCGCTCTGTCGGCCGATAGTATCGACGGTCTCCCAGGTTGTCGGGGAGGCATTGCATCGATGTCGTGCCCTCTTCGAAATCGTGAGCGTACTCGTATCCACGGCCATACCCGACGTCTTTCATCAACCGGGTCGGAGCATTGCGCAGATGGAGCGGTACCGGCTCGGCGAGTCGTTGTTGGGCATCGCTCGCGGCCTCGCCATACGCCCGATAGACGGCATTGCTTTTCGGCGCGATCGACAGGTAGATGGCCGCCTGTGCCAGCGCCGTGTTGCCCTCGGGCATCCCGAGAAAGTGCACCGCTTCTTTCGCCGCGATGGCGAGGGTCAGCGCTCGCGGGTCGGCGTTCCCGATGTCCTCCGAGGCGAAACGCACCAGTCGACGCGCGACATAGAGCGGGTCTTCACCGGCTTCAACCATGCGGGCCAGCCAGTAGACAGCGGCGTCCGGGTCGCTGTTGCGCATTGACTTGTGAAGAGCCGAGATGATGTTGAAGTGTTCTTCACCGCCCTTGTCATACCGAAGCGTTCGACGTTGCAGCGCCTTCTGGAGCAGCGGCACGTCGATGGTGGCGGGTCGGTCGGTCTGGGCATCGCCGGTGCCGGCTACGGCCGCCGCCAGCTCGAGCAGATTGAGGGCGACCCGTGCATCGCCGTTGGCGTGGGTCGCGATCGTATCTAGGGCCTCAGGGGTCACCTCGACGTTGCGAGACCCCAGACCGCGGTCGTGGTCCCGGAGCGCGTGGTCGAGGATGGTGAGAATGGCACGTTGGTCGAGCGGGTCCAGCACAAACACCCTCGACCGTGACAGCAAGGCGGCGTTGACTTCAAACGATGGGTTTTCGGTTGTCGCCCCGACCAAGACAATGTCGCCGGCTTCCACGCGGGGCAAGAAGGCGTCTTGTTGCGCCTTGTTGAAACGGTGGATTTCGTCCACGAACACAATGGTCCGTCGGCCGAGTTGACGACGCGTGTCCTCCGCCTCGGCCATCACCGCCTTGATCTCTTTGATACCGGACAGGACCGCGCTGAAGGCCACAAACCGCGCGTTCGTGGTCGCGGCGACGAGCCGCGCGATCGTGGTCTTCCCAGTGCCCGGCGGTCCCCACAGAATGATCGATTGCAATGCGTCGCGGGCGATCGCTTCGCGCAGGGGTGTCCCAGGACCGAGTACGCCGGTCTGCCCGACGAATTCATCGAGGGTGAGTGGCCGCATCCTCTCCGCCAACGGCGTCCGCAGACGGTCGGCGAGCGGCATGTCAGTATCGCCCGGAAAGAGGTCTCCTGACATCATTGTGAGGTGGCCGACGCGGCGGTGTCGGCGGGAAGGGCGTGAGTCCGCTCCGGTTTCAAACGCGATTGCCGACCGGCTTCGTAGACAATCAGCGCCGTCGCGACCGCGACGTTGAGCGATTCGACCGGACGACGCATCGGAATCGAGATACGAACGTCCGCCGAAGTTGTCGCGTCGTGCGCGAGGCCGCTCCCTTCAGGACCGACCAATAGAAGCTGAGGGCCCTCGAGGCTGACCTCGTAGAGGGGGTGCCCGCCCCGCGGGACTGCCGCCACAACCGACGCGCCGTGTCCGCGTGCCGCGGCGATCACGGATTCGAGGGTGTCCGCGGTCGCGACCGGCAAGCGAAAGGTGCTCCCCATTGCGCCCCGCAGCGCCCGCCAACCGAATGGATCGGCGGATGTGCCGACCACGACGACGCCGCACGCGCTACCGGCGTCGGCAGAACGGATGATCGCCCCTAGGTTGCCGGGGTCCTGCACGCCGACGGCGGTCACCACCAGCCCCTCACTGTGGTCCACTACCTGTTCCCAGGCCTGGGGTAGGGGCTGCGCGATAGCCACGGCGCCGGACGGGGTGCGCACCGGGCTGACAACCGTCAAGACCGACTGCGTAGCCGCGAGGGTCTGGACGCCAGCCGCGTCAAGCGTCTCGGCAAGCTGACAAATACGCTCGTCTCCTGACTGCAGCGCGTTGGCGGAGAGCAAGACGGTTTCGAGCGGGAGCCCCGCCGCGCACGCATCCTCAATGAGATGGCAGCCATCGAGCAGGAGATGTCGTCGTGACCGCGGACTGGTCTTGGCGGCCGCTCTGAAGGTCAAAACGACCGAATTCTTGCGGCTGCTGATGGTCTTCACGCGCGCGAGAGACAGGATATCAGATGTGCTACGCTAGGCCCTCGATGAAGGCCAAGATCGTCAAGCGATTCGAAGATCAGATCCAGGCACTCGACAGAGAGCTAAAGCTTGATCTGCCCAAGGAGATCCAGCGCGCCCGAGAGTATGGCGATCTGCGGGAAAATGCTGAGTATCATGCCGCCAAAGAGCGCCAGCGGCTCGTTGAATCTCAAATCAGCTTGCTTCAGAAACGCGTGTCTGATCTCGCGCTCATCAATTTCGACCGACTACCCGTGGACAAAGTCGCGTTCGGCTCGGTCGTGGAGTTGCAGGAGATCGGAGGGGGCACGGTGACCTACGAGGTGGTCATGCCTGAGGATGCCGATCCCTCCAATGGGATGATCTCGACCGCGTCGCCGATCGGACAGGCCCTTGTGGATAAAGAAGTCGGGGACGAAGTCCAAGTGCCGACGCCAAACGGTCAGCGCGAGTTTGAGGTCGTTCGCCTCGCCACCATCCACGACCAATAGTGGGGTGTCCCGCAGATGGCCTGTCGCGCGGCGATATGAGGCGCCCGACTGGCAAGGTGCGACGAGGGAGTCTATTGACCATAGGTGATGGCGCCGCAACACCGACGGGCGGGATGTCTCCTTTTGCCACACGGCACGTCCTTGGCGGGATACACGACTAGCGTCACAGGTCAATCCCGTGGCCGCATCTCTTCCACCGTTGGGACAGTCCACTACCTACTCACCCGGTCTGAGAACCGCAGTGGTGCTCGTGGGGATCGGCACGGCCGGTGCCTATCATGCCGGTGTCCTGCAGGCACTGCGGGAGGCCGGGGTGAAGGTCGATCTCGTCGCCGGTCGAGGGGTCGGCGTGGTTGGGGCGTTGTTCGCTGCGGTTGATGGCGAGGCCTCGTTGTGGCAAGACGGCGGGGTCTGGCGTTCACCCGGTATCGTCCGGTTGTATGACTGGCGCGGCACACTCAAGGCGGCGCTGCGGACGCTCGCGGTGGCGCTGCTTGCGTTGTGTGTGCCGCTGATAGCTCTGGTCGGCGCCGCGATCGTCTATCCCGTTGCGTTTTTGCTCGGGCTCGTCGGTGTGGACGCCGGCGGGAGCATGGCGGCGTGGTATGCAGCGCTACTGGACACACTGTTTCACCCCGAGGGCCTCCCGCTTTTGCTGCCGAGGCTCGTATTTCTCGCATTGCTCGCCTTGCTGGGCGTATTGGTCGTTGGGGAAGTCGTGCCACGTGTCCGGGCGCGTTGGAGACGACGGGCGCGAGGGCTCGTGTGGTGGCGTATCATCGGCGCTCCGCTCGATGCTCGCCACGCGACCAGCCGCTTTTCGGGTGGGCTGTGGAAAATCAT
Source organism: Vicinamibacteria bacterium (assembly GCA_963579735.1). Lineage (GTDB taxonomy): Bacteria > Acidobacteriota > Vicinamibacteria > Vicinamibacterales > UBA8438 > CAUZIB01. The sequence goes on along the minus strand of CAUZIB010000061.1, from coordinate 25,335 downwards.
GAGTGGCGCCGCCCGGATGGCAAAGCCGAGCGCGCCCGATCTTGGCGGGCGGTACGCCGAGTTGCTGTCGGACAACGTTGGCCAACCCGGATTTCGGGAGATTGTGGTCACGGCCCACGATCTCGATGCACGCCGCGACGTGGTCTTCTCCCTTCTCGGGAAGGAGTTTCGCCCGGCCTTTTTCGCGCGACGTCTGGGTGACGAGGGCGGGGATCGTCACCTCGAGTTGGTTGACCTGGCGGGTGCGGCCCGTCGTCATACGATGGACGCCCTGGCCGGCGCTTTGAGTCTTCCAATTGTCACGGAGGCGCATCCTGTCCGGTTTTCGGCGGGTAGCCCCTGGCGGGGCGAGACCCATCACCTCGTGGACCGACCCGCGGCGACTGCACGCTTGCTCGAGGAAGTGTCGAACGCCGGGGCCGAGCAGGTCATCTTTGTCTCGGCGCTTCCGGAGTCCCGCGGGCCCCATGAGATTGAGTCGACCCGTCGGGATGCCCGAGGGCGGGCCGGCGACCACCTCGCCGCGACGGAAACGGCTGCCTTGAGGGACGCGCTCATGGCGTGGCGCGGTCGTTTTCAGGCCGTCTTCCATATTCGCCCCACCCACAATCCGGTGGGGCCATTCGATTTCGCGGGATGCTACGACGAGCGATCTGACCGGTTCTGCCGGCTCGGGGAGCTTGTCGAACGCGGTCGGGATGACGGGTATCGTCAGTTTGTCGACCCGGTAATTGGCGCCAGCGGTGAATGGATCGATACCGGACCGGCCGCCAGTGGACAGCGCGCAGTACGCCGGCCCGCGATGCCTACTTCGGCGGGTCGGTGACCGTGTCGGTGGTCGGCGTGCCGCTGGGAGTGGTCCGGCGTAACCGACGTTTGGGATAGGGCCGTCGCTCTCGGTCGGACATTGGCGTTTCCGACAAGAACGCCTCGATGAGGTCGGCTAGTATTCGCCTGACCTGGTCGGGTTGGAGGTTCCCATACTTGCTAAGAAACGCGTCGACCGGGATGACCGCCTTGGCCATGGCGCGGTGCCCGCCTGCGCTCCCGATGTCGGAGAAACTGCGCCGAACAAACTCGCCAGCGTTTCGAGAGTATCCGAGGTTACGGACGCAAATCACAACATCGTGTCCGACAAAAGCCGACACCAGTGACCAGCTGATCCCTTCGAGCTGGAGGAGATAGTCGGCGACATAGGGGACCAGATCTTCTCTGGGCGCGTCGCCTAGATGGGTGGCGTAGATTTGGTGCTGTTTGGCACCGGCGGTGACCGCGCGGCTCACGTATTGGAGACGCTCCAGTGTGATTCCGGAGCCTTCCATTTTTCGCACGAGTGCCGCGTCGGCCAGCCCGTAGAGAAATGTGAACGCTTCGAGGTCGGCCTGGTTTGTCTGGCGACTCAGAAAGAGCGTGTCGGACTTGATGGCGTAGAGCATCGCCGTGGCGAGGCGTTCTGAGATCGCGGCGTCGACGGCGCGGAAATGCTCGGTAAAGATCGTCGACGTGGACCCGTAGTCCGCTCGAATCTCCTTAAAAACCGTGCTGTATCCGGTCTGCTCGGGATGATGATCGACGACGAGGTCCACGCGGTTGAGGAGCCCGCCGAAGTAGTGCGGCTGCACGTCCACTGTGGCGAGCCGGTCAAAGTGGCTGAGGGACTCCGCCGTTATGGGTTCGACGACGATATCCAGAAGACTGGCCATTCGAAAATTTTCGGGTCTGGCCACGCCCTGGAAGGCCCCCAAAATCGCGGTCGTCTTGTTGCGCTTCAGCAGGCTTCGCAACGCGAGACCACTGGCCATGGCATCGGGGTCAGGGTCGTTGTGAAGAAGGATGAGGACGCGGTCGGCGCTTTGAAAGTGCCGTTGATACTGCTGTACGCGGACGCGTGTGATCGACCGTCCTAGCTCGGTGAGCAGCGGTCCGCGAAGCAGGTCGCTGAGTCGGATGAGATTGACATCGGGAAAATCGTGGTGCCAGTCGATCGTCCGCGCGTTAGCTGGCGTGTCGTCGATGACCAGCACATAGACGAGGGTCGCGCCCGCATCGAGGATCGCCGGAAGCACCCGTTTTAGGCTGTGGCGTCCGTCGTCCTCCACGATGAGCAAGGTCGCGGGGTCGACCTCCAAGTTGACGTAGCTGTCGGCGCGATCAAGGTCGCCGACATGAAGCGACACGGCGGAGTCTTGCAGCTGTCGCGCGACCGCACGCTCCCCCACCAGGATGTGGAGGTCGACACTGGCGGCGAGGGCGCGCTGGAGGTTTCGGGCGACAACTGCTGTCTGACAGACCCCAACGCACCTCATGGCAGCCCCTGATTATACGAGGGTCGTTCGTTCGTGCAAGCCGCGCCTTGCGCTATCATCTCAGTCCACTCGCCTATGACAGCCTCGCCCAACGCTTTCTCGTTGGTCTCGGATTTCCAACCCAAAGGTGACCAGACGAACGCAATCCGCGAGTTGCGCGAGGGGCTCCTCCGCGGAGATCCGGCACAGGTGCTCCTCGGGGTGACCGGCTCGGGTAAGACATTCACCATGGCGCAGGTGATTGCGCAACTCAACCGGCCGACTCTCCTGATGGTTCACAACAAGACGTTGGCGGCCCAGCTGTATCAGGAGTTCCGACGTTTCTTTCCCCACAATGCGGTGGAGTACTTCGTTAGCTACTACGACTACTACCAGCCCGAAGCCTACGTACCCGCCACGGATTCGTATATCGAGAAGGAAGCAACCATCAACGACGAGATCGACCGGATGCGGCTATCGGCGACTCGTTCTCTGTTCGAGCGTCGCGACGTCCTGATCGTGGCCAGTGTGTCGTGTATCTATGGTCTCGGGTCTCCGGAAGCGTATTACGGCATGCTGCTCCCGCTCGAGCGTGGCCAGCGTGTGGAACGCGACTGGATGCTGCGGAAGCTTGTCGAGATGCAATACGAGCGAAACGACCACGATTTTGCCCGCGGCGTCTTTCGGGTCCGCGGCGATGTAATCGAGGTGTATCCGTCGTATGAGGATGTCGCGCTCCGGATAGAGCTCTTTGGAGATGAACTGGATGAGTTGGTCGGGTTTGACCCGCTCACCGGTCAGACCCTTCGCCGGTATGACAAGGTCGCGGTCTACCCGAAATCCCACTTCGTGACTCCCCGTTCTCGCACGCTGGAAGCGGTCGACCGAATCAAGGCAGAGCTGGACGATTGGCGGCCCCGTCTAGAGCAGGCCGGGAAGCTTCTTGAAGCGCAACGGCTGCATCAGCGGACGATGTTCGACCTGGAGATGATGAAGGAGATTGGCTACTGCCACGGTATCGAGAACTACTCGCGGCATCTGACCGGGAGGTCCGCCGGAGAGCCCCCGCCGACCCTGCTCGACTATTTGCCGGATGATGCGCTCACCGTCATCGACGAGTGCCATCAGACGGTGCCCCAGATACGGGCGATGTATGCCGGAGACCAGGCCCGAAAGACGGTATTGGTCGAATACGGGTTTCGGCTGCCGTCGGCGCTCGACAACCGGCCGCTGAACTTCGACGAGTGGAAAGCCCGTGTAGGGCAACTCGTGTTCGTCTCCGCGACCCCCGGTCCCTACGAGCTCGAACAGAGCGGGGGAGCGGTCGTTGAACAGATCATTCGGCCCACCGGGCTCGTCGATCCCCAGGTGGATGTGCGGCCCGTCAAAGGTCAGATCGACGATTTGCTTCATGAGATTCGGACGCGGACGGACCGTCACGAACGGGTGTTGGTCACCACGCTGACAAAGCGAATGGCCGAGGATCTGACGCAGTACTACCAAGAGCTGGGTGTCCGCGTGCGATATCTGCACTCTGATGTCGATACCCTCGAGCGCGTCGAGATCCTCCGAGACCTGCGGCGCGGGACCTTCGATGTCCTGGTCGGGATCAACCTGCTCCGCGAGGGCCTCGATCTTCCCGAAGTGTCGCTGGTGGCGATTCTCGATGCCGACAAAGAAGGGTTCCTCCGTTCCGCCGGTTCTCTCATTCAGACCTCCGGTCGGGCCGCGCGGAATGTCAAAGGCCGGGTCGTGATGTATGCCGATAGAACCACCAACTCGATGCGGACCGCGCTCGGGGAAATGGAGCGGCGCCGGGTCCTGCAGGAGGCATACAACCACGAGCACGGCGTGACGCCGGCATCCATCGTCAAAGCGATCGACGACGTGCTGTCGAGTGCATACGAGCGCAATACTCGATTGGTCGAACATGTGGCAGAAGACGCGGAGCAGTTTCAGACCGACGAGGCCCGACAGGCCAGGATTACCGAGCTCGAACAGCAGATGCGCGAAGCTGCGGCGAATCTCGAGTTTGAACGAGCCGCGGCACTCCGTGACCAGGCGCGGCAGCTCCGTGACCGCGAGCTTGGGCTTGGCGAGAGCCTACCCGTAGTGGCGCCCCGGTAAGACCGACCGAGTGTGAGAGAATGACAGCCGTACCGTAGCGCGTTGCACTGAACTCTGTCCCGCGTCGGAGCACCGTCCGTCCCTGGACGTATTTGGTTGGGACGCGAGACCTCGTACGACGGCGCCATCACGCGTGTCAGATGTGACGGAACATACAGGCGCGAAATAGCTACTGCACACTTTAAGAGGGAGAGGCCATGCGGAAGATGTCGAGAATGTTGAGAGCCTGGAGACGCACGGCTGTGCGCGCAAGAGGCGTGGGGGTTCTGTCGGTCTTCGTCTTCGTCGTCATTGGACTCTCGTCCGGGCCATCCGCGCAGGAGCCGAGCTCTGCGCCCTTGGCGGCAGAGCTGGCCAGTCTCCTGGCCGATCAGGAACTGGGCGCGATCGCCGCGAGGGACACAGTCGACGAAGACCGATATGTGGCGGCGCTCGCGTTCCCTGGTCAGCTTCTCGTTGTCTCCGCGCGATACGAGGCGCCCGCGGCGACCGAGAGAAAGCTCTCCAATGCGGAGTATCGGGAGATTTATATCGATCTGAATGCCGCGTCAATCGCCGGGACAAAGGTCCTGATAACTGACGCCGGCGCCAATGGGCTTCATGCCGACGCCGCGGACAACTTTGTCGATGTGGTCACGACCGATTCTGGCACGCTGCGTCTTGACGGCAACGGGAGCGGCGGCACAATGTTGGGGCAGGCGTATCGAAATGCCGCTGCCGACGCCGATCAGCAATACGCGAGAATGCTGTCCGCGCTCATCGCCCGGGCACGTTGATTGCGCCGCGGGGCCTGCGGTACACTTCCGAATTTAGGAAATTCTGGGCGCTTGGCTCAGTGGTAGAGCACCGCCTTCACACGGCGGGGGTCAGTGGTTCGAATCCACTAGCGCCCACCATCCCAACCTGCGTAGTTTCAATGCTTTAAGAGGACAGTCTCCCGACCGTCCTCTTTCTTTTCTGTCAGAGATTGCAACGACCGGCGACTTCATAGCTGACTATCGTCTGTCGCGGACACAACCGGACGAAGTGTACGACTTGGCCGTCACTCAGGGACTTGACCCCGCGGGGTTCTCTTGGACGGAGAAGATCGAGCACGGCCCCACGGGCGCGTACTTAGAGATTAATTTCGGACGAGGACGTAGGACGCCCTCTGACGAGCGAAACTCCTAGCCGGAACGCTTACCGAAATCGCGGACTTCGTGGAGGCGACTTGCCACCCCGAGGCGGACCAACGACGCTTCATTGAAGACCAGTTCCAATACCTGAGAGGTGCGCTCGAGCGACTCGGCAAGCGAGACTGGCTCAACGTACTCAATAGCACGCTCATCGGGCTCGCTATTAATCAGCTCGTTCCTTCTGACGCGGTTCCCAACATCCTGCGCTTCCCCTGGACCGCGTTGCAGGCGGTGCTGGGGTTGCCGCTCGAGCTGTCGTCAGTCGCTCCCCCCGGCTAGCGGGCGGGCCCGGAAGGAATACTCGCTACCAGGCAAAGACGCGCACTGGCATGGGAACCGGGCATCGCCGCCGATTCAGCCTGACCAACATCCTTGAGGTCACCTGAGGGCCGTGCGGAGGACTGATCGACGCGCTACGAGGCCGACTTGGGTTTCTGTGGCCTGTCTGGAGTGTGGCGGGTCGGTTCTTCGGGCGACGGCGGAACGGTTACTGCTCAGATCGGTGTCGGCTGCAGCACCAGACGCTGCGACGAGCGGCGACGTTGGCGCGACGGCTCCCGGATGACCCAGGCCGACCCGAGTGATCTTTGACAACTGCAGACGACGCGGCCACCTGACGGTCACTCCGCGCGTGGCCGCGCACTCCTTTTCCCGCCCGACACACGCGGGGCCAGCTGCATATGCCGGTACGAGCGTGTGGCTGAGGCGGCCGTGGACCGATACAGTATGTTGGGCGCCGGTCTCTTCGAATGCCCGGCGTCGAGTTTCCGACCATGATCGACCTCTGGATCGTCATCGCCTACTTCGCCATCATCTTTGCCATTGGGGTCCGCGCTCGCGCAAAAACGGGTGTTGATCCCGAGGAGTATTTCCTCAGCTCGCGCTCACTGCGGTGGCCGTCCATTGCGATGTCTACGATCGCGACCAACATCGAGGCTGGCCATTTCCTCTCCGTGACTGGCGCGGCCTATGTCGGTGGCCTGGCGCAGGGGAACTTCGAGCTCAACGCCATCTTTGGCATCGTGATTGCCGCCTTCTTTTTCGTTCCCCTGTACCTCCGACTCAAGGTCGTCACGATTAGCCAGTTTTTCGAGCAGCGCTTCGGGTCTCGGGTCGCATTGGCGTACGCCCTGCTGATGATCGGCCTCTACGCGCTCCTCTACCTCGGCACAGCGCTATTCTGGGCAGCCTACGCGCTTGACGGCATCTTTGGCGAGATGGTGGCGTGGATCAGCGACCGGGAAGCGGTACGGCTCGCGGTCCTGATCGTCGTCCTCGGGACGTTCTCGGCCGTGTACACCTATCTCGGCGGGTTGCGCGCCGTGGTACGGACCGACATCGCACAATTCGTCTTGCTCGTCGGCGGAGGACTCGTCACGGTCACGATCGCCGTCCATCACCTGGGCGGCTGGTCGGAGCTCTTCGGCACCACGGGACACCTCATGCACTTACACCTGCCCCGGGACCACCCGACCGTGCCGTGGACCGCCCTCATCGGCATGAACCTGCTGAACCTGAACTACTGGGGCGCCAACCAGGTGATCCTGCAGCGAGCCCTGGCGGCGAAGAGCCTGTGGCACGCCCAGGTCGGGCTGTTGGTGGGCGGGGTCCTCAAGTATGTCACCCTGCTCATTATCGTTGTCCCTGGGATCGCCATGGCCGGCATCCTGGCCGATACCCCGCTCGACGACCCGGACACGGCATACATGACGCTCGTCACCCGGTTCCTCCCCGCCGGCCTGCGCGGCCTCATCGTCTGCGGGCTCTTCGCCTCCCTGATGAGCACGGTCGACTCCATCTTCAACGCCGTGTCCACGCTGTGGTCGATTGACATCTACAAGCGTCACCTGCGACCAGACGCGTCTCCCGACGACGTCGTCCGCATGGGGAAATCAGCCATCGTGGGTACGCTCGTGACCGGCCTCCTCTTTGCGTTCCTGGTCGTTTACCTGAAGACGGGTCGTCTCCAGGAGGACCCCTTGACGCACTGGTTCAACGAGCTGTCCTACTACATAAAGAACGGGTTCGTGGTGCTCGTGACCGCCGCGGTCTTTCTCATCCGGCCATCGCGGCGTCTCGTCCTCGGCGCGGTGTTCGCTAGCATGGCCCTGTATCTTGGGTTCACGTTGGTCTGGCCAGAGACGAGCTATCTCGTGCGGTCCGGGTGGGTCATCGTGCTCAGCTTCGCCGCAGTCGCCGCACCGACGATGCGGCGCAACGGATGGCGCATCCCGTTCCGCGACTTGATCGCGGCCCCGGACCGGGGCGTCGCCCGGTTCGGGGCGGGGCTGGTGGCGTCCCTGGTCGTCGTGCACATTCTCTTCCACTGAGCGCGCCTCTTCGCGCCCCCTCCCGGCGCCGGACACCTGGCACCATTGACAGACCCATCAGTGGCGTGCGAAAGTGTCGATGGTCACGGTCGTTACCCGCCGCAGCATCGACCATCCTGTCGGGTCCGGCGTTCCATAGGCAACTCTTGACCACGGAGCTATCGCTGAATTGACGATCGAGCCTCGCCCAGAGACGGACGTTCGGGGGCCCATCACGCGTTTGAGCCACCACTTCGCGTCGGTGTCTGCCCGGTATCGGAAGTTGCGCGAGCTGGATCTCGATGCCGTGCGTGTCATCACGGAGGCGGTGGCACACTACGGTGTGCACCTGGGGAGCCCTGTGCGGCTCCTCGACGTCGCCACCGGCTCCGGGCGGTATCTCGATGCGGTCAGTCAGCACGTCGCCGCCGCGCTCGCGACGGAGGTGATGCCCGTCGGCCTGGATCTGAGTCCAGCGATGGTCAGCCAAGCGCGCATCTACAGTGGACAGGCGGATCTTGGGACGCGGCACGTGGTCGGGGCCGTCGAAACGCTCCCGTTCCGCTCCGCGAGCTGTGACGTGATGACCTGCTTCAATGCGGTGCATCATGTCGACCTCGCCAAGTTTGCGGCTGAGGCGTCTCGGGTGCTCGCCCCCTCCGGCCAGCTCATCGTCTACACGCGCACGCCCGCGCAGAACCGCGGCACGATTTGGGGCCGCTACTTTCCAGAATTCGTCGCCCGGGAAACCAGGCTCCATACGGTCGAGGCGGTGTGCGGGGCCGTGCAGGCCACTGGGGCCTTTGCGTCGGTTCGCGCCCAGACGGTGGCGTGGACAGTCACGACGTCGTTGGATCGACTTGTCGAACAGGCCACCCACTATCATTATTCGACCTTCAGGCTCTATACAGACGACGCCCTCCGCACGGCGATCGATACCTTCCGCCAGCGCGTACGCCACGCGTTCCGAGACGTGACGCGCATCGCGTATGACAACGACCACGTGCTGGTGCTCGCGCAGCGCCTGGCGTCGCGCGAGTCTTGAGATAAGGGCCAGCTGCGTCTTGCCACGCACGCCGGAAGGCTCACATGCTCGATGACGAGAAGGTCGCCGTACGCCGGCGGACAAGCGCGGTGCATGTGTTTGTGGTGGACGACCACCCCGTCGTCTTGTCAGTCACACGCTGGCCGTGCGGGCGGACGCACGGTCACCCGTCGTCAGGGGTCATTGACAATCGGAAGTAGCGCCCTCTTCGACCGCACCGTGGTCGCGGCCGGCGCGCGCGGGCACGCGCATTCTCTGTCGACGGATCCGGTGTCCGATCCATCCGCTGACGTGGACGACATGACGCCGCCCGCGTCTCAATGTAGGCCACGGCGTTGCTGACGCGCCGCATCGAGTCCCTCTCGTCGTCGGGAATCTCGATGTCGAACTGATCCTCAAAAGCGATCAGGAGGTCGAAGGCATCCAACGAGTCCGCCCCAAAATCGTGGCGGAAGCGCGCCTCGTTCGTGACAGCGTCGGGATCGAGGCCGAGATGCTCCGCGATGAGGCTCCGCACGTCGTCGGCGATCGTCATAGGCACTCGGGCGTACGGCGGGCGCCGGTGCGACGCGGGCGCCTGTGGCTCGGCGGCTATGCTACCACCTCTACGGCGTCACCGTCGATCGGGCCGCGAGTGCACAGAGTCGATCACGTGCCGGCGCATGGCGACCGCGATGGACACTGTGGGACGGGTCGAGAAGGGGTGCATTCTGAGCGTTGTGAGCAGGGTCGTCGCGTGAAGGCCACGGGCAAAGATGCCCTCGCCTTCATGCGACATTGGAAAGACAATAGCGCGCGGCTGTGGTGTATCTGCACCAGTGGAAGCTCAGAGGTTCGGATGGTGGGCCGGGCTGTCGGAGTCCGCGCTATTGATCACGGGCACGGCGTGCGAGGCCCGCATTTCCCTAGCCGTGGTCTCCTACGATTATCACGGTTCCCGGGACATCCCGACAGCCATCCAGGAATCATTCAAGGGCGCGTTTGTGAGCGCGTTGAAACTGCGTCTTCGAAGCGGAGACATGGTGATCTTCGCCGAGACACGAACCGTCACCTCTCCGGCGGACCGGCCGCACTAGGTGGGCCGCCGTGGCTCGCGATCGGTCGTAGTCACGGCCGCGATGGTGGTGCGGGTGGCGGTGGCTCGTGCGCGGGGTACACTAGCTGAAGCGGGATGGGGTTTTTATTCTGGGCTGGCATTGGTGCCGTACTTGGTTATGTGGTGGCGCAACGTCGCGGCTTCGCTACGATCGCCGGGGTGGTCGCTGGAGCGGCGTTGGGGCCGCTCGCCATCGCGCTGTTCTTTGTCTCCCTCTTCATTTCGCCTTCCGTGCAACAGCGCGAGTGCCCGTACTGTGTCGGCATGGTCCCTCCTGCCGCACGAGTCTGCCAGCATTGCCACGCACTCCTCAAGACCGGCTGAGGTTACGCGCGGGGGGTATATGCCACGGATCCCGATCACTCGGGATGTCGCGTCCTTGTCGCGGCCAGGCCGTCCAGGCGCACAACCAAACACCGGACTAGACGGTTCCAGTGGCTGACACTCATTCTATCTGTCCCACCTCAACCCCGTGCCCGGTCTTTCTGCGCAGCGTGAGCTGCGTACGGAGGCCTATGTCATCCATCGACGCCCACGAGCTGTCCAAGACACGACAGTAGTGGGTCGAGGACGACCGGTACGATAGCTACCGGGGCGCGCCCATTGATGGAACCGCTTGGGTCGATTTCCCCCGCGTGGCGGCCCCCGGGTGTTGCGTGGCGGGGCGTTCTACGATACCGAGGGAGGCGTCCGTGCTGCCCTCCGCGGCAGGTACTATCCCGTCGGCCGGAGCAGCAGCGTCGGGTTTCGGGTGGTGGTGTCCCCATTTTTCTCTGACCTCCGATCTCGGGACGGACCCATGTGTCGTCGACCCTCCGAGCCGACTGCGAGTCTGAGGCCGCCACAGAGTTAGGCTCTGACCTCTGTGCGTCGGGACACACCATGGGCGAAGTGTCGCGGACCCAAGTTGCTCACGGTGAAGGAGTAGCGGCGCAGGAGTAGCGCCAAACACCGCCGTCTGTGGCGGCGGGTCACGTGCGGCTCAGATTGACCGCTGTGCTGCTGATACCGGCGGTATGCATCGCTAAAGGCGGGGCTCGGGGAGTCGTCGTTCGCCAGGTCCGTCGTAGCGGTGGCTTGCTGCGTCGATCTGTCGCATCGGTGATTGGCGACGTTGCTCCTCAATGGCGTGCGCAACAATGCCCGGGAGGCGCGAGACCATGAAGAGCACGTTCGCGGTTTCGGCGTCGAGGCCAATATCTCCACAGACCGCCGCCATGGCGCCATCGGCGTTTATGTGCAGCGGTGGGTCTCCGGTGGGGTCTCGTCGCTCAGCGAGCACGCGTTCGACCGACCGCGCGAGCTGAATGTGACGGCCCTCGAGCTCGAGCTCGTGGGCGATTTGCAGCAAGCGGGTCGCCCGTGGGTCGCGGGTGTGGAATCGATGACCGAAGCCGGGTGGGATGCGGCTGTCGGTTTCGTGTTGGTCGACGACCCGTCGCGCGGCGTCGTCAAACGAGACCCAATCGCCGACGAGCGCCAGCCCTTCCTCCAGGAACCGGAAGCAGAGGTCGATGCTCCCGCCACCACCCAGTGGCGAACCAAACGCCAAGACACCCGCTGCCGCCGCGGCTCGCATCGGGGCGCCGGTGGTGGCGACGCTGCGCGCGGCAATTGTGGACGGCGGCGTGGCGCCGTGGTCGATGGTCGCGACCAACAAGGCCTCGACGAGGCGCCCCACGTCTCGGGAGGGTAGCTCGCCGGTCAGCACCAGATACACCGCTTCGCTAAACGACACCCGACCCATCATCTCGTCGATCCGATATCCACGGACGAGGACCCGGTCTGGGTCGATATCGGTAATCGAGGTTGCCCATCCCCCCGACACATCCGTGGCCGTGGTCGGTTGCCCCTGATGTTGACCAGGTGTCGCGTCGGGATGTGGCGTCTGTGTCCCGACCGCGGCCAGGTCGGTGACAGACTGCGAATGTTGCGAATCGGGAGGCGTCTTGGTCATAGTCGGATCGAGGTCGGATATGGAGCCAATCGACGTCGAATCGCACTATACACGATGGCTTGCCGACAGGGCCGCGACCAGAGTTGTCAGGTGCTGCCGGCCCCGATGGCGGCCATGAATCGCCCGGCGAGCACAGGGCTCTCGACCGTCGGACCCGACGCGTGGACTATCGCAGAGCAGTGTTGACCAGGCTCCGGCCGCAGCCCGCCGGCCAGACGCGATGACGGAGCATCTTGGGCATATGCGAGCCAGCAGTAACTATCCGCGCCAGCGTCGCTGCTGGAGCCTGGTCAACCGTTCTCTCCGCACCGCCACGAGCGTGGCCGCGATTCGACGGACAGCGTCGCAATATACGGGAGCTCTCGATGTTTTTCCGCCAGGTCCAGTCCATAGCCCACGACAAACTCGTCGTCGATGACAAAGCCGGTGAAATCGACCGCGATGGACCGTTGTCGTCGGTGCGGCTTGTTTAGCAAGGTCACGACACGCAGGCTTGCGGGTCGCTGCGCGAGCAAGTGTGCTCGCAGTACGTCCAAGGTGATTCCGGTGTCGACGATGTCTTCGACGATGATCGTGTGCTGGTCACGGACGTCGTCGGGGATGAGCTGCCATGAGACTGTGCCGCTGGTGTTCGTGCCGCTGCCGTAGCTGGAGACTTGAGCGAAGTCGATCGTGACGGGTGTCGTCAGTTTGCGAGCCAGGTCGCCGATAAAGATGAATCCGCCTCGAAGGACGCCGATGAGATGAATGGTCCCAATGCCTTGATAGGCGGCGTCGATCTCCTGAGCGAGCTCTTCGACCCGGGCGTCGATCTGTGCGGCAGAAAACAAGATGGTCAGTTCACTCATGCATCGTAGGGGCGGCAGCTCGTCCCGGCTCGATATTGGCCGCCGGATGACCAGCCTACTACACAGGTCGCATGAGAGCGGCGATGGAGCAACCTCTCTCGGGCGGCGCGCGTCCAATATGTCAGCGGACGACGATAGGTCCGCGGCGGCTTCGCGGCGAACAGGGACGGACCGCGTAGGATAGAAAAATCATGCCTCTCTCTTTTCGTGCAGTGTTGGTCACATGTCTCGTCGTGGCGCTGGGGCGTGACGGCGTGCCGGTTGCGGCCCACACGCACGGCGCGGCGTCGGTCACAAGCCTGGGGTCGGCTCGAAGCGTGACGCAGGTGCAATCCGTATCGCCAGCGCAGGGCGTGGCTCGGGTGCAAAGCGTGGCGCGGGCCCAGGGCGGGACGCCAGCTCAGCTGGTGACCGAGGCGCCGGACATCTGGCTGTTTTTTGAGACGATGTCCGATGATGACGACCAGGCCGAGGCTGCGCTCGAGCTAATTGGCGCGGCGTGGCGGCCGGGCTATACCGCCCTGCTGTGGGACCTTGTGCGCTTGATGCGGCCCCCGCCGCGACCGGCTCCGACACTTTCCTTTTCGCGTCCCTCGGGTTTTGACCGTGGCGCTGCCGCTCAGTTTCCACCGCCCGAACACCCGTCGACCCGCGTGTGGCGACGGCTGATCCGCTTTCTCGACGACCGAATCGACGAACGGCTGGGTCGTGGCGAGCAGGACCTTACAACCCTCCAACACTGGATGTGGGCGCGGCCAGGCCGACCGCCAGTTTGTCGTCGTAACGAGCTGCGAAGGTGCCAACCGGGCCTACGAGGCGGCCGCCTATCAATTCGAGGGGCTGGTGAGCGGTAGCGATGACGACGAGGGTCTACAGGTGCGTGCGTCGGACGGGTCGATTTGGCAAGTCGGAGAGGACGCCCTCGTAAGGGACGATGAGACCGCCCGGCTGCCGCGATTCCCCGCACACCGCGCCTTCTGGTTTGGTTGGTATGCCCAGTTTCCCGAGACAACCCTCATCAAGTAGTAGTTGGCGCCGGCCTGGACGCCACGTCGTTTTCACGCATGACACGCCCGTCAGGTATCCTACGTGCAATGTCGGCGGTTTACTTTGACAGAGTGCGGTTGGGGTATCCGGCGCTCCGGATGCACTGCCAAGTCAACGACGGAGACGGTCCTGACTTGCCGAACACCACGCGCCGCTGTTCCGCGGGACCGGGAGAGATGCGCGGTAGCCAAGGAGAAAAACGAACGATGAAGTGGCTCTTTGTTCTCAGCGTGCTGGTGGCCGTAGCGCTCGCCGCCAATGTGACCCGTGCTCAGGAACCGGGTCCGGGCGATGCGGCACCTCCGTTCGAGTTGCCCGGGAGCGACGGGAACACGCACGCGTTGGCCGACTATGCGGGAAAAACGGTCGTCATCGCGTGGTTCCCGATGGCCTTCACCGGTGGTTGAACGGCCGAATGCAAGTCGCTGCGTGAGTCCAGCGACCAGTTGAATAAATTCGACATCGAGTACTTCATGGCAAGTGTCGACGATCCCGCAACCAACAAAGCGTTCGCAGAGTCTCTTGGTGCGGATTTTCCGCTACTGAGCGACCCCGGAAGGGAAGTCGCGTTGGCCTACGGCGTTCTCGCCGGGCAATACGCGAATCGATGGACTTACATCATCGGGCCAGATGGGACGATTCTTCGGGTTGACAAGAACGTGAACCCTTCACGGGCTGGGCAGGATCTGGTGGCAGACTTGACCGAGCTCGGTGTCGCGATGAAGTGAATCGCGCGAGCTATCGATTTGAGAACGGGCGGGTCATCTCGGGCCACGAATGGTCCTGAGTTGCCCGCCCGTGTTGTTTTTGGCGATAACGCCGCCGGGCCGCCTATTCCGGGCTGACAGGCCCAGGCTCACCGTCTGCTGTATCCGGTTTGTCCTTGATCTCGTCTTTAAATCCGCGAATCGCTTGTCCCATGCCTTTGCCCAGCCCCGACAACCGGTTGGCGCCAAAAATGAGGACCAGGATGAAGGCAATGATAGCGAGCTCGCCCAGCCCGATCGGACCGAAGAGCGCGAAGAGCCCAAGAGTCATGAGAGCACCTTTCTGTCGAGGTTGTTCCGCAGAGGGTTCACGGGCGGCGCAACCGTCGCTTCAGGATACCACGCGATCTTCCAGCAGTGCGACAAACCGGGTGTCTCCCCGGAGTGCGTCGAAGTCAGGGTCGAGGCGGGCTCGCGTCCGGCTGAGCGCGGGCAGCGCTTCGATCGCCTCGCCAAGATATCGAAAGGACCGGTCGTCGTCGCGACGGAGGGCGCTGAGAGCGGCCATGTAGTATTTCGTGAATGGGTCGTCGGCCCCTTGGGCCAGGCGGCTTTCGAACGCGCGCAGTGCGCGGTCGAAGTGTTCCTGCGCGTCGTCGGCCCGACCCATCCTGAGGTAGGTGGCGCCGAGTTTGTAGTCCACATCGATCAGACTGCGCTCCTTGAGCGCGTGGCCCGAGGTCACGAGCTCAGTGATTTGCTGGGTGAACACGTCAACCGCGGCCTCGTAATCACCCCGCAAATAGTGAACGTAGCCGAGTCTGGTATACGCCCCGACTATCTGCAGCCCCTCTCGGCCGGACACAAAACGCTGTTGCATCTCGATCGCGCGCCGGCACGCCGCCTCGGCCCGGTCGTACTCGCCACGGACGGCGTAGAGCAACCCGAGTTGCAGATGGGCGTATCCGAGGTCCGGGATTGATCGCGGCCGCCCGTTCCAGGTTTCTGATGCCACTCTCCAGGTCTCCGCGACCTACCCAGTGCAGGCGTCCGAGCGCTGAGAACACGTTTGCATCGCCGGGTTCGAGTCGGGCCGCGTGTTCGATTGACGCCACGGCTTCGTCCGACCGACCAACAGACATGAGCGCCATACCCAGCCAGCGGTGCCCGTCGGTGAGCTTGGGGTTGAGAGCGACCGACCGGCGGAGCGTGTCGACCGCCTTCATCGAGAGGTCGCGTATCCCGAGGAACGATCCCTTGAAGTCGTAGGCCGCGCCGAGCGCCGCCCAAGCCGCGGCATAGCCTGGGTCGAGGGTCGTGGCTTTCTCGAGTAGGTGAATCGCGCGGTCGAGCGCTTGGGGCGTACCCTCGAGAATATTCATGATCGCGCGTGAGCGCGCCTCGTAGGCCTCGACCGACTCGGTTTCCTTACGCTCGATGGCTGCGACTTCGCTGTCGTTGAGCGTCAGATCAATACCCTGGCTCAGCTCGTAGACGATCTTGTCCTGCAACGCGAAAATATCGCCGATCTGGCCGTCTATCTTGACCGTCCGGATTACACTGCCGGACCGGACGTCGACGACCCGGGCGGTAATCCGAATCGCCTCCCCGAGACGTTGATATCCGCCACTCACAAGCCAGCGGGCACGCAGCTGATGACCAACGTCTATCGACACCCGCTCGTCGACCCGACCGGTGTCGGTCGAGCCGAGGTCTCGGAGCGCGTCGAACACACGTTCACGTCCGAGCACCGTCAAGCCTCGCACGGTCTTTAGGTCCGCGGTCACCGTCTCGGCGATTCCCGAGCCGATCCAATCGTCCCCTGGCTCTCTCGTGATGTTCGAAAAGGGCAGCACCGCCAATACATTCTTCGCGGTTGGAGCGCCGGCGGCGGCAGTGGCCGCGGACGATCCGTCCACCGGGGAGATTTGACTCTCGACCTCGAGGTCCTTCCGCAACCGCTTGAGATCGACCATCAGCTCGCGGGCGCTCTGATATCGCTCGTCGGGCGCCTTGTCGAGCAACTTGCGGATCATATCGACCAGCCGGATCGGAACGCCGTGGCTGATACGGGTGAGTGACGGCGGTTCGTGCCGGATGACCTGGTCGAGGACCGCGCCAAACGTGTCGCCAAAAAACGGTAGCTGTGAGCTCAAGGCCTCATACATGACGACCCCCAGCGAAAAGAGATCCGAGCGATGGTCGACGGTCTTGCCAGGGCCTGCTCCGGGGACATATATGAGACCGTGCCAAGGACCGCGCCGGCCTGGGTTTCGGCGAGCGTTGGCTGGCTGTCAACCTCGGCGTTGGGGCCGGTGGTTTTGGCGAGACCAAAATCCAGGATCTTCACGCGACCGCGGGGACCGATGATGAGGTTCGCGCTCTTGATGTCGCGGTGGATGATGCCCCGCGTATGCGCCTCGTCGAGTGCGTCGGCGATTTGACCCGCCATCCGCACCACGGTCGGTGCGTTCAGGGGCCCTCGGGCCAGCCGGCCTGACGAGGGCTCGCCTTCGACCAGCTCCATCACAATGAAGAGATCGCGGCCGTCTTCAGCGATATCGAACGTGGTCGCGATCGATGGCGATCTGAGGACGGAGGCGGCTCGGGCTTCTTGCAGGAGGTGCGCGCGACGGTCGGGATCATTTCGGTGCTCGGGTGAGATGAACATGTTACCCTACGCCCTTCTTTGCCCCTCTGTTTTCGAGAGGCGTGCCAGGACGATTGAAAGACGATGGCTGATTCGACGGTAGTAGACCCGACCGCTCATTTTGAAGAGCTACGCCGCAAGAGCGGCTTGATCCTGGCTCCTCTCGTCTTCTTTGCGGTGCTCCTTCTTCCGTCCTCGACGCTGTCGCCGGAAGCGCATCGTCTGGCCGCGGTGGTTGCGGTCGTCATCACGCTCTGGGTCACAGAGGCGCTTCCGCTGGCGGTCACCGCACTGCTCGGTCCGGTCTTGGCGGTCATGCTTCAGGTCGCGCCGGTGCGGACAGCGTTCGCGCCAATGGCCAACCCGTTGATCTTCCTATTTATCGGGAGCTTTATCCTCGCCCAGGGCTTGTTTGTCCACCGCGTGAACGAACGTATCGCGTATGGCGTGCTGTCGTGGAAGATCATCGGTGCCCGGCCCACCAGAATTCTGATCGCCTACGGCGCCCTCGCGGCGTTCTTGTCTGCCTGGATGAGTAATACCGCGACGGCGGCGATGCTCGTGCCGATCGGTATGTCGCTCGTGGCCTTCATGGAATCTGAAGGCAAGCTGAATCGCTCTTTTGGCACGGCGCTCATGCTTATGACGGCCTACGGGTGCTCGCGAGGCGGCATGGCCACGCCCGTAGGGACTCCGCCCAACCTGATTGCGATTGGCCTCCTGGATGACCTCCTGGACGTCCGTATCGGGTTTGTCGAGTGGATGCTGATGGCCGGACCGGTCGCCATCGTGACCATGGGGATCGCGATGGTGTATCTCCGATGGGTTGCCGGGAGTTACCCGGCCGAAATCGCGGGCGCCGACGAGATTATCGCGACCCGAAAAAAGGCCCTGGGGGCCTGGTCGCGGGGCGAGCAAAACGCCGTTATTGCGTTCGGAGTGACCGTGTGTTTGTGGGTCGGTCCCGGACTGCTCCCATTGGTGCTCGGTCGGGACCACCCGCTGTCGAGCACAGTGCTGGCCAGCATGCCCGAGGCCGTCGCGGCGTTGACGGGAGCCATCCTGCTGTTTCTCTTGCCGATCAGCAGCACCCAGCGGACGACTATTACCTGGAAGCAAGCGGCGGAAATCGACTGGGGCACAATTCTGTTGTTTGGCGGGGGGCTGTCGCTGGGAGCGCTTTCCGCGTCAACTGGTCTCGCCGAGTTTGTCGGGCAGGGGATTACCGGGTTGCTCCCGACGGACAATGTGATACCCCTGACCTTCGCCGCGACCCTGTTCACCGTCATCCTGTCCGAAACCATGTCAAACACGGCCGCGACCAACATCGCTATCCCGATCGTCATCTCGATCGCGCAAGCCGCCAATGTCGACCCGATCATACCGACGGTCTCGGCCGCGTTGGCCGCTTCGATGGCGGTCGTGTTGCCCGTGTCGACGCCGCCCAATGCGATCGTCTACGCGTCCGGACGGGTGCCGATTACCGACATGATTAAATACGGTCTGCTCATGGACGCGATCGCCGTCATCGTCGTGCCGACGATGGTGCTGATTCTTCTGTAGGGTTCCTGCCCCCCACCGAGTCTCACACCCTTGAGCGGAGCGCCCGCATGGGGTCGGTGGCTCGCTATCGCAGCCGACTCGTGGTCAGGCCCATGGTCGACCGTTCCACCTGGGGTCGGGCGGGGTGTTTGCAACCGAGCCTCTATCTGGGCGCGATGCTCCGGATGGGTGCGACGCTCCGGCGCGGTTTGGAGCGACTGACCGCGGATTGTTTCGGGATTGAAATGCTCGCTCGGGAGCGACCGACACAAGATCAGGGTCGACGAATGCTTGCAGGATTATGTTGCCGCAGATGGCGGCAGAGGCGGGGAGCGTCCACCGCGTCATCGGCGGGCATTGACCGCCGGCGACAGGGACCGGACGAACGAGAAGCTCCCACGCCCGGCCAGCCCGGTAACGCCGGTCTGACTCGGGCGTGGTCGGCGGGGTGCTACTGCTGTTCGTCGATGATGATTTCTTGCAGGGCGTCTTCGTCGGTGGGGAGCTCGGCGTCACCACTTGGGATGTCGTTCCGAGACAACATGTAGGCCACGATGTCGACATATCCCTGGGGGCTGAGACTGGCCGGCGCACCTTGGGGCATCGTTGTGCGGATAGCCATATACATGTCACCAACCGACAGGTCGGTCCAGCGGAATGAGAACGGGACGCCCACCAGAGGGGGGGCAATGCCGTCGCCGAGCATGTCGTCGAGATGACACGCGGCGCATTCTTGCATGTAGGTTGTCCCGCCCCGTTCGGCCTGCTCATCCGTATAGACGCCGTCCCATATGGACGCTTCGTCCTGGGCGGCACGAGCGCTCTGGCCGGTCACGGCGAACAACGCGGTCGCCACCAACGCCGATGCGAGTACGCCACCCACCGTGTATCGGTATGAACGTGTCATTTTTTGAGTAATGTGAGCCATCTTGCGTTCTGTCCCTCCGTCGCTTCCATTATGGATTATCACTATATCATCCCATGATTGGCGGTCCTGGCGCTGTGGCGAGCCGCCGCGCCGTTAGAGTCCCCGACCCAGAACGACCATGCCGACGATACCAACACGCACCCAGTGTCGATTGGTCGCGGCGCCGGCTTACCAGAGATCGGGAAGCAGCCGTTCGCGGCCCGGAGCGAGTTGCACATCGAAGGTTTTCAAAGTCAGATTTACAAAGTTGTAGTGACCGATCAGCCCTACCAGGTCCATGAGGCCGCGTGCTCCAAATAGCGTCTGCGCCTGTCCAAACGTCTCGGTCGATACGTTTTCATTGTTGATGACTTCGCGGACCAACTGGATGATCGTGCGTTCGGTCTCGCCCAGTCCGGTGACCTCATCACCTGCGGTGAGGTCGGCCCGGGTTTTCACCAGGTCGATGATCTCTTGCTCGAGGCCCGCGCGGAGTCCGAGGGGCTCGTGAGCACTCCACTCGTACTGGCTACGCACCTCGCGCGCCGTCGCCAGAATAGCGAGTTCTGTCAGACGCTGGTCAAACTGGGTGCCGAAACGAACGTGCGTGCTGCCTGGGAAGTAGTGTTCCGCAAGTTGCGGACTATAGAGCCACATGGCGATCGGACCACGCGGCCCGCTCGCGTAACGGCTGTCAGGATGAATGACCGTGTCGTAGGCCCGTTGACCCTCCGCGTCCAGGTTTTCGCGTTGGGGAAGCGGCAGTCGTGCCCACGAGTCCGTCTGGATATCAGAGGGGATGTCGGCCTCTGTCACCACGGTCGATGACGGTTCTTGCCCGACGATTGGCGTCGGTAACCCCGCGAACAGGGACACGAGCGCAACAGAGATTCCAAGGGTTCGGATAGTCATCGGTGAGGCTCCTTACTCATACGGATTGGACGCCAGCGTCCACCAATCGAGCGTTTCCCTGCATGTACAGAAGCGACCTAGATGGCAGAGTGCAACTCGGTCGGCCGCGAACGCCATCGGCTCGACGGATACGTCAAGGCGTCCGACGCCGAGTGTCCAGTGAGGATCGAACCGGTCGTAGGCCGACCGCTCGCGAAACCGGCGGACCCATTCGAGATCAGATGGACGGGCTGGCTCTCCGCTATCGACGAAGGCGTCATAGCTATCCCAGCTGCCGTCGGGTGGGAGGGTGACGGCGAAGGGATCGAGACGTCTCGCGAGTTGTCGATGGAGCAGGTCGAGCGCCGGGGAAGGCGCGACGCCCAGGGTAGAGACCGCCGGTTCATGGGTTGTCGAGGTCGTATGCAATGCCAGCGCACGTTGAGTTCCGAGCACGTCCTCTATGGCGGTGGCCATTTCCTCCAGCCGGTCTCTGGGCACAAGAAGCTGGACCAGTGTGACGTGTGGGAGGTGTGTCTCGTCAAATCGGAATCCCTCCGGCGGTGGCGCGAGATGGGTGTTGAGGGCACGGAGGTGTTGGTCCAACGCCGGAGGCGGGATGAGCACCACATCGATCGCCACGGCGTCTGACGAGCCGTGGCTCACGCCTGTCGGTCTCCTTCGCCCTCTTGACAAAACGAGCGTAACGCTTCTTCGAGGCGGTCGGTGTCCGACTCGGTCCCGACGGTCACGCGCAACTTATCGGAGAGACCTGGCGTGTCGAAATAGCGACAGAGGATACCGGCTGTCTTCAGATAACGATAGAGCGTGCCGGCGTCCCCCCTCGGCGGCCGGACCAGCAGGAAGTTCGCTGCACTGGGCCACACTGCAAAGCCAAGACCGGCGAACAGGGCGACGAGGCGTCCACGGGTCGCGCACACGCGTCCGACTATCTCTGCCGTGTAGCGAGCGTCCCGCAGAGCGGCTGCGCCGACCTGACAGGCGACCGCGTCCACGTTGTAGCTGTCTTTCACTTTGGTGAGCCCTGTCACCAGGTTCGGCGAACCGATGCCAAACCCCAATCGGAGTCCGGCGAGCGAATGGCTCTTCGACAGGGTACGGAGGACCATGACGTGGTCAAACCGTGTGGTCAGTTCGAGGGCGTTTTCTGTCGCGAACTCGGTATACGCCTCGTCGATCACCAGGACGCCGGTCACGCGGCCGGCGAGATCGGACAGCGCTTCGATCGGGGTCAGCGTGCCTGACGGGCTGTTCGGATTGGCGACAAGTGTGAGGGCAGCGCGGGTAGCCGCCAGGGCTTCGATCGGAAGCGCAAACGACTCGCCGTATGGAATCTCGTGAACCTGAGCATCCTGGATCTCGGCAAGAGTCCGATACAACACGTAGGTCGGCACCGGATACGCGACCGCTCGCTCCTTGTCGCTGACGGCGCGCATGAGCATCGTGAGGATGTCGTCGCTCCCGTTTCCGACAACGATGCGGGCGATGTCCAGACCGAGGACATCGGCCACCGCGAGTCGAAACTCGTCCGCGTGTGGATGGGGATATCGGCGCAGCTGGTCATCGTCTATCTCCCGGAGCGCCGCCATCGCGGCCGGGCTGGGAGGATAGGGGTTCTCGTTTGTGTTCAGCTTGACGATGCCGGCGCTCCGCGCCGGTTGCTCTCCCGGCGCATACGCATGCAACGCATCGACCGCTGGTCTGAAAAGCGACATCAGAGAAGAGCCATTGTAGACTGGCGACCAACCGGTCATGGGGCGACCCCCGCCGAACGCCGTCGCCTGCGCCATCGTTTCTACACCGTATGAGCGAATATCTTGACGTCCTCCTCGCGACGTGGCCCTTGTGGGCTCTGCTCGTTGCGCTCGCGGTGAGTATCTTCGCTCTGGGAAAGGGCGCGGATGTCCTCGTAAAGGACGCGGTCGCGATCTCTCTACAATGGGGCGTCCCCAGCGTAGTCGTCGGAGCGACGATCGTGAGCCTTGGCACGACAACGCCAGAGGCTGTGGTGTCGGTAATTGCCGCCGTGCAGGGACGTTCCGAGCTCGCGTTGGGCAATGCGGTCGGTTCTATCATCTGTGACACCGGTCTTATCCTTGGTATCGCGTGTCTTATCTCGCCGCTGCCTTTTGACCGCGCAGTCGTGAGCCGTCAGGGTTGGTTGCAGCTTGCTGGCGGTTTCTTGCTGGTCTTGGCGTGTGTGCCGTGGGGCCAGCCATTTTCCGCAACGACTGAAGGGGGCGTGCTTCCCCAATTTGCAGGGTGGCTATTTCTCACACTGTTGGCGGTGTATCTCCGCTGGTCGATTCAGCTTGCCCGCGACGCCCCCGCGGAGAAGGAATTGGCAGACCACGATGTCCCCGCACCTCACCTACGGACGACCCTCAGTATCGTGGCGGCGATTCTGGTTGTCGTCGTGTCATCGTCATTTCTCATAGCTTCGGCGACCGAAATGGCCGTGCGATTCAACGTGCCGTCAAGCGTGATCGCGGCGACTCTCGTGGCCTTTGGAACATCTCTGCCAGAGCTCGTGGTCGTGGTGACGGCTACGCTCAAAGGGCAAAGTGGGTTGGCTATTGGCAACATCATCGGCGCCGACATCCTGAATGTGTTGTTTGTCGCCGGGGCCGCCGCCGCGGTGACGCCAGCCGGGCTCATCGCGGCCCCCAATTTCTTTCTTCTCCAGTTCCCCGCGATGCTCTTCATTTTGATGCTCTTCCGGATTGGCACCCTGACCGCCCCCACGAGCACGCTCGGTCGAACCTTTGGAGTCGTGCTGCTCGGTGCGTATCTCTTCGTGACCGTGACCAGCTACATGTTGTCGTAGCTATCGTGCTCAAGCCGCTGGTCTAGCTAGCGCTGGTCTAGTACTGGCCGGGTATCGCCTTGTGAGATCGTCAAGAACGTTCGGAAAAACGCGAATTTCTGGAAGAGCACAAAAGCGCTCGTGAAGCCGGTGAAAGTTCGTGTTGTCCCGACGTTGTCGAAAACTTCAGCGAAACCGACGAGTGATCTAACAAAGCTTTTAGTGAACTATCACAAGACGCGTGGCGCACTCTCCGGCGGGCCTGCTCTCGCCGGCGCCGTTGCACGTCGCGCAGGTCTACCCGATATGTTCCGCTATCTGATCGACTGTCCACGAGGGTTGTCCAGAGGGTCATGGTTCGATAGCGCTGGGGCATGACACGACGAGGTGCAACCTTCCCCCAAATCCGCCACGCTGCTCGAACTGGTCTCGTCCTGGCCAGCGTGCTCGCCGCCGGCGTGACGGTTAGTGTGGCCCAAGAGATTCCTTCTGCCGCCCAGCCAGATTGGGCGGCCTATATCGCCGACACTGAGCAACAGCGTATCGAGGACGTCGCCCCCGGTGCGCCGTTTCTCTCACTCGACACGAGTGAAGTCGAGGACATACGCCATTGTCGCGCGGTCGTGTATACCGGCGAGGTGTGCACTGCGTCGCTAAAAGATACGGATCGGAGTCGATCACTAATGGATGTCGAGGACGCGCTCGTCCACCATTGGTACGCCACCGCCGTCGTGCCGGCCACGACGCTCTCCGACACGCTCGATTTCGTGGAGGCTTACGAGCTCTATCCTCAGCACTTTGACGAGGTCAATAGCGTTGATGTCCTGGAGAGGGGACCAGCGTCCCTTCGGGCCAGGCTGCGGATAACCCGGAAGAAGGTTCTCACGGTTCACTACAACCTCGACCAACACGCGGTGTTCACTCGTCACTCTGACACACGGGCTTCGGCTCGTATTGTGACCACGCGTATTCGAGAGTTGGATGACGTAGGCCGCCCCGAAGAACGAGAGAAGCCGTTTGGCGACGACCGAGGATTCTTATGGGCTCTTAAGGCCTATTGGAGATACGAAGAAGTCGACGCGGGCGTGATCCTCGAAGCCGAGGTCGTAAGGCTTAGCCGTAGAGTGCCCTGGGCCTTGCGATGAATGGTTGGCCCGTTTGTGGATTCGGTGCCCCGAGAGTCATTGGAAGCGACGTTTGGAGGTATTCGCGCAGCCGTCTGGGCTCCTTGACGGCATGAGCTGTGCTAATTGACGGCGGTTAGTCCGTCATATAGAGTCGCTAGGATAAGTCTCGCCGTAGAAAGGTATACAGACACTCACCAATGGCAATAAATATTCATACCCCAATTAAAGATGCGCTTGCGGAGCTCCGAGCGGAGCGCGACAAACTTGACCGTCAAATTGACGCCCTCGAGGGCGTGCTTGTCGCTCTAGGCGTGGACAGCGCACCTCGACGCCGCCGCGTAGCAAAGCCAGGACCAGTGGCTGGGAAAAAGACACGGAAGCCTCGGCAGCCATTGACCTCAGCGCAGCGCAAAGCTATTAGCGTTCGCATGAAATCCGCCTGGGCAAGACGTCGGCGAGCAAACGCCTGACCCTACTGTCCACGCGTTCGAACTACCCCCTGCTTGCGAATACGAGGTCTCGCACGGGGGGTATTCTCCTTCCCCTCGTCACGCCTTACCCGCCGAGCGCCCGGCGCCTCTACTTATGCAACGTGGCATTGACGCGACCGTCCACTAGTCCCTTACCGCGGTCGGGTCACCTGGCCATTCGCGGTGCTCGGTCTGATCTGACATGCAAAGTCGCTTGGTTAGCAGTCCGTGGTGAAAGCCCCGCGTGGCACCGAGACCGTCGCGGGGCCGGCCGGACAAGGCGAGAAGAGGGAAAATACGGGGAGTATTGACCGATGAACAACGC
>CAUZIB010000060.1:0-28916 GCA_963579735.1 Vicinamibacteria bacterium | reverse complement strand
CCACCATCAATCTCACGCGTGATTCGTTTCACGGTGAGTGGCACTACACCATCTACCCATCACAGTATGACGGCGACCCCGCTAGCGCGAGCCCAATCGATCGGCTTGTTTCGTGACGAGCCCTAAGTGGCACATCTGTAGCGTCCGATTGGCTACAAGTCGCGAGACCACAAAGGCTCAGTCTCGTTGTGAATTTAATTTGTTGGATTAAATATTCAGAAAGTTTGGATACAAGTAGGCTCCGCGGAGTTGTGACCAGGGGTCTGCGGCAGGTCTCCGCTCGGCATGATAGGGTGGCGCATGGTTAGGCGTCTGGTCTCCGTCGTTCTGGGGACAGTCCTCGGGGTTTCGTGTGGCGCCGGGTCGGCGCCACAGCCTCAGAACGTGTTGCCGCCAACGGCGTCCGGTGACCCACCGAACATACTGTGGATTGTCGCATCGGACCTCGGCCCGGACCTCGGCTGCTATGGTGACACCTACGCCATCACGCCGCGCCTCGACCGACTCGCCTCCGAGGGCGCGCGCTTCACTCTGGCCTTTGCGACGAGCCCGATCGGCTCAACCGGATGGTCGACCATCGTCACGGGCATGCATGCCACCTCGATCGGCGCGCATCATCATCGGTCGACAGCCGTTCCCGCGCCTCACGTGAGAGCGTTCCCCGAATGGCTGCGAGCCGCGGGCTATTACACCGCGACAAACGACGCGACCGGTAGCAACCTGTCTCCCCCGCACGAAGCTGGTCCGGTCGACCGACACATCGCTCCAGTTGGTGCGTGGAATGACAGCAGCGCGACTGCACATTGGCGCCACCGCGCACCCGATCAGCCGTTCTTTTTGGCGTTCAATCTAGATGCGACACACGAACGCCACATCCGTCTCCCGGAGGAGCGATTCGCCGAGCACAGTGCAACACTGGGCAGCACCACCCGCCATGACGCATCCGCGGCACTGTTGCCGCCCTACTATCCGGAGTCACCGGTGGTTCGACAAGACTGGGCGCGCTATCACGACCTGGTGACCGTCATGGACCAACGGGTGGGGGACATTCTCGACGAGCTTGATGCCGATGGCCTGACGGACAGCACCATCGTGGTGTTCTATGGTGCCCCCGGACGAGGGCTCCCGCGTGGCAAACGGTGGCTCTATGACTCGGGGGTGAGGGTCCCCCTCATCGTCCGATGGCCCGGCGTCATCGAGCCGAGGTCGGTTCGGGAAGACCTCGTCAGTTTCCTCGACCTCGCACCGACGATGCTGACCCTGGCCGGCGTCGAAGCCCCCAATCATCTGCAGGGTCGCGTGTTCTTGGGTCCGACGGCCGAACCTGAGCCTGCCCAGCTCTTTTTTACCCGCGATCGGATTGATGAGGCCCGGGACCGCATCCGTGCGGTGCGTGATCGTCGCTACAAATACATTCGCAACTTTGAGCCGGGACGTCCGTATGCTCAGCCGCTCGCCGAGAGAGACCTGATGCCTACGATGCGAGAGTGGCGTAACTTGGCCGCCACTGGCGAGCTGGCGGAGACCCAACAGCAGTTTTTTGCCGAGACAAAGCCGCCCGAGGAACTCTACGATACAGAGCACGACCCACACGAGGTCACCAATCTGGCGGAGGACCCGAAGCACCGCGATCGGCTGGCCTCGATGCGTGACGCGCTCGACCGCTGGATGGCCAAGACCGAAGACCTCGGCAAGCTTTCGGAAGACGAGCTCGTGGCTCGTTTTCGCCCAGAAGGTGTGGTCCAAACCGCGGGCGCGCCGCGGGTCTCGCCCGCCGGCGGGACATTTCATGGGCCACCGACGGTCACGATCTCGTGTCCCACGGAAGGCTCGTCCGCCGTCTATACAACCGCTCTCAAAGGGGAGCCGGAATGGACGCTGTACACGCAACCGTTTCGGATTGGCGATTGGCGCCTACGCGCAAAATGCGCACGACTTGGTTTCTTGGATAGCGACATCGTCGACTATCCGTTCGATGTGGAGTTTCACTGGCGCGTGCCCGAGACTCCGACGCGTCAGCCGTCCCGATTGGGAGAGATCAGATGACCCGGCTGATGCTAAGAACTGTTGCGCTATTGGCCCTGCACACACTCCTCCCGGGATCGGGACTCGCGCAGCAGTCTCTCCCTTCGGTTTTCCTCGACGAGTTGACCTGGATAGAGACGCGGGATGCGGTCGCGTCTGGTGCCACGACGGTGATTATCCCTACCGGCGGCACCGAGCAAAACGGCCCGCACATGGTGCTGGGGAAACACAACTATCTCGTCCGGTACAAGGCCGGAGAGATCGCGCAGAAGCTGGGCAATACGCTCGTCGCGCCGGTCATGGCTTACGTGCCAGAAGGCAACATCTCGCCACCCACCGGACACATGCGATTCTCAGGCACCATCACGACCTCGCAGCCCGTGTTCGAGCTCGTGCTCGAACACGCGGCCCGGAGTCTTGTCCAGCACGGGTTTACGGACATCGTACTCCTCGGCGACAGCGGCGGAAACCAAGCGGGGCAACAGGCGGTCGCCGATAGGCTCAACACCCAATGGCGAGCGGTCGCCGCGCGTGTGCATCATCTGACCGATTTCTATCCTGGCCCAGGCGACGCCTGGCTAGTCGCCCAGGGCGAGTCGGAGGCGGACGTTGGGTCGCACGCTGGGATGCACGACACCTCGAGTCTCTTGTTTCTCAATCCCGAACTGCTCCGTCCCGACCAGTTCGCGCCAGGCGTGGCGGGGGACGGAAGCGGCTTGGTGGGCAATCCAGAGCGCGCGACCGCAGAGTATGGCCAACAGATCCTCGAGATGCAGATCGACGCCGCGGTCCAGCAGGTTCGCGGGCTCCGGCGGAGCAGCCGGCGGTAGACGCTCCGGCTTGGGTCCGCATTATGGGTCGGTCACATACTGCCGATCGAACCGCAACCTGTCTGCCAAACCCTACTTTACGGGGCGTTGGTCTCGGCTCCGATCGGAGAGAGATGCATGATACCTGAGGCACAGGTGCCGACGGCCCCGACTCGGAGGTCGCCACCGTGACGAAAAGAGTCCACACGTCGTCCCGCGTGGCGCTCGCGAACTACCTCGACTAATGCAGCGCGGAGAAGTGGACTGGCCGAGCTTCGGCGCGTCGGTCGGCATCATCGTCGCCGTGTGCGTCCCGCTGGCCGTCTTCCCGGAAACGGGTGGGCGACTACTGGAACGCGGGTACGAGCTGATTGCCGCGGAGCTGGGTTTCGCCTACCTCATGGCCGGCGTCGCGTCGATGGTATTGCTGTCCTGGCTCGCGTTCGGGCGTCACGGCTCGGTTGTACTGAGCGCCGATGACACGCCCCCGGACTTCTCGACCCCGAGTTGGACGGCGATGTTGTTCTGCGCCGGCATCGGAGCCGGTCTGCTCGCGTGGGCGCCAATCGAGTGGGCGTACTACATCGACGCCCCGCCGCTTGGCGCCGAAGCGCGATCCGTCGAGGCCACCGCCTGGGCTTCGACCTACCCCATCTTCCACTGGGGGCCCACAGCGTGGTGCTTCTATTGCCTGCCGACCATCGCGATCGCATACCCGTACTACACGAGACGACTGACGTCGTTGCGATTCAGCACGAGCTGTCACTATTTCCTCGGTACACGGGAACACGGGCTGCGTGCCCGAGTGATGGACTGGCTGTTCATGCTGGCGCTGCTGGGCGGGGCCGGATCGTCTCTCGGATTTTCAACGCCAGTGATCGCGGCCTGCTTCAGCAGGCTGACCGGCACCCAGAGCACGTTTGGCGTCGAAGCGCTGGCTGTCGGCGTCTGTGTGGCACTCTTCGGAGTGAGCGCGTGGTTCGGGCTGGAGAAAGGCATCAAGCGTCTCAGCGACCTGAACGTCGTGCTCGCCATCATCCTGTTGGCCGGCATGCTGGTTGTCGGACCGACGGTGTTCCTGTTCAAGGCGTCGATCAGCAGCGTCGGGTTGATGGTCTCGGAGTTCGTCCGGATGACAAGTTGGGCCGACCCGTTTACGGACTCCGGGTTCGTCGAGAGCTGGACGGTGTTCTACTGGGCCTGGTGGATTGCGTACGGTCCGTTCGTAGGATTGTTCGTGACCCGTATTTCGCGGGGCCGGACGATTCGGGAAGTGGTGATCGGCATGGTGGGATGGGGCTCACTGGGTGCGGCGGTGTTCTTTATGATCATGGGCAATTACAGCTTGCACCTAGAACTCACCGGCGCACTCAACGTGTCCCAGCTCCTGAAAGGCGACGGGGCGCCGACTGCAATCGTCGCCACGCTCGATCAGATGCCTGCCGCCAGTGTCTTCGTCGCCATCTTCGGTCTAGTTACGATCATCTTTGCGGCGACAACCTATGATTCAGCGGCCTACATCTTGGCAGCCGCGGCGACGCGCCGGCTGGCGGCTGGAGACGACCCAGCACGCTGGCATCGCGTGTTCTGGGCGGTGGCTCTCGCGCTGCTCCCCCTGACCCTGATGTTCGTGGGCGGGCTCCGCGTCATGCAGACGGCGGTGCTCGTCGTTTCCTTGCCAATTCTCGTTGTCGGGGTGTTCATGTCGGTCGCCTTGGTGAAGCAACTGGCGCACGACCACGCGTCTTGTCGCCAGGCATCCTGACGGCCTTGGTCAACGTCAGCGTGGTGACAGTGAAGTCCCGTCGCGGCCGCGCCGCTATACAGGCACATCTCACGCACCGTGCGTCCTAAGAGCATCGCGATCATCGGCGCTCCGACAGCGTCCCGTCCCATCCGCGGTGGCGTCGGTCGCGGGCTTGATCGTGCGCAACCCGTGGTCTCCGAGGACTGAGTCGAATAAGCGCAACTACACTGACCTGGGGACAGTCCTAATCTGGCCAACAGTCGCACCTTCTATTGCCTCTACGGTCGGACCGGCGGGTCGTCGACTCGGAAACTCAGCGGCTCTCCTCCGGCCCTCCCGGTCGACGGTACGATTCGCACGTCTATTTCAGAACTCAGATTCTCAAGCGCCAACGTGACGACGAGGGGAACGCTGGGCTCGGCGGGCGACACCCTTCAGCCCTCCCGGGTCAGTCTCAGCCGTTCGGCCGGCGCGACGGATGCGACCTCAGCCTCCGTGAACCTGGAACAGCATCTGCTCGTCAAGGTGATCCTCGTGCCGCGTAAACACCACTCGCAAGGAACCATCGCCCGCCGCATCGCGAGTGATGACCCGCATTCCGGAGCGGACGGTGAAGAAGGCCCTAGGCGTCACGGTCGACGGAGCGGGAGTAGGCACGAGAACCGTGTTGAGGAAGGTCCGGTCCTCGTTGTGGACGACCTGGCGCCAGAGATCCGGTTGACGTGTCCGGAAGAGCTCCGTGCGAAGCGAGCAAGTCAGAGTGTCCTGGCAAAACTTCAACCGGGTTAACGAGGGAAACGTCAGTCGCAAGAGGTTCCCCACCCGCGTGACCTTGGAGGCTGGAAACGACGTTTCGCGGCTATTGCTCGTCACCACCAATGCCGCAGCCAGTTGAGATGGAGGGGGACCCCAGTGATGCCGAGGAGACCGACAGTAGTGGTCCTACCCGTGTCAAATGCGGTCGTACGCTGAGCGGTCGGAATGTCGGCTGTAGCGTCGCCACGTGCTCTTCCCAGGGCGTAATCGAAGGTACCGCGAGCCCCGTTCTCGCAGCTTCGTCTTGATAAGCCACAGGGATTGGGGGAGTGATTGTGAACAGCGGAGCAT
Source organism: Vicinamibacteria bacterium (assembly GCA_963579735.1). GTDB lineage: Bacteria > Acidobacteriota > Vicinamibacteria > Vicinamibacterales > UBA8438 > CAUZIB01. Next base: position 23,228 of record CAUZIB010000060.1, on the reverse strand, counting down.
TGCCTACGCAGGAGGTGGTCAACAGGACGACCGTAACGACTGACCAGACTGTAGCTTTCATGGTTCCCCCGTTTTTGCGAACCCGTGACACTCCAGACATTCAAGGCGTGGCACCTGCAATCGTCCAACCCTCCGAATCGGTTAGGTGGATCAACGCTTCGAGAAACGTGATGTAGTGCCTGGGGCGGACCTTATCTCTTCGGCTCATGATGCTCGTGTCGTCAGCGCGCAGGACGGATTCCTGCAAACGGTAGTGCACGAGGCCAGCGTAATCGGCATCGCCGACAAAGGCGCCCGCCTGGCCGTTCTCGCCCGAGGCTTCGTCCCCAAGGCCGAGCATGTGACCGGCCTCGTGGCTAATCGTGTCCATGGAGGTCTGCCGAAAAACCTCCAACCGCACCAGCGACCCCTCTTGTCGTCATACGGGGCAGTGTCATACGCCCCTCGATTGACAACGCGAATCCGCGCTCCAGTGCTGCTTCTGCAAGTCCGTTCTGCTGTGCTGTCGCACGCATAGTCGATGATCGCCTGTCGCACGTTCCGTGTCCGTTGGCGAGCAAACTCGACGGTCAACACGTTCTGGCGGTCCACTTCGGGGAATCCCGCAAAGCCAAGTAATCGTCCGCTCCATCCCGAGTGGCTGACGAGCCACACCCACGGCCGGTCGATCAATGTCGAGGAGGGGCGTCAGAACCCTCAGTAAACCAAATATCGACCGGTGCAATCTCGAGGTCTTGAACATACTCAGTCAGCAGATGGGTACTAGCCAACAGCACGGAACCCAAATCTGTCGCGGGCGAATTTGGCTCACAGCCCTCATTGCCGTGGTGCTCTCCTGGGTTACAGACACTGGCCTCAGTATCCAACGCGTCGTCCCGATACTTGAAAACGTCCACCTTCCAGTGCGCCTGCGCCAGGTTTGTCTCGCGCACACTGACCACGACCGATACGGTACGTGCGCCATCATTTGACCGGAGATCGTATTTGTTGCTCCACGCGTTCTCGACGCGGTTCCTGAACTCAGTCTTGAAGCGCTGCTCACCAAGAGTATCCCAGACGTATTCGCTGTCAGGGAATCCTGGCACGGCAGTCGAATCCCCTTGATGGAACTCGTAACGAACGCGAAGTGTGACCCTCAGCGTGTCGCCCTGTAGCGCGGCGTGGAATTGGCCAATTCCTGGAGGTGGTCGAATCTCCTTGGCAATCGGACCCTGTGCCCAGGCGCGAGTCGCGCCCAATTCGGCAACAAGAGCGACTAGGAGAATTGTCCGCCCCATTGACATGCAACGCGCTGCTCCGCGCGAGCGACTCAACCTCTTCAACGATGCGAGAACAGAGAATGCGGACATCGTCCAAAACCTCGAGAAGCTTCGCGTCCGGACCGTCGTGTGTGGGGGACACGAAGGGGCTGCAACCTGTCGGGCGTCAAGCGTCATATCTGTGTCAACGACGGCCACACCGAAACCGAACACGGCGACCTGCCGTTGTGACCATGGAACCCCCCCTCGAATCGCAGATTCACGGTCTATAGCCACTCCGACCTAACAACGTGCAATGGCGCACCGCGTGCAGGAGATCGGCCAGAGGCTCCTGTCGTCACGATGCCGCTTGACGGGTTCCAACAGGCAGAGCGCCGCGTGCTCCGCACGACCGAGACCCAGCTACGGTGGGCTTAGTCGTGATGGGCAACCGACAACCCGGATTGGGGTCCAGCGCCCGCGCTCGTCCGGACCATTGGTGGCGTATGGGGTGTGCAAGCTGCACCGCGTTCAGGGTGGTAACGTAACGTGGTGGCAGACGCGTGGATTCCCCGCGCCCGGCTCAGGTTTTGGGCTACGTCGCGAAAGGAAGTACTCATGCGGTGCCGAGTGTTCACGCTTCTCATCGGCTGCTTTTGCCCAACAGACGGACGGGGATGACATCCCGCGCATGCCGTGGGGCGACCCTGATCTGCAGGGTCGATGGCGGTTGGGGACCATGACGCCGCTCGAGCGCCCGGCTGGGTTCGAAGGCCGCCCCCGTCTAGCCGGCGCTGACGCTGACGCGTTCTTGGAAACGAGACGGACACGGTTTCGCCAAGCCCTCGACGTCGCGTTGAGCGCAGACGTGGAGTTCGGAGATGGCGGCGCCAGCGAGTCGATTCTGGATGAGTCGTTGTTCCAAGGCCGCACGTCATTAGTGGTATCGCCGTCGACCGGACGGATGCCCCGCACGTCGGTCGGCGAGGAGTGCGCCACGTTACCGTCTCGGCGAATGCGGGGGATACCGGATGGCCCCGAAGACCGGGCCCTGGACGAGCGGTGCTTGATGGCGGGGGCGCTGCCCCTAACTCCTGGCGTCGCGTTCGCGCCCGTGCTCTTTCAAACGCCGGACCATCTCGTCATCCGTCACGAGTTCATCAACGCGACCATCATCGTGCCGTTGGATGATCGGCCGCGACTCTCCTAGCGTATCCAACAGTGGACCGGCGTATCCCGGGGCCACTGGGACGGAGATACTTTTGTGGTCGAGTCGTCCAATTTCGACCCTCGACGGACGTTCGCGGGCTCTGGCGCGGGGCTGCGTCTGGTGCACCGGTTCCGGCGGATCGACCAGGACACGCTGGACTACTCGTACACTGTCGAGGATCCAGAGTCGTTCGTCGAACCATGGTCGGTGGAGTTTCCCCTGACGAACGCTCCGGCCATGATTTACGAGTTCGCCTGCCACGAGGGCAATCGGAGTATGCCGCTGCTTCTATTGGGCGCGCGCGCGACCGAAGAATCCGCCCGTTTTGTAGGTGCGTTCGAGCTCGTGTCGTACGAGCGGGTCAACCCCGCCGTCGTGGCCCCGGCCTATTCGGAAGGAATGATGCTCTACGATGCGAGCGGGCACGTCTCCGTCCACCTGTTGACCGTAGCCGGCTCGCGACCTGCCGACACGGATGCCGAGAGGGCTACCTCGGTCGAAAGCCATGTCGCCTACTACGGTGACTACGACGTGAACGTCTTTCAGGGCGAAGTACATCACTACATAGAGCAGGCGTCGGGGCCCGATTTCTGAGAGACGACCCAGACTCGTCGCTATGAGTTCATGGATGACGACACCCTGATTCTGACGGAGATCGGAGACGACGGTGTACTCACGCGAGCGACCTGGCACCGCCAGCGATAGATGCTCGGGGTCGGCCATCCCGTCCATCTCGGAGGGGAGCTCCGACCTCTGGTGCAGGAGCTCATCCAACGAAGCGCACGAAAGTGAAACGACGGAGGCGTTGCAAGCAGCCCTCGTCGCGCCCAGGCAGCGAACACAAACACCTCGAACTTCGGACACGCTGGTTCAGGGTTCCATCCCCGGTGGTATGAAACGCCCATCAACCGCAGTCCAGCCGCCATCGGCAAAGAGCACGGAGCCGGTAACAAAACTTGACGCGTCAGACGCCAGAAACAGCGTCGGGCCCACCATCTCGTCCGCGCGTGCCCACCGGTTGAAGACGCTCTTGGCGGAGTAGGCGTTATACCAGTCTGGGGCCAACTTGATCTGCTTCGTCAGCGGCGTTTCTACGACACCCGGTGCCACGGCATTGACACGCACTCCGGCTGGTCCAAACTCGGCGGCGGCCGTCCTGACCAGCTGGACAATTCCGGCTTTTGTCGCAGCATACACAGACTGGCCCGGCTCGACCACTTGAGAGCGAATCGACGAAAAGAGAATGATGCTTCCTGTTCCGTGCGGCATCATGACCCGACCGGCGGCCTGCAAGACCCAGAAATTGCCCTTCAGGTTGAGGCCGAGTACGCGGTCCACCTCGTCCGGTGTGTATTCCACGATGGGTTTCCGGACATTGACACCAGGTGTGCAGACCACCACATCGAGGCGTCCCTCCTCATCATCGATGCGAGACAGCGTCGTCTGGACGGCGGTCGCATCTCGGATGTCGAGCGAGTCCGAACACGCCGCCCCTCCGGCGCCAGTGATCGCGTCAACCGTTTCCTGTGCGCCAGCCGTGTCCGTATCCAAACAGTGAACGCGGGCTCCTTGTCGGGCACATCCGAGGGCGACGGCTTCCCCGATCCCAGATGCCGCCCCAATCACTACCGCCACGCGGTCTACAAGGCCAAAAAGTTGGTCGCCTCCATCGGCCCCTGCTGTCCTGGACGTCATCAGATTCCCATTCCAGTCGCTGTATCAGTCATTCCGGCAATTCCGCATGGGCACGACGCCCGTTCCCGCCTCGTTGGATGCCGTACCCGAATATTCGGAAACTCTGGTCTAGTCACGCAGGTCACGAGTCTGTTGCGATCGAGCCACTGTGACCACGCCGGCCGCCAGCCCAGCGGCCCCCAGCCCCAACATCGCCGGCGTGAAACCACCAACGCCGACGCCGCCGGTCGCGACTTGGACCACAACCCCGACCAATACCCCCGCCGCGATCGAAGTCAGGGCCTCAGGCGTCTGAAGCCGTCGGGTATAGAGCCCCGCGATCACCGGCACAAACAAGCTCACCGTCATGACTGTGTAAAAAAAAGACAGTGCGGAGACGATGGTGTCCGCGACAACCGCGAGCGCGGTCGCCAACACTCCACCGGCAATCGCTGCCACACGCGCGGCACGCAGCACATCGGCGTCGGTCGCGTGGGGTCGTGCGAATCGGCGATAGAGATCTTGCGAGAGAGACGTCGCCAGCATGAAGAGAATGGCATCGGCGGAGCTGACCTCAGCTGAGAACAAGGCCGCAAGCCCGACCGCGCCCACGACCGGGGGCAGAACCTCGACAAACAGTGTGGGCAGGGCCAGAACCGGGCTCGAAAGGTCAGGCATCACGGAGCGCAGCATCATGCCGAGTAGAGGCGGCACCACGGCAAACAGAAGCAGTACGACACCTGTCGCCATGACACCAACCCGAACGGCCCGGTCATCTCTGGCACCGTAGATCTTCTGGAGCAGCCCTGGCGACACGATAAACGCCGGCCCCAGCATCACGAGATAGAACCAACCCGAACCGCCACCCTGCCACGGGTTCCAATAGCCCTCGTAGTCCCGGGTCGCAGCGACCACCGAATCCCAGCCCCCAACCCCGCTCAGCGCGAGCGGCACGACAAGACCAAAGCCACCAAGCAGGACGACCAGCTGGACCATGTTGATCCAGGCCGCCGTCAGCAACCCTCCGGCAGTGAAGTAGACGGTCACCACGACGCCGGCGATGACACAGCCAACCCAGCGGTCGATGCCCGCGACAACGCTCAGGATGGCCGCCCCCCCAATGAATTGGGCCGCCAGCAGCGCCAACGCGCCACCCCAGAGCAAGGTCGCCACGGCGGCCCGGACGCTGGATCCATACCGATGCTCGAGAAAATCTCCAACCGTTTTCTGATCGTGCTCAGCCGCTACGCGTCGAATCTTTGGACCAACCCACCACGCCAAGACGATCGATCCCAGTCCGGCCGAGCCGATCCACCACCAGGCGCTCAGGCCGTCGGCGTAACCAAGGGCCGCGGCATTGACCGTTGATCCAGCCCCGATATTCGCCGCCAGCATGGTCGAGAACAGCAAGCCGGGGCCCAATCGCCGACCCGCGACAAAGAAATCGCCGGTGCTCCGTACGTGTCGGCCAATCCAGAGTCCAAGCCCCATGAGGACCGCGGCATACGACACGAGAAGTACAAGGTAGAGGTTCATAGAAACTACCCGGGACACTAACATATGCCGTGCACCATCCCGCGACTATCGAGGCGGTCATCACACAGGTCGACGCTGCGGCGGACGAAGCCGTCGCATTCGCCGCCGACTTGATTCGGATCCCCACGGTCAATCCACCCGGTGACGCCTATGACGAGTGCGCTCATGCGGTCGGCGACCGGCTGTTGCGGTGCGGGTTCGAGGTGGCGTACCACACCGCCACCCAGAGAGCGGAGCACACAACCACCCACCCCCGCGTCAATGTCGTCGGTGTTCGTCCGGGTAGACACCCGCGCCCATGCCTGCATCTCAACGGTCATATAGATGTGGTGCCCCCCGGCGATGGCTGGACACGCGACCCGTTCGGGGGCGTTATCCTAGACGGCCGCCTCTACGGGCGCGGCGCCGCCGACATGAAGACCGGTCTTGTCGCGGCGATCTACGCGACCGAGGCGGTCAGGCGAGCTGGAATTATGCTCGACGGCACCGTCGAAATCAGCGGCACCGTCGATGAAGAGAGCGGCGGTGAAGCGGGGGTCGCGTGGCTGGCCGAACAGCGAGTAATCAACGCGGCGCGCACAGACTACGTGATCATTCCCGAGCCATTCGGGATTGACCGTATTTGTGTCGGGCATCGCGGTGTCTATTGGGCCGAGATCGTGACGACCGGCCGTGTCGCGCACGGAAGCATGCCGTTCCTCGGTGTGAGCGCGGTCGAACCAATGGCGGCCATTGTCGAACGTTTCCGGACAGAGCTCCGACCCTCCCTGGCGGCCCACGTGACCGTCATGCCGGTTGTGCCATCCGGGGCACGGCATGCCACCCTCAACGTCAACACGATCGAGGGCGGACAATCCGGGCAGGCAGGTCAGACCCCGTGCGTACCCGACCGCTGCCGGCTCGTGGTCGACCGCCGATTCCTCATCGAGGAGTCTCTCGACGACGTCCGGCAAGAGCTGAGAGACGTTCTCGATACGACGCTGTCACTGTTCCCCGGCGTTGAATACACGCTCGAGGACCGACTGGTCGTCGAACCGGTGCAAACGGCGGACGAGGCCCCGGTCGTCGAGGCCGTCCGCTCGGCGGTGTCGTCGGTGGTCGGTCGTGACGCCGAACTAGTCGCCAGCCCGGGGACGTATGACCACAAACACGTCACGCGCATCGCCGGGATCACGCAGTGCGTGGCGTATGGCCCGGGCCGGCTCGAGCTAGCCCACCAGCCGGACGAGTGGTGCGACATCGAGGATTTTGTGAGCGCGATGAAAGTACTGGCGCTCGCGACGCTTCGTTTGGTGGGAGCGCCTGCTGATCGACGCGAATAGGGCGCTCGCCACGGCTCCACACCGGCGTTCCGCAATTTCCGACTGACCTGCCCGTGTATTGGAGTGTGCGACGGTTCCTGACGCGGTCACTGGTCTCCCGCCTGTATCTCGGCGGCCACAGCCTGCACGTCGTCGAGGACGCGTAGCAGATTGCCACTCCAGAGCAACCCGATTTCCGCTTCCGTATAGCCGCGGCGCACCAGCTCGAGCGTGACGTTAAATGTCTCCGACGCATCGTCCCACCCCTTCACACCGCCACCGCCATCGAAATCAGAGCTAATCCCGACGTGCTCGATACCCATCAGTTCGACCAGGTAATCGATATGGTCGACAAGGTCACCGACATCTACTGGGGGCGTGACGGGGTCCACGTCCGTCTCGAGGCGTTCCGCAACGACTTCCTCAACAGCCGCGAGACCGGTCCGGTAGGTGTCGCGCTCTTCCGGGCTCATGGCCTGTAACGCTGCGAAACGCTGTCGTCCTCCCCCAGCAATCAGAGCAAAGTCCATGGTCTCCGCGACCTCTCGGACGACCTCTTGCGACGCCTGTCGATAGGCGGTGTCCTTGGGACCATTCAGATAGCCGGCGAACGCGACCGTCTGGACCACGCCGCCGTTGGCTTTCAGCGCGAGGAGTTGTTCGTCATCGAGATTGCGACGGTGGTCGTTCAGGGCCCGAGCGGCAGAGTGGGACGCGATGACGGGGGCGCGGCTGAGCGCGATGGCTTCCAGGTTCGCTTCTTTGGACGGGTGCGAGATGTCGATGATGAGACCCCAGCGGTTCATCTCGCCCATGACCACGCGACCGAGGTCGCTGAGCCCGCCGTGGAGTACCTCGCCCAGCGCCTCGCCAGTATTGGAGTCGGCCAGCTGGCTGTGTCCGTTGTGGGCCAGTGACATATACCGCGCTCCGCGGTCCCAGAATTCTTTCACTCGACTCACATCAGCGCCGATCGGATACCCGTTCTCGACCCCGATCATCGCGACCTTCTTGCCTGAGCCCACGATTCGGCGAACATCATCGGAGGTGAGCGCGAGTTCGATCCGGTCGGGTGCGATCTCCTCGGTAAGACGATGGATGGCATCAAACTTCGCAATGGCTTGCTGGTAGGCGTCGGAAAAACCCTCGGGGGTGAGGTCGCCCTGTCGGACAAAGACGATCAGCCAGGTCACATCCAGCCCGCCTCGTTCCATCTTTGGCAGGGAGACCTGCGTGTCGAGGTCCATCGTGTAGTTGTGCTCGGAGGTGAAGTTGACCGGATTGATGTCATCGTGGGTGTCTAGTGTGATCACACGCTCGTGGATGCCCCGGGCCCGCTCGATGAGGTCGGCGGCGGGTTCGGAGACCGGTTCGACAACCGGCTCGCTACCACATGCCATCGACACAGCAAGCGCGACGACCGAGGAAAGGTGGAATGCTGGCTTCCAGCACGATCGCGTGTTTTGCTTCAAAGCAATCCTCCAGATTTACACAATTTGACCGCAGGACACAGTGCGCGCGAGCGTGACCGATGCGAGGACGACCCACGACTCCAGGCACCACCTGTCGCCTGTCCCGGCTGCTCCGCCATCCCCGCGACTGACGCCCCCACACCCATGGCCGCTACGGCCGAATCACGCCGATATCACCCTCGATGACGATCTCTGTTCCGTAGGGCGCCGACAACTCTTGGAGCCGCGACAGGATTCGCTGCGCGGTGTCCGGGGGCGCGATCCGCGGGATACCCCGACGTGCGAGACGAGCGGCCTCATAGCGGAGCTCGACGGGATGCAGCCGAACCTCCGTCAACTCCTTCTCGTGGAATTCACTGATCGCGATGAAGCTCTCGTATTTCGCGGGGAACGGACAGCCGTCACACGCATCACGTTCCACCCCGCCGAGCCCCGCCAGACCATCGACATCGCGCTGTCGCACGAATTCGCCGAGACCGTAGAAGATTGGTCGGTTGCCGTAGATTTCGATCCCACGCACCACATGAACCCCTGTCCCTTGGAACAGGTCGGCGCCCCCGTCGATTGCAGCTCGCGCAAAGACCTCGAGGTAGTCGGCCACGCTTGGATTCGTGTCGAGATGTTCCGCCTCGGGGATACCAACCCCTCGGTAACCCCCAGTCGTGTCCCGGAAATGATGAGAGTGAATCGCCACGGAGAGAAAGTCCGAACGCATTTTTCCCTCCCGAACGGCCGCCAGGAGGTCCCTCAGGTCTCGTTGATTCATCTCGTAGGCGTAATACGCCTCGGTCGTCCCGGGCTCGGCTTTCCGAAACTCCTCGCCCAAGAGTCTGATCTGTTCGTCAGTATTCGCACCGCGCGCGTAAAAGCCCGTGCCATTCGGGAAGTGCTCGCGGATTGTTCGGACCGCGTCCCACGCGGCGCCGGGGATCATGAAGTAGCGCGTCACGTCGAGCGTGCTGTAGCCGCCGACGCCCGGCCACTCGCCCCGACCCGACATCGCCGGGAGCGTCCCGGTGGCGGTGGTCGCCACCATTCCGACCCTTCCTTTTGGCACGCTCACAAAACGTGCCGCGCGGGCTGCTGCATAGGTATTCCCGACCCCCGCGTGTTGTACCCCAACCCGGTCCAAATGGGCGCTCGTCTCGGCCAGCCCCTCCGGTCCGAAGTCATTCCCATGGTTGTTGGGGCGCGCAACAAGATCGAACCCCATATCCCGGATACTGTCCGCAGCTCCGGGTTCCGCGCCATGCCCACCGATTCGTGCTCCCACAAACGTCCGGCCATCGACGACGATTCCCTCGAGATTCCCGGTCGCGATGTCCGCGCTGCGTAGCAACTTGACCACCGCGGCAAAGGAAGGATCCGTCATCATGTGTCCCAGGTCGTGAGCATAGATGAGGTCGCCGACGGTCGCGATCGTAAAGCCATCGGATACGGTCGTGGCCAGCTCCGGGTCTCGCTGCATCAGGGCGGCGGCGGTCGTCCATACGCCCACTGCCACGGCCATCATGGCCGACAGCACGAATCGTCGGGTGAACATCAGCTAAAAACCTCCCGGTCGAATGATTGACGGCATCATAGCGCGACCGGCGAGCGTCAACCATTGCCTGTGGACAGTGTGACCAATCGTTCCGCGGATTCTTGGCGCGGCACCCACCGTCTCGCCGCGACGTTCAGAACCAGCGACGTGACATGCGTCATACTGATCCGGTCGCGCGACCCGACCAGAGCACGCTGAACCGTCGACTGCTCGCGGGATAGACACGCGTCAAGGGCGCCTACCGCACATCTTTCATCCTCGAAAAGGAAACGTCATGAAACGACCACATGTTTTGTTTCTCGTCCTCGTGGCGGCAATCGCTCTCGCCGTCAACACGACCTCGGGGCAGTCGGATGATGCGGGATACACCCCAAAACGAATCAACAAGGCTATCGAGCTGCTCGAAGCAGGGCAGCCGGTCTACTACTTCCAATTTCCGGGTGGCGGCTACGAGGAAGGCAAACGCCTGGCGCAGACCTGGGCCGATGCGATTGGCTACAACGTCGAACAAGCGCCGTTCAATGCGCTGCAGTTCAAGGCGTTCATGCAGGGACTCATCGACGGCGGACCAACCCCAAGCGGCCACCGGACACCGGCGGTGATCGTGACGTTGCCAGTGGGCGGGATCGATGAGATGACGGTTCGCGCCAACTATTGGATGGTTGAACAGGTGCTCGCGGCCGGAGCCCACGGCGTCCTCATGGTGCACATGCGCGAAGAAGGCGCAGCTCGAGCGTTTGTGCAGGCGGCGCGATATCCGCTCGCGCCGCCCACACCCGGGATTGACGAAGGCCTCCGCGGTAGTGGTGGCCAGGGACTCGCCGCTGAGATGTGGGGCATCACCGCAAACGAGTATCTCCGCAAAGCGGACCCGTGGCCCCTCAACCCGTCGGGAGAACTCTTGCTTGGTTTCAAGCCGGAGGACAAAGCGGCGCTCAAGGTCATTGACCAGACGATGGCCGTCCCCGGCATCGGTATGGTCGAATGGGGACCCGCCGACATGAATATGTCGTTTGGCTCGATCCGCACACCCGGCACGCCATACCCCCAAGCAGTGACGGACGCGCGCGACCGTATTCTCGCTGCAGCTCGTGAGAATGGCGTGGTCTTTTCCGAAGTTGGGACCAACGCCGACAACGTGATCGAACGCGTCGACGCGGGTATCATGTTTCACTTCGCGAACGAGCAAGGCGCCCAGGTAGGACGAGCGCATACGGGTCGGGTAATGCCCTACTAGTGCACCGCCGTCTCCTTGACACGAGTCGTGTGACGGCTGGACATGGGAAACGAACTTCACACACGGCTCCGATGGGTAACTTCGGTTACGAGTTCCGCGGCGGTCGTCCTGATGCTGGCCGTAATGATCGGTGGGTCGCCGGTCGCGGCTCAGTCGCCCGAGGAACCAGACACCGGCGCGGCGGCCGAGACGCTAGGGCAAGCGCCTAGCGCGTTGGCCGGTCGCCCCTCGATCCGGCCGACCCGCACCGAGACACCTCCAGTCATCGACGGTCGATTGGATGACGCGGTCTGGCAACGGGCGGTCAAGATCACCGAGTTCAGTCAGTTCGAGCCAGTGGACGGTGCTCCACCGACAGAACCCACGGACATGTATGTCGCCTACGACAGCGACCACATCTACTTTGGGTTCCACGCGTACTACTCGGACCCGAGTATTCTGCGTTCCAATCGAGTCGACCGGGACACCGCCTGGAATGACGACTTGCTGACCATCTATTTCGACACCTTTATGGATCAGCAGCGCTCCTACGACTTCGATGTCAACGCCCACAACGTACAGGGCGACGGCATCATCGACCTGGTCGGCAGGCGTGACCGCGGGGCCGGGATCCCGTTCGCGGACCGCTCATGGGACACATTGTTCGACACAGGCGCCGAGATCGTCGACGACGGGTTCACCGCGGAAATGGCGATTCCCTTCAAGAGCCTGCGGTATCCCCGGGTCCCGGCGGGTATGCCACATCGCTGGGGGTTCCAGTTTGTGCGGGAAATAAAGGACCACGACGGCGAGAACATCGTATGGGCCCCGATGACACGTGACGTGCGCAGTTTTATGGGGCAGATGGGTGTTCTCGAGGGAATGACCGGTCTGTCCACCAGCCGAAACCTCGAGATCCTACCGACCTTTACCGGTATCAACTTTGGAGCGCTCGACCCGGCGAGTGGTGAGTTTCCTACGAGCAACAACCCCGAAGGCGGGCTCAACATCAAATATGGCGTCACCTCAAACCTGACCGCCGACTTCACCCTCAACCCGGACTTCTCGCAAATCGAATCGGACCTTCCCCAGATCGAAGTAAACCAGCGGTTTCCACTTTTCTTTCCCGAGCTGCGTCCGTTCTTTATCGAGGGCAACGACGTCTTCAACCTCAATGGCCCGGTGACGCTCGTGCATACTCGCACCATCGTCGACCCACTCCTCGGAGCAAAGCTGACCGGGAAGGCCGGGAAAATGGCCATCGGCGTCCTGGCCGCCAACGATGAGGCTCCCGGCAATCTCGAAGACGAGAGCGACCCGCTGTTTGGTCGGAGCGCGAACACGTTTATTGGGCGAGCCCGCTACGATCTGTTCACGGAGTCGCATGTGGGTGCGATCGTGACGCATCGGGATTTTCTGGACAGCCGCAGCACGTTGACCGGAGTTGACACTGGTCTTCGACTCTCGCCGACCCATAGCGCCAGCATGACAGCGGTGCGAGCCCAGAATCTCGATCTCGACGGTGTCGAAACCGAGGGTCACGTCTTTGACCTTCAGCTCAGACAGAACGCCAGACATCTCGATTGGTCCGTCGGCGCGTTCGAGATCACGCCGGACTTCGACACACGCGTGGGGTTCGTCCAGCGACGCGATCAGCGTCGGGTGAACACCAACATTTCGTATCGGTGGTTTCCCCAACACTGGATCATCGACTGGGGTCCGCGGGTCTGGTGGGGACGCAACTGGGACTTCGACGGCCTGCTCGACGACGAGGACTTCTGGACGTCGGTCAGCTTCTCGTTCGCGGGCAACCTAAGCGCCGGCGCGGAGATTGACCGAGAGCTGGAGCGTTTCGGAGGGATCGACTTTCACAAGAGTCGTTACTGGTTCTTTGGTGGAATCAACAAACGGCTCTACTCGATCAACCTGGGCTTTGACGCGGGAGACCAGATCTTCTTTGACCCGACCAACCCATTTCTTGGCTATGACCGGCGCGCCCGGCTGAACCTGACGTTGCGTCCGGTGTCGAGTCTCCAGACGCAGGTGAGCTTTAATACGACAAACTTCCGTGATCCACGAATTGCCGGGACCGAAGTCTTTGACGTCAAGATCACGAGACTCCAGACGACCTACACGTTCACCGACCGTTTTTTGGTGCGCAACATCAGCGAGTTTGATTCATTTGACAAGCAGTTCGATTTCAACCTGCTGTTTACCTATCGAGTCAACGGGGGCACGGTCTTTTACGTTGGCTACGACGACCACTATCGGCAGGCGCGGTTTATCGAAGGCTCGGACCCCATCCAGGAGCGGTTCATTCACTCCGACCAGTATCGGCGGACCAACCGGGCGATCTTTACAAAGCTTCAGTATCTGTTTCGATACTGATTCCACCCGCAGATTCGCTTCGGCCGACTATTCTTCTTCGTTGGTCCTGAGCGCGCGATCCGCGACTAATCGCTCGTAGTCGTCCTGCTCGAGATAGGTGACGTCGACCCAGGCAAACCCCATCTCGTCGACCGTCCGATCACCGTATCCGACCCACTGCGAGGGGTCGGGGTTGTTTCGGTTCGCGGCCGTGTTGTCGTGCCAGGCGGTCACCTTGACGACCGTGCCTTTCGGAAGAATGGGCGCGATGTCTTCCGCGTAGACGTAGTTGATGTGCCAGTTCCACTGAAAGTTGTCGACAAGGCTCAAGAGCTCCTGGCGCCCATCCGGATAGATGGCTTCGATGGACATCGCCGTGCCGCGCATGTGCATATGCGGCTGAAAGTTCTCGAACCGCGCGGGCGCTTCGAGGACGGTAAAGCCCTCGGTCGTCGACAACTGGCCCGGCCGAATGTCGATCTCACCGCTCCGGCCACTAAAGCTCGTGAGGATTGTGCGATACCGCGGCTCCTGGCCCTTCGGGTAAAAATAGACGGCCATCTCGACGACGTCGTCGCTCACTTCCTCGCCAACCGCGTGGTAATGGACCTCCCAGCGGATCTTTGAACCAGGCAACATGAGTTTCCCGGCGTTGTCGGGAAAGATCTCGCCGACCTTGCCGATGGCCCACTCCATAAAGAGCCCGGCCTCGGGCTCGTCACCGTCACGGCTGGCCGCAAGGCTTGTGGCGAGTCCCGTCAACCCCTCTTCGTCCTGAATCAGGTTGGCGAGGATGTGGTGGACGATCTTGCGTCCGCCGGGGAAAGACGGCTTGACCTCTATGGCCCGCACCCACCTCGGCTCCGTGAGTCCGGTATCAACGACCGGGCGCCACCATTTGTCTTGCCCGTTGGCGGGCATCGTAAACGGATCGCTGCGCACGATGAGACCCGGTTCGCCAAAGCGCTCGGCGAGCTGCCAGACGTTTGGGTCCGGCCAGTCCACGGGTGGCGGAAGGTCGTTCGGGTCACCCAGCGGCGCGCCGGCGTCGACCCAGGCCACGATTGTCTCGAGCTGCTGATCGGTCAAGGACCGATCGTTCTGGAATTGCTTGATACCGGCATTCTTGGCGATGTGCCACGGCGGCATCTCACGGGCCAAAACTTTTTGCTTGATCGAACGCGCCCAGGGTCGGGTCTCCTCGTAGGTCAACAGTGACATCGGTGCGATTGAATCGGGCTGATGACACACTTGACAGCTTTGCTGAAGGATCGGTGCGACGTCGCGGGCAAACGTAACACCGTCGCTGGCTGCGGCCGTCGCCACCATGGGCAGGGCTGCTGCGAGGGCTGCGAACGCCAAGACTACTCCGAGACGACGAGAGACGGTTTTGGTCATCTGCAACTCCTTCGCCTACAACTCCTTCGCCGAGCCGACGCCGCCAGTTACGGCGTGACCTCGACCCGCACAAACCCGTTGGTCCAGCAACACTGCGCATGACCGGCGTGCTCGATGCCGGAGTAATCGTTGACGGTCACGCGCAAGATGTACTTCCCCGGTTCGTCGAACGTCGCGGTGGTCGTGGCCTCGCCGTCAGGTGCATCAATCTCGAGCAGCGACTCGTCGAAGGACACTTCACCGGGCCCCTGATGTTTGACCCACGTCAAGGTAAGCGCGGCGCTGGCCGGCGGACCATACGGAATGTCGGTCGGTCGACGTATCAGATCGTCTTCGGCAAAAACGCGGAGCCTCAGCGGCACTCCCGCAGAGACGGCGCGCGGTCCGCCCGTCAGTCCGTGCGGGCCCTGCGCTTTCGGAGTCGTCGTGTCGAACGCGATTGAGGGTGGGACGTTCCCCGAGGCGCCGTCAGAAAGCGCATCGATGAGCCAATCGTTGTGGAGATGACCCGGAATGGCGAACGTCTCGCCGTGCGACGTAAGCGTCCACACGACACGGGCGTCGCCAAAGTCGGCCGGGACGTTGACGGTAAAGACCCCCCAACGTCGCCCGGGAAGAAAGTGTGTGGGCTGAATCTGGTTCGGCTCGCCGGGCTCTACGAAGTTGTCCGGTCCGACCGGAATGTCGAGAACTTCGGTGGTATTCCGATTGAAGTAGCCGAACGAAAGCGTGAGGGTCCCGTCTGGATTCTCATACCAGCCCTCGTAGGCCGGTGTCACCGACCGGCCGGATTCCCGAGAGGGATCGAGCGGCCGCTGGACGCGCACCTCAGCAGTGAAGACGGCGAGCGCGAGACAGACGGCGAAGGCAGTACAACGAAAACTCATGAGAACTTGTCAAATCTAACACTTTTTGCTGTGCGCGGTTGGTCTCGTTCGTTGCCCGAATCGCGTCGTTTTCTGTAGGGCGGATGCGACCTATTGACGTTCGATGGAGGCCACGTCGCCCCATCGATATTCGTTACGAGCAACTGGAGGTGGGCCATGTCTAGCACGGACTTGCTCCGCGGCACGCTGGACCTCTTGATGCTCTAGCAGCCCAACCACGGACTCGGCACCGGTCCCTGCTCGGCGTGGTTCCGCTTGTCGGTCGCCCATTCCTGTCGCCAGCAGGAGTCCCCGCTCCCCGGGCTGGAGGTCACAGCGACTCCGGGCACGCACTGTCAAGGTCGAGCGAGGCGAGAGGTAGCCCGGTAATGTTCTCCCCGGCGCAGATCGCCTGAGCGCAGAGGCCAGCAGAAACGAGCGCAGTCGGTGCTGGATGCGTCGATGCCCGCGGCGATACGCCGCATTTGCAAGTTTGAGAAAAAATGTGGAAAACCCTGAAGTTTGAGTTGTGTCAGACCGAAAACATAAACGTTGGTCTCCAGATTGACTCGGATGACCTTTTTCACTGGGCGCGCGGTCGGCTCAGAAAGGAGCGAACGACATGATGTTGAAGCAAACACGAGGGAGAGCCCCGACGGCCTGGTCGCCTCTGCGAGCACTCGCACGGCTGGCCGGTCTGTTCGTGTGTCTTGTCGCCTTGACCGGGACGGCAACCGCAGGGCCAGACGCTGAGGCGTATCAATGGCACGGTGAGCTGGTCGCCCTCGACGAGGGAGCCATGACCGTCAGAGCACGGGTCGTGTCGAGAGAAGGGCAAGTCGGACTCGAACAGCTGCACGCTGGTGAGGCCATCGTTGTCAACTGGTCGGGATTTGAGGATCGGACGAGCGGGATCCGCTTCGTGACCCCCGCGTACCCCGACACCGCTGACCGGTTTCAACTTTCCGCTACATTTGCGGAAGTTGACCTCGCCACGAGCTATCTGACCTTCACGGTCAACGCCACTGAGGATAGTCTCGAGGCGTTGCGAACCGTCGAACCCGGAACGTGGACGACGGTATCCTCTCCGCACCACACGACGGACAGCAGAGCGTCCGTATTGGCGATCACCCCGTTTGACGCGTCGCGTCAAATGAGTGACTCGACCCGGGCGGCGATAGATGAGCACGACACCTTTCGGTGGCACGGCGAGCTCGTGTCCGTCGGAGACGGCGTGGTCACGCTCAAGTCGCGGATTGTATCGAGAGAGCGGCTGCACGACGTGGAAGGCTTCGACACCGGCGACGCGATCACGCTGAGCTGGTCTGGGTTTGGGAACCGCGCCAACGGCATTCGGTTTGTCAAACACGCCCGTCCCGCGTCACCAGGTCGCTTCCGCTTGCCAGCCACATTCGTCTCGGCAGATCCAACGTCGCAGTATGTGACCTTCACCGTCAGCGCGCCTCAGCAAAGTCTGGCGTCGGTCTACTCGCTCGAGCCGGGCGCCTGGGCCACAGTCACGTCACCTCACTCGGCGACCACCGAGACAGACCAGGTCTTGACCGTCGATGCCTTTGACGTGACAAGGAGAGGGCAACGGATGGCATCCGCCGCCGCCTACGAGAGCTATCAATGGCACGGGCAGCTGGTCGCACTCGAAGACGGTGCCATCACCGTCAAGTCTCGCATCGTGTCTCGTGATGGGCTGGCCGAACTCGATAGCTTGACCGCTGGCGAAGAGATTCTCGTCAACTGGTCCGGCTTTGAAGACCGCGCCAATGGTATTCGGTCCGTCAAGCGAACGCGCCCGTTGTGGGACGAGGGGTTCCGGCTCCCGGCTACGTTCGTCGCGGCTGATACGGCTACCCAATACGTGACCTTCACCGTCGCCACGCCCGACGGCAGCCTTGCCGCAGTCGGCTCGCTTGAACCGGGGACCTGGGTTACCGTGACGTCACGGCATCGACCCACCGGGGAGACCGAGGCCGTGGTGATGGTGGATGCCTTCGACACGACACGGCAAGCTCGTCGCTATGCATGGCAAGGCGACCTGCTTTCGTTCGACAAGACGGCCGCAGCCGTTGAGGTCTCGGCTGCCGTCGAGGACCATGTCGTGCGATACGTCGACCGCTTCAACAAGGGCGACGAAGTTGTGTTGATCTGGGCACCGAGCTCGGACGAAGACGTCGCCGCTATCCGGTATCTGGAACCTCGCGAAGGCTCGATCCTGGATCACGGCTATGTTCTGCCAGTTGAATTTGCCGGCGCCGATACGGCGCAAGGCCGCATCACGTTTAGCGTCAGAGTGCCTCCCAGTACGCTGACGAGCTGGGCCGCGCTTCAGCCCGGAACCGCCGTACGGGTGACCTCCCTCTTCGAGCAACGCGGCGACACGGCTGCGATCTTGACGGTCGAGTCATCTGACGAGCAAGGGTCCTGATCGGCGAAACGCGTAGCATGCGCTAAGGGCCGCCACTCGGCCCCAGAGGGCGCCGACGGACATTGAGCCGTCGGCGCCCTTGCTGTCTCCCGCCACCGTCTCCCGCCCCCACAACCAGGTCGTCTCGCGGACGCGCGCGATTCTCGGCTCGGCTGTCCGCCAAACAAACAGTGCAACAGTGCTCATGCCCGCTTGTCACCGCTCTTCCCAAGACTCGGTGTATAACTCAAGGGGTCTGGACCGTAGATTGGGGAACCTGGCCGCTGGTCGCACCCCTGTCTGAGAGACCAGCCTAGACATGAGAGGGACGAACCCATGACGACTCGACACCTCCGATGTACGGCGGCAGCTGGCGCCATTGCTTCGCTCGCCATCACCGGTCATACCGTCTTGGCAAGCCAGGACGAGTGGTCGCCGGGACCGGCCTCGTGGTCGGGGAACCTGGCTCCGATTACCGCAGCGGATTGGAACTACGACCGGGCCGAACATCTGGCGGGCCGCGCAGGGTTTAGCGGAACCCCGGAGGAAATCCAACAGCTGGCCAAGATGACACCAGAGGACGCGGTCCGGTCTCTCGTGTATTACGACGGCATCTCGAACGACCACCTTCCGCCGTTCGAGCATTCGGGTTTCTGGGACGACACCCTTACGCATTTTCCGCCGAGCAGACCGGCGGCCACCGAGCTGGCGCTGCGACGTGGCGAGAGCATGGGTATTCGCATCAAGCCCGATTTCGTCAACCGCCTCGCGCAACCGGTCTCTGATCGGTTCTTCTACTGGCTGCGGGCGACCCAGCTCGAGACCCGCCGCGTCGCCTACTGGTGGGCCGAGCGGATGCTGGACACGGAACGACCACTCGAAGAAAAGATGGCGCTGTTCTGGCATGGCCATTTCGCCACTGCCGAAAACAAGGTCCGCGACTATCGCAAGATGCTGGGGCAGATCGACATGTTCGAGCGTCACGCGACCGGGAACTTTGGCGAGCTGCTGGTTGCCGTCGCCAAGGACCCAGGGATGCTGTATTACCTTGATGCTGGCGTCAACGTGAAGGGGGCGGCCAATGAAAACTTCGCCCGGGAAGTCATGGAACTCTTCACGATGGGCGTTGGCAACTACGAGGAGCGGGATGTCCGCGAGGCGGCCCGTGCGTTTACCGGTTGGAACTTCGAGAACCTCGACTTTGTCGTCAACACTGGACTACATGATGACGGGGCCAAGACGTTCTTGGGTCGGACCGGTAACTTCGACGGCGTCGACGTACTCAAGATCATCCTCGAGCAGCCGGCAACGGCCAACTACATGGCGGCGAAGATCTACCGTTTCTTTGTCCGCGAAGATCCTTCCGCGGCGCTCACGGCCGAGCTGGGAGCACTCTTGCGGGAGAACGACTACGAGCTGCGCCCGCTATTGGAAACCGTTTTCTTGTCGCAAGACTTCTACAGCGAGGCCAGTTACGGTGCACACATCAAGGGCCCGGTCGAGCATGTCATCACGTTGCTCAAACAGCTCGGCGCGGTAGATGTGCCCGGGGTGCCGGACTTCAACCTCACCACCATCGCGCTTGGCCAGCATCTGCTGAATCCGCCGTCGGTGGCTGGCTGGGCACAAGGCCGGTCGTGGATTACACCGGCGTTTCTGCAAGAGCGTGGCAACGTCGCGTTCAACTACCTCTTCCCGACCGTCGTCGACTTCAACGATCCGAATTTCCTTCCGCGCGGCGGGGATGGCGTCATTGGCGAGCGGTTGCGTCGCGGCTATGACTTCACCAGCGCGATCGCGCTCGAGGACGACCCGGACAGGATGACGGCGTTTGACATGGCGACAAAGGAACGGGACGAACTGTTCAACACCCGTATCTCGGGTTACCAGGCCTGGGCGCACGCCATGCGCAAACTGATTCCAACGCCGCGGGGCGCGGCTCGGTTCGACATGACGCAGATCGTGCTCAACTCGGGCGCTGCCACCACCGAGGAGGCAGTGGACACGCTCCTGAGTCGCTTCCTGCGGATACCCGTCTCTTCCGATCTCCGCGACTCACTCGTCGTTCTTCTCAACGAAGAGCTCGGGACGTCGGATTTGAAGCGCGCTCAAACCTACCTGGAAGATCCGCTACGCATGGTGACCCACGTCATTTTGAGCACGCCGGAATATCAACTCGACTAGCAGCCCGCTCACTCTGACAGCCGCGAACCTCACGTGCGTTTCTGCCAGTATGCGAACTCCGGTTCATAACACGAACCATCGAGGTCGTTGACCTGATCGTGCATCCGCGCCTGAGTGTCGGGAACGGCCATGTTGTAGACAGCCGGACCCAGCTCGTCGACAAAGAAATCAAGGAGGAGTGACGCCCCCAAGTCTCCGATTTGGTCATCCATGTTCTCGGTCACGTATCTCTTTATTGAAGAGATCAAGCGCTGACGCGTGTCGTCCGGTAATTTGATGGCCATGAGATTATGATCCCGCTCATGCAACGCACAATACTTCTTTCGGTTCTCACCACATGTATCGCTTGCGGCGGAGAGCCCGCCGGGCCACCGGAGCCGGCCGCACCGGTCGAGGCCGCCGTCGAGGAGACTGCGCTCAAACTGTATGTGTTTGAGTGTGGTCACCTGGATTTCGACACGCTCGAGCGCTTTAGTATCGAGAACGACGAAACGGACGTCCGCGAGCTGATCGTGCCGTGCTATGTCGTAGAGCATCCGGACGGTCGAATGCTCTGGGATGGTGGTCTGCCCTCGTCCTATACGGAACCCCCGAGTCATCGGTCAAACGCTCGGCTCGAACAGCCGCTGGCCGCACAATTGGCGACGCTCGACCTCGGCTTTGACCTCAGCTCTCTCGACTACGCGGCGTTTTCTCACATGCACTATGACCATGTTGGCGTCGCGAATGAGATCACCGGGGCGACCTGGCTTGTCCAGCGGACGGAGCACACGGCCATGTTCGGAGACCAGGCGCTCGGGTCACCCGCAGAACCTGAGCTCTATGCCAACCTGCGGGACGCAGAGACAACGCTGCTGGACGGTGATCACGACGTGTTTGGTGATGGCCGCGTGCGGATCCTCTCAGCCCCGGGTCATACGCCAGGTCACCAGGTGTTGTTTCTCGATCTCGCCGAGACCGGTCCACTTGTACTCTCCGGAGACCTCTATCATTTCCGATTGAGCCGAGCGCAGCAGCGGGTCCCGACCTTCAATTTCGACAGCGAGGCGACAGTCGCCTCGATGGAGCGCATAGAAGCGTTTGTCGCAGAGGTGGGAGCAACGTTCTGGATCGAGCACGACTTGGCGCTGTTTGAAGGTCTCGACAAGGCACCGGCCTACTACGAGTAGGCCGGCTGTCAGGCCATGGCGTTTGTGACGCCGCGGCGTCAATGGCTCAGCACGTCATCCCCCGGGCCGGCGGTCCGGGGGATGACCTTCCACCGTGCGGCGTCCCTCGGTTGTCGCGGGCGTCACCGCAAAGACGAACGTCTATCTGCTGCCTTGCTCGGCTGCGTCCCGCGCTCGTGCTCCGCTGAGGATGTTTGTCATGCCGTAGTTACCCTCTTGACACGCATACTCGACGAGCTCGTACTGACTGTCGTCAAGCTCCCACCGGAACATCGCGGTCCAGGGTCTGGTCCACACGGTCGGGTCATCGATCGTGAATTGATACTCCAGCGTATTTGGCCCGATGCGGGTGTAGCGCTCGACGAGTGTCATATCTTTACTCGACCCTTGGAAGGGCGCGCCACCGTTGAAATTTGTGCTCTCGACCACAAGGGTATCGCCCTCCCATCGGCCCTGCGAATGACCGAGATACGAGGTCACGTTCTCCCCGACGGACGGTCGAGGCTCGGTCGGAACGACCCGCGTCTCGTGGACCATCTCGCGGGTCACCGTGACATACCCTGGGCCCTGCACAATCTGCATGCCGTTGTTGTAGCCGCCCGGCGTCGGGATCAGACCACGCGTAATACACCGAACCCAAGGCGAAAGATCCGACGGAGCGGCCGGTGCCGCTCCCACCCGAAGGGCGCGGGCCTCCGCCGCGGCCGCGGCCAGCTCTTCGCCTCTGGCTGTTCGGGAAGGGAGCCGACCGTCGGGAGGATCGATCACCATCGCCACCTGGGTCGAGACGGCCGCGCCGTCATAGCCAAGGGTCGTGTCGCGCCACTCGCGCTCGTAGCCCCAGATGCCGCCCAGTAACCGTCCCTCGTGCCGAGCCACCGCCTCTTCGGCGCTGAGCTCCCCGACCTCCACATCGTCGGGTCGCTCGAACGAGATACCGACGGCGGCGCTATTGGTCCACACGCCTTGGAAGTCGGGCTCGCCCCACGGCGTCCGCGGCGCATCGTACGGTCCGAGGGCGTCTGTGGTCAGAATGGCCGCGCCAAAATCGACATCGACACCTGCGAAGCCCGTCTCGACCACCGCCACCCTGACATTGTCGGGGCCGGCGACAAACACCCGGCGAGCCGAGGTGCGCCCACCTTCGGGCACCGCCGGCTCGTGCTCGAGGGTCACGCCACGTTGGCGTAGGTCGGCCGTTATCGTATCGAGATCGTCGACGACGAACCCCACGTGATCAATGGCGCGCTCCACCGTTGATCCCGGTTCGCCGCCGGTCGCGGCTGATACCAGAAACCAGATACCGTTAAAGCGCAAACCGTCGAGTCGTCCCTTGAGACTGGCGGGCTCACCGCCCATCACGTCCCGATACCAGGCGAGCGTGGCCTCCGGATCACTGGCACTGAGATGCACATGGTGGAATCCGAGTGTGTCGGGGTCTTCTACGACCTCGATCCGCGTGCCCCACGGGTCGAACACGAAACCGAGTTTGAAGAGACCCGGCACGTCTCGAAGTGTCGAGCCGTCCGGATTTCGCTGCAGTCTGACCCCGGAGCCACGCACACCGACTCCCTCGAGTTCGGCCATCTTCGCGGTCACGTCGGAGAACGAGAAGCCGATGTGATCGACGCCCGT
>CAUZIB010000059.1:0-29400 GCA_963579735.1 Vicinamibacteria bacterium | reverse complement strand
GGCCTTCTCCGCGACGGACGCGATCTCCAGGGAAATCTCCGACAAGCTCTTTGCACCGACATCGAGCGAGGCGTTGAACTGCGGAAACGTCTCAAGGGCTGCGCCCAGAACTTTGACCGTGTAGGCAGTGACAGACAGCGGCAACGACGGCCGTCGCGTCTTGAGTTTTCTCCGCACCGCTTCAAACTCCGTCACGTGCGGCACGGCCTGCCAGGCCCGACTCATCTGTCGAGCGGTGGCCCGACGGACACTGGACATCCGTGTCCGTTCAACCACACCCCATTGGCTGAAGTCCGGAAGGTCTGGCTCTGACTCGACGGGTGTGGCGGTGGCTTGACGGGCCCGGGTCAGAATCCGTCGGGCATGGGCTTTGACCTCGTCGGCGATCACTCGCCCGCGCGTCCCGGAGCCGGACACCTCGCCGATATCTACGCCGAACTCCCGTGCCAATCGCCGAATAGATGGCGCCGCCAGCACGCGTGCACGCTGCAGGCCCACCTTGGACGCGCGCTCCATCCGCGGCAAAACCGCAGCGGGACTTTCACCATGATGGTATGGACTCCTCCTAGTTTCTGATGGTCATGATGACGGCATCAGCTGACAGCGATCAGTACAAACACAGGAGGAGACCGACATGCATGCGACGGATCGTAGGAAATATTAGCTCCGGTCCCCTGTCGGCCCAAAGTAGAAATGTCCGCTTTCTCCGTTCCCACACTCACGTCAGGTCTTTCGCCGCCGGCAGTCGGCGGTGCGCGTCGTGCGCGCTGCGCGGCGCCTTCGCGAACCGGCGGTTGTAGTCTGACATGAACGCGGGCGCGAACGCGTTCGCCGCGTCGACGTCACTGATCGCGCGCAGCAATGAGCTCAAGTTGACGATACCGTCTGCTACCATCGGAAGCACGCCGCGACCAGATTCGACGCCGCTGCTGGATGCCGCTGCTGGATGCCGCCGCTGCCGTCGGCCGGTCGACCTCTGGGTTGGCGCTACTGGTCCTGTTCGGTTCGCGGGCCCGCGGAGATGACGGGCCTGGTGCCGACTGGGATTTCGGGTACCTGGCTCGAGACGATGCCGACGTTCCCGGGCTGCTGGCATCGCTGGTCGAGGCGCTCGGGGAGGATCGGGTCGACCTCGCCGATCTCGGTCGCGCGAGCGGGCTCCTGCGGTACCGCGCGGCGAGGGACGGGCAACTGCTGTTCGAGGCGGCGCCAGACGCGTTCGACCGCTTCAGACTGGACGCGACCCGTTTCTGGTGTGACGTCGCACCGATGCTCGAACGAGGCTACGGTGAGGTGCTCGAGGCGTTGTCGCCGTGAGTGTGATGGACACGGCGGTGTTGGCGGAACGGACCATGGCGGTCCAGCGGCATCTCGCCCGGGTGGCGGCGCGTCTGCCGGCCTCGGCCGATGACCTGCGACCCTCCTCCGATGCGTCGGACGCGGTCGTTCTGCATCTGTGGCAAGCGAGGGAGCCGACCAAGTAACGGATCCAGCCGAATAACGGACTCAGCCGGCGAGGAGACTCGCCAACAAGAATCCCTTCACCCAAGGAGACATCATGCGACAACCCCTGTTCGGCGTCATCTTTGCCACAACCGTCGTGCTCGCGTTTGTACTCGGCCGGCTCTCCGCGCAGGATGTCGAGCCGTCGTGCCCGATGTGCCCTTCGACACACATCGGTGCCGGGGAGATCGAGTCCTATGTCACGGTCGGGCGAGACACCAACGCCGTCGATCAGCAGGTGCGTTCTATCGACATCGGCAAGACAAACATCCAAATCGCTGTAGCCCACCGCGGCGCACTGGCCGAGCCCCGGCCAAACTCCGTGGCGATGCACGACCTTGTCACCGAGGTCTACTACGTCCTGAGCGGCTCCGGAACAAACCGCACGGGACCCGATCTCGTCGACGCGCAGCGCCGACCGTCTGACAACCGGGCCGTGCAGTTTCTGAACGGCCCGGGTCGCAATGCCGCGGATATCCGAAACGCGGAAACCACTGAGCTTCAGGCCGGCGATGTGTTTGTCATTCCAGCGGGTACGGGCCATCAGTTCACAAAGATCGGCGACCACATCAGCTATCTGATGGTCCGAATCGACCCCGACAAGGTCGTGCCCCTGATGGACGCCGCGGCGTCACACGCGTATCTCGCTGAGCGCGGCCAGTAAGACGCACCGTGCCTCCGGGTTCGCTACCAGTGGTAGCATCCCTGGCACGACCATGCGACAACGACGATTCGCCCTCTCCGGCTTACTCCTCGTCGCCAGCGGTCTCACGACCGCTGGCTTTTCGTGGGCTCAGATCGACCCGTCCGACAGACCCAATGTTGACGGCGTCTTTACCGGCCGGACGTGCGTCGACACCACATCCGAGGTATGCCCCGAATTGAGTCGAGAAGGGGTCGTAGAGCTACTCACGGCCCGCGCCATGGCGCTTGTCGACGCGTTTGACGAGCTTGCCGCGCCAAAGTATGACTGCGGACCGGCAACCCTTCCTGGGCTGTTTGGCGACCCCTACGCGTTTCGTGTCGAACAGCATTCGGACCGCGTCACATTCACGTATGAGAAGGACGACATCGTGCGGACGGTGTGGCTCGACGGGCACGAGCACGTGCCCCCGGGCGCGGGGTCGTTCTTTGTCCATGGCTACTCGACCGGACGATACCAAGGCGAACAGCTTGTCGTCGAAACGACAAAATTCACGTTTGACCCGGCCGGAATCGCCGGCGACTTTATGAGCGCGCCGTCATCGACCCAAAAGCGCCTGGTCGAGCGATACACCCGTCACGGCGACAGCTTGCGGATGAATCTCACGGTTGAAGATCCGATTTTTCTACTCAAACCGATCTCCTACGTGATGAAGTGGCGACCGAGTGACGACGAACTGTCGCTACCGTGGGACTGCCAACCCGAGGCAGCTCGGCGTAATCTGCGGCTCGTACCGACAAAGTATCCGCAGGACCCACCGGTCGACCGCCGGAACTAGTACTAGTGCACCGCCTCGTCGCAAGAAGGCAAGAGCAAGGACGACAACAAGAGACGGGAATGAACGATAGATGAAGAAAGCGCTGATGCTCACCGCGTTCGGAACCATGTTCGGAACCATTGCGCTGGCGCTGGGCTCGCTCGGGCACGCCCATCACGGCGCCGCCGGTCTCTTTGACGAAACCCGGATGGTCGAAGTGACGGGCACGGTCAAGACGTGGAGCTTTGTCAATCCGCATCCCATCCTGCTCTTGGAGGTGGCGGACGAGAACGGTCAGACCGCCGACTGGGATGTCTATTTCGGACCATCCGCAGCGTCCGCGCTACGGCGTCGAGGCTACGCAATGGACACCTTCACGTTTGGAGAGACCGTCACCGTGAACGGTCACCCGGCGCAGACGGCCGGGGTCCGGGGTATCGATGTCTTCGGCCGAACCAGTAGCGTGACCCGCGCGGATGGCGGTCGCGTGCCATAGCGAATATCCACTCCTCGAACGCTCAAGTGTGAACCAGGCGGTGGTGCGCTGTGCCCGTTCGGTTTTCGCGGTCCGCTCGTTTACCTGTACGAGCACGGGAGAACGTAGACGACTGGTTGTCGCGCGATGCCCCGTCAGGAGAACTGACATGCGAGCATGGTGGACAGCGGTGTTGGTCTTGGCCGTATCGGGGTGGTCACCCGAGGCGGCAGCACAGATCGTGCCGGCCTACGAGACCGTTCGACACGCAGAGCTTGATGGGCGTCAGATTCCGGTGCAAGGGCTTCGGCTCGTGCGGGACGGGTATCACATCCATCTGCGTTCCGGCGCGTTACACCTGTTGGCTCCGCTGGACGGCGTCACGTTTGGCGCGGTCTTCCTCGGGGAGGGCGAGTATCGACTCGAGCCATCGACCGAGTCGGAGCGTCGTCATCTGCAACTTGTCACCGATGACGACGAACTCGAGACGCTGTCCGGTCAATTCGATCGGTTGTGGCTGCTGTTCACCGACCAGACCGCTCAGGAGGTGCTTGCGCATGCCGCGGTGGTCTCTGGTGAACGCGACCCACGGGCCGCGGAAGCATACGAGGACTACCGTGAGCTGCAGCGCGACCACGTGCAGATCAACCTCCAGCTCCGGATCGTGAGCGATCTCCTCAACCGCCCTCAGGGCGAGGACGGCGTGTTTCTGGCGCTCGTCGACGGTGACGAATACGAACCAGCGCTGCTAGCGGTTGATCCGCTCGGAATCTCCAATCTGTCGGCCCAGTTTGGAATGATGGGTGGCGAGGAGATCGCGTTCATCTCGTTTGACGATCGCTACGGCGGGCTGTGGCATCTGAGTGCGCCGGCCGGCGAAGCCCGACCGGGCCGGGGGAAGCCACGGCGTCAGCTGGCCGACGCCGATCACTACGACATCGCCGTAACGTTCGATGGCCGTCGGATATCGTGGCGTACAACGATCACATTCATCCCTCTGGTCGAGGATCTCCGGGTCCTGCCACTCCATCTATTTCACAAGCTCGACATTCAGTCGGCCTCGCTGGAGGAGGGCGGCTCGAAGGAGCTCGGCGTGATCCAGGAACACCTCGACCAGCGCTGGCTTTCGTTTGACGACGCGGGTGATGCCGATGTCGCCGTGGTCTTTCCTCAAGCCCTGACTCCGGGAGAGACGGTTCGAGTCAGCATCGATTACGAAGGACGGGATGTCGTGCAAGGGCGGAGCGGGTCGTACTCGGTCCGGGCCCGAGACAGCTGGTATCCCAACCTGGGCGGGTTCTCAGATCTCGCAACCTACGAGATGACGTTCAGGTTCCCTCGGCGTGAGCAGCTAGTAGCGACCGGTCGGCGCGTGAGCGAGGAACGAGACGGTGGCGAAAAGGTGGCGGTGTGGCGGAGTGACATCGCGACCCGGGTCGCGGGCTTCAACTACGGCGACTTCCTCGAGCGATCCGGAACCGACGACGAGACGGGGCTGGCGTTTACGGTCTACGCGCGTCGGTCTGGCGTCAAGATGGCCCAGTCCGCGTTGGCCGACGCCATGAACGCCTCTCGGGTGGCGACGGCGCACTTTGGCCAGGCGCTCTATACCCGACTCGCGATTAGCCAGCAAGTCGAATGGAATTTTGGACAGTCGTGGCCGATGCTGGTGTTCTTGCCCTCGGTCGCCATGGTCGGGGCGACGGAGCGAGCCTTCAACTTCGATGGCCTCGACGGTCGGGATGCGAAAAGCTTGTGGGAATTCGCCGATACCGTCGGCTGGCACAAGGTGGCTCATCAGTGGTGGGGTCATCAGATCGGGTGGGAGAGCTATCGGGACCAGTGGATCTCGGAAGGGTTCTCGGTGTTCACGGCCGCTTTGACCCCGGAGTTCGTGGAAGGAGTGTCTCGGGCCAACGACTACTGGGAACGACAACGGGAAGAGATCTTCGACCGTCGCGCGTCGGTGGCCAACCACAAAGCGGACACAATGACGCAAGGGTATCGCCTACAGACGCGGCGTTCAAGGCGATGATGCAGGAGTTCGCCACCGAGTGGGCGGGTCGAGCTCCGTCCACCGACGACTTTCGCGTGATCGCTGAACGCCATCAAACAGCCGAGATGGACCTGAGCGGGGACGGCACGCTGAACTACTTCTTGGACCAGTGGGTGTACGGAACCGACATTCCTCGGTTCGAGTCGACGCTGGAGGTCGACGACATCGGTGACAACACCTATCGCATCAGCGGTAGCGTGACCCAGAGCAACGTGCCGGACGGCTTCCTCAGCCTCGTGCCGTTGTATCTAGATTTCGGGGACCAGCTCGTCAAGCTCGGGGCGGTGACCTTGAACGGACCGGGGACCCAGGAAGTCAGCGGCGAGATGTCGTTGCCGCGTGCACCCCGGCGAGTCCGGGTCAACGCGTTCCATGACCTGCTGGCGCGTTAGTCAGCCGCTCGGCGAACAGCGCATCATAGACGCGGCGCTTGGATTTCAGGTGACCATCATCAGTAGGATCTAAGAATAGTCATGACCATTTTGCGCCATGTCTAAGTTCAGACGCCGCTCGAATACCTCCACGCCTCTATTTGCCCGGGCCCGGTTCAGCTCCCTATGTCGAGCTGACAACAAAATCGAGACAGTTCGGTGTGACGGTCACTCTGGCCAGTCCCACTGCCGCAATTCATAGTACTTGCGGCGCGGTGTTGCCTCGATCGGATGGATGCCGTGCTTGCGGCACCACATGACATGAAAGAGTGCTCCAGCGCCCGCCGCGACGATTGGTAGCAGAAGGGCGACATGACCCGCTGCGTTGTAGAGCCCGACTGTCCCCGCTATGACAATCGACCACTTCAGCAACTTGCGCCACCATGGTGTCTCGACCTCGAAGACCGCAAACACAGACGAGCCAACCGTCAAGATGACAAGCAATACATACAGCTCGAGTTCGACACCCATCGGACCCCCTCAGCGCAAACGCCGTCCGCCACGTCTGCGTGACGCCTCTAACCCTGAGTCTCTCGTGTCACGACCAGCCCGCGGCGAAGAACACGAGCGAACCACGCTTCGGAGATAATAGCGGCCGGTGACGATAGCGGAGCAGGTGCCACCGTGGGGCTGACGGTACACGATACGGGTCTGCCGGGCGTCTTGCGAGTCGTGCCTCGAGCGTTTGGTGACGAACGCGGATATTTCTATGAAAGCTGGTCCTCGCGTCTCTATGCGGAGACGGGTATTCCGGACCGGTTCGTCCAGGACAACATCTCGAAATCCACCCAGGGCACACTCCGAGGTCTGCATCTCCAGCATCCCCACGGCCAAGGCAAGTTGGTGCACACCTTGGTCGGCGAGGTGTTTGATGTCGCGGTCGACGTACGCGTTGGGTCATCAACGTTCGGGCAGTGGTATGGGGAGTATCTGTCCGAAGAGAACAAGCACCAGCTCTATGTTCCGCCGGGTTTTGCGCACGGCTTTTGCGTCGTCTCGGACGAGGCGCTCTTCGCCTACAAGTGCACGGAGCACTATCACCCCGAGAGCGACCTCTGTATCGCCTGGAATGATCCCGACATCGGCATTCGTTGGCCGGTCGCCGAGCCGACGCTCAGTCCGAAAGATCGAGTCGCCCCGCGTCTGAGCGCCCTACGTGATCGACTGCCGGCGCTCGAGCGATGAACCTCGCGTAGGTTCTCCCGAGTCCGCGACGGCGGTTCCGCGATGGGCTGGTCTCAGGGTGACGTAAGGAGCGGGAGACAGTCGGTCGCGTCACCAATGGTTACCCCGGTCCGGCCGTTTGCCGACATTCACCAGCGCCCGTAGTGTGGACGTCGGTGTGTTGCCCGGCATCAAGACCGCACGCCCAGCAGGACTTCCATCGTTAGCTGGTCAAGACGTTCATACGCGAGCTCCCTCGCGCCGAGCGCGCTCCGATCAAAGCGATGCTCGCGCAACGTCTGCGCCGCCCCCTCGGTATAGGACCCCACCCGGGGGGCGGTCTGGGATGCCTGGTCCAGCGCGGCGACTCGTGCTTGGATCTCCGGGTCGGCGTTCCACCGGGCCACCTTGTCCTTCAAAATGAGATAGGTCCGCATGCAGCCCCGAGCGAAGTCCTTGACCCCCTCGATCCCCTCGGTTCGGTAGGCGTGTGCATCAAAGTGTCGTGGCCCGTCGTAACCAACGTCTTCCAGAAATTTGACAAGCCAGAACGCCGTCTTGGGGTTTGCCGCGCCAAATCTAAAGTCCTGGTCATAGCGTCCCATCACCTGGTCATTGAGGTCGATGTGAAACAACTTTCCTGCTTCCCAGGCCTGGGCGACAGCGTGGGTAAAATTGAGACCGGACATCTGCTCGTGAGCGACCTCAGGGTTGACACCGACCATGTCCGGGTGGTCGAGGGACGGTATGAACGCAAGATACGCGGCCGTTGTGGGGAAGTAGTTATCGCCTCGCGGTTCGTTTGGCTTGGCCTCGAGCGCCAACCGAAACCCGTACTTCTGCGCACGGGAGTATTCACACAAGAAGTTGACCGCCTCGCGCAGCCGGCCGATCGCGATGTCGAGACGTCGGCACGCGTCGGTCTCGGTGCCCTCGCGGCCACCCCACATCACAAAAATCTTTGCCCCCAACGAGGCTCCGAGGTCCATGGCGGTCATCGCTTTTTGTATGGACAGCGCCCGGACCGCGGGATCATTCGCGGTGAACGCTCCATCCTTGAACGCCGCGTCCGTAAAAAGATTCGTGGTCACCATCGGCACCACGATGCCGTGGCGCTCGCAGGCGCGTCTGAACTCACGAACGAGTCGGTCGCGCTCGGCAGGCGACGCATCAATCGGCACGAGGTCGTTGTCATGGAGATTGACACCCCACGCCCCGACCTCACCCAGCAGGTCGACAATATCGACCGGTGATAGCCGAGGACGCACCGGCTCTCCAAAGGGGTCGCGTCCGGGATTGCCAACCGTCCAGAGTCCAAACGAAAACTGGTGCTCGGGACGAGGAGCGAACGAATCGTCGGTCATGTTCTCTACTCGGGATGAAGCGCGCGATAGAGCGCGGAAAACTTCTCATAGCGATCGCTGAGAATCGAGACGTGCCGCGGTACGGGTCGAACCGTGTCAGACACGGAGGTCACCGCGTCGCACGCCTCCTCGACGGTCGCCCACAGACCCGTTCCGACCCCCGCCAGAATGGCCGCCCCATAGGCCGCGCCTTCCTCCGCCGCGAGACATTCGACGGGCCGACCATACACATCTGCCTGAATCTGGCGCCACAGCGACGAACGGGCCCCGCCACCGCCCAAACGAATCCGGTCGGTCGGCAGCCCCATGTCGCCAACAATGCTCAGGCTGTCCTTCAAGCTGAACGCCACCCCCTCAAGGATCGACCGCACGATGTCGGCCCGTGTGTGCGACGCCGTCAACCCAACGAGCGCCGCTCTAGCATGCGGGTCGAGATGCGGCGTGCGCTCCCCCATCAGATATGGAGCCCACAAAGCGCCTCGTGACCCCACCGGGGCAGTCGCGGCCTCGTCGCAAAGCGCTTCGTACGGGTCTCGGGGACCGCCGGTCTCCGGGTCACCCTCTTCACCCCCAACCTGTTCAGCGTCGACGTGCCCCGTGGCGCCATATTCGGTCCAGACATGTTCGGTCCCGGCATGCTCGGTCCCAGCGCGGATACCAAACGTGTCACGGAACCAGCGCAAGGAAAGCCCTGCGCCTTGGGTCACACCCATGACGTGCCATCGCCCGGGAACGGCATGACAAAACGTATGCACCCGTCCGAGCGCGTCGAGGGCCGGACGATCGGTGGCCGCAAAGACCACACCCGACGTTCCGATTGTGACACTCACGGTACCAGGTCGGACAACACCCATTCCGACAGCTCCCGCGGCTTGGTCTCCACCCCCGGCAACGACCGGAAGACCCGGTCGTAAGCCAAGGGCTTTGGCGGCCGTGGGCGTCAAGCGGCCGCTGATCTCATGACCTTCATATACGCTCGGCAAAAGGTTGGCGTCGATCTGGGCGCACTCAAGTAGTTCGGTCGACCAGCGTCGATGGGCGACATCGAACAACAGTGTCCCGGACGCATCCGCCACGTCTGTGGCGCGTTCGCCGGTCAGTCGAAGACGGACATAGTCCTTCGGCAGCAGCACGGTCCGCACCGCGTCCCACCGTCCCGGCTCGTGTTCCCGAACCCACAGCAGCTTTGGCAGCGTGAACCCCGTCAGCGCCGGATTGCACACCAACTCGATGAGACGTCTGGGGCCGACGTCCTCTGTCAAACGCCGGCACTGTTCGTCGGTCCGCTGGTCACACCAGATGATCGCCGGTCGCACCACGCGGTCAGTGTGATCCAGCAGCACGGCTCCGTGCATCTGCCCCGAGAGACCAATCCCTGTCACGTCGTCGAGGACGACGTCGCGCGCGCTCAGCATCTCTCTGACCGCGACCCGCACAGCCTCCCACCAGTTGTCTGGATCTTGTTCGGCCCATCCGGTCTCGGGGGATGCAAACGGCACGTGCGGTGCGGTCGCAGTCGCGATGACCACGCCGTCTTCGCGGACAAGCACCGCGCGCGACCCCGTCGTCCCAATATCGACGCCTATGACGGACATGCCGTGGTGTATGAGTCAGTCGATGTAACTGGTCCGGGCGAACACGTCGCCCTTTTTCTCCACCAGTTCGACCTCAATCGTGTGCACGCCGGATTCTCCGGCGGGGGGTTCAACAAAGAGCACGTAGTGCCCGACGAGCGCATTGGCCACTCGTTCGACAGACCGCCTCGGATTGGCATACATCCGAGCAAAAAAGCCACCGGTTTCTGCCGACACGGCTTGCAGTCCGTGCTCGAACGTGTGGTAATCCGCGTGGGTGATGTCGAGGGAAAACACCGCTGCGCGGGCCGCGTGCAGCGCGTCCCGCGCCTCTTCATACGCCTGATACTTTGTCGCGCCGTAGGTGCTCATGTCTATTCCGAGACGACCAAACCCATAGCCCAGCAACACGACCGATTTTGACCCCGGCAACGGCTGGAGGGCCTTCCCGAGCCGCTCCAGCGCGTCCTCAATGGTGTGCAGGCTGCGACCATTCTCCTGACTCAAACGAGCGACGAGCGAGAGGTCGGTGTCGCCGGTCACGGTGGGAGGATTCCGAAACATCACATCATCAGCGAGGACGCGCGCGACACGCTCAAGGTCGCTGGTAAAGTCGAGCCAGATCTTGAGATGAGAGTCAAAAGACACGACGGCGACCCGATCCGTGCTGGTCAGGTGAGCGAGCAGCCGCTCGCTATCCTGTAGGACCCGAAGCAGCCCGATCGCACGGTCGCTCTCGAGGCTCTTCTGCACGACAAAGACGACAAGCCGACCAGACCGGCCGGGGACGAGCATGGCTTCCAGGCTGTTGGCCGCGATCGGGTCGGTCGGCGGCGTATCACCGCCTATCCACTCCGCAGATTCGACGCGAACCGGCTTGCCGTCGATGCGCACGTCGAAGTCGGCAGGTTTGAGACCCACGAGTGGTTCCCCGTCGTCATCGACGACCCGCGCGTCGATCAGCACGCGCGCCACGTTCACCGCTTCTTGGCGCGGTGGTGCCTGAGGCGCCGCCGCAAGCGCGGAAACGGTGACGGCCAGGCAGACTCCGGCGCCCACGGTGCGATACGCACCGTGCCATAGGTCGTGTCCGCTTCGCGACGGGCCGACCGCTTCCTCAGCGTCGGCTGCAGTGCCGTGCGTTCGACATACGCGAGAGGCCCGGTGCGAGATCCCGACGTGGGTCACTGCACCAACTGCCCGTCCCGCACCCACACGTCGTCATCGACGCTCACGGTCGTGTCGACAAAGAAGTTCCAACGCACATACCCCCCGGTCACCGTGCCTCCCAGCTCGGAATTATCCCCGAGCGAGAGTCGGACCACGCCGTCGCCATATCCATAGTAAGGAACCCACGGATTGCGTTCGGGCACCCGCAGCAACGGATTGAAACCGAGTGCAAATTCTCGAAACGCGCGAGCCGCGTCTGGCACACTGTCGAGCTCCGCTTGGACCGCGTCCAGACCGCTGGTTGCGTCCAATCCCACGACGCGTCCGTTCTCAAACTGTATTCGCAAGCCTTCGACCGGACGACCCGCCCACTGTGACGACGGAAAGACGATGGTGCCCTGCACGGTTTCTTCCAAGGGCGCCACCCGAATCGCACCGGCCGGCAACTCGATCTCTCTGTCGATGAGTACGACGCCACGCCCCGTCCGCTCTGCCGAGGCATCGCCGTCCTGAAAATTCACCGGTCGGTCGCCGATTCGAAACTGAATATCGGTGCCCAGCGGGGTCGTGACCCGCACGGTGGCGTCTCGCATGGCATCCACAAAGCGCTGTTGGTGAGCGGTCAACGTGGCGTAGTCGGTCTCAATCAACGCATGCTGATACACCGCGTCGACCTCGTGTCGCCCCGGTAGCGGCTGACCCGGCAACGGAAAGGCGCTGCCATTCTCAACCCAGTGAAAGTGGATGGTCCGACCACGTCCCTCGCGCAAGAGATCCTGCAGCGCCGCATACACCGGGTGGTCAGGTCGCGCCCCGGGCAGCATGATGGAACCATCGACGTCGGCCAGCATCTCCCGATAGACCGCACGTGCGCGGTCGCCGGCACGTCTCAGCGTCTCCGCGTCCCACTCCGCCGGAATCGGTTCCTGGATGACATCAATCACACCGAGATCGACCGCACCGGCTTCGGCGAGGGCGTAACGAAGATGGGGAATCAGCTCGTCAAAAAGTCCTGGACGCGCGACGAGTAGAATGCGCTCTCCCGGTTGCGGCGCGAGCTGGGTGACGAGCTGCTCGGCAATGCCGACCCAATCCCAGGTCAGCGTTGGTTGACCCTGGGCGGAACGCGGTACGGACGTCACAACGGTGACGAGAAGGGCAAGCAAGGCAATTCTGAGACATCTCATGCTGCCCACTCTATGCGATACCACGACGGGCCGCAGCGAAGCATCCACGCCGCATCAAAAGGGGAAGCGCGTCACACGCTGTGTCCTTGCGGACGGGTTCGCCAACCGGGTCGGGCGGCTGGTTGCTGACGAGAACGATCGAACGGACGTAGCGTGCCGGGTCCGGGTCGACAAGCACCCGCAGCGTCAGCGAACCGACGTTGAGATAGCGCACTTCCCCCAGGCGGTGCAGGGTCAACCCCTTCGCCTCGAGCCCCGGCACGTCTTCGGCCGGCAGAACCGCGAGGACACGCTCTGGTGAGCTCAAGAAATCGAAAACCGCTTGCTCCGAAGGCAGCTCCCGAAATGGTGCGTGCGTATAGAAGATGAGGTTCCGGTTGAGCACCCGAAACCTTCCGTACGGCTCGTTCTGACCGCGGTGGTCGGCGAGCATTTGCGCCATCCGCTCGACGGGCGCGATCCCCGGCGAGGACAGCGCCACCACATGGAACGAGATACTCGCGACCACCGACCCCGCCACCAGCACCCACGGCGTCCAGCGAGGCCGCGCGACGCTCGCCAACGCGGCCAGCCCGGACAGCCCAATGACGCTGGCCAGCATCGTCGTCCAATCGTTCCCCCATTCCGTCAACACGGGCGCCGCACGGTAGACTAGCGCGGCCACGGCACAGAGCACCATACTCGCCACCCCGGTCGACGCGACAAACAATCCTCTGCCCGCTTGGCCGTTCTCAAGCCGCGTCAGAATCGCACGCGCGACCAGGACGGCCAAAGGCGGTAACACGGGCAAGATGTATCGCGGTTGCTTGCCGACCGAGAGCGTGAAGAAGAGAAGTGGCGCGACGGCCCACCACGCAAAGAGAATCGCGGCGCCCGATCCGACGACGCCGCTTCGCCACATAGACCGGAGCCGGCGAGCAGCGCGCGGGACCCACAACACCAGATACGGCGACCACGGCAAGAGCCCTGCCCCGACGATCGGCAGGTAGTACCACACGGGCCGCGGCGCGTTGTAGCGCACGGTCGCAAAACGCTCGAGATTCTCCGCAAAGAAAAAGCGCTCGAGATACGGGACGCCGTGCACCCGCGCCATTTCCCCATACCAGGGGACCGCGAGAAGGACAAACACTACGCCCGCGAATCCGACATCCCACCACCCGAACCGACGAAGGGACCACCCGGACTGATAGACCTTCCACGCGCCCCACGGCCCGACAATGAGCAGCGGCAGGGCCAGGCCGATCGGCCCCTTTGTCAGCAGCC
The DNA here is from genome assembly GCA_963579735.1 of Vicinamibacteria bacterium. Lineage (GTDB taxonomy): Bacteria > Acidobacteriota > Vicinamibacteria > Vicinamibacterales > UBA8438 > CAUZIB01. Next base: position 15,753 of record CAUZIB010000059.1, on the reverse strand, counting down.
CTCCGGCTGCTCCGAACGCTGCCAGGACAAGCCATCCACCGTTGCCGTCGCGGTCCGAGTGACCAGTCGTTCGATGGATATCGGGTTGCCTGGGATCCACAGCGGCAGCGAGCGCCGCCGTCGTCGCTGTCACAAAAAAGGCGAGGGTGAGATCGGGCAGCGCTTGCCGAGCCATGGCAACGTACCCAAAGCTGGTCGCCGTGACGATACCAGCGAGCAGACCGGTCGCCGCGTCATACCAGCGGCGCCCAATGGCATACGACAGAAGCGCCAGCCCAACGCCCGCGAATGCGGATGGCAGTCGGGCAGCAGTTTCGCTGACCCCACCGATCAGGAACGACAACGCCGCGAGCCAGTAGTAGAACACCGGCTTCTCGAAACGATATGTGTAGTTGAAATGCGGCGTCAGCCAGTCGCCCGTCTCGACCATCTCCCGTGCACTCTCGGCGTAGAACGCTTCGTCCGAGTCGGAAATAGCCGGAGAGCCAAGACCGACAAAAAACGTGAGAAAGCAGATGCCAACGATGGCCAGAAGGTGTCTTTTCACTGGCGACTCGGTCCGGCCGGCTCGGTCACGTTCGCCCGCCGGACCTCCCGTCGATTCATGATCGAAACAGTAGCACGGGGGGTAGAACGAAACGCAAACATGACATTACTCACTCGTCGTGAATGGCACGCCTGACGTTATCCGGGGTCGTCGCGGGCACCACCGCGCTGATGTCCCGACCGTCGCGAGCGGCATCTGTCGGCGCCGGAAAAAACCAAACGCCCCGGGTCGGTGGAGTCGTGATCGGGGTCCAAAGCTACAGCTTTCGCGACCGGGACCTGGACGGTCTTATCAACGGGATGGTCGAGCTCGGACTGTCGAGCTGTGAGCTGTGGGAGGGCCACGTCGAGCCACGGGAGCTACGAGGGCGCGATGCCCGCGACGAGCTTCGACGGTGTGGCGGACAACCGTGTCGATGGACCACATTCGCTCCATCCGTCGGAAATTTGACGACGCCGGTCTCGAACTCAACTCTTACAACGCCAGCTTTAAAGACCACTTCACTGACGAAGAGATCGCTCGCGGGTTCGAGACGGCGCACGCGCTTGGAGTACCCGCCATCACATCATCGGCACATGTCAACAGTGTCCCTCGCATCGCCGACATGGCCGCCCGATACGACATGCCGGTGGCCATGCACAACCACTCACCGGTCGACCCCAACGAGTTCTCCGGCCCCGAGGACTTTGACCGGGCCATCGCCCAAGGCGATGGACGCACGATTGCAGCCAATCTCGACATCGGCCATTTCGTGGCAGCCAATCATGACCCCGTGCGGCACCTCGCAGCACATCACGACCAGATCGCGACGATTCACCTCAAGGATCGGAGACGCGACGAGGGTCCAAACACCCCGATCGGCGAGGTGCTCAGAATGGTACGCGACGGGCAATGGGACATCCCCACCAACATCGAATACGAGTATCCCGGCGACGACACGGTGAGTGAAGTGCGCCGATGTTTCGATTTCTGTCGGAATATTCTTGGCGCGCGACACACTACTGGGCCCAAGGGGGCAACAGATGCGTGCACACGCCAAACATGTGATCATCGTCGTCGTCGCGCCCGACAGGTTGTTGGCCCCCTCCTCGGTCGCGCGGCTCGCGGCCACACCGGCGCGGGTGCTATATGTGACCCAATCCGCCGACTTTGCGCATCCAGTTCTCGCTCATTCTGAAGAAGTCCTGGTCCGGCTGGGTGACGAGTCCGGCGAGTTTGAGGTCGACGTGTCACACGACGCATCAACCCTCACCGCGGCATGCTTCGAGATTACGCGGCCGTGGTCTTTTACACGACCGGCGAGCTGCCAATGAGCGCTGACCAGAAGGCCGCGCTCATCGCTTTTGTGCGAGACGGCGGAGCGTTTGTCGGGGTCCACAGTGCGGCAGACACGTTTACGACTGGCCGGGTTATCTGGATCTGATCGGTGGATGCTTCAACGGTCACCCATCGCGACAACCTGTCACGATCCGAGTCGAGGACGCGACCCATCCATCGACCCGACACCTGGGCGACGCGTTTGCGATCGACGACGAAATCTATCAGCTCCGAAACTGGTCGCGCGGGGCAGTGGGTGTCCTCTTGAGTCTCGATGTCAGTTCGGTCGACATGGCTGCGACCGGAATCAATCGAAGTGACAAGAACTTCGCGATCGCGTGGACCAGACACGAGGGTGCGGGACGCGTGTTCTACACCGCCCTCGGGCACCGCCCCGAAGTGTGGAACGACGTTCGATTTCAGCGCCACCTCGTCGAGGGTATCGGCTGGGCGATGGGTCGAGATACTGACGTCGACGACGGATCTTTTCCGCAATAGCCGGCGTGTCTCCCACGACCCGCACCAAACTGGCGGCCTTGATGTTCCTCCAGTATTTTGTCTGGGGGCGTGGTCCGTTCCACTGGGCACACAGCTGGGGTTTGACGGTCAGCAAATCGGTCTGGTGTTTGGCACCACCGCGGTGGCCGCGATGATCTCGGCTTTTTTTTGTGGGAATGGTCGCCGACCGCTACTTTGCGACGGAGCGGATCCTGGCCATCCTCCATGGGGTCGGAGCCGTCCTCTTGCTCGCGACAAGTACTCAGACGACCTTTCCTGGCTTGTGTTTCATGCCCACGCGGTAGCAGGCGGGCATCTCCGGGGTCAGATTTGGGTCGTCCTCGCGGTCTGGGCATTCGCGGTGCTCGTACTCTTCGCGGTAGCATTCCGCGACACGTGTTCGACCTGACCTCCGTGGTCACGCGTCGACGCTGAGATGGGTATCGTCGCCGTTGGCAAGGTCCTCGCCCGCGATCGTCAACCTATGGACCCTGGTCCGAAGCCATGACAAGCACGCCGAAACAAAACGTCTACGTCTCTGGACTGCCACGCTCGGGCTCCACCTTGATGTGCCAGCTCCTCGGACATCACCCGGATGTCTACAGCATTGTCCACAGCTCTCCCCTGTGTCAGATCCTCGAACAGACTCGTCAGACGGTGAGCGACAATCCGTTTTTCTTATCTCAGCTCGACGTAGATTTCGAGACCGTGAACGCTCGTCTCCTCAACGTCTACCGGGGTCTGCTCCGAAGCTGGTTCGAAGAGACCGACAAACCTATCGTCGTCGACAAGAATCGCGACTGGGTCCGGATGGTGGAGATGCTCAATCTGCTTGACCCTAACTTTCGCATGGTGGTCTGTATTCGAGACCTCAAGCAGATATTCGGTTCCATCGAGCAGCAGCATCGGCGAACCCGTCTCATCGATTTCCCTGACCACATGGCGCCCCATTCCGCGCTGGGACGCTCGAAAGCGCTGTTCAAGGAAGATGGCGTCGTCGGCGGCCCTTTGCGGGCGATAGAGAACATGCAGGACATCGACGACGAGCAACTGCGCCTACAAACGTGCTATGTCCCGTTTGAATGCTTGGTCCGAGAGCCAGAGAAGGTCATGGGCCTCGTGTTTCAATGGCTAGGTCTCGAGCCTCCCCCCATCGACTTCACGAGCCTCACGGTCACACAGACCGAAAGCGATAGCCACTATCGCTTCAAATATCCGCACACCCAATTCACAGCGATCCTGGACGCGCGCGAGCATTTCGTCCCTGAGCGGGTGTCCCTGTTTATCGATAGCCAATGTCGATGGTTCTACGAGTGGTTCTATCAGAATGGACCAAAGCCTATGCTCCCCGGGTTGGAATGACATCGCGGTGCAAGAGTCCGCTAGTCTTTGGTCCTCCAAAAGCCTGATTCCTGCAGCACGTCGCCCGGGAGGGCTGGGGACGAGGCCACTAAAAGGTGGCTACGACGGCGAACGTAAGAAAGTTGTCCACCTTGTTGAGCGCGGAAAGGACGGTGTCCCCGGTGGAGGCGCCCTCGGTATCCACCAACGGCACGGTGCCCAATGATGGCTGAGCATCATACAGCAACTGCCAGCTGACCTTCAGCGCCAACCGACTACTCACGTTGACCACGAGCGCGTTGCTCACGTCGGCCCGAAAGTCTCCGGTGTCCTTCAGATTCTCGTCCACGACAAGCACAGTGGTGAACTCGGCGTCCGAGGTCACTTTCTCGCGATAGTCATAGCTCACCCGCAGACCGGCAAACGAGTCGGCCGGACCGACAACATTTTCCTGTTGGGTCATTGTCAGGCCGTAGGACGTCTTGAATGTCCACTGCTCGCTATCCACCCAGGACGTGCCGATTCCGCCACCGCCAGCATAGCGTTGGTCGACTCCGGCAAAGGTATTGCGCTCCCAGCCGCCACCCGTATACCAAAATGTTCGCTCGTTCAGGTTGCGGTCAAGTTGCCCGCGAAGATAGTAGTTCTCGGCCGTGAGCACGCTCGTAGACTCCGTCATGACTTCGAAACTCGTTGGCGACCCGACCGCCGACCGGGTCACGGTGGTCGACTCTGCACGGAGTGCGCCGGCGTCAAACGAAAACACCGCGTTCTCCCAGGTCCGGGTGAGCTCGTTACGAAATCCGAACGTACTGGCCTCCGCATTACCCCCAGTCATGACCAGGGTCAGCTCGGCAACATCGGCCCATCCGAGGTTGGGCTCCGCGTCCTGCGCGGATACCACGCCAATCGCCACTCCCCAGTGTGCCGCAAGCGCGGCGGTACACACGGGCAGCCATCCGTGTCGAGTCATCGTGAGTTCCTCAGCTTTCTTGCCAACGTTGACAGCGGCCAGCGCTCTGCGTCTACCTCCGGATGACCGCTATTCTAGGTACCAACTGGCGTCGATACGTGAACACCAGCGGCTAGGCGCGCATCTCGAAAGCATGTGCATTGCTGTGACCCCGCCGATAGGTGTCTCAGTAGATCACCAGAACATACTCGTCAGAGCTGGCGTGGCGTGGCTGAGGACTCACGCACTCGGGAGAGGGTTGCGGTCTCAGAAGAACCAGCTCACCGAGACGAATCCGGTCGCCGCGGCGAGCCCGTATTCCGATGGCAGCGGACGGGTCAGTGTGATCTCATCGTCACCAAAACCGAAGTAGACACCGCCGCTGATCGCTGTCTCGTCACCTGCCGAATACGCCAGTGACGGCGCCACGAGCCGGCTGTTGTCATTCAGGTTCCACAGCACGAGCCCGGCCAAGGTCCAGAGGGGATTGAGCTGAATCGATGCATTCGCCGCCAGCTCGTCTCGTCCGAGCACTTGGAGCTCGCCCCGCCGGAACGCGTGCGATTGCAGAATGTCGTGATAGTCCTCCGGTGCCGCGGCCCCGAGACCATCACGCTGATATTCCGAGCCGACGGAGACCGCACGCCCGTCCGCCAGGAAAAACGCGCGGTCCAGCCCCACGGCGGCGCGCCCGACAAGATTCTCCCCCACCTCACGAATAACCGCCTCGGCGCGGACCGCCCAGGCCCCGATGCTGCCGGCGACGGCGCCCGCCGCGGCCCCGTCGCCATACAATGTGCCCCCCCAGCCGGAGAGCTCCAAGTTTCGCCACGTCGTAAGGCCGCGACCCAGCGCGGTCACTTCCTCCCCAATTTCGGTCCGAGACGGTCGAACGACCACGTCGACGCTACTGAGCGGACCGGGATACAACCGAAAGCGGACGGCGTCAACACCGGCTCGGAACTGGCGAAACGGATCAGACGGAATAAAAGGGCTGAACGGGTCAGCCGGGGTGAGGAACAGAGTCGTACCCCACGAGACAGCCTGCCGTCCCACTCGAACGTCGAGGGCGCTCGTCGGACTCCAGCCGACGTTGAGCCGGTCGAAACGGTGTTGCCATACCGCGTGCTCTTGGGCAGTAATGGTCTCCTGTAGGTTGAACCATTCACCGCCACTCTGCACCCCGCCGAGCCCAAACCCTGGAGTCACAGCCTCTCGCCGGAGCGTCGCGGCGTGCTCGTAGGCCGCCTCGACCGAGAACGGTCCGGCCGACGGATCGACTGAAAGACGGAACCGGCTGAAGGTGGCGGCGGTGCTCGACGTCAGCGGTGTCGAGGCACTGACAAGCGGCGCCGTTTGGAAATAGCCGGAGAGCCAACGCGCCTGGGCGTGCAGCGTGGCGCTGCCCGTGACCGTCCAGCTACACGCTGCAATCAGAGCGACGACGCACCGGTTCAAGGCTGTGTCTCGTCTGAATCGATGGCGCCGTCGACCATCCGCACCACTCGACGCGACCGGTCCATGACCCGCGTATCGTGCGTGGCGAAGACGAACGTCACCCCAAGGTCACGATTGAGCTCCGCCATCATGTCGAGGAGGGCCTCGCTGGCGCGCGAGTCGAGGTTCGCCGTCGGCTCGTCAGCCAAGACAAGCGCCGGCTTGCTGGCCACCGCCCGAACTACCGCCACCCGCTGCTGCTGTCCACCCGACAGCTTCCCCGGTCGTCGGTCCTCGAGTCCGGTCAGGCCGGTCCGCTCGAACAGTTCGCGCACGCGAGTTCTCCGTTCGTCGGCCGGAATACCTTGCAACAACATCGGGAACTCGGCATTCTCCATCGCGGAGAATACCGGGAGCAGGTTGTAGGCCTGGAAGATGAACCCAACCTGCTGGAGCCGGAGCTCCGCCAACTCGGCGTTCGACAGCGTGCTCACCTCGCGATCCTCCACCCAGACCTCGCCCCGGGTCGGGCGGGTCAACCCGCCAATCAGATTGAGCAGCGTCGTTTTCCCGGAGCCAGATGGACCGGCCAGCGCCGTGAACTCGCCCGCGGCGATGGTGAGGCTCACGTCGCGGACCGCCTGTACCTCCTCGGCTTCTTGCTGGAAGATCTTCCAAACGCCCTGGGTGCGCACAGCCGGCATCGAAGCGGCGGCAGGGAGGTCGGCGCCCGATGGCGACGCGAGTGTGATCGATTCGTTCATCTCGGGTGGGTCCTTTGAAACTACCGCTCGAACTTCATCGCCTCGGCGGCATCGACCGTCGCCGCCCGCACCGCCGGGTACACGGACGCCAACGCCCCGAGGAACACGATAAAACCCAACGACTGCACGACGCGTGTCATCCGAAAGACGGGGTAAATAACCGGGTCAATCGCTACCCCAGAAAACGTCATCTCGTCGAGACCGTCCATCATTCGCGTCATATCGAGACCGTCGGCGAGAAAGAACCAGGTGAGGCCAAAGCCGAGCGCAACGCCGGCGACCCCACTCAGCCCGGTCAGAACCAGCCCTTCGATCAATACCACCGCGCCCGTTTGCGGCGGCGTGAGACCGAGCGCTTGGAGTACGCCGAACTCCCGGTAGCGGTGCAGCACCGACATCAGCACGGTGTTGACGATGCTAAAACCGATGATGATGAACAGGATGCCGAACATGACGTAGCTGCCCCACTCGTCGATGAGGACCGCGTCGCGGAGCGCCGGCATCGCCTCTTGCCACCCCATGACGACGGCCTCGCCGCGCCGGAGAGGGTCGGCCAACTCACTGCGCAAGTGCTGCACGAGTCCGGCCACCGCGGTGCTGTCATCGAGCATCACCCCGATGTTCGTGACGTCATGGCCCGTGCCAAGCCACTCGCCGGCGGTGTCCAGCGGAATATGAATCAACGACTGATCGATCTCGGGAATACCGCTCCGGAAGACGCCCACGACCCGAACAAGCTGGCCGGCGATCTCCTTGTGTGTATCTTGCGCAGTAAGGACGAGGCGGGATCCCAGCCGCAGATCCAGGCTCTCCACCAGGCCCACACCGACATACGCCGCGAGCCGATCGCCCGGCTCGAGATAACGTCCGTCAATGACCTGCTCGTCGAGCGGGCTGAGCGTCGCCTCCGTGACCGGATCAACACCCAGAATCTGCGCTGGTCGGGCGCCGCTCGCGGAGCTGGCGAGGCCCGTCACAGTGAGCCGAGCGAAGACCGATGTGACGTGAGAGGCGACATCCGGAGACTTGAGTGCGGTGGTCACCAGCGGACGCGTGCTCGCCGGCAGCCGGTCCTCGATCTTCCGGCTCAGACGAAACTCCGGGCGTTCGATGGTGACGTGACCGCTCCCGGTCCGGACCCCGGAGTCGATCCACTGCTCGTGGGTGCCGTCTCCCAGAAGCAGCGAGAAGATGAGCAGCGCCCCACCGACCATCAGTGCGGTGGCGGTCAAGATCGTGCGACGCGCATTCCTCCGAAGGTTGCGCAGGGCCAGAACGAGAATGACGCCGAGGTGCTGAGACGACTGTGGTTCTCTCATCCCTACAGGCCTGACAGGGTGTCGGCGGGTGGCACCCGTGCCGCTCGCGCGGAAGGATACAGAGCCGCGAGCAGCGCCGTGACGAGCAGTGCGACGCCGGCCCAAATCCAAATCGCGATATTCAGCTCGACGCGAAGCACCGGCCGGATCATGGCGCCGTTCATCGTCAACTCGCCGTAAAGCGAGCTGAGGTCGGGCGGGGCGGTGTTCCACCACAGCATGAGCGGGAGGCTGATCGCCACGCCGAACGCCAGACTGATAAGACCCATCCCCGCCGCTTCGTAGAGCACCGTCTTGACGACCGAGCGAGGCGTGGCCCCCAGCGCCAGCATGACCGCGATCTCTCGCCGCCGCTCAAAGGTCGCCATCAGCATCGTGTTGGCGACACCGAAGATGGCAATGCCAAACACGATGATGAAGACGATGAGGTAGAAGGAATCTATGAGTTGAACGTATTCGAGGATCACCGGGTTGAGCTCCGTCCAGGGTGCCACGTCGAGGGCGAGGCCGTCCGGGGCGAGAGCCGCGTCCAGACGGCCGGCGGTGTCATCGGCGATGCCCGGTTCCACGGTCGCCACTGCGATCTCGTGGACCCGTCCGGGGTCAAGCGCGATCAGCGTTTGCAAATCCTCGAGGGGCAGCACCACGTTCGACGCGTCAAGCTCGGCCAGACCCGTCCGGTATATGCCAGCCACCGTGTAAAGATCGTTCCCCATCGAGCCGTCCGCGCCCGGCGCCACGACCACCACTTCTTCTCCCACCCCGACGTCCAGCTGTCGCGCCATCTCCGAGCCAATCGCCAGCTCCTGACGGCCGGGCTCAGGCACCTGGCCATCGACCAAGCCATGGAGAAACCGACTCACGCTCAGCTCGCGGCCAGGGTCTATCCCCATGAACATGCCGGCCGACGTCGACTCGCCGGAGCTAACGAGACCGGCGGCGTAGACACGCGGCGCCGCCGCCACCACTCCGGGATCGGCTCCGATCCGGTCGAGCAGCCCACCCACGTCGGCGCCGTCCCGGCCACCGATCGTGTCGTAGATGCTACGCTCAGGTCGATACTCAGCGGCGTGAATCTCGATCTGGCCGCTCACGAGGCCGGTGGCGTTCTCGACCATCTCCGCGACGAGGCCTTCAGTCCATCCGATCATGAAGACGACGGCGAAGTAGCCGACGGCGAGACCGAGCGCCGTCAACACCGTGCGCTTACGGTGCCGGCCCAGGTTGCGCCAGCCGATACGCGGCCAGGGATTCTCTCTCACGCTAGTTGACCGCCGTCTAGATGAACGTCAAAGCCTCGGGATGCGAGGGCCGCCGAGCGCAAGGCCGCACCGAGTCATTCCGGGTGTATGGCGAGAAGCGGGAACGCGGCGCCAGGGGGTGCGGCGGGCCCAAGGATTGACTTCATCATCTCCGGCTCTGGAGTGTGCGCAGAGAGAAGAACGATTCGTCAAGACCGACGTCGAACTCCAGCTCCTCATAACGCATGGTAGTGCGCTCGTCCGGTTTGTCCGCCGGACGCATATCCATCAGCCCTGGGAGCAAGCGGCCACCGAAGTCCCTAAACTCGCTGAACACCATCGACCGGGCGAGCGCGCCATCCTCGTCGTAGTAGCTGACCTGTAGCGGCACGGTGTCGGACTGACGCACGCAATACTCGATCCGGCCCCAGACGACCGGCGCTTCCGGCTTGGGCGTTAGCGTGAGCTCCCAGACGGCGACGCCGTCGCGCTCACCGGTAAACGTCAAGTCGATGTCGTAGTCGTCGACCAAACGACTCTCTTGCACGAGGTCGTCATTTGTGAAGTGAGAGCCCATCCAAGAGCCGCCCATCATCGATGCCGGTACCTTGATAGTGCGGTCGACCTTTGGGAGGTAATTCCAGATGTCCCGATCCGCCTTCAGCGTGGCTGTACCGGCTTCTCTTGCCGGCGACCGAAGCCGCACAAGCGAGTAGTCCTCTCCGAGCGACCACAGCTCCATCGTCATTTCACGCGCCCAGTGCTCGGTCACGACCTCCATTGTGGCGACGCCATGACTCGAATCTCCGCGATACACATCTTGGACGAGGTTGATGATCTCCAAAGGGTCCGGCTGCGTCTGCGTCTCCGCCACCGCCACTGTCGCGAGACAGGCGGTGAGCACGAGACCCCGTGTCAGACCGTTGCGTTGTGCCATGTCTTCTCCTCTTCCGATGCGCGGTTGTCGCAGAGCCGCCTCTGAGACGCCAGGGCGTCGAGCCACTCATCCAGCGGTGTGCGGACTTCGACGAACACCGGAGTCCCGGTGCGAGCACTGAGCACACGTTGGACGGCTATCCTCTCGTCGTCGGTCAGTAGCCTGCGAGTACCGGAAACCGTTCGTCGTCCGCGCGCGGCTGCACCCCGAAGGCATTGAGCGCCATCGACACCATACGATAGCGCGCCGCCGTGGCGGCAATGCTGATCATCTGATGGGTGTCGTATTGCTCGGAGAGCACGGCCCATGTGTCGTCCGAGATCATCGAATCTCGATACATCTCATCAGCGGCGTCGATGAGGGCGCGCTCGGTCTCGTTCCAGCCATTCGCGTCCTTACCCTGGGCGATCCACTCTGGCTCGAGACCGTGGTCACGCGCCCGACCAACACTGCCCACGTGTTTTGCCCATTCATACACAGCTTGATTGTTCCAGCCGGTCCGAAGGATCAAGAGCTCGCGGTCGTGTGGGGCCAGTCGCGACCGCTCGGGGTTCAGAATATAGCCAGGGTTCGTGGCCCGGGCATCAGCCATGGCCTGATGCCGAGCGAAGGTCCGAGACACCCGAAGGCCCGGGCCGTCGAGCGGCTCGATACGCGGCGTGGTCAATGGGGGCTCCCGGTCGGGCGCCTCGACCCGATAGGCAACGGTTGCGGTCGGCATCTCCAATGCGGCCGTACGGTCAGGATCCGCCAGGGACGTATCGTCGGACGGGACATCCGGCTGCACCCCAAGCGAATTGAACACCACCGCGCGCGCGGTCGTATCGCTGACGGTCATGACCGCGTCGACGAGATTCAGCACGTCATACTGCGACGCCAGCGCCTCCCAGGTATTGTCGGACACCGAGGCGTTCTGAAACAGCTCATCGGCCAGCGAGAGCAGCGCCCGGTCGAACTCGCTCCACGTGTCGGCGGAAGACCCCTCGGCGATTCGTTGAACGTCCTCAGCGGTCACCCCGGCTTCGAGGGCGTGGTTCGCGTGGCTCGTCCACAGATTGGCACTCTGCGTCAGCCATGCCACGCGTAATGTCAAGATCGCGCGATGACGTGGTGACAGGGTTGAGTCTCGAGAAACGTAGCGCATGAACGGAAAGGTCCGGTCGGCCAATGCCGGTACCCGGGCCAACGTGCGTAGCGCTGAACCGGCGAAACCGTCGGCTTCATATTTCTCGACGACTTCTCGTTGCTCGTTGGTCCACTCCGCTTCGGCCAGAGGCGAAATGCGAGGAGCGCTCAGCCGGTTCACGAGCACGTTCGTGCCAGGGGCGTCGGCAATGGCGTGGGCTGGCTCGATCCGAAGGAGCACGCCGTCGTCCTCGTCGGTCAGGACATAGAGATACCCATCCGGTCCCTGCCGAATGTCGCGAACTCGCTGCTTGAGGTCAGCGAGTAGTGACTCGCGACGGATTTCCTGCCCCTGTCGGTTGAACACAATTCTCTGCACGTTCCCCGTGTGTGGCATTCCACCGACACGCATCGACCCGACAAACAAATTGCCATGCCACGCCGGAAAGTGCTCACCCGTGTAGAACGTCAGGCCAGACGGACCAATCGATGGCCACCACAGCACTTCCGGGCTCTCAAACCCGGCGAGCCAGGGCGTGTTGGTCACGGGAACACCGGAGTACTGTCGGCTGTATGACGCCACGGGCCAGCCATAGTTTTGCCCGGCGCGAATGATGTTGGCCTCGTCGCCACCCTGCGGTCCGTTCTCGGTCGCCCAGAGGTCACCGGTCTCGGGATGAAACGCGAGACCAAGCTGGTTCCGATGCCCCATGGAGTAGATCTCCGGCAGGTAGTCGACGCTGCCAAAGAACGGATTATCGACCACCGCCGACCCGTCGTCGTTCATCCGCATCAACTTGCCAAAATGCGTCGTCGGATCCTGCGCGTAGTCACCCGTATCGGCAAAGACATACGAGCCCCCGACCGTCATGAACAGCGTGCCATCCTCGGCAAACAGCACCCGTGACGCGGCAATGCCGCTGTCCAACCCTTCCGCCACAAAGATGTCTCGCACTTCAGTGAGCGCCCCGGCGTCGAGACGACCCCGGGCCAGCGCCACCGTCACGCCCGGCTCGCCATCCTTCTCGATGGCCTTGGAATAGCTCAAGTAGACGATGCGATCGTCGTCGGGATGGAGAGCGATATCCATCAGCCCCGCCCGTAGCGACTCCGAGGCCACCTCGGGCACACCCGGTATTGCGCGGTCCAGCAGTTGGCCGTCTCGAATGACACGCAATGTGCCTTTATCCCGCTCGGTCACCAGGATGTCGCCGTTGCGCCGAAATGCCATACCCCATGGATGTGACAGCCCAAGCGCCACCGGGACCACGCGGATCCGCGGGACCTCGGCCGTGCGCAGCACGAGCTGCTCGGCCGGCGGCGGCAATGCGGGCACGCCATCGCGTCTTTGGGCGGTCACCTGCGACCCAAACGACGACAGCAGCGCCAGCGCGCACGCGACGCCACAGACGGTTGAAGGACTAGGAACAGAAATTCGGTAGCTCATGGGGCCTCCGTGGACTGGAGCCGCTAATCTAGTGCTTCACGACGCCGATGCGCAAACCGAAACCTGCCGCGGCGATGGAAAGAGGACTGCACCTACGTAGACTCGTGCGCCAGAGCGACGGGCGCGTCCTCTGGCAGGGGCATACGGACGAGCAGCGCGGCGACCGCGTTGCAGGTGACCACCAGCGCCAGCAGTGTGAACATCGAGGAATATGATCCCGTCCGAGCTACCCACTGCGCCAGAAGGAGCGGACCGACCGCCGAGGCCAGCACCGTCAGCGCCTGCGCGGCGCCTTGAATCACCCCGAGCTGCCGTCGCCCGTAAGCGCGAGCCCAATACCCAAAGAACAAGACCATCACAAAGCCGCCGCCCAACCCCATCAACACGGCCCATCCCATCACCTGCCCCAGGGTCGCCAGATACGGTAGCACCGCCAAACCCGTCGCCAAAACGGCCATGGCCACGGCCATCAAGCGCGGCATCGACCAGCGTTCGGCGAGCCATCCGCCGGCAAAGTTCCCGACCAACGCCGTGAGCGCCGTCACGACCAGGGTTTGGTAATACACGCCCGCGCCAAATCCGCGGTCGGCCAGAATCGACTCGTTGAACAGACCGATTCCCGACGCCACCAGGCCATACAACGCCGCGCCAATCGCAAACACCCAGAAGGACGTCGTCGACACCGCATCCCGCCACGCCCAGCCGACCAGCGCGTCGTTCCCGACCGACGGCGCACCAACCCGGTGTGTCTCCGGATGCTCGACGACATCCTGGCCACGGTACTCGTCGGCTTCTTCTGCGGTCTCGCCGTCAACCCGAAGGCCCAATGTCTCCGGACCGCGGCGCGCCACCACCCAGGCAAGAGGGGTCAGACCAAGAACGAGTGCGGCGGCAATGCCGCCCCAGGCAGCGCGCCAGCCGTAGGTCTGAACGACAACGCCAACCAACGGGAACGCCAGCATAAAGCCGAGGCTCATCACCACGGAATACACGCCCATCGCAAACGAGAGCCGACGCACGAACCACTGCCCCACCATCGCCAGGCTGACGACCGACAACGCGCTCTGACCAACCCCCCGCGTCAATGTGATGAGCACGGCCATGACTGCCACCGTTGTCGCGACACTCATGCCCGCGACCACGATGCCCAAGAGTAGAGCCGTGGTCGTGAGGACGACCCTCGCCCCGAACCGGTCGAGTAACCGACCGACCGTGACGGCGCCACCAGCCCCGACCAGCGTCGCCCACAGATTGATTTCGGCCCAGGCCACCCGATCGAGACCAAAATCGGTGAGGATATGCTCTGTGACAATTCCGAGCCCCTGGGTCCGAGCAGGAAGCGTACCCACCATAGCGGCCGCCGCCAGCAGGACCACCGACCAGCCATAGTATCGACGGTGAGTCACCGATCGACTCTATCAGGTGCCGGACGCCGTCGAAGGTGAAGCCGTCTCGTCGACCTGCCGAAAGGAGCGCGCACCATGGCCTATACAGAAAACGTCGCCGAACGCGTACGGCAACGGTTCGCGCGACGCACGGACGTAGTCGAAAAAAAGATGTTTGGCGGACTCACCTTTATGGTGTCCGGCCACATGTGCTGTGGCGTCGTGGACGACGCGCTTATGGCCCGTGTCGGTCCTGACCAATACGAGGCCGCACTCGCGAGGTCAGGCGCCCGGACCATGGACTTTACCGGCCGGACGATGAAAGGCATGGTGTTTGTCGCAACGGCGGGATTCGCCTCGGATGACGACCTGTCATCGTGGGTGGGTCTCTGTCTCGCGTTTGTCGAGACCCTCCCCCCGAAGTAGATCATGACCGGGGTCGGCGGCATGGACCACGGGCTGCTAGGGGGCTTCCTCGATCACGAGAATGCGTTTGAATGGCTCTTCCTGTCCGTCCCCTTCGAAAATCTCTCTGCGATAGACCTCCAGGCCGTCCCCTTCCCGCGAGACGTAGATGACGTTGCCGTACCCCGCCCACCACGAAGCCGCGGCCGTTTCGGCCTGTGCCGGAACCAGATACGATTCGTAGTCGTCGCGCGTCAGTTCGCGATAGCCCGAAGCGGCTTCCGCCACCACCTCATGGCGGTTTCCGTTCACCACAAGGGCAACCTTGCCGACTGGATTGTCCTCGTTGTCTTGCATGATCTCGAACGACCACGAAACGGAGTGTTTCGGGACCGGCCTTCCCTCCGCCGCCTGCGCGGCGTTCTTCGAGGCAAGTGCCGAAACCGCTCCGAGGCGATCCGGCGCGGCGTTCTCTGCTGCAGGCGCGGCATCTTCGGCCGCCGGAGCCGCGATCTCCGGCACTCTCTCCGAGCAAGAGAACAGGAAAACCGTCGCCCAGAGCGCCGCGATGCATTTCAGGATCTTCGACATCAGGTAGCGAAGCGTCGGGGATTCTCCAGTCGATATCAAGTACCGAAACCGCTCCGAGGCGATCCGGCGCGGCTGTTCCGGAAACCAGGAAGCGATGGCGTTGCCGCTACTGGGTCGCCTGGAAGTGCATGGCGTCGCGGCCCCAGGCCCGGCCGCCGCTCTTCCAGCCGTGCTTCTCGAAAATTTCGACGGCCGCGACGGGCATGTTGGCGTATCCGGAAGCGCCCACCTTGTTGGCGGCCCACTTTTGCCTATTTCTGTTTTCGTTGGGATTCAAGTCGATCGCCACTCCCCACGAGTGCTTCGAAGTGGAGCTTCCATTGCGGACCTTCCTGTAATTGTAGATTCCGCCAAACACATCGAGGCCGTGCTCTTCCAGTCCGTCTTTTTCGAACTTCTTGAGGAGATCCCCGAGAATCGCGACGAGGCTGTCTGCGCACGTCGTGT
>CAUZIB010000058.1:0-30094 GCA_963579735.1 Vicinamibacteria bacterium | reverse complement strand
GCGGGTCAAGATCGCGCAGGAAACGCTCGACATCTACGTGCCGATTGCCAACCGGCTCGGCATGAATAAGCTGAAGAACGAGCTGGAAGAGCTGGCGTTTCGGCACCTGGAACCAAAGACCTACGAGATGCTCCGCGCGTGGGTCGAGAAGCGGCGTCTGGCGACCGCGCAAACCGTCGAAGATCTCCGGCGCACGCTCGCAGAGAAACTGACCGAATCGCAGATCGAGCTCGTGTCGATCGAAGGTCGCATCAAACGTCTTTTTAGCATCCGTCAAAAGATTCGGCGTCAGAAAATTGGACTCGATGAGATTTACGATCTTGTCGCGCTACGGGTTATTACGAGCTCTGTTAGGGATTGTTACGGCGCACTCGGAATCATCCATCAGACGTGGGCGCCGGTGCCCGGGCGGTTTAAAGATTTTGTCGCGATGCCCCGTCCGAACGGATATCAGTCGCTTCACACGTCTGTGGTGAGCGACCGCGCCTTTCCGTTTGAGGTGCAGATCCGCACCGCAGCGATGCATCGGCTTGCCGAAGACGGGATCGCTGCTCATTGGAAATACAAAGAGGGGCGGGTTGGGGCGAACGCGGACGAAAAGTATTTTCGGTGGCTCAAGCAAGTGCTGGAATGGCAGCAAGAGGTGCGAGACCCTGGAGAGTTTATCCACGGGCTTAAGGTGGATCTGTATCCGGAAGACGTTTATACGTTTACACCAAAGGGTGAGGTCAAGGCGCTTCCGCGGCGCGCGACACCGGTGGATTTCGCGTACACCATTCACACCGATATCGGGAACACGTGTGTTGGGGCGAGGGTAAACGGACGAATGGTTCCGCTCCGCACCCAGCTGAAGAGCGGAGACATTGTCGAGGTCGTCACTTCCGCGACACAGCGGCCCAGCCGGGAGTGGCTCAGCTTTGTCACGACCTCTCGGGCGAGAAATCGGATCAAACAGCTGATCCACGCCGGGGAAAAAATCCGGGCCGTCGACCTTGGTCGCAAGCTTGTCGACAAAGACCTACGGCGGTTCGGCCTAAGCGCGAAAAAGCTGCTCGGTGTTGACGCATTGAGCAAGGTGGCGGTTGAGCTCGGTGTGAAGAAGAGTGACGATCTCTTGGCGGCCGTCGGTTATGGAAAAATCTCTTCCCGGAGCATTCTAGGGAAGCTGGTGCCCGCTGAGGAATTGGAAGAATCGCGCGAGGGACCGGCATCGCCAGTCGCTCGGCGGAACGTCTTGCCGCGGGATGAGAAGATCAAGGTCACGGGCTTTGATGATCTCCTTGTGTATCGGGCTCGATGTTGTAACCCCATTCGCGGCGAAAAGATTGCTGGCTACGTAACCCGGGGGAAGGGCGTCTCGGTCCACGCGACCAGTTGTCCAAACGTGCTCAACCTCCTGTATGACCCCGACCGCCGTATCGAGGTGGTTTGGGACAACTCCGAGTCCGACCACGCGGACTCGTTTACGGTGTGTTTGACGATCCAGGTCGAGGACCGTCGGGGCATCCTCGCTGACGTCACCTCGCGGATCGCTGGCATCGACATCAATGTGCGGAAGGTCGAGGCAACCTCCGGGGCGAATCAGCACGGTCGCATCAGTATTACGCTCGACATCACTGACCTCAAGCATCTCCAGCGGGTGATCAAGCTTGTTACCGGCGTGCCAGGCGTCCTCGATGTCGAGCGAGTCTTGCGGCAGGTGAGCTAAGCTCCGCGTCGCGCCTTGTCAGGCGGCTGCCGCCTGCATCCACCGTAAAGGCAAGCCGGAGACACCACATCGCGTGCGTCGGGCTTGGCGCATGTGGGTCAGGCACGCGGAGCGACCTCGTGTCGGTGTCGGGGAGCGCCGAGGACCGCAGGCTAGAGGAAGCCGGTTTGACCCGAAGAGCTGATAACGCGCAGCACGACGCGGGAGCCGGTCTCCGCGCTAGGCGCGGCCGCCGCTACTGACGGCAAGGACCGCGATGGCATCGATTTCGACACTCACGGCCTTTGGCAGGCGGGACACCTGGACAGTCGACCGGGCCGGCGCAGGCGCATCGAAATAGGTCGCATAGATCGAATTCACCACATGAAAATCGTCGAGGTCGGTCAGAAACACCGTGGTCTTGACAACCCTGTCGAGCGAGCTTCCTGCGGCCTTGAGAATGGCACTGAGGCTCTGGAGAGCACGGTGGGTTTGCTCCCCAATGTCTTCGGACACCAGTTCTCCCGTCGCCGGGTCGAGGGGAATCTGTCCCGAAACGAAAAGGAGGTTGTCGCAACGAATCGCTTGGGAATACGGCCCGATGGCCGCCGCGGCACCATCTGTTTCGATCCGCTTCACTGTCGCGTGACCGGGTCAAAGGTAGTTTGAGTGGCTACGCGGCTTTGACGACTTTGTCAGACTTGATACAGCGGGTGCACACTTTGATGCGCCGGACGCTGCCGTTGATGAGTGCCCGCACAGACTGAATGTTTGCTTCGAAGCGTCGGAGGGTCACGTTGTGCGCGTGACTCACGTTGCGGCCCGCCGCCGGGCCCTTTCCACAGATTTCACACCGCTTTGCCATAGGTCTACTCTCTCAGGCTGTTCAGAATCCCCTATCTTACCATCCCGACGTCGCCGAGGCGACCACACTCCGGTGCGGACCGTCACTGCTTCCTCCGCAGGTCGTCACTCCTTCGGCCGGGGAGTCGTCACGCGCTCGACGACAGACCAGGCGCGCCCCATAGATCTACGGGACGATGAGCCCTGAGCTAGAGCTCGGATCCGCGGTTTTCGATTCGGGAGACTCCGTGCTCGGTGCCTGGAAGACACGCCGGAGGAGCCGTAAGTAGGATGTTTCGTCCTCTCCCAAGGCTGAACGAGCCTCGCGGGCGCCCGCCTCGATACGTCGCAGGGCGATCGCGACGTCGGTATCTCCCAAGGGGAGCCCTTTGCTCCGACCGGCCTCGATTACTTTTCTTAGCTCAGCGCTGAGCTTCCCAGCCGTTGCCAAGCCGGCCGAGTGCTCGTAGATGATGCCCCGACTCGCGGTTTCGTAGGTTTCGGCCAGCGCCTGCGTCGCCTGTACAACGTCCGCGTCGGAGAGCGCCAGCGACGCGGCGTCTTCCGCCCTCAAGAACTGCTGCACTAGCAACGTCACATGTTGCTGTCTCTCTGTCAAGCCGTGCAAGAGCGGTAGTAGGAACCGAAGGTCTTGCTCGCGACGACGTTGCACGGCGGCCGGCGGATGGGACTGAGACGAAGTGAGGTACCTGCAGTCGGATGGACAGACGATCTCAGACTGTCGTTTTGTGCCACAACAGACCGGGCAGATTGAGTGCCCGAGGGCGGGGCACGCCCGTCGGGCGCGGCGGGTCCCGCAGAGCCGGCACGTCGCATTGGTCTTTTTCAAATCAGGAAACTCCCTGCTGATTCGTGTCCTGCCGAGTTTACGCTACAGGCCATCCAGTTTCGTCTTCGCTGTCCCAAATTTGTGGCTATTTGTGGACACGCGCAGTGCCAAGACCGGCACCGAAACTCTTCGGTGGCTCTCAACGTCTAAGAGATTGAACCGAGAGATGACAGTACCGCGAAGACGTGGTTACCCTCGGTTTCAGCGGAGTAAAACGCTCTTAATGAAGGCGTTAGCGACGATCGGACACTGTTCGGGCGGGCCCTGAGGACCGTTTTACCCCTTCCTCATATCCCTCCCCCGCGATACGCCGATCAACTAGACCGTTTGACCATGGTGCAGAAGTGTCTGTCAACGCCGATGAGCTGAGAGGCATCTATTTTGCATGTGCACCCGAGGGAAGCGAGATTTGACCCCGAGACCACTCAATCCGAGATGGCCGGTAAGGACGGGAGGAGCCGTCATCATGACTAGCACATTGAAGGTGCGCGAAGGACGTTACGAAGAGCTCAAAGCAATTCTGGAAGAACGCCGTCACGAGATCATTGGCGCCGTTCAACATAAGATGCGACACGTCCGGGCTGAGGGCGCTGCCGCCACCAGTCAGGGAGCTCGGGACGAGGCTGAGACATCCGAAGCCGAGATCCAGGATGATATCGAGTTCGCTCTGCTACAGATGAAGACAGAAACGCTGAGCAAGATTGACGAAGTCTTGGCGCGCCTGAACGGAGGAAGCTACGGTGACTGCTACGAGTGCGGCGGTGAGATCGCTCAGCAACGCCTACGTGCCCTTCCATTCGCGGTCCGGTGCCGTGAGTGCGAGGAAGCTCACGAGGATGAGTTGAACCGAGAGCGAGTCGACTCCGGGCGCCGGAGTGCGAGTGGTCTGTTTGCGGATATGATCAACTGACGTCGACCGATCGTCAGGTCGTCGTAGGTTCCTGGCGACCCCGCCTTTGCGCGGGGTCGACTTGTTTGTGCCACCTTGCGATCGGGTCACAGTGGGGCGAACCGGATCGAGAGCGGCGTCGTTCGAGCGCCGCCGGATAGTCCCCCCGGCGGCACATGGAGAAGACTATGAGTGACGATCCTGTGCACGTCGCGGGCGCAGCGGGTGACGAGCCGGAACTACCGGTTTCGATCCCACCACAGCTGCCGATCCTCCCGCTTCGCGACACGGTGTTGTTTCCAAACTCGTTCATGCCGCTGGCGGTCGCCCGTGAAGCGTCCATCCGGCTGATCAACCATGCGGTTGCCAACGAAGTCAACGTAGGTGTTTTTACGCAGCGCGATGCGTCCACGGAGAATCCGCAGCAGGACGACCTCTTTCCGATTGGCACGCTGACACGTGTCCACAAAATGCTCAAGCTGGCCGATGGAAGCCTTCGCTTGATCGTGCAGGGACTGATACGCGTGCGACTCGAGGGCGTTGTCGAGTCTGAACCGTATGTCGTGGCCAATGTGCGAGAGGCGGAGGAGTTCACTCGCGATAGCGACCAACTTGAGGTTGATGCGCTCGAACGAAATGTGACGAATAATTTCCAACAGGTTGTCTCGCTATCGCCTCTTCTCTCGGATGACCTGCAATCGCTGGCGGGCAACATCCTTGAGCCCGGGAAGTTGGCCGACTTTATCGCTTCAAGCCTGACGACCATCCCCACGAGCACGAAACAAGAGGTGCTCGAGACACTTGATGTTCGACAGCGCCTCGACGACCTGAACCGGATCCTGGTGAGCGAGCTCGAGGTGCTCGAGCTCGGCTCTAAGATCCAATCAGAGGTCCAGTCAGAAGTAGGGAAGAGTCAGCGCGAGTATTTGCTGCGTGAGCAGCTGAAAGCCATCCAGAAAGAGCTGGGCGAGACTGACGAGCACGCCAAGGAGATCGAGGAGCTTCGAGAGAAGATCGATGCGGCGTCAATGCCGGAGCCCGTCAAGAAAGAAGCGCTTCGAGAGCTGGAGCGTTTGTCAAAGATGCCCGTGGCCGCTGCGGAATACACCGTGTCTCGGACATATCTCGATTGGATGATCGCACTTCCGTGGGACAAACGGACCGAGGAGTTCATCGACCTACGTCGGACGAAAACCGTCTTGGATGCCGACCACTCTGACCTGGAGAAAGTAAAGGACCGTATCATCGAATATCTGGCGGTCCGGAAACTGAACCCAGACGTCAAAGGCCCTATTCTCTGCTTTGCCGGGCCGCCAGGGGTCGGAAAAACGTCGTTGGCCAAGTCCATCGCCGCTTCGCTCGACCGGAAGTTCGTGCGCGTGTCACTCGGCGGAATGCGCGACGAGGCGGAGATCCGCGGTCACCGCAGAACCTACATAGGCGCACTACCAGGGCAGATCATTCAAGGGCTCCGGCGGGCGGAAACAAAGAATCCGGTCTTCATCCTGGACGAGATAGACAAGCTAGGGATGGACTTCCGCGGCGACCCCGCGTCGGCCTTGCTCGAGGTCCTCGATCCGGAGCAGAACAATACCTTCCGAGACCACTACTTGGATGTGCCGTTTGACTTGTCGGAGGTGCTCTTCATCACTACCGCCAATGTGCTTGACCCCATTCCACCGGCGCTTCGCGACCGGATGGAGGTGCTCGAGATTCCCGGATACACCGAAGACGAGAAGCTGATGATTGCGACCGACCACCTTGTCGGTCGACAGGTTCCAAACCACGGCCTCGCGTCGGACCAGATCCAGTTCGCCGAAGACGCGCTCCGGAGCATCATCCGGGGCTACACCCGAGAAGCCGGCGTGCGAAACCTCGAGCGCGAGATCGGTGCGATCTGTCGCAAAGTCGCGCGGCGACGAGCGGAGGGCAACGAGTCGCCGGTCGAGGTCACGACAGAGACGGTGGTCGCGATGCTCGGCGCACCAAAAGTGCTCGATGAAGAAGTGGCGGAACGGACAAAGCGGCCGGGCGTGGCGATCGGGCTCGCCTGGACACCAGTGGGCGGCGAGGTGCTATTTGTCGAGGCGACGCGAATGTCAGGCGGCGGATCGTTGACCCTGACCGGTCACCTGGGTGAAGTCATGAAGGAGTCGGCGCGCGCTGCGCTGTCATGGTTCCGGGCAAACGCCGCGGCCTATGGTGTTGCTCCGGAGTTCTATAAGGACGCGGAGATACACCTTCATGTGCCGTCTGGGGCTATTCCCAAGGATGGCCCATCAGCGGGGGTCACGATGGTGACCGCTTTGGTGTCGGAGTTGACGGGGCGGCCAGTCCGGTCAGATATGGCGATGACGGGTGAGATCACGCTGTCAGGTCACGTGCTGCCCGTGGGTGGTATCAAGGAGAAAGTACTCGCTGCTCGCCGACTTGGCGTGTTCGAGGTCGCAGTACCGGCCCGCAACGACAAAGATATCAACGAGGATCTGAGTCCTGCGCTGAAGCGCGAAATTACCGTGCACTACATTTCCACAATCGATGATGTGCTCCGGCTGGCGCTTCTTCCGGCGCCAGACGGGAAAGCACAGGTGTCGACAGACGTCCCCGCGCCAGACGGTCCCGCGCACGAAACTCTTCAGTAGCTGCGCAGGACGTCGACCGCGCGCTGCGTTCGCTAACCTGCTCCGGCTGGCGCCACTTTTTTCTGCCGCCAGAGGGGAAGGCACACAGGTGTCGCCAGACGTCCCCGCGGAGACACTCCCGTGCACGGAACTGTTCAGTTGCTCCGCAGGACCCGGACCGCGCTGTGCACGGAACGCTTCAGTGGTCTCGCGCGACGCCGACGACGTTCTGCACGGATCTCTGGCGGCACCGCAGCCCGCGGACAGCCTTGTCTCGGGAAATTTCAGCCGCTCCGTAGGACATCGAGCACACACTGCAGATCGGGCGGGAGTGGACAGGTGAAGGTCATCGACCGGTCCTCTTGGGGATGGCGAAATGACAAACGGGCGGCGTGAAGGAAAGGTCGCTCCAGGTTCTCGAGCGCATGCTGTAGCCGTTCCGGATGGTTGCGCGTGGGACGTCGCCCGTCGCCGTAGGTCGGGTCCGCGACGACCGGATGACCGACCGCGCTGAGGTGGACGCGAATCTGATGAGTCCGCCCAGTTGCGATAACGACCTGCAGCAACGAGTGAGCGTCGAATGTCTCCGACTCCACGACCCGGGTGAGTGCAGCGCGTGGACGAGCGGATCGAGCGGAGATCTTTTTTCGCTGCCGGGGGTCGCGTCCGATCGGAAGATCAATTGTGACGCCGGCGTCGAGAACACCCCAGACCAACGTGGTATACCGCTTCTCCACTTCTCGTTGTCGAAACTGATTGGACAGCGCGACGTGGGCTTGGTCGTGCTTGGCGATGACCATCAAGCCGGATGTGCCGCGATCGAGACGGTGGACAATGCCTGGCCGAAGCTGCCCACCGATTCCGCTGAGATCGTGAACATGGTGCAGTAGCGCGTTGACCAGCGTGCCCCCGGTGTGGCCCGCGGCAGGGTGCACGACCATTCCCGCCGGCTTATCCACGACGACCAGATGCGGGTCGCTGTAGACGATGGTGAGCGGGAGCGCTTCGGGGGCGGGTTCTGGCGGGCGGGGCGGTGGAATCTCAACGGCAATGACGTCGCCCCGATGAACAGCCGCGCTGGCTCTCAATGGTCTCCCGTCGAGCTGTACGTGGCCTTCCCGAATCAATCGTTGGATTTGAGACCGGGTCTGGCTTCCGACGCGATCGGTGAGCATGCGGTCAAGACGAGTCCCCGCTTCTTCAGCCGTGACCTCCACCCGGATGAACGTCGGTGCGGCCGAGAGAGTCCTCTGTTCGGGCGGCGCCGGCACTGACTCCCTAGCGTGCTGGCGCGGCTTTTCGGATTGGGGTGGGAGGAGGTGAGATCGAGCCGCGCAGCACGAACAGCATCACGAGGCTTGTCGGAACAAGCAGCAGCGAGACAAATTGAGATGTCGACAGCAGGTCGAACATCGAGCCGCGGGGGTCTCCGCGGTAGAACTCGATGATGAACCGGGCCGTCGGATAGAGCAAGAGATAGGTCCAGAACGTACGTCCGGCGAACCCGCGACTCCGTCGCTCCATGAGGAGCAGACCTCCCAGGATGGCCAGCGCCGCCGCCGACTCGTAGAGTTGAGTCGGGTGCAAGCTCACCTCGAGCGGCGTGCCGACGTTTGCGGCCGCGAGCGTGTTTGTGAACGTGATTCCCCACGGTAGTTCTGTCGGTCGCCCAAAGCAGCAACCGGCCATCAAGCATCCGAGTCGACCCACCGCCTGTCCCAGCGCGATGCCAGGTGCGAACGCGTCGCAGGTTCGCCAGAGCGGGAGTTTGTGACGACGGATATACCAAAACGCGACGACGACCGACAGGATCAGCCCGCCGTAGAACACGCCACCCGCTCGCACGATCGTCCAGATCTGACCGGGGTCGCGTCGGAAATGGTCGAACTCGACCACAATGAGCAACAGCTTCGCCCCAACGAGTGCGCTGACGATGATGTAGATCCCGAGGTCCATCACTCGGTCGGCGTCGAGACCACGACTCCGCGCTCGCAGCCGGGCGTACTGCAGTCCGCCGAGGTAGGCCGCCGCTAGCAGGACCCCGTAGGTGTAGATATTTATCGGTCCGAGTTCAAGGAGTTTCGGAAACATGCTGGTTCACCCACACCATGTCGAGGATTAACAACCCTGCGCCGACGCTGATCGCGGCATCGGCTACATTGAACGTCCAGAAGTGCCAGCCTCTCCAATAGACGTCGATAAAGTCCAGGACGTAGCCCACCCGGACGCGGTCAATGAGGTTACCTATGGCGCCGCCGACCACACACGCGAGCCCGTATTGTGACAGCGGGAATTGAGTCGCGGCGTGGGTCGAGTACACGATGATCGAAACCAGCGCGATTGCCGCGACCACCGTCATAAGATACGGCTTGAACGGAATATCGACCGCGTTGAGGAAGCCGAATGCAGCTCCGGTGTTCCGGGCGTGAGTAATGTTGAAGAGCCCCGGCAGCACGGGCACTATGTCATAGATGGGGACCATGATACGCACGAGCGCCTTCGTAGCTTGGTCCAGACCGACGATTGTTGTCGCCAGGGCAATCAGGACCGTCCGCGACGGCAGGCTCGAAGGTGATGGGGCTGCGGGGCCCGGTTCGGTCGCGGTCTGAGGTAGCGAAGACACGGGGTCAGCCTGCGCCGAATCACCCGGCACTGACGGTCTCCGTCAGCGCCGCCACACACCGTTCGCACAGCCCAAGGGTATCGGTGCTTTTCGAGAGAGTAGGCACATAGCGCCAGCACCGCTCGCATTTTTCACCGCTGGCTCGCACTATGGCTACCGTGAGACCGCCGTTTGGCTCGGCCCACGTCGCATCAGGTGTCACTGGCGGGCTAGCTGCAGAGTCGTCGGACGAGATGTGGTCACCACGGGAGACCTTGGCCTCAGAAGTAATGAACAACGTCGGCAAGATGCCTTTGTACGCATCGAGCAGATCGGCGGTCACCCCCGACGCGGTGAGCTGCACACACGCTTCGAGTGACGTACCGACAGTTTTTTGTTCACGGAGTCGTTCGATCTCGACGTTGACGGTGTCCCGAATCGCTCGCAACCGCGCCCAACGTTCTAGTAAGTCAGGGTCAATAAACTGGGCGGCGTCGTTCGGAAAGCCAGCCAGGTGGACACTCGCCTGACGGTCGCCAGGCAAGTATCCCCATAGCTCGTCGGATGTGACCGGGAGAATCGGGGCGAGCAGGCGGGTGAGCCCATTGACGATTGTAAAGATGGCGGTCTGTGCCGATCGACGCGTATGAGAGTCGGCGGCCAGTGTGTAGAGCCCATCCTTGGAGATGTCGACATAGAACGCGCTCAGATCGACGGTGAGGAACTGCGTACAGGCGTGTGAGATGGTCTGAAACTCGTACTGATCGTAGGCCGCCAGGACCTTGTTCGTCACCTCGCCGTATCGTGCGAGGGCGTAACGGTCGATTTCCTCGAGTCGGTCAAGCGGGACGAGGTCGGCGACCGGGTCGAAGTCGTATAGGTTTGCGGTGAGGATCCGAAGCGTGTTCCGGATCTTCCGATATGCCTCCACCACCCGGGCAAGAATTTCTTTGCCGACTTTTATTTCCTCTCGGTAGTCGACCATGGTGACCCAGAGCCGCAGCACTTCGGCTCCGCTTTGTTTGATGATGGTCTGCGGTTCGATGACGTTGCCGAGCGACTTCGACATCTTGCGGCCCAGCTCGTCTACGACAAAGCCGTGTGTGATGACCTGCCGGTATGGTGCGGCGCCCCGCATCCCGACGCCCACCAGAAGCGAGCTCTGGAACCAGCCGCGGTATTGGTCTGAGCCTTCGAGATACACCGTGGCCGGCCAGCCGAGGTCTGGATGGTCGGTCTGTACGGCTTCGAGACTCGACCCTGAATCAAACCAGACGTCGAGGATGTTGTTTTCTCTTTCGAGGACCCGTCCGTCACACGATGGGCACGCCAGGTCGAGCTCGGCGGTGGCAAACTCGACCAGCGGCTTCTCATACCACGCGTCGGCTCCGTGCTCGGAAAAGATCTGGGCCGCCCGCTCGATGAGCGCCGGGAACAGGATCGATTCTCCGCAGGCTGTACAGCTGACGGCAGGGATGGGGACACCCCAGGAACGCTGTCGCGAGATACACCAGTCCGGCCGCGTTTCGAGCATGCCCCGAATTCGCTCTTCGCCCCAGCCTGGAAACCACTCGACCCGGGTGATAGCGTCGAGCGCATCGCGTCTCAGATGACCCGCATTGTCTCCCATAGCGATGAACCACTGAGGTGTCGCCAAGAAGATCACGGGCCGGTGACATCGCCAGCAATGGGGGTAGGCGTGGTCGATATCTTCGCGGTGCCAGAGTCGACCGGCGGCGTCGAGCGCGGTTTCAATGTGAGAGTTCGCCTCGAACACTTGCATCCCGCTGAATCGCTCGACGTCCTCCCGGAAACGGCCGTTTGGTCCGACCGGGGCATAGGTGTCCAAACCGTATCGGACGCCGGTCTTGTAGTCGTCCGCGCCGTGTCCCGGGGCGGTGTGCACGACACCGGTGCCTTGCTCGAGCGTGACGTAATCGGCAAGTACCGCTACTGAGTCACGCTCGTAGAGCGGATGGCGGAAGCGAAGTCCCTCCATCACGTCCCCCGTAAACCGTGCCAGTGGTTGTGCGAGTACCCGTCCTGTCCGTTCAGCGACCTGACCGGCCAGCGCTTCGGCGACGATCACGGTTGTTTCACCCACCTCATACGCGGCGTAGTCGAGCTTCGGATGAAACGCAACCGCGAGGTTGGACGGGATTGTCCAAGGGGTCGTGGTCCACACGAGCACCGACACAGACCGGCCAGCCAGCTGCGGAATTTTCTGGGCGAGCGCACCCTGGCTCTTGGGGGCCAGGCCAAATTCGACGTCGATCGAGGGCGACGTATGCGAGGCATACTCGACTTCGGCTTCCGCCAGAGCGGTCCGGCACCGAATACACCAGTGGACCGGTTTCTTTCCCTTGTAGGCCATTCCCTTCGCCACGAAGGCGCCGAGTGCCCTCACGATCGTCGCTTGATAGCCGAAGTTCATCGTGAGATACGGCGAATCCCACTGCCCGAGGATCCCGAGTCGCTTGAAATCCGTGCGCATCAAGTCCACATACTTCTCTGCGTATTGACGGCATTCGCGTCTGAACTCTGCGGTGCTCAGGTCTCGCTTGCGGCGACCCAGCTCCCGGTCCACCTGCAACTCGATGGGTAGGCCGTGACAGTCCCAACCGGGGATATACGGCGCGTCAAAGCCCGCCATCGTCCGCGCCCTGACGATGACGTCTTTGAGCACCTTGTTTAGTGCCGTGCCGAGATGGATTCGGCCGTTCGCGTAAGGCGGGCCGTCGTGTAGCACATACTTTGGGCGACCGGCACTTTGTCGACGGATCTGGGAATATAGGTCCATGTCTTCCCAGCGCGCGTATGTCGCGGGCTCGGTTTTCTGGAGACTGGCTCTCATGGGAAAGCCGGTCTGGGGAAGATTGAGCGTCTCCTTCCAATCAGGCATACATGGACTTTCATTGTAGTTCACCGGACATGCCGGACCGAGCAGATCGGCGTTTGTATAATTGGCAGATGACGACCAGCGCTCGACGCTCTTCCGCGGAGGCGCAGTTGGACGCCCGCGCGACTTCGCTCGACAACGGGATGAAAGTGTTGGTGCGCGAAGTCCATACAGCACCGCTGGTCTCGCTCTGGTGTTGGTACCGAGTGGGATCCGGTGATGAGCGCCCGGGGTTGACCGGGGTGTCTCATTGGTGCGAGCACATGAACTTCAAGGGCACCACGAACATTCCCCGCGACCAGGTCAAGGGCATCATCGACCGTTACGGCGGTTTCTGGAATGGCTATACGTGGGTCGATCAGACGACCTACATGGAGACGGCCCCGCGAGAAGCCCTCGACAAGATGATGTTCATCGAATCGGAGCGGATGAGTCAGTGTCTGTATGACGCCGCCGAATGTGATTCCGAGCGGACGGTGATCATCTCAGAGCTCCAAGGCAACGAGAACGACCCGGATCAGCTGCTCGATACGGAGGTGGCGGCGACCGCATTTCGGGTGCATCCGTATGGTCATCCCACTATCGGATGGTTGGGTGATCTCGAGAGGATATCGCGGGACGACCTGTATACGCACTACCAGAACTACTACTGCCCAAACAACGCGACCGTGGTGGTGGTGGGTGATGTCGATACCGACGACGTGTTCCGGAGGGTCGAGCGCGCCTTTGGGCAGATCCCGCCCGCCGCGACGCCGGAACGACGGCGAACACCGGAGCCGCCTCAGCTGGGCGAGCGCCGTGTCACGATAGAGCGCGAAGGCACGACCGCCTACCTCAAAGTGGCATATCGCGCCCCAGCCGTCACCCATGACGACTTTGTACCGATGCTTGTCCTTGATGCCGTGTTGACCGGGGCCAAAGGTCTCAACTTGTGGGCGAGCTTTCGGGCCGCACCTCCTCAGCGACGTTCTCGGCTCTATCGGGCGCTCGTTGACGAGCGACTCGCGGCGGCCGTCGGTGGGGCGTGCCTCCCGACGGTCGATCCATATTTGTTCATGGTCTCGGTCACCGTGGCCGCCGACCGGACGCGGCGTGAGGTAGAAGACGCGACGCTCGCGGTGTTGGACAATGTGGCCGCGTCTGGAATTACGGCCGCCGAGCTCGAGCGAGGGGTCCGTCAGCTCCGCGCCAGGATGGTATTCGAGAATGACAGCATCACCAACGTCGCCCACCAGCTTGGCTTCTTTGAGACGGTGACAGATCTTGACACCCTGGCGTCATTGCCGGCGCGAATCGCGCGAGTCAGCGTTGAGGATGTCTCCCGGGTGGCGGCATCGTATCTCGTGGCCCATCGTCGGACCGTTGGGTGGTATGCGCCCCTCGGGGCCTAACCAGCAGGGGCAAGAAGATGTCTATGGCAACGACCCTTGGATTGGCGCCGGTCCCCACGGTCCTGGACAACGGTGTGCGGGTGCTCGTGAAGCAGACCCGCATGACACCGGCCGTGACCATCAGTCTCGCGGTCGGAGCCGGGTCGGTATACGACGCGGACAACCTTCCAGGGACCGCGTATTTTGTGTCCCGCGTGATCGACCGCGGGACGACGTCGCGAGCCGCCGAGTCGATTGCGGAGACGTTGGATTTTTGCGGCGTGTCGCTTCGCGTCGCTGTGAGCCGGCAAACGCTGACGTTGGGCTGTGATTGTTTGGCCGAGGACTTTGACGTCATCCTCGCGCTGTTGGCAGAGATGGTACGCGATGCCGCATACCCTGAGACTGAGGTCGACACGCGGCGGTCGGAAATCCTCACGACTATCCGTCAAGACGCGGATAGCCCTGCCACAACCGCGCTCGACCGTTTGATGGCACTGCTGTACGGCGCGTCCCATCCATATGGTCGGCTGACAAAGGGCTCATCCGAATCAGTCACACGGCTGGACCGTGATCACCTCCGACAGTTCCATCGCGCCCGTATCCGCCCGTCGGAGACGTCGCTCGTGGTCGTCGGCGACGTGGCGCCGGATGACGCGGTCGACGCCGCGACCCGAGTATTTGGGGAATGGGTTGGAGACGGCCTCTCCGGTGAGGACCGGCCGCTCGCCGCGCCGCCCATGCTGACAGCGCGCCAACGCGTCGTCGTGCCCATGATGAACAAATCGCAGGCCGATATCGCGTATGGGTTTACGACCATCACTCGGACGGATCCCCTGTTTCATACCTATCAACTCATGGCCAATATTTTTGGCCAATACGGTATGGGTGGTCGATTGGGAGCGAGTATTCGCGAGCGGCAGGGGATGGCGTACTACGCGATCTGTGGATTCGAGGCCGGTCTCGTGCCCGGACCACTGGTTGTGCGGGCCGGTGTCAATGCCTCAAACGTGGATCGCGCCCTCGTCTCGATCGACACCGAGGTGACAAATCTTGCGCAACAGGGAGTGACCGACGACGAGCTCTCCGACTCAAAACGCTACATCATCGGGTCACTCCCGCGCACGCTGGAGACAAACGCGGGGATTGCTGCGTTCCTTCAGAACATTCAGCAGTTTGACCTTGGACTCGACTATGACCGGACCCTTCCCGACCTGATCAGCGGCGTCACCCGAGACGCGGTCAATAGTGCCGCGCGTGACACTCTGGCGTCCGACCGGGCCGCCATAGTGGTGGCCGGTCCGTATCAGGACACGGCAGGCGAATAGGTGTCATCAACGCCCCTGGCGTCCGCGGTGTTCTTTGACGTCGACTTCACGTTGATTTACCCCGGACCCACATTTGACGGGGAAGGCTACCGTCGGTTCGCGGCGCGGCACGGGCTCGCGGTTGACGCGACTCGGTTCGGGACAGCCGTGGCGATTGCGTCCGCGCTCCTCGACAACACCCGAGACGCCGTGTATCGGCCGCAACGCTTTGTCGAGTACGCCGGTTGTGTGCTCACCGAGATGGGTGGGGTGGGGCCGGGGCTGGAAGCCTGTGCCCAAGAGATCTATGACCAGTGGGCGGTGTGCCAACACTTTGCCCTCTACGACGACGTGTCGGAGACGTTCGAGCGGTTGTATGGGCTCGGGGTCACGATTGGGCTCATCTCAAACACGCATCGATGTCTCGTGTCATTTCAAGCCCACTTCGAACTCGACCGTTTTGTGGCTGTCGCCGTCTCTTCCTCCGACCACGGCTATATGAAGCCACACCCCAGTATTTTTGAGGCGGCACTCGCGCTGGCGGGGGTTTCGCCCACCGAGTCCCTCATGGTGGGGGACAGTCTCACCCACGATGTATTGGGCGCGCGCCGCGCTGGCATGCGCGGCGTGTTGCTTGCTCGCGCGGGTGGCGCGTCTTCGGATGCACCTGACTTCCAGACTATCCGGACGCTCACCGAGCTTCCCGCGATGCTCACGTCCGACGTCCTGCTCTAGCAGCCGTGGTGAAAGTCCCGCGTCGCACCAAGACCGCCGCTGGGCCTACGGTCGACTGCAGCGGGACTTTCACCACGGGCTGCTAGTCCGCTACCGGGCGTCGAGGCTATCCCGGCGGCCACGCTAGCGTTCGTCCTGCCAACACGTGCAGATGGATGTGGAACACCGTCTGCCCCGCCGCCTCGTTGCAATTGAACACGGTTCGAAATCCGGCCTCGGCGTGTCCACCTTCCTTGGCGAGTCTGGTGGCACACCTCACCATCTTGCCGACTATCTGGTCGTCGTCGGCGGTGAGCTCGTTCAGGGTTGCGACATGATGGCGGGGGATGACGAGGATGTGCGTGGGCGCTTGGGGATTGATGTCCTGAAAGGCGACCAGCTCATCGTCTTCAAAGACGATGGTGGCCGGCACGTCTTTCTTCGCGATCTTGCAGAACAGACAGTCAGGCATCGGCTGGCTCTTTCTCAATGACGACCACTCGGGGAATCTGTTGAAGATCGTCGCGTATTTTTGTGATGGACAGGTCGGGGGCAGACGACACCTGCGCCCGCACAGCGCCGATCTGACCCGCACCAATTTCCAGGAGGACGTGACCCGTGCGCGCGAGGAGTGTGGGTCTCGATGACACCTGGTCGATGAGCGCTCGGATCACGTCGAGACCATCGTGTCCCCCCGCCAGGGCAAGGCGTGGCTCGAAGTCTCGTACTTCGGGAGCTAGCGCGTGGAACTCGGCATCGGAGACATACGGCAGGTTGGCGGCGATGAGGTCGAACCCCAGGCCGGCGGCGCGAGGGAGATCATGGAGCAGAGAGCCCTCGCGCCACTCGACATGACCGCTTACTCCATGCCGATCCGCGTTTTGCCGTGCCACGGCGAGCGCAGCTGCCGACGGATCGATGGCTATGATCGGCGAATCTAGAGTTGCGCCCAGCTCGTGCGCCAAGGCGATTGCGATACAGCCTGACCCTGTGCCCACGTCCGCGATGCGTAAACCCCGGATGGCACTCCCGCCCCGGGCCTTTTCCCGGACAATGGTCAACGTCTCTTCCACGAGCAGTTCTGTTTCAGGACGAGGCGTCAGCACATCGGGGGTGACCGCGAAATTGAGTCCCCAAAATTCTCGCTGGCGGGTAATAAGGGACACTGGCTCGCGGAGTTCCCGACGAGCGACGAGTTCATGGTAGCAAGGGCCGAACGCTTCGGGAGCAGGCGTGCCTCTCCGGGTGAGAAACGCCGCCCGGTTCCACCCCAATGCGTATCGAGCGAGGAACTCCGCATCAAGAGTGGCTTCGTCGGGTGACAGCCCGGCCCGCCGGAGCCGCAACTCGGCGGCGGCAACATAGCCAAGGATGCTTGTCACCATGTCACCGGACTGATCGACACGTTGGTGACGCGCTACTCGGCCGAGACCTCGCTCGCTTTCAGGTCCTGTGCTTGATAGTGCGTGGCAATCGCTTCGACGATTTCGCCGAGGTCGCCGTCGAGCATCTCGGTTAGCCGGTGCGTCGTGAATCCGATCCGATGATCGGTGACTCGGTTTTGCGGGAAGTTATACGTGCGGATCTTTTCCGAACGTTCTCCGGTGCCGACCTGGGTGCGCCGGTTGGCAGCGATCTCTTCTTGTTGACGCCGCATCTCTATCTCGTAGAGCCGCGAGCGCAGCACTTTCATGGCCTTCGCCCTGTTCTTGATCTGTGATTTCTCGTCTTGCTGCGACACCACCAGACCTGTCGGTAGGTGGGTGATCCGCACCGCGGAGTATGTGGTGTTGACACTTTGCCCGCCTGGACCGCTAGAGCAGAACGTGTCGATCCGCAGGTCTTTGGCGTCGATCGCGATGTCTACTTCTTCGGCTTCCGGAAGGACTGCGACGGTGGCCGTCGAGGTGTGAATTCGCCCGCTGCCTTCTGTCGCCGGCACTCGCTGGACGCGGTGGACGCCGCTCTCATACTTGAGGCGGTTGTAGACACGTTGCCCCGCGATAAGCGCGATCACCTCTTTGATCGCCCCCGCGCCGGTTTCATTGGATGACATCACTTCCACGCGCCAGCCCCGCGTTTCTGCGAAGCGCGAATACATGCGGAACAGATCCGCTGCAAAAAGACCGGCCTCGTCCCCACCGGTGCCGGCGCGCACCTCCAGGACGACGTTACGTTCATCATTCGGATCGTTCGGGAGCAGGAGGATCTTGATCTCGTCGAGCAGTGCGGTTTCTCGCACTTGAAGGGTCTCGATCTCTTGCCGGGCCAACTCCTGGAGCTCGGGATCCTCTTCACCGTCCGCGAGCTCTCGGGCTTGTGACATTTCGGCCGCCACGGTTTTGTACTCGCGAAACCGTTCTACCAGGGGTTGGATCTCGGAAAGCGCCTTGGTGTGCTTGCGATACTCGGCGGGGTCGGCCTGGACCGCGCCGTCGCTCACGAGCGCCATGAGCTCGTCGTATCGCGCCTCGATTGAATTGAGCTTTTCGAACATTATTGCGAGACCTTACTCGTCCACTCCGGCCGGCTAGCCGCCCGAAACCGGGGGGAGGAATGCGACCTCGTCTCCGTCCGAAAGAACAGCGTCCATCTTTGAGTACTCTTCGTTCACCGCGGTCGAGACCGTTCCCCCATAGTCAACAAAGTCTGGGTACTCGGACGCGAGTGTATTCCAGAGAACGCGTGCCGTGGCTTTTTCCGGGACATCTCGCACACACTCGGCCACTCCAGCGATCTCACGCAGTCGCGCGAACAACCGGACGGTTATGCGCATGCTCGGCGGTAGGCGTCCTCACGCGCCTCATCGTCGTCTGGGTCGGCCGTGGCGCCCTCGATCCACGAGTCACCGCCCTCGAAGAACTCGTGCTTCCAAATTGGGACGATCTGTTTTATGCGCTCGATGGCATACCGGCACGTGGCGAAGGCTTGAGCCCGGTGGGGCGATGCGGCAGCGATGGCTACGCTTGCCTCGCCGACGTCGAGCGTGCCAAGACGATGATGGATGGCCAGCTCTGCGTCCGGCCAACGCTCTCGAGCTTCGGTCGCGATCCGCTCAAAGGCCTTGACCGCAAGTGGCTCATATCCTTCGTATTCCAGACGAAGCACTCGCTTTCCGAGGCTATGACCGCGCACTTGTCCAAGAAAGGTCGTTACGGCACCAGGCGTGGGCGACTGGGGCCGAGAGTCATCCAGAGCTGCCACCACGTCCCCGATCGAGAGAACGACGGGTGTCACAACAAACCGAGACACACTCATTTTTCCGGAGTATACCAGCGCCCCTTCTCGGGGCGTCCGAGTGGCCCCGGGCCCGCGCCAATGGGAAGACCGTGCTGAATCGCGGTCGACACATATTCTTTCGCGTCCCGCGCCGCACGTTCCAGCGTATCACCTCGCGCCAGGCCGGCGGCCAAGGCCGCGCTATGAGTACACCCCGTACCATGGGTGGATGAGGCGGGATGCCGGGGGCCAGCCAGCTCGACAAAGCGGTGACCGTCATAACAAAGGTCCACGACATCCGTCGTCGCCCGGTGCCCGCCGGTGATGATGACCGTTTGCGGGCCGAGACCTACGATTCGCTTGGCCGCTTCTCGTATGTCGCTTTCCGTTTCGATCGCAATTCCAGCGAGTCGCTCGGCTTCAAACCGATTGGGGGTGACGCAACGGGCAAGCGGGAGAAGTGTGCGGGTGAGGATGTCAATCGCATCCGCGTCGAGCAGTGGCGCCCCTCGGCTGGAGCGAAGAACGGGGTCGACGACAAGCGAAGGCAGTGACAAACGGTCGACACACGCGGCGACGGCTTCGACTGTTGCCGCGGTCGCCAACATTCCAGTCTTCACCGAGTCCACGCCCAAGTCGGAGACAACCGCCTCGATCTGGGTCACGACAAAAGCCGGTGGGAGCACGTGCACGGCAGTCACGGTCACCGTGTTCTGGGCGGTGACCGCCGTGATAGCGGTGACACCATGGACGCCACAGGCTGCAAACGTCTTGAGATCGGCTTGGATACCCGCGCCACCGCCGGAGTCACTGCCCGCGATGGTAAGCGCGGTGGCCACTACAGATTGTTAGCGTCCGATGGTACAAAGACGAGCAAATACTGATAGCGGAGGAACGTCTCACGGCTCAGTAGACGGAGTCCTGCCTGGGTGGCCTCCGCAATGACGACCTCTGGCTCGACGCGCTCGTCGAGCGGGGGGCCGGGGCCACCGCCCTCGAGACTGAAGCCGACGATGCCGACTCGGCCGTTTGGCTTGAGGGCCGCAGCAACGTGTCGCAGCAG
This sequence comes from Vicinamibacteria bacterium, assembly GCA_963579735.1. Classification (GTDB taxonomy): domain Bacteria; phylum Acidobacteriota; class Vicinamibacteria; order Vicinamibacterales; family UBA8438; genus CAUZIB01. The sequence continues at coordinate 10,030 of CAUZIB010000058.1, read as the reverse complement.
CGTCACGGGGTCGGTCATTTCCGGGTAGGTTTCCACGATGAGCACTGCGTCGAGCCCGGTCGGGAGTTCGGGGTCGAGTGGGCTTCCCAGCACGACGGACACATTGGTCAGCCCCTCGCGGCCGACACGCCGTTCGATCGATGCCGTCATCTGTGGCTGAATATCTTCGGCGTAGACTCGACCGTTTGGACCCACTCGTTCGGCCAAACGAACCGTGAACCATCCTCCCCCGGCCCCGAGGTCCGCAACTCTGGCCCCGTCCGCAATACCCAGCGCATCCATGACCAGGTCAGGTTTCTGCCAGGCAGCCCGGTCCGGACCCTCGAGTTGACCAAGGTCCTCGGGCGGAAAGAGTCGCCCGTGCGGCACGCGTTCCTGCGCACTGAGGGTCGCCATTGCCGCGATGGCGGTCGCTAGAATGGTGACCGCCAGCCCTGCTCCGACGAGCCGGAATATCGTGACAGCGACAACGTACGTTCGTGTGACACACACAGTCATCTCACACTCATCGTATTCCGTGTTGAACGACGGCGGTGCACTAGCCAACGGGTGGACACGGCATCTCGGCGGCGCCCGCGAATTCTGGGAGAGGGGGGCGACCGTATCCCCGTTCAGCCGCACTCACGTCAAGGTCGCAGGTCCTCAGGTCTTCGACCGGAAGCAGCGCAAACGGGATTGGTCCGTCTACCTTCAGTCTCTTGAGATACCCTCCGCAGTCTCGACACATGTCCACGAGGCACTGCCCGTCATCCCCCGGTCCTGCCGTCAGTACGGATGCGCCCTTGGCGTCACAATACACGCAGTGGCCGGTGGGGAAGGGCCAGTCGCAGCCGCAAAACGAGCAGCGCAGGAGGCGCCCGTCTAGAGCGTGGGCGTAGCGTTCGGCGAAGGCTGGCCACGAGCCGCAGGCCGGACAGTATCCCTCTTGCCAGTTCGGCATGCCGGCTGAGGTCCCACCGTCACGACCCGCCGCGGTGGCTTTCCGGCTAGAAGGAAGGAGTGCACGCCGGAAGTGATGGGCGATCGGTCCCGCCGCGAGTTCGGCCACGAGCCAGAGAAGATCGGGTGCCACTCCGAGGTGATGGGCCTTGGTGAGGATTGCCTCTCGGCGTCGGGTGAGCGATGCGGAAATCAGAGAGCCGCAATCGATGTCACCGTGTTCGAGACTGTTCCGTAGTCGGCCGGCCGGGCGTCCCGCGGAACCGGATTCCAGGTCGTCGCAGAATCCAAGGAGATACGGGGTCAGCGCGGCCCCGTCGGTTTCAATGTTCTCCCCAATCAACACCGGCCGGCCTTCCGAGAGCTTGCGGGCGACCTCGTCGGGCGTGAGCGTCACCGGTATTGCGGGGAACGTGTGGGACTTCGAGCCGAGGGTCAGCGCCCGCCGGAGCAATCGGCGTTGGACGGCGATCGCTGGTTCGAGGTCCGGCCGCCGCTCTAGGAGAATGCGCCACTGTCGCTCGGCCGTCTGGATGGGCAATTCGTCCACTAACATACTCATAAATATAAACTTATCACGATCTGAGCCATCCGTCTCCTATTGCCCTGTGGCCCGCCACACCTTGTGGTGGTCGTCCCGCTACGGCTATAATCTACGGATACTTCGAGGGGAATCCGATGACGCTAGCCGCGATAGAGACTTCGATCAACGTTACTGAGGCCGCCGCGGGCAAGATTGCCCAGCTCCTGAACGAGGAGAAGACGACGGAGGCCGGGCTGCGGGTGTTCGTGCAGGGTGGCGGATGCTCCGGTTTCCAATATGGCTTGATGATCGAAGATGGAGCCGGCGACGCCGACGCTGACCAGATCTTTGAGTCGAACGGCGTCAAGTTGTTTGTCGACCCTATCAGTATTCGTTATCTCAATGGTGCAGAAGTCGACTTCGTGGACAATCTCACGGGTGGCGGGTTCACAATCAAGAATCCGAATGCGAAGTCGACCTGCGGTTGCGGTTCGTCGTTCGGAGTGTAGCTCCCGAAATCCGACGCCGGTCGGTCCGGTGGCGGTAACACGCCACAATTCAGCGAACCGAGATGGAACCGCGGTCAGAATACCTCGAGCGCCTCAGGCCTCCTGGCAGCCGCCGTTCCAGCAAGCGAGATCTCATCGTCAGCGTTTTCCTTCGGCAAGAAGGACACCTGAGCGCTGACGATCTCGTAGATGTGATTCGCTCTGACGACCACAATATCAGTCGCGCTACCGTATACAGGACCTTGCAGTGGATGGTCGACGCCGGCATCGCGCGTCGAGTAGACTTCGGCGAAGGGCGTTTCCGCTTTGAGCATTCGTATCGCCATCCGCGCCATTTTCACCTCCTCTGTAAAAGCTGCAATCGGTCCTACGAGTTTCTGAGCTCCGATATTGAGGGGTTGCTCGAAGAGATTGCCACGTCTCGGGGCTTTGCCGCGCGGCAGAGTGTCGTGCAGGTCTATGGCACGTGTGAGGAGTGTCGGACTGGCCTCCGTCGCCCGGGATCAGAGGTGCCCGACGAGCTGACGTTTGCCCGTGACGCGCTCCGGATCGCTATCGCGACGGAACGGAGCGGGCTAGAGTTCTACACTCGCGCAGCCCGGGTCGCCGCCGACCGACGGGCGCGGCGGGTTTTTGAAGGTCTCGCCGCGGAAGAGGAGGAGCACCTCGGTACGCTCGAAGCTCGTTATAGGAAATTGCTGGCGCAAGATCCAGAGCTTGAATCGCGGCCGACGTTTCTCTTTTTCAAGGGTGCTGCGAACGGCTTGTTTTCGGCGGGTGCGGATGAGCTCGTCGAAGGAATCGACGATCTGCGAGCGCTCATGATCGGTATCCGTTGCGAGCGAGGGTCGCATCGGTTCTTCCGTCGCTACGGAGAACGGTTCGAGGACACCGAGGGAAAACAGATCTTTCTCGAGTTTGCGGATGAAGAGCGTGAACATCTGGAGCTCCTCATCAAGGAGTATCGCGACCTTGAGAAGCGTCGGACGAGCACGTCCGGGCCCACGCTGTCAAAGCCACGTCCCCCCCGCTCAAAACGGGCACGCCGGGCGTCTGCTTGAGGCGCCAGACGGCCTCGACATACGCGCGATCTGGCATCAATATCGTGGCGGCTTCCTTGATTGACCTCCACCTCCATACCACGGCGTCTGACGGCACACTCGATCCAGTCACGCTCGTGAAACGCGCCCACGCCGCCGGCGTCCGGACGTTGAGCGTAACTGACCATGACACAATGGCCGGCGTTCCCGCGGCTGCCGAGACCGCCGCTGCGTTGCAGGTGGAGTGCTTACCGGGAGTCGAGATTTCCGCAGTGCTCGACGGTCGAGATGTCCATGTCCTTGCCTACTTTCTCGACCCGGCGCCTCCGGGAATGACGTATTTCCTCGAGGCGCAGCGCGCTGAGCGAGTGACCCGCGCCCGTCGCATGGCCGCTCGTCTTGAGACATCGGGTGTCCCGATTGGGATTGACGCGATCATTGATTCGGCCGCACGTGCGGGGCAATCCGTCGCTCGTCCGGCACTCGCCCGGGCGCTGGTTGATGCGGGTCACGCGCGAAGCCAAAGAGAGGCGTTTGACCGATGGCTTGGCGATCGCCGTCCCGCGTTTGTCAGACGGAGCGGGTATACACCCGCCGAAGTGGCCCAACTGGTGTCAAGAGCCGGCGGCATTAGTGCGCTTGCCCATCCGGGCCTTCTGCGACGCGACCGCTTGATTCCACGTCTCGCGAATGCTGGGCTGACGGCGCTCGAAGCCTATCACCCGCATCATGGCGCCGCCGAGGAGTTGCGGTATCGACAACTGGCGGAGCGACACGGATTGGCCGTGAGTGGCGGCTCTGACTATCACGGTGACGAGCACCACCGGGCTGCGAGCTTTGGCAACATGGGTTTGCCCCGGGCGTTGTTTATTCCCCTCTTGCAACGCCTGCTGCACGCGCATGGAGCCGCCAACCTGGGTCCGCCGGTTGGCGGTGACGCTCCGGCCGGCCATGACGTCGCCGATGACTGATCCTCGGGCGATGGTGGCCGGGTCACCACCATCGCCATTTGTTGTCCGGTCCTTACCAAATGTGCGTGGCGCGCTCGCTCCACAATCGGGCACGCGTTTCACCGCGTTGGATGTGGCGATGGGGTATGGCAGACACACCGCACTCCTGGCGCAGACAGGTTTCACGGTATTTGGCATTGACCGTGATTCGGCGGGTGTTCAGCACACGATGAGGACGCTACGAGATAAAGGCCTTTCTGCGTCGCTCTGGGTCGCCGATCTCGAGATTTCCGAGTGGCCGATGGGGTTTTGCTGCGATCTTGTCCTTTGCACTCGATTTCTCCAGCGTTCGCTCTGGCCGGTCTTGCGCCGCGTCGTTGCCCCGGGTGGGTTTGTGATCTACGAGACGTTTCTCACGAGTCAGCGTCGACTTGGTTGGGGGCCACGTTCTTCGGCTCACCTGCTCGAGTCGGGAGAGCTCGGTGGGGTGTTTGACGACTGGGAACTGTGGCACTACGAAGAGCACGATGCGCCGGAAGCGGTTGCTCAGCTCGTCGCCAGGAAACCGTCTCACCCGCCTCGCTGATATGATCCAGCAGCCAGTGCGGCACCCGTCGCATGTCGCCGGAAGTGGTGGCGCGTCGGCTCATCACCGCACGACGAGGGAAGATATTGGACGTTTGTCAGCACGCGGCACGGGCGGGTGATCGACCTGGTCCGGTGATTGTCTCGGACTTTTCACGAAAGACACGCGGGTGACGGCTGCGCTGATTACGGCCATGGTGCTGAGTCTGGCTGGGTTGGCCTACTCGGCATTTCTGGGTTTTACGGCCGTCGAGTCCGTCGAGATATTCCGGCACACGACGTTCGGTACTTTTTTTACGCTGATCACACTTCTGGCGCATTGCATGACCATGTTCTACCTGATCGGGAAGGGTAAAGCGGTGCGGGAGGCTGTCACAGAGGGACAACTCGACCCCGAGCTCTATCTCTCTGTCGCTCGAGCTCGAAAACCCGTCTTTGGGATAGCCACCATCGCCATGCTCGTGACGATGCTGACGGCGATTCTCGGGGGCGGCGTGGATACCGGTGTATTGCCCGCGGGTATCCACTCATTGGTTGGCGTGACGGCCATTGCGCTCAATGGTCTGGCCCTCCGTACTGCCATTGACGCGATGCTGTCGATTTCTCGCATCGTGGACGAGGTCAACGCGCTGCTCGTCGCGCCCCCGCCGGTGACATCCGACGCGTGAGCTCGAATAACTGTGGCCGCGCCGCAGCTAAACCCGAAGAGAAAGACCCGGTCACCGTCCCGATTCCGTTGTGGTAGAAAGACCGGTTGGCTGTCGGTCTTGTCGATGGCTTCGTAGAGACGGAAGACATTGCTGTCCGGCGTGTGACCGCCCTTGTTGCCGGTGCCGTCCGCGCAGCTCACCAGATTGCCAATCATAGGTTTCCTTTCTAGCAGCATCGGCGGCTGGCGCCAGACACCGTCGGCACATTGATCGCCGGGGGAAGTACTACCTTCCGAGAAGCGAAAGGTGCACCCGTGCGACTGAGTGCATATAGCCGCCGACCCGCGAGTATCGATCCTCAGCGGCGGTACGGATGTGCTCGAGCGCCGTATCGTTGTCACCGAGTGCTTCGGCATACAGCCCCAGATAGAGATGGGCAAAGAACTCGCCACTCGGTCCTTGGCCGGCTGCGATCACGTCCTCTGGCGCGAGTTCGCCGGCATACAGCTCATAGACTTGGCGCATGGGTATTCGAGCGTCCGGTCCGACCGGCAGAAGGGCGTCTCGCGCCCTCGTGGGTGTCTCCTCCCGAGCAACACACAAGAAGTGCCAGGTCGCGTTCTCGACGTCGTTCGGGTTGACAGTGCGGTGTGATTCGAACTGGTCGCGACAGTCGCGGTAACGCTCTGCGTAATACAGCACGATTCCGCGTTGCCACAGCGTTGGCGCAGACTGTGGAGCGAGTTCGACGAGGGTGTCAAACCCGGTTGCCGAAGCCGCGATGTCGCCCCGCATGAAATCGTCTACCGCCTGGTCAAAGACCACTCGAGGGTCACGGTCGGCGCCGGCTGGCTGCGCGAATGCTGCCGTGGCCGAGAGGGAGAGGACGACGCAGAGACAGATGTTTTGAACCATGGAACAGATCATAGTGCGCAAGGTCGGTGTCTCCCAGGCCTATAATTCCGTCGAATGCCTTGGTGGAGAGTGATCGCGCAACATGGCTGGTCAGCCATTCTCACCGGCACCCTTGTTACGGTCGCGGTCGTCGTCATGGTGCTGACGCTGATGCGGGGCGCTCTAACCGTTCCGTCATCAGAAACGGCCGTGACCGCTGATGCGCCGCCTGCGCCGGACCGCGGATACGTCTCGTTGTTCCCCCTGGCGAACGACCAGTTCTCGATCGTCGAGATGGCGACTGCGCACGGCGCATTCACGATCGAAGTAGAGATCGCAGCGGGCGCCGACACCGGCTCTATCGCGGAAGGCCTGATCGAACCCGTACAAGACCGATACGCCGAAGTGCTGGTCTATTTTTACGACCGAGAAAGCGACAACGCGCTTCCACGGAGCCGCATCCAATGGACGGCCGACGGCGGTTATTCCGAGCTTGAGTATTAGGGGCCCTGGATGCCGCGTCGGCGGTGTTGCTCTTCGCAGGCGCCCAATATGTTGGGTCACCGAGCGCGGCTCCTTGTCTCGCCGGCCGAGTATTGCTGACCCTTCTCCGGAGAGTCCGTTTGTCGGACAAGCCGCACGACGGCTGACCACTGGGTCTCCTCACATTTGAGGAGCTTCCCTGGGACGGACACTACGCGGAACGGCGACTTGGGCGTAAGATCTGCCAGTGGTAGCTGGATCCTTGGAGATGGCTCTGTTGAGAGAGGTGATCACATGGGCAAGAAATATACCCGTTCCCTTCTGGTCAGGCTGTGTATTCCGGTCCTGTTAGTGTCGGTCGTTGGGGTCAGTGCGCAACGCGGCCAGGTCGATTGGGATGCGGTGGAGATCAGCACACATCACGTGGCAGGAACCGTGCACTATGTCCAGGGACAGGGAGGGAATATCGGTCTGTCAGTGGGCGACGACGGCGTCCTCATGGTTGACGACCAATTTGCGCCGCTGACCAGCCGGATTGTTGATGCCATCAACGGTATCTCGAACGGCCAGATCCGCTTTCTGATCAATAGCCATGTCCACGGCGACCATACAGGCGGAAACGAAAACATCGGTCGGATGGGTATTCTGATTTTGGCGCAGGATCGGGTGCGAGTTCGTCTGGCGGAGTCGTTGCCCGAAGTTGCACTTCCAGCCCTCACCTTTGACGAGGACATCACGATTCATCTGAACGGTGAAGAGGTCCACGTTATCTCTATGCCCCCAGCCCATACCGACGGCGACAGCATCATCCATTTCAAGGGCTCGGATGCGATCGTGGTGGGAGATGTGTTTCGGACCGTCGCGTTCCCCGTCATCGACCGAAACAACGGCGGGACGCTGGACGGGACGATCGACACGCTCGGAATCATCGCCGGAATGGCGGGTGCCGAAACAAAGATCGTGCCCGGACATGGCGTGGTCTCTACCCGCGAGGATGTGGTCGAATTTCGGGATATGGTCATCGATGTAGCCGCGCAGGTTGCTGAGCTCGTGGAGCAGGGGATGAGCTATGAGCAGGTGGCTGCCGCGAACCCTACGGCTCCGTACGAGGCAAAGTGGGGATCGCCAGACCGGTTTCTGACCGCGGTCTATGCTGAGTTGGGTGGCGGTGAATAGCACACCGGCTCGGAGCCAATCGGGTGGTGTTGCGAGAAGAAATGGAGAAATGAAATGAACATGTGGAAATGGTTTTCACTGGCGCTGGGTGCCACGCTGGTTGTCCTCCCGGCCGAGGCTTCGGCGCAGACCGGGGTCGATGAGGTGCCTGTGCTTCGCGGCGCGGCGATCGGCGCGGACGCGCCGCTGGTGGCCCTGGAAGATGTGTTGGGCAACCCTGACGCCTACTCTGATCGGGTGGTAACGGTTGAAGGCACGGTGAAGCAGGTCTGTCAGATGATGGGGTGTTGGATGGAGCTGGTCTCCTCATCTGGAAGCACATCCGTTGGCATTCGCGTGACCTTCAAGGATTATGGTTTCTTCGTGCCAAAGGACTCTCAGGGACGATCCGCAACCTTGCAAGGCGAGATTGAGACGAGTGTGTTCTCCAAGGAAGACGCCGACCATTTGATTGCAGAAGGCGTGTCGCTTACCCGAAATCCTGACGGAACCGCCACCGAGCTTAGTTTTGTGGCCGCTGGGGTAGAGCTTCGCTCCAACCTCTAGACGGTAAGTCTCCTGGGTCTCGGCGCGGGTGTTGCGGGACGCCGGACGACCTGGCGACCCTGGAACATTGCTGGCGAGTCTTGGTGGCTAGTGGACTGTCGCAGAGACAAGTTAAGCGCAATGCGGCCCGGGACGCTCGCGTCGGCGGCGGTGCACTGTGTCCCGCTTGGGACTCTAGGAGCAGGCCAACGACTATCGGTAGGCTAGTCTCGAAGACTGGGAATTCGCAAAATCTTAGCAAGACTCCGGAGAAAAAATATGAGTGGACGAATTGGTAGCGTGTGTACTCACGCCGTGGTGACGACTGCTGTCTTCATGATAGCGGCGGCCGTGGTCATGGCTCATATGGCCCTGCAAAAAAGTGCGCCCGAGAAGGACGCCGTCTTGTCGGCGTCTCCCGACGAGATTCAGCTTTGGTTCACGCAGAAACCGGATCCCGCGGTGAGCAACGTATCGCTTGCCGGGGACCAGGGTGAAATCGAGCTTGGTGATGCGAAAGTGATGGAAGAAAAATCCGTTGCGGTCAGCGTGCCCGCGCTCGACCCGGGCACCTACAGTGTCAGCTGGCGGTCGGCGGGCGATGATGGGCACATCCAGCGTGGGCAGTTCTCATTCACCATCCGTGCGGCTGAATAGCAGACAAGAAGAATAGCTCACCAGAGCGCCAAGACCGCTCCGGCGTGTCCGCCAACAAACTGCACGACGCCGGGACGGATTGACTGCTTGCGACAGACGCACAGTCCATTTGGAGAGACAACCCGATGAAGACAGTTCAGAAACTCACGCTGGATGACGCACGTGTGATCATGGCCGCCGCCGAGACAAAGTCATGCGAGATTGGTGTCGACATGGACATCGCCATCACGGACGACAGCGGAAGCCTGTTGATGTTCCACCGCATGGACAACGGTCGCATCACCAGCATAGAGGTGGCGATCAGTAAAGCGTTTACGGCGGCGGCGGCGAGACGCTCAACCCGGGCTTACGGCGATGTCAGTGGCCCCGGAGGCCCGGCGTTTGGCATTCACGTCAGCCATCAGGGTCGCTTCATGATCGTCGCCGGCGGTCTGCCAATTTTTGTCGATGATCAAATCGTCGGCGGCGTGGGCTGTAGCTCTGGTCACCCTGATCAAGATGAAGAAGTTGCCCAAGCTGGGATTGACGCGTTTCTCGCCTCCCTGACATCATAGAAGCCCGTCGACTACCCTCCGAGCGTACCCTCGTCATCGATACACCGGGCCAGTTTCTGTTGGCAGTCGTTACACACCCACAGCGGATCTCCTTCGGGATGGGGTGTGAGTTGGCTGCCTGCCTCGCGAGGCAAGTCACACAACTCACAGACGCGGAAACTGAGACTCAACGCCAGTCTTTGCGCGAACGACGGACCGCGTTTTGCAGGACTTGAACCCAGTGCCATCTTCGCCTCCATGTGCAGTTTCGTGCAGGTGGTTCCGACGGAGCGGCTCACGTGAGCCTTTGGAGTATCTGCATTCTACTTCTTCCCCGTCTGGAGAACTGGCCAGGTCGTTCAACGCAAGAATTTTTATTAGGTTGCTAGACCTATTGCTAAGGTATCGTCTGTGATTCGCGACTCCCGCTGGTACGCTCTTGGACTCGTTCTCGGCACGAGGCATCGGTCAGGCGGCACCTCGAACAGATCGAAGTGGAAGCCTTTTTGCCCACGGTCCGCAAATGGAGTCGCTGGAAGGATCGAAAGAAAGAGGTCGATTGGCCG
>CAUZIB010000057.1:0-30875 GCA_963579735.1 Vicinamibacteria bacterium | reverse complement strand
AGTCGGAGCTGCCAAAGAATCAGAGCGGGATTCCCATGACCTATATGCTCGACGGCAAGCAATACATCGTCATCGCAGTCGGCGGTCGCGGTCAGTCGGCCGAGCTCGTGGCCCTTGCAGTGCCTTAGGACGTAGGACTGACGGCCACGTATCGCGCGGCGGGGCATCCCGCCTCGCGGCGTTACTCGTCGGTCACATGCTGCCGGTATGCTCTATCTCGTCGCGCCTGGCGATCCGGGTGCCGCGCCACGCGAATACGTGAGGTCTCGGCCCCGGATCGGGAAACAAATGCCTGTTACAGGCCACTAGTCGGCCAGCGGATGCGGGCGAACCTGGAACCGCACGATCTCACTCGTCGCTCCTCTCCCACCCTCATTGTCGTGCGGTCAAACAATCCGAATGCGTTCTCCCGGAGCATGATCCGTGGCAGCGGTCCATCGAGGTTTGAGCTGACGACCTCGAGCTGTCCTTTGACAACGCCTTTGCGTTTCCCGACCTATGCCGACAATCGGTGGAAGCGTCCAATTCTCATGTTCTCGAATCATGCAAGAAGCCGCGCCTCTCGGGCCGGCCTCTTTGGTTTCCCCTCCTCGGCTCGTGCTTTCCTCACCCCCCCGCGTTGCCTTTTTGCTATGTCACCTTCAGAGGACAGAACCCGCGAATTCCTGGGTATCCGGACGATCCGAAGACACTCGGAGAATATCTGCGCAAGAAACGGATGGATCACGGTCTTCGTCAGAAGGATGTTGCAGCCATCATTGGAGTCAAGAAGGAGACCATCACCAACTGGGAGCTTGGGTACGCAGAACCACACATTCCGTCCATTCCGGAGATTCACCGGTTCCTCGGATACGTGGCATCGGCGGGAGGCAAAGCAGAGCAGCCCACAGCGGAGCGTCTGAAAGAGCGCAGACGGGCTCGCGGTTGGTCGCAGCGGATGGCAGCTGGGTACCTCCAGATAGATCCGACGACGCTTGCTAAATGGGAGAGAGCCGAGCGAGTGCCTCGCGGCCGGTTCGCGAATCTGGTCCGAAACTGGTTGACCCCAGCCTCGCAATCACCCGCAAAGATTTCCTCGCGACCACGCTGACCTGGTCGTCCAAAAAGTCAGTGACTTTGCCGTCCGACGACGCTTCCTCGACGACGACTTTCTTGAGCGCGCCTGTATCGGAATACCACTCAAGACCGTATTTGTTCGTTCCGTCGACCTGCGTAATACCATGCAGGGCGGAAAGAAATACAGATGTGCTGTCGGCAGTGGACACGTCGTGGACCGTCCGAAGAAGCGACTCGACTCTGAAGATTGTAGGTCAGCGGAATCGTCTGCTGTGGGATAAGATGATGGCCGCGAAATAAGGATACGAGGGGAAATTGAGAAAGAGAGAGGTGAGGTCAATGACATCAAAGACGCAGCGTGCCTTGATGGCCGTCGGCGCGGCCGGGGCCATGGCGATGTGGGCAAGCGCCGCCGGCACAGAGCGAGTGGCCGCTCAGACCGCGGTGGAGATCGATGCCGATGACATTGGCGGCACCGTGACGAGCGCCAACGGACCGGAAGCCGGCGTATGGGTGGTCGCGGAAACGACCGACCTGCCGACCCGGTTGATCCGGATCGTGTCTACGGACGAGGACGGCCGCTACGTCGTGCCCGACCTCCCCGAGGCGTCCTACGAGGTCTTTGTTCGTGGCTACGGACTTGTCGACTCCGATCGCGTCTCCGCGGCCCCCGGGCAGATGCTTGACCTGAACGCCATTGTTGCACCCAACGCCCAGGCCGCCGCTCAGGTCTACCCTGCGGCGTGGTGGCTCTCAATGGTCGAGCTCCCAGAGGGCGCGCACTCGCAACAGGCGCTGGGAAGCTCGGTTACAGGCTGTCTCAATTGCCATCAACTTGGCAACAAGGCAACCCGTGAGATTCTCCCCGGCATCCTCAGCCAAGCCGATTCTCACCTCGAGGCGTGGGACCAGCGGGTCGCGATGGGACCTATGGGCGCCGCGATGAACGGGGCCTTTCGGCGTCTCGGCCCCCAACGAGAAATGTTCGCGGATTGGACCGAGCGGATCGCAAACGGAGAAGCCCCAACCCAAACGCCGCCCCGGCCGAGCGGAATCGAGCAAAGCGTCGTCGTCACCCTGTGGGATTGGGGGACGGAGCACGACGGCCGAACCGATAGCGCTCCCGGCGATGTGCGAGACGCGACCTCCAACGCAAACGGGCTGGTCTACGGCGTGGTCCAGCCGAGCGACATTCTCACGGTGCTCGACCCAGTCGACCATCGAGCCACGATGATCGAGATTCCGTCGAACGCCCCGCCGATCCTGACCGACACCCCTACCTCGCCGTATTACGGGGATGAACCGATCTGGGCCCGCCAATCAGACCCACGAAGCGTAGCGATGGATGGAGAGGGTCGGGTCTGGCTCACCGGGCGGGTCCGTGGCGCAGATGACCAGCCCGAGTATTGCAGCGGTGCTGGCAACGCCTTCGCGGAGTACTTCCCAGTTCCCCGCGGGACACGGCAGGTCTTCGTATACGACCCCGAGAGCGAGGCGTTCAGCGAGATCGACACGTGTTTCTCGGCTGACCACAACCAGCTAAGCGAAGACGACGTCTTTTATTTCGGGTTCCGAGAGGGTGTCGGATGGATTGACACCAAGGTGTGGGACGACACCGGGGACGCCGAGGCGGCCCAGGGCTGGTGCCCAACCGTCATCGACACCAACGGCGACGGGGTCATCTCCTCCGGCTGGACCGAGCCAGACGAGCCGGTCGACCCGATGCGGGACCATCGAATCGCCTACGGCTGCTATTCGGCCGCGGTCAACGCGTCCGACGGCAGTGTCTGGTGCTCCGACAACGGGCCTGATGACAACACGCTTGTCCGGCTCGACCTGGGCGACAACGCGCCCGCCTCGTGCATTGCTGAGGTCTACATGCCACCCACGTCTATCGTGAACCCACCACCGTATGGAAGCGGTGGGCTACACGTGACTCACGACGGGATCATCTGGCAGGACTGGCGTGGGAGCGGTCACTTCACCTCGTTTGACCGCAGCCAGTGCGAAGTGACGAACGGGCCGACCGCGACCGGACAGAGCTGCCCCGAAGGCTGGTCGGTGAATCGCATCGACAAACCGACGTATTCGAACGCTGACATGCCGATCAACTCCGATGAGAGCTATCTGACCCAGATCGACCATCACGACGTCCTCGGCCTGGGCCCGGAGACTCCTGTGTATGGCGTGGTCAATACGGATTCGCTCGAGGTTTTCGTGCCGGCGACGGAAGAGTTCGTGACCTTGCGTATTCCATACCCAATGGGCTTCTTTTCTCGGTCGTCAGTCGGCCGTATCGATGACCCCACCACCGGCTGGAAAGGCAAAGGACTCTGGTCGAGCTATTCCAACTACGCAGCATGGCACCTGGAGGGTGGCCCGGGGACGTTGCAGAAGGCGGTGAAGTTTCAGATTCGGCCGCATCCGCTGGCAAAGTAAGGAGTCAGCGCTTCTCAGGCGGATCGAGTAGCACGGATGCTCGGCGGCGCTTTGGTAACGAGCGCCGCCGAGCGCCAAAGCGAATGAGTGGCTCTTCAAGCGCCCATTCGTAGGCTATCGGTGGTTCCCGATTACCCCCCCGGCTAGGGCAAAGGCAACCAGCGACGCATCGGGACCGGCTCCGGTCGCAACCATGATGAATTGGCGGCCCTCTTCCGTCACGTAGGTCATAGGATTCCCGCTCGTCCGGAACTCGGTGGGCACCCGCGCGACTTCGTGACCCAGCGCCACATCGAACGCGTAGAGATAGCGTTCGCCACCCCCGATAAAGACCAGACCGCTTGCTGTCACCATCGGACCATTGGCACCAGGGGTCCCGAGCCGCTCTGGCAGCTCGACGCCGTTCAGCAATGGGTGGGTACGAATCAACGGACTCCCTTCGCCAAAGGGCACCGACCATGCCAACTCGCCCTTGTTGAGATCGATGGCCGTCAGCTTGGCATAGGACGGTTTGATCAACGGAATCGGCCCAAGACGACTGCGGGCCGCTCGCACGCCACGCGGCTGGTTGTTGAAAATTCCTACCGATGCCCCATAGGCGCAGCTGTTCGTATACGCCACGTCGACATCCGGAAGGTCAGGGTCGGTCGCACAGACCTGGTTTGTGGACACCCGCTCCGATGATCGGACAAACAGATACCCGGAGGCTGGGTCGAACGCTGCGCCGCCCCAGTTGGCGCCACCTATCTCATGCGGACGCATCAACGTACCCTGAAGGTTTAGGGAGGCAAACAGCGGACCGAGTCGAAACCGCTGCATCTCCTCGACCGCGATGGCGTGAATCTCCGGCGTCGAGTCGTTCGCATCATCAAGCGACGTGCCTTGACCGGCGAACGGTGGTGGCTTTGTCGGAAATGGTTGGGTCGCATACGGCGCCTCTCCCGTCACGTCTGTCTCTTGACCGACCGGCCGCTCCTCGATTGGCCAGACCGGTTCGCCGGTGGTGCGGTCAAAGACATACGTAAAGCCCTGTTTTGAGACCTCGGCCACCGCGTCCACCGTTTGTCCATCTACCGTCCGCGTCACCAAGTTCGGTGGTGACGTCAGGTCGTACTCCCACCGCCCATGATGCACGGCCTAAAAATGCCACTCGCGTTCGCCCGTGCGCGCATTGAGACACACGAGCGACTCCGCAAACAGTTTGGCACCGACGCGACGCCCGCCCCAAAAATCGCCACTGGGCGCGCTGGTCGAGACATACAAGTGCCCACGCTCCTCGTCTACCGACATGAGCCCCCAGACATTGGCATGCCCCGTGAACCGCCAGGACCAGTTCTCCCAGGTATCGGCCCCAAAAGAGTCATTTGACTGTGGCACCGTATAGCACACCCAGCGGCGTTCGCCGGTATGGACGTCAAAGGCCTGGGTCGACCCCGGCGTATCAAAGCGATGCTGCACACGGTCAGGCACCCGGCTGCCCACAATCACCGGCCCCTCAAAAACGAACGGCGGCGACGTCTGGTCAAACTCGTCACGGGTCACTTCGTTTGGAAACCCGTCGGTCAAGACGACACAACCGTCATCGCCAAAACCAGGAAACGCGACACCAGTGGCCGCATCCAGCGCGAACAAGCGGTCGCGGCTGTTGATAAAAATCCGGAGGTCGTCGCCCGCCCCGTGCACCGCAACTCCGCGATGCTTAAAGCCACCCGGTCCGGCCCCGCGTGGGCCGCTCTCGTAGGCCCTGGGGTCAAATGCCCAGACCTCCTCGCCGGTCGCGGCGTCGAGCGCGACCACTCGCGTATACATCGTCGCGACATACATCACGCCGTCAATCATCAGCGGCGTCGCTTCGAAGCTGCCGGGACGGGTGCCATACTCCGGAAGCGGCCCCCAAAGACGTGACAGGTCACATCTCACCTCCCACACGCACTGCCGCGTATCGACTGCCAATCCTGTCATCCACTCATCCGCGAATCACGAAACCAATCGCGAATTCTAGAGTAAAAGGATGGGCCACTCCATTTGGCGGCCACGCCACACATGACCCGGGCGGTCCACTAGTGGTATAACCCGTGCGGGACAATCGACGCTCGACATAACCGACATTGGGCCCAAGCGACATGGGCCAAGGGAGGTTCGGCCCAGCCGACGTCCGAGCCAATTGAGGAGCGTGACAGTGCACATAAGACATCATCGGGTTCAGCTGAGTTCCGCGACGTGGCTAGCCGCCGCTATCGTGGCCATGGTGACACTGACAAGCCTGACCGCGGCCGCCCAAACCGACCCCACGTGGACGGCTCCAAGAACCGCCGACGGACAGCCCGACCTCCAAGGCGTCTGGGACTTCCGCACTCTCACTCCGCTCCAACGTCCTCAAGACCGTGCCAACCAAGCGGTTCTGACCGACGAGGAAGTGGCCGAAATTGAAGCCGCAGCGGCCCAGCGCACCGCCGAGGCCGACGCCCCGAGCGAGGTCCGCACCGAACCCTTGGAGGCGGGCGGCGATGTAGGCGCGTACAATAACTTCTGGTTTGACCGCGGCGCGGGTGTGGTCGGTGACCAACGAACATCGCTGATTGTCGACCCGCCAAACGGACGTCTGCCGGACCTCGTCGCCGGTGTCAGCGCTCAGGGGCCTCCCGATGACCAAGCCCCATCCGACCGCCCCGTCCGTTTTCGAGTAGGCGGGCTCGGGCTTCAAGGGCCGGAAGACCGCGGACTCGCAGAGCGGTGTCTCTTGGGTTTCAATACCGGGCCGCCGATTACTCCGGGAGGCTACAATCAAAACCTCCAGGTATTTCAGACGCCAGGCTATGTGGCTATCCTGAATGAAATGGTTCACGACGCCCGGATTGTCCCGTTGGATGGACGACCATACTTGCCAGAAGACTTCACGCAATGGATGGGGAATTCACGTGGCTACTGGGAAGGCGACACCCTGGTCGTCGAAACTCGCAACTTCAGCGACCAAACCTCGAGCTTTAGTCCGAGCGTCGTCAGCGCGGTGGGTACCGGTGCCAACATGGTCCTCATCGAACGGTTTCGGCGACTCGACGAAGACACGTTGCACTACGAATACACCGTGAACGACCCCTCGACGTTTGAACGCCCCTTCACTGTCGTTCTTCCCATGCAACGGAGCGACTCGCAGCTATACGAGTACGCCTGTCATGAAGGCAACTACGGCCTGTACAACATGCTCGCGGGTCAGCGTATCGACGAGCTACGCAGCAGCGCTCCGTAGCCAGGGTACAAGGGAACGGTCCCTCCGTGGCTATCAGAGTCGGTCCCAGAGACCCACGGAATGACAACAACGACCGAGCCCACCGACAGACCGGCAGCCCAGGCGCCCAACACCGTGAAGTTACACACGACATAAAGCGCGGCGCATTGGAATGCGACGAACCAGAGACGAAAAAACACCCCAACTAGTCGAAGCGTGAGCTGGACTGGGCTCGACGCGATCTCGGCGTGATACTGGGCCAGGACGCGCGGAATGTCGGCCGTAGTCACGAATGGTGAGAAGCTCAACGGCGCCGGGTCAAACCAGACGACGGCATACACGAGCGTGACCAGCGCCCAGGGCAACTGCGTCACGTAGGCCAGGCAGGTGAACTCGACGGCGCGCTGCGTCCGATTCGATTGCGCAAACACCTGACCGAGCGTGACAACCGCAATGACAGCGGCGACAAGCGCGACCCCCGAAACCAGCACACCAGAGACAAGCGCGATTCCCTCCGCGACCATCGGGGGCAACGGGGCGGCAATCGCTAAGCTCGCGAGCGCTGGTGCGACCGTCGCCTGCGCCGTTCGACCCATGACGACAGCCGTCGCCGAGACCCTCAGCGTATGCAGGACCACAACCACCATTGCCTGAAGCCATCGTGGACTGGTCTCCAGACGAGCGCGAAAACACCGCACCGGACACCAGGAAACGAATACGAGCGCCCTTATTCGTCAGCCCCACGCCTTCTGAATCGCGTATGCCTCGAGAAACGCCGCAACCAAGAGCCCACCCGTGGCACACGCGATGGCGACCACGACCGGCCGTATCACCGTTGTCACCGGCGCACTCCTTAGTATCCAGTCCACGCCAACCAACGCCACTACGAGGCCTGCCCCGCCGCCGACTGCGAATGACACGACTTCAACTGGCACATAAAGCCACATCCAGGGCAAAGCCTCGGGGGCAGACTGCCCCACAATCCAGCTGAGGGCCCCCACTCGGAAACCGTTCATAGCATGTGTCATCACACCAGCAACGCCGAGCGTGCACACGTTCGCGAATAGCAGCAGCACTAGGGCGCGCAAGTTGACGCCGAGGATGCCTGCGTGTCGAACCAGAAGGCTTCCGCCCCGCGCGCCGTCGTGGGTAGCTGGCCGGACGCCGCACCACCGGCGTCCGACCAGACCCAGCCGACGATGGACGCCAACCCGAACGCTGCGACATGCGCGCCGATGCAAGGCGTCCATTGAGTCATCTAAGTTTCAGGCGTATGTGATCAGCCAACACGACCCACCGAGCGCACCGGCCCCAAACGGTCCGAATGCGAAACTTGCCGCGAGACCGTAGCCCCAACACCCCGCACCGGATATGAAGTTGTAGATATCCTCACGGTTGGGCACAGTGCCCTCCCAATCAGCGAAGTATCCCGCGCTCCACTCTGGCGCTCCGTCCACCGGCGAGACACCAGGCGTAACAGCGGTCGCCATTGCGCACAGCACTACCAACACGATCAGGGTCCGTCTTGCTCTGGTCATGCTTGTTCACCCTTCCTTTCCTTTGCGACGCCAACATTCGTTTCTTCACTCCAAGCAACAACACCACGGCACACCCGACTCCCGCGCCAAGCGTCGTGAAGAGCGCGCCGCGTAGAGCCACGGTCGCACCTTCCAGAGGCCACCCGACGCCCATTCGAAGAGCGAATGCCATCACGATGAACACACCGGCTGTCCGAAGATCTCGTGCTTCTATCGGATCGTTGCCTTGAAACCTCCGTAGGCAGTTCACGATGGTTCCAACTGCGACCCCGACGCGGATAGCGCCGTGAGCGGATGAACGACCATCCACGCACCGCCAGCCGCCGCCACGCCGATCAGGACATCGATCAACCACGCCATTTCACCTCCTCGCCTGTTGGGTTGCACGTATCCGCCAACGACAATGCCGACCGAGTGGCGGCACACCGCAACGGCAATGCTCCCGGATTTCTCTCGGCAATGGCATCGACCCCTCGCCCTCTCGCGGAGTCGTCTGTGCCGCTCCTCGCAGACCGCGAGCAGAATCGAAGGGCATCGAATGTGTCACGCATTGTTGTGACGTAATCCCATGCACGGACCACACCGGCACAAAATCCTGCGACATACGCGGTTTGGCCGCGGCGATGTGGAACATTTCGCGAGATCGAACCGCACCGAGCGTCGCAAATCTTTGACTACGACTGAGGTCGATACATCCTGATCTTCCGTTCCCGTTCGGACCCTTCTACACTTGTGGCACTCATGAAGGCATTCTTGACCCTCAGCGTTCTTCTTCTCTTTTTTGGCGTACCGCTACCAGCTGGTCAGGATCGCGAACCCGACCCTCGTTCAATGGGCGGTGGCGACTGCCGCGACAACGTATACAACTGCGCCGACACTCCAAACCCGTTACCGGTGGCACAGACGGTGTGGCTCGAAGAGATGACGTGGATGGATGTCCGGGACGCACTGGCAGGCGGCAAGACGACCGCGATCGTTCCCACCGGCGGCATCGAGCCGAACGGCCCGTGGCTCGCCTTGGGCAAACACAACTACGTGCTGCGGAGCACCTGTGCGGCGACCGCTCGCCTCTTGGAAACCGCCATCTGTACCCCGATTATCAAACTTGTGCCGGAAGGGTCCATCGAGCCGAAGCGCGGCCACATGCGTAGCCCCGGCACCTTGAGCCTCCGCGAGACGACATTCGAGGCGGTTCTCATTGATGTGGCGCGCAGCCTCAAGACCCACGGCTTCGAGTACATCGTCTTTATCGGGGACAGTGGCGGCAATCAACATGGACAGCGCGCCGTGGCGGAGCGGCTGAACGCCGAATGGAACGGCAGCCCGGTGCTAGCGCACGTGCAGGAATATTACGACTACGCCGGCGTTGCCGCGCACATGGCACACCGGGGCCTCGTGTCGGGTCAACGAGACGGACTGCATGACGACCCGGTTATCACGCTGAGTATGTTTCATAGCAACCCGGGCTCGGTCAGATACGACAAGCGCGTAGCCGCAGGGCTCGCGACCATCGACGGGGTCTCCATCGCCGACCGCGTCAATTCATTGGAACTGGCGAGAGACATTGTTGCGTTTCGGGCGGTCCAGACGGCCGATGCGATCAAGAAGGCCATTGCGAACGGCGGCACCCTCCCGACCGAGCCTCGTCCAGCGGCAAACGGCCCCTCGAACCAAGCGAGTGAGCGGCCCGCCCCTGACCCACGGTCGATGGGCGGTGGTGCGTGCGACGTGAACCCGTACAACTGTGTCGACCACCCGAATCCGTTGCCGGCGACCGACACGGTCTGGCTCGAAGAGATGACGTGGATGGATGTGCGGGACGCACTGGCCAAGGGTACGACGACCGCAATCATTCCGACCGGCGGTATCGAGCCGAACGGCCCATGGCTGGTGACCGGCAAACACAACTACGTGCTCCGAACGAACTGCGACACCATCGCGCGCGACCTTGGGAACGCGGTCTGCGCGCCGGTCATCGAACTTGTCCCCGAAGGAGGCATCGAACCTCCGACCGGGCACATGCGTAGTCCCGGCACACTCAGTCTGCGTCGGGAGACCTTCGAAGCCGTGCTCACCGACGTGGCGCGGAGCCTCAAAGTCCATGGCTTCACACAGATCGTTCTCATCGGCGATAGCGGTGGCAATCGCACCGGTATGGAGAACGTCGCCACGGCCTTGACCAGGGAGTGGGCCGGCGACGCGGTTGCCGTCCATATCCCCGAGTACTACCGAGCCCCACCTGGGACACCAAATGTGCTCAACGACCTCGGAGTGACCACGGAGGATACGGAAACTGACGGCCTCCATGACAACCCGGCCATCACCCTCAATATGATGCTGGACGACCCGCGTTCGGTGCGATGGTCAGAGCGCGTCGCAACCGGACAGGCTGCTATCGACGGCGTGTCAATTGCTGACCTCGGACAGTCGCTGCAATTGGGCCAGCGAGTTGCTGACGCGCGGGCCACACGGACGGCGGCCGTGATCCGAACACGCCTGTCCCTATCGGATCTCCAAGACTAGCAGCCCGTGGTGAAAGTGGACTCGCGCAGACGGAGGTTAAGCATGGTTCGAGCCGCGACGCAGCGACGGCCAGGCGCAGCATGCGGACGCAGCGACGGCCAGGATGCCCGATGCGCCCAACCCTGACCCTCGAAGTAGCAATCTTCGACGTTCCCGAACGGAACCAAGAGTTCGAGCACGCTTTCGATATAGCCCTTCATCCTCACGAGGATGAAGGGCTATATCGATCACGGCCTTCATCGATGTATCGAAAAGTCGGGCCGCTATCTTTTCCTGGTGCGATGGAAAACCCTAGAAGACCACACTGAGGGTTTTCGGCGTTCATCCGAGTATCAGCGATGGAAGAGTCTCCTCCATCAGTACTACGACCCTTTTCCCGAGGTCGAACACTATCGTTCAATCGCTGGGTCGTGACCGGGCGCAATCTGCAGCATTTCGTCGTCCTGCCGCTTCGACGACGTGCCAGCGGATCAGCAAGGGCCGCATTGCCTAAGAACAACCAGGCAACGGCGCCTCGAGCACAAGACGTCCACGAGACACACGTCGCTCATCTCCCTGCATAGCTCGACGACTTGAAGCCGCGCGGCATCAATTTAGTGAACTCTCGAGCTAGTGAGCTATCGAGCGGACGACCGGCAGAGCGGGAGACGCCGCTCAGCGATTGAACGGGAACTCGTTAATCCAACGGAAACCGCGGTTCCTGAGCAGTGTGCCCCGCTCGTCCTTCCTCATGACCACGACCGTAGATTTGCCTTCGAATACGCCTTCTAACCGCAACACTCCAGGCTCAACCACAGTAAATCTGAACATCGGCTCGATCGGCGGCTGGACGCCGCGCTCGAAGAACGACATCGTGCCAGCTTCTCCGTCGACCACCGAGCGCATTCGTATGGCGTCGCCTGACGCGCGTTGGATGGTTCCCACAAAGGTGTTGAGACCGACCCGCACCCAGCGGGCCGTGTCCTCGTTCTCGCGGCCGACGACACCGTCTTGCTCGAACGCTTCGACCCGATAGATGCCGACCAGCGGGTCAGGCTTGGCCAACACGCCACGGGTCCGGCTCATCGCCAGATTGCTCGTGACGTGCACGCTCGTCACGACCCCGACGAACACAAGATGCACGGTCATCATCCAACCGGCCGTTCTCGCTGTCCCATGCCAAGATGGCACGATCCGGCGGGCCGCCGCGGGTAGATTGAATACGAGTAATCCGACCAACCGGGGCACCTCCGGAGCGACGAGAAAGAGTGCCACAAGAAGCAGATGGCCGGAAAAAAGTTTTACCGGGACATCGTAGAAGACGTTCACCGCGACGACGTTAGTCAGCACGGCCACAGACGCCAGAGCACCCAATGCCGACGTGCGCCGCCATAGGAGCAAGTACCCTCCGAGCAGCTCAGAGAGACCCGCGAACACTTGATAACCCACGCTCGCTCCCAGGAATGTCCAGGCGAGCCCCATGGGCGACGAGTCACCATACGGTTGTATCAGACGGTCCGGGCCGGGGAGCGGGAACTGCAGCGGGAACGCCTTGATCCATCCGGAGAACAGCATTGTCGTGGCCAGGTAATAGCGCGCGAGGGTGCGCGATACGTCGACCGTGGTGGCACCAACCCGTCGGCCCCTCGACCCGACGGTCCAGCCAGTAGCAATGACCACCGCCAGCATCACGTCGATGCCGACATCCGCGTATTGAAACGACGTATCGCCACTCCCGGTAGCCACCGGACTGACACCACGCCCGAACACCCACGTTCCGAAGCCTTCGACGATGGGCGTCATGACTACGCCGTGTAGCCCCACGACCGTCCCGACGACCGCGCCCAGGCCAGGGATCTCGCCCACGAACGGTATCTGCGACAAATACGCCAGTAGCGTCAGCGGGAACGGCGCCATGTAGACGAGTGCATACGCGATGGCAAGACGAGGCAGCCACGCGCGTATTGACGCCCGTCCCCGCCCGACCTCGTCGGTACGAGCGGGGTCAGTACCTCCGGCGTCCACCCGTGGTTCCTCGTCGGCATCAAGAAACCGTGCCGCATTCTCTGCGGTCGGCACCAGGCAGCTCTCTCGGCGACCAAACCAGCGATAACGATTCCGTGCCACGACGGCGTAGACGGCGTCACGGACTGGTCTCGGTATGATCAATCCCAGCGCCAGCAAGGAATACGGAAATCCCAAATGCCGGGCCACACCGATGGCGGCAGACGAACGCACGCGAACGCCGTGGTCGTCAATAAGAATGAAGCTGTCGGGAACTGGTCTTGGCACGGCGTCGTGCTTAGCAAGCTCGCCGGCCGCCGCGTCGGACTGCAACGAGGCGAAGTGAATACGACCCTCTGGGTCGCGGGCGAGCACCCATTGCACAGCCGCGTTACACAGATTGCAGACACCGTCGAAAAGCATGAGCGGGCGAGGTGGGCTTGTTGACACCGTCTTTTCTCTTCTACTCACGCTGAACTCATGGACGGTCTTGACCCGCTGTCGGCTCTTGTGTGCCCACCAACCTCCAACCGCGTGACCGAGATCGAGCTTATTCCCGTTATCGTCTCAGGCTATCGCCGCGTGTGCAGAATCTCGTCCGATCGACGAGCCGAGCCGAAAAGTCACGCGCCGCCTCGAGCGAACGTCTTCCCGAGATCTTCACCAAACGACCGGGGCCGGGTCAAACTGTAGACTGGTGTTCCTCGATACCTCATCTACTCGCCGTCTCGACGGACGAATACTCTCCCCGTCCGCAAGGAAAGCCGCCACGAGCGCGCCACGGTGATTGAACACGAATCAGAATCGATGAACGTGAGAGAAAACGCGTGGGGCTATTCTGTTTGAGTGGAGTATCGGCGAGACGCAAACGTATCAGCAAGGGGAGATCGGGGTGGGACCGGACAATGACGCAGTCTGTAAACCCTCCGCGAGCGGCAGTCGGAATGCCGCCATTTCCTCACCGTTGCGAACCAGCAAGACGTCACCGACCAGGACCGGCTGGTTCCACGTCTTGCCCTCGACCGCTGGAAAACGTGCGAGCTCAGAAAAACGGGCAGGCGTTGCTTCAACCAACGCCAACTCACCCTGCTCTGTAAGCACGAGGAGTAGATCCTGGTCAGCCAACAGCACCAGCTGACCAGAACCGTACCGTCCGCCTTTCCAGCTGCGCGTGCCGTCGTCGACGCGAATACTCACGAGGATGCTTCCGTCAAAGCCCCAGTATGGCAGTGTTGCCTCGGTGTCCGCGGCGGCGTCACGCGACCACAGGACAGAACGTCTTGGGCGTCTAGCGCGCTCAGAATGCCGGTCGCACCGAAGGTGTAGACACGACCGCCGCTGAGAGCCGGCGTGGCGCGCGGACCCGCGCCGACGTGCGAATCCCAGAACCGAGTGACGTCACGGTGCCTCCAGACCGGTTCGCCGGTGCTCACCTGATAACTGGCGACGACCTCGTCGTCACCGCGCTGCTCCTGCGTATAAAGAAGGTCGCCGTGAACGGCCACGGACGAGACCGCAGGTCCGATTGGCCGGCGCCACATCTCTACCGGAGGCGACGTCGTCCAGTCAGTCTCCATCCGCACGCCGAAGATGGTGCCATCACGGCTGGTGCCCCGGAAGCCAGGCCACTCGCCTCCTGTCTCGGATATCGACGTCGTCCGAACCGCGGCTGGCTCGTCGTCCCCGTCGGCCAGAAGCCTCTCTTCGGCGGTCTATGACCACCGCCATGCGAACTCGGCACCTCCATCGCCGGCACACCATCGCTCCGGACAAGTGTCCATGCTCCGCACGCGAGCACGTTCGTCGCGACCATCGCTAGCCGCGGAGACCTGTGACGAAGGTGAGGCGCGGCCACCGCCCAGACGACAAACGCGAGACTTAGGACCGGGTCGCGACCGACTCATGGAGAAGACGCGGGGTCGCGAACATAGCGACGACGACGAGCACGACGGCGCCCCAACGCGCGAGGCGTGGCGCTCGGCTAAAGAATGGCCACCATAAGAAGACGACCACCCCGCCGAGAAGTCCGCCGATCACACCCAACGCAGCGGCCTCGGGCAGAACGAACGGCACGCCGAACATACCCAGCCATTGGACCGTCACCGCCGCCACGCCAGGCCACAGCCGAAGTAGTGCTGGCGCCTTCAGATTTTTGGTGCCTTTGTTTCTTCTTGACATTGTCTAGTTGGTAGACGATTTTGAGTTTGGTCGTGTTCCGACGGCTGAACCACCTGAGGGAGACCGGCAAGCGACAAACGCAGGAGCCACTCAGCCAGCGGCCCCCGAGTTCGCGCTAGAAGACTGTCGCGCGGCGCGTAAAGCAGGCTCCGCGCCGGCCAGACGCGATGAGGGAGCATCTTGAGCACATGCGCGCGAAGAGCAACGCCGCCGTGGCGGTGGCCCGACCGGATCATGGCGTTGCTCCGCGACAGTCCTCTCGTGCGTCGTCATCGAGACAACGACCATCGACCGAGAACACGAACATGTCTCGAAAATGTGGAGCTACAGCGTGACAGAGAACGTGCCAGAGAAATGGTTAAGACACGCCGTCCTGCTACCCGGCATCCTTTTCATGGGTGTTCTTGGACAAGCACAGCAACCGCAGCTCGGTCCACTCGATGGAGCGTCACTGCCGGCGACTGACCTGGAGCGGGTCCACGTTGGCACGCTCGCGCCCGACTTCCGTCTCACCGATGAGACCGGCGGCGTGCACCAACTCTCCCACCATCGGGGTAAGAATGTCGTCTTGGTGATCTATCGCGGTCACTGGTGAGGCAGCTGCGCCACTCAGCTTGGCAAGCTGAGACACCTTTTGGACGCCGAGCTCGCTCTCACGACGCAGATTCTCGCGTTGAGCCCAGACGACGCTGAAGGCGGGCAAACAATGGTCGACCGCGTCACCAAGGAGTCGGGCGGCCCACCGGGGTTTCCCCTGCTGGGAGACTCGGACTTTGGCGTCATCAACCGCTACGGCGTATTCAATCCCGAAGGCTTTGACGGAAGACGCGTGCCACATCCGGCTGTCTACGTGATCGATCGTTCGGGTACTGTCGTGTGGAAATTCCTGAGCACCGACGCGACCGTTCGGGCAGAGAATGAAGACGTCGTGATGGCGCTGGAACGAACAAGAAACGAGTGACCGCGCCAAGGTGAACGGCGTTGATCCATCCTGGCGCGCGGCCACCGTGAGTGAGCCCGGGGCCGGCCGCGGAGTTAGCGGAGCCCTGCCGCGGCCCTCTCTTCGACGCGTTGTCCGCCTAGCATCACGGGCATCGAGTAGTTCCCTTCGTGGCAGGCGTATTCATACATGTTCTCGGTGTTCTTGCGCATTGGCACCTCCGCCGTCCACGGGGCGGCCCAGGTGTCGGGATCAGTCACGGTGAACACGTATAGGAGCGTCTCCTCGTCGACCCGCGTGAGTCGTTCGATGAGGTGCGCGCTGTTTGTCGTGTTGCGCCACTGACGCTTCGCGTCAAAATTGGTCGTCTCGATGACGAGCGTGTCACCCTCCCAGTGCGCTCGTGAGTCGCCTGACCATTGGCGGATGGTCTGCGGCGCATGAGCGGGACCCTCAATCGCAACAACCCGAGACGTGTTCACCATTTCGGTCATGATCACGACATGGTCGTCGGTTTGAAATAGCTGCATGTTGTTGTTGTAGGCGCTGGGATTCATTGGCGGACCGGCATTGAACCCGAGCACACAACGGACGCCAGAGCTAAACGACGTCGTCCACGCCGAGGGATTGTCTCGGAGGTCGGCTTGGCGAGCATTCCTACGACGTTCACCGCCTGGTGTCATCGGCGGTATTCGTCCGTTTGGCGGGTCGATCACGAGCGACGTTCGGCGGGTCCCGACAGTGTTCGTCCCGCGGTCTATCCAGAACTGGTTATACGACCCGGGCGCTTCCCCCGCTCCTCGACGATCTACGTTTGTTCCGGCCTCGGTTCGCTCAGCCGGTTTGTTCCACAGGCGAATCTCGCGTGCGATGGCCTCTTGGTCGCGAGTCTGAGCCTGCTCCTCGGTCAGGAACGCCTTATCAGCCAAATCTTCCGGTCGTTCCATCGGAGTGGTCGTTCGGAAATCCCACACCCCCTGCAGGTCCGGCCTTCCCGAGGCCACGCGTGGAACATCGTCCTGGGCCGCCGCGGGTCCTGTGACGAGGACGATTCCAGCAAGTATTGCGGCGACGTCTCTTGCGAAAGTATGTCTGCGTGGGCGCACGGCATCCTCCTTCGTGTTCTTTGTACTCAGCGTCGGCAACTCAGCATCCGAGACGGATATTAGCGTGATGCGCGACCGGGAGGGAATCGCTCCCGACCCGACCCGGACTTGAGCCGGTCGCATCGGACATGCGTGGTGTCATGCACGATGTTCCCACCGATCAGAAACTCCACATGCCCCGCATTCCGACCGCCAATTCGCCATAGGAAGCATCGGAGTCGCCGATCGCTCGGGAAACAATGACACGGAACTCGGGCGAGACGTTAAACTGACGTGTCAGTCGCACAGACCATTCCAGGCCGAACAACAGCCCGCCACGACCCTCGCGCTGCCGATGCGCCCTAAACGACTGGCTCGCTTCCTCAGGATCGACGCCAGCCAGGAATTCGACGATCTCGAGAGATTCCGTACGGTCGAAGGCCTGTCCCGCGACACCCGCCCGCCATCGCAATCGAGCACGAGCACCGACGGCTCGTTGCCGTGTCAAGGCCAGTGAAGCGCCAAGACCCGCATCGTATGTGACGGTGCCGCGCGAGACAGGCGAGAGCCGTTCTATCTCTGCCCGTGTCGCGTCTGGGTCGGTCGCGAGACTGAAGAACCTTGCCTCGCGCGTGGATATCGCCCGACCGAGCCTATCGGTGAGGTCGAGAGCCTCACCGTCGCGGCAATCCCCGTCACAAGCATGCCGTCGCTCGTCCG
Organism: Vicinamibacteria bacterium; assembly: GCA_963579735.1. GTDB lineage: Bacteria > Acidobacteriota > Vicinamibacteria > Vicinamibacterales > UBA8438 > CAUZIB01. The sequence goes on along the minus strand of CAUZIB010000057.1, from coordinate 13,187 downwards.
GCCGTCGAGCCACACGCGAGCAACGCGCGCGACCGGTCCGAGCTCTATTTGAGGGGCCAACCTGGGCGGCAACGCCCCCTGGGCGTCGACAAGGGGCTGAGCTCGTGTCGGCGACGCGGCGACGCGGACAACACCGCGAGTATCGTCAAGCCGATCGTGTGAGCACGCATATGCCTCCGACTGCATGGCGGTCCATCTTCATAGCGGTCCACTCGAACAATGCGAGAACGGCGTCGAGAAGAGCTCACGGCACCCGGAGGTCTGGGTGTGTCGATGCCCGCGCAGTGCTCGCTCAACGCTTGAGGCTTGCGTCCGGGGCGGGTATTCTTTGCCTGACTGCGAGTTCGCGAGCCAAGAGCGCGAGCCACGACCGCGAGCCACGATCACAAACTGAGATCACGCAAAGTGAGACCAGCAACCGGGAACACGACTCGAATCACGAGCGGAGGCCGGGCGACCGGCCAGGAGCGACGGAGAGAGTGCGGCGGTCGGCATCTCGGCGCCACAGAGCAGACTCGCAATTGTCAGGGTTGCGTGTAGGCGGCCGACGTTGGCCCACACAGAGTTCAAGAACACTTGACGCCGCAGGCTCAGGCCCAGACGGGGTCGTGAGACATCGGTTTCTCAGGTCAGGACAACGAGGCAAAAGATGGCGAAACGTTTCTGTGGCACCGTCGCGTTGCTCATCTGGGTGGCAGGTCACGCCACCGCCCAGTCATTTCCCCCGGGGTATGTCGATCCCGCCCCGATTCTGGCGGCTGCGGCAGCAGAAATCGGCGAGGCCGATCTGACGTGTATCACCTACTCCGGCACCGGTTACAGCGGCGCCGTCGGCCAGACATTCGAGAACGCGATCAATATCGATTGGCCACGGATCGACTCGATGGCGAACTACACGCGCACCATCAATTGGGACACGGGCACGAGCATCGAGACCTTTGACCGGCAGCCGGGTCAAAACCCGGCGTCCTGGAAATACGGGATGGGTTGGGTCGGTGGGACTCCCACGCAGCAAGCGACCCGTCAGACACACATCGTCAATGGTCAATACGCCTGGCATATGGATGGCGACGGACCGCCTATCGCCGTCTCGCCTGAGCTGGCGGAGGTCTACCAGCTAGAGATGTGGATGAACCCGCCGGGCTTCCTCAAAGCCGCGCGCCTGCCGGGCGCCAACCCCGTCGCCTTGTGGCGGTGGGAGCAGATCGAGAAGGGGCGCGACGGAAACGTCGTAAGCCCGGTGAAGATGCATGTCGTCGCCATTACGATGTTCGGGAAGTATCGCGTCGACGCCACGATCAATCCCCAAAATCAAATACAGCGAATCAAGACCACGGTGAACATCCCTGCACTGGGCGACTTCAATATCGAGCACGAGTCGACCAACCAGATTACTGTCGGCACAGTGAAATGGCCGACAAACTGGCACTCACACCAGGGGTGGGACGACAACTGGCAGTTCTACCGTAAGAGTACGGGACACAACGCGTATGGTGGCACCTTCCCGACGGTGGAGCCAAATGCATGCGATAACCCGGTGCCGGTTCCCTCGTCCGTCACGCAAGCAGATTTCCCTCCACCGGTGACGGTGGAAGAAATGGCCGACGGCGTCTATCTCCTCGGCGGGGGTCCCGCCAATAGCTACATGGTGGAGTTCGACGACTTCGTGGCGGTGTTCGAAGCACCCGTGAACGAAGCCCGCAGTCTCTCGGTCATTGAAGAGGTTGCGAAGCTCGCTCCGGAGAAGCCGATTCGCTGGCTGATCAGCTCTCATCCGCACTTCGACCACATTGGAGGGCTTCGCACCTATCTCCACATCGGCTCGACGATCGTGACCCATCTTCAGAACCTGGAGTTCCTCAACAACGATGTACTGAGCTATGAGCCACGGACCGTCGAACCAGACATCGTTTCGAAATGGCCACCGACAGAGTTGTCCGAGGGCTACAACTACGAGGCCATCCAGGAGAACTACGTGATCACCGACGACTCCCGGATACTGCGTGTCTATTACGTGCAGCCTCTGCGCCATGTCGCCGGCATGTTGATGGCCTACCTTCCCGCCGAGGGCATCGTCTTTCAGGCGGACCTATTCGACACCCATGAGTCGCCGCGCGCCGCGCAGCTCCCGGCGATGCGTAGCCTCCACACCCAAGTGGAACGCATGAAACTGAATGTGGAGACCATCGCCCCAGTGCACGGGAGCCCGGTGCCGTGGAGTGACTTCGTTGCGGCGTTGGACTCGCTGACGAACGAAAATTAAATCAGACAGCCGACGGCGTGGGGTCGTGGCGAACACGCGACGCCACGACGTCGCGGCCAGACCGCAGCGGATCCCTTTCGCAAAGGACTGTGATGCAGACAAGAAAACTGTTGAGTCTCGTTTCTGTGGTTTCACTCACCACCGCGTGTTCAACCGCGCCGGTCGCCGAAACACCAGCGCAGACCGGTGGCGAAGTCCTACAGCCGCTTCCCGGTGTCGATGTCGACCGCGACACTGCGCACGGACAGGTCGTAGACACACAGGGCCGGGCGGGCTGGTATCCCCACGAAGGCAGCCTGATGAAATACCGGGTCGCCATTCGTTTCGGGCAAGAGCCCCCCACCATGCCCGAGGGCTGGTCTTTTGGACGAGTCTCCGCAGTAGCCACCGATTCCAACAATCAAGTCTTTGTGTTTCACCGCGGTGAGACTGCCGACCCCATCGTCGTCTTCGATGCCGACGGCAACTACGTGCGGTCTTTCGGCCGTGGCATGTTCGGCAACGAGCATGGGCTTCGCATCGATCGTTACGACAACGTCTGGGTGACAGACAACGGCGACCATCAAGTCATGAAGTTCAGCAACGACGGCGAACTGCAATTGACGCTGGGCATCAAGGGCGAAGCCGGCACGACTGACGAGACCTTCGACCGTCCGGCGGACGTTTCCTTTGGTCCGAACGATGAGCTGTATGTCGCCGATGGGTATGGGAACAACCGCGTCGTCAAGTTTGATGCGGAGGGAAATTTCTTGACGACCTGGGGAAGTCCCGGCACCGGGCCCGGCGAGTTTGACCTTGTGCACTCCGTCGCCGTTGATTCTCAGGGTCGCGTTTATGTCAGCGACCGCGAGAACAATCGGATTCAGATTTTTGACGAGAACGGTACGTTCTTGGACATGTGGACGCATCTGGGCGCCACGCAGAACATTTTTGTCACGCCCGACGACCAGGCGTGGGTCATTACCCACCGCGACAACATCGAGAACATCACGTATGACACGCTCGCCGGGCGAATCATGCGGATCGACATTGCAACGGGAGACATCATTGGCGCCATGGAGAGCCCGGGCCACTGGCTTGACGTCAGCCCTACCGGTGACATTTTTATCGGCAGCCTCACTGGTAACGTGTTCCGGTGGTATGACGGGCCGTGGGAAGGCATGTGAGGCGGCGACTCTCCACTAGGGCCACAGCATGCGCCAGCTCGTGAAGTATTCCGCCGCTCCCCATGTAATACGTATCGTTCCGGAAGGGCCCTCCTCGTCCCCGACCGGAATGTCCGGCTCCAATGTGATCGCTAGACTTGGTCTCGGCTCAGAGAAGGACCGACGGCGGATCGGCGTGCGACCAAAGTCCAGAGACGGATCGTAGTCAGTGCCCCACTGCCGTGTTTCAAGGCTGACGATCAGCTCGCCCTCATCCTGCCGGGGAAGCATAAATAGGGTGTATTCGCCTCTCGGCACCGTCAGGTCTCCGAGACGCATGTTCATGTCGAGCGTCAAGCGTGTCGCCCAGTTGGCTCCCAGACGCCATACCTGATCGTAGGGAACCAGGTCACCAAAGATGAGGCGGCCACGCGCGTGCGGTTGACCGTAATCGATGGTCATGCGGGAGGGACCAGAATGCGACGGTGTGCCAGTAAACCACCCCCTCGCTCCCGGCAGGATGCGACCATCGAACGTGACGCTCGTTGTGACACGCCCGCTGGGGGCCACGTGAGGTCGAGGCGGAGATTCTTGGGCCGTGAGAAATGCGCCGAGAACAAGTGCGGTGAGCGTCGTTAACCCGGCAGGAGCGTGTGAAATACGCATGTCGCTATCATTCTACGGTAGCCCGACCACAGCGAGCGCTGAATCGAAAACCCCCGACATCCGACGCGCGCTCGGGTGAATGGTCCACCGACATACCGGAGGCTCGCACGCGTTTCGCTCTCTTCTATCGGTCTGAGCTTGCGGACGAGAACCGTGACCGTCGCAGGCGCCTTGCCGGAACAGCTGGTCTTCGTCTGGCGGGACGAGCCGCGCGTCGGACGTCACATCGGTGAGGCGTCGCAGCAAGAACCGACGCGCCAAAGGCATCCTCGCGTCCACTGGTCGATGGTGCAACCCAGTTGACCGCTCCCCTTGTCTCGTGCGCTCCGGAGCGAGACACGCGATGTCCGGTATAGTCAGCGCTGCGCCCGGAGTGCGCGCGGGAGAAGACCGAGATGAGACGCAGTATCTGCTTGGGAATTTTGACCATCGTTGGCGTCGTCACGACCATGACAACTCACGAAGCCCGTCAGGAACGCGCAAGTCTGACGGCACACAACATCGCTGACAACCTCTACATGCTGGCCAACGCCGCGTCAGTGCAAGGGATGGGCGGTGGCGGCAACACCGCCATCTACGTCGCGAGCGATGGGGTCGTGCTTGTCGACACGAAGATCTCAGGTTACGGCCAGGACATCCTCGCCGCCGTCCGGGAGATTACCGACAAGCCCGTAACAACGATCATCAACACCCACACCCATTGGGACCACACCGGGACAAACACGGAATTTCCGGAAACAGTCGACTTCGTCGTGCACGAAAACACCCGCGGACATCTGGCAAGCGATGCGTGCGACGACGGCCGTGGTTTTGAAGGAGGGTCGATCAAGAACTGCGACGTATTCAAGGGCGCCAACGCGACCTATCTTCCCCAGACCACGTATTCGGAGAAGCTAACACTCTTTGCCGGAGCGGACCAGATCGACCTCTACCATTTTGGTCGCGGTCATACGGACGGTGACTCGTTTGTGGTCTTCCGCGCCGCAAGGGCGATGCACACCGGCGATATGTTTCAACGCCTCGCGCTGCCATTTATCGATGTCCCGAATAGCAACGGCAGCGCGACCGAATTCGGCGAGACTCTCAAAAAGGCGGTCGCTGGTATCGCGGACGTCGACACGGTCATCCCCGGACACAACCCCACGTCGGTCACCTGGAACGACTTCGTCAACTTCAGCGGTTTTTACAATGACGTAGTGGCACGGACGCAACGGGGAAAAGCCGACGGTCAGTCAGTCGACGAAATCATCGCCGCCTATAGCGTGCCGAGTCAGTACAGTGACTTCGCCGCGCCGGAAGCTGGCCTTCGAGCCACCGTGCAGTATGTCTTCGACGGCCAGTGACTCGCGCGGAACTGGCTGCGGCTAAGCGAAGTCCGGACCGAACGTTGTGAATTGGTCAAAGAGTACCGGTGAAAGAGAAGAGCGCCAGAAAACCGACGCGAGGCCTTCTCATGTGGAGCCACCGGCGGCGCCGCCACGGGCAGCCGAGCAGCGCCACAAAGAAAGCTGAGAGGATGGCATGTCCGCCGCTGAAACGATAACCGTCAGACGGTCGGCGGCGATGCCTGCGCGTGCGCGGGAACCACAACGGATTCGACGACCGGTTTGACCCAAGCATCAGGTAAGACCTTGACTCCGGCCAGGGCACTACCAGAGACCGCGAGGGCTTTTAGAAGACGACGTCTCGAGACTGTGTTTTCCATGAGAACCTCGTGATGTCAGAAACGCTCCACGCACCTTACAGAGAACCTCTGCGAAACGTAACGTTGCGAGAAGGTATGCAACAGATGGGGTTTTCCGGTGGCAGATCGCTACTTTTACGCCGTTTCGTAGTATTACACTCAACCGTCCACACACCGCGGCACCGATGGGTCTCCGAGCCGCCTCGCGCGACTTCGGGGTGCGGCGTAGTGACCCGCAACGGACACAAGGAGCCTACCAGTCTGCTGGTGCGGGCCTCCTCGACGGCCGACGTAGGTCTTGTCGCTACGGCCCCTCTGGCCACGGTCGATCGGTCATTCGCGCGTTCGGGCCGGCCCGGTCTCGGGGCCGCGCGGACACACGCGTCGACATGTCAAAGGTATCGCCTGGCGCAAGAAAGTAAAACAGGCCGCCCGAGTCGAGGACGCGTTGGTGGTCATAGATTACGGCATAGCTTTGCCCGATCACTTCGAATGTGTCGCCCTGGACAATGATCGCGGTGTCCTCATCCAGACCGATTCCGAGGAGGTCTGGTCGTTCCCGAATAACTTCGATCAGGTCGAACTGTCGATTCCGACGTAGAAGGTGCTGGTCGATGGCGACGCCTCTGACAAACGCCATCCCCTCTTCGTGGTCGCCCATCATGGTCACGTTTGTCGCGGTGTCGCCCCTGACGAGATAGTCACCGAGAATCGTGGCACCGGCCGAGGAGCCGCCCACGACCCCACCGCGGTCGAGGACCTCCTGGATCTCGCGATGCACGGCGGTGTGGAGATACGCGTCAGCGAGCCGCCACTGCCGGCCACCCGAAAACCACACCCCTCGCGCCTCACGAATCGACTGGACGAACGCGTCAGAGTTCGCGACCTCGCGGTCGGTCGTGTGGAGGACCGACACGTTTGTCGCACCGTGTACAACGAACATCGCCAGGCCCGGCCAGGACTGGTCGTAATCGTCGGCGCCACCGGCCGTCGGAATCACCACGATCGGCGCGTCGGCCCCACCGGCCAAACTGAGAAACGTCGCAACAATCGCTGGGTCCCGCACTGCCCCACCGGCAATCACCAGCGACCCTGTCGAGGGTCCGAACTCCTGCCCGCTTGGTGCCGATATCGCCGCCACGAACCACGCCATGACCCAGAACAAACCTGATCTGTGCATTGCGGACCTCCGCTATCCAGGAAGCGGGAATTGTACACGCGCGTCTTCCAGCGCGGAGTAAGGTCCGAGCGCCCCCACGGCCGTGAGGCATCGTGCGCAAGGAATGCGTGACCGAGTAACGCCGTATTCGACGACGATCACATACACTTCGAGCGGTCGACAGCACGTGGCGGCAGCGGCCGTCCGTAAGGCAACGACAACCGAGCGGGGTTACGGACGGCGCCTCGCACTGCGGCGGCACGCCGCGACGGGTGACCCGTTGTCCTCGAATTGAGTGAGACAGGCAAGACATCGACTCATGCATATCGCCGTGACGGGAGCCAACAGCAGCGTCGGAAAGACCTTGCTGAGCCACGTGGCCGAACAGAGCGATATCGAGGTCGTCGCCGGAGTGCGATCCCAGCCCGCGATAGCCACGCTCCCAGTCTCCGCGCAAATCGCTGCCCACGTGATTCGATACGACCGGGATGCATTGTCCCCTGTCCTCGCCGGAGTCCGTTGCGTCGTACATCTCGCCGGAATTCTGTTTGAAAGTCGGACCTCCACATATCAGACGGCCAACGTCGAGGCGACGCAAGCGGTCGTGGATGCCTGCGCGGACGCCGGTGTCCGTCACATCGTGTTTGTCAGTGTGCTCGGCGCTGATCCACGCTCAAGTAATCGATATCTCCGCTCAAAAGGCGATGCGGAGCAGGTGGTCATAGACTCGGGAATCTCGGCCAGCATCATTCGTACGCCAATTCTGCTCGGTCCAGAGACCGCCGGCGGGCGCGCGCTCGTGAGTCTGGCGTCACAGGACCGGGTCAAGGTCCTGGGCGGCGGACACTACTCGATGCGCCCACTGGATGTAGAGGATTTGAGCCACGCGATCCTGCAGTGCTGTCGGGTGGAAGCGGACGGCGCAACCGTTCACGAATTGGCGGGACCGACGCCAACGACGTATCGAGATCTGATCCAGAGTGCCGGACGCCGCCTCGGCAAAGAGATCTCCGTCGGCACACTCCCGGTGTGGGTCGCCAAATCGGGGGCCGCGGTCCTTAGTGCCATACGAGGACACGGGATGACCCCGACGGTGATCGACGTCATTACCGCGAACGAGACGGTGCAGACCAATGCCGACGCCCGCCTCGGCGTCGCGCTCACACCGTTGACCGCAACGCTCGAAAAAACCCTCGGGCTGAGGACCGACCAGCCGTGACCGAATCCGCGACAGAACCGACGAACGAGCACCGGCGGCGCCCGTCAAACACGCGAGGACGCGTGCTCTTCTTGGCTCTCACCGGCGCGTGTTTCGCCTACCTCTACTCGCGTCTGAACGCCGCCGCCATGCGGGAGGGGTTGTCGCTCGTCGAGTATATGACTCAGGTCTTCGCCACCGTGCAGTGGATCCCGTGGCTCGTCCTGATGATGGTGTACTCGGGCGCCTATTTCGCAATCGACACGCTTGTCGTGACCCGGGCCCTCAATTGGTTTGTAAAACCGATTCGTTATCAGGACATCCTCCCGATTCGCGCCAGCTCCTACATCATTTCTATCTTCAATGAACAGATAGGCAAAGGCGCCATGGCCTACTACCTCAACCGACGCGACCATGTGCCGGGCTGGGAAGTTGCCTCAGTAATGCTGTTCGTGATGTTCTGCGAAGTGTTCTACTTGCTGATTTGGGCCACTATCGGCTTCGCCTTCAGCCGGGAGACGCTGCCGGACGTGTTTGGTCTCATACCATATATCTCGGCCGGCGCGGCAGTCGTACTCGTGTTGTGGATGCTCTACTTCCAAGGAACGCTCCTGCCCGGACACTCGTTGCGAGAGAAGCGAATCTTTCACGCGTTTCGTCTGGCGACACCGCAGCACTACGGGTGGTTCTTTTTGCTCCGCTCTCCCGCGCTTCTCGCTGCGGTTCTCGTCTATACCCTCGCGTTGCAGATGTTTGGCGTCGAGGCATCTTTCGTCTCGCTGCTGGGGTATTTGCCCGTCATCTTCTTTGCGGCAGCGATCCCCACGCCCATGCGTGCGGCGGCGATTACATCCTGGGTCATCTTGTTTCCAGAGAATGAAGGCCAAATGGCGGCGTTCGGATTCGTACAGCACAACTTCTTTATCCTCTTCAACGCCTTGATCGGGGTCGCGTTTTGGCGTCGGGCCCAACGGGATTTGTTCGACCGTTAGAGGTGAGACTCGGGCGTGCCAACGAGGCCAGGGACGCGCCCGGTTCGTCGGCGACGCCCTGTGCCGGATCAGGTCATCACGTCGCGATGTTGGGTCGAGGACATCTGTAGTGGCCCATGCGCTTACCGCGGTGAGACTCGGGCTCGTGCTACCTATCGCGTGGGCGTTTGCCCAGCCCGCGCTGCTCGCCCCCCACATTCTGTTCGCGTTGGTATGCCTGGGCATCGCCACCGATTACGCTGATGGAAAAGTCGCCCGAATGACGGGGACGTCTTCGCCTCACGGGCAGCTCTTCGACCACGCCACGGACTTCGTCTTCGTGACCACGGGGCTCGCCGGCGCCGCAGTCGCCGGGCACGTCACGCTCATCCTGCCGCCGCTGATCGTCGTGGCCTTTGGTCAGTACGTGCTGGATTCCTATTACTTATATCGTCAGAAACAGCTTCGAATGAGCGCCATCGGACGCTGGAATGGCGTGCTGTACTTCGTCCCTCTGGTTCTAGTTTCGGCGTCCGGACTCGGTATCCTCGAAGGGGTTGCCGCCATACTGATACTGACGGCTCGCATTGGCAGCTATGTACTGTCGGTGGCGACCGTCGTTTCTGTGATTGACCGCGCGTCGGCGCCGTTGCGCCGCCGACGCTAGCGTGATGTCTCCGTCGTGCCTCGACAGTGGAACCGGAGCGCAGCGCGCGGCTGGCAGGGCGCGACACAGGCGCGCATCGGGCATACGTGACCGAGGAGCACTACGGCCAGACGGCAGCCATGCCCCCGAGACACCCTCCAGACAAGCTGGGGCCACTCCCGCAGCTCGCGGGTCGACCCCGGTGTCGGTTGGGTGCCGGCGAGCGAAAATCCGGCGCTTAGTTAGGACACTGGTCGAGAAACCAAACGGAACGACCACCAATGGTCGGGGCGCGGCGTGTCAAGCGGCGCGGCCGGGTTGTCAGACGTGGCAACGTTCTCTAGTTTGCCCAGTCGAGCCGCCCATGCTCGATCGAGCTCGTCAGGGTCGGTGACTCGTGTGACCGTGACGGGGTATACCGCTTCACCCAGTCGAATCCTGGCCCGGGTATCAGTCAACACGGCGTTCGACCAACGCTTGCCATCGCATTGCGAGCAGCTCAGATAGAGCTCCCCGGTGCTCGCGGCCATACAGTTGAGGTTAATCGAGTGCGGGAGGAGCCCCGCGTGGATCTGTATCTGACACAACTCGACGTCGTTGGCGAACGCCCAATCATCCACCGCCTCGTCGACCTCGGGCCCCAGCAGAAAGCCGCCGGGCATTCGGTCGCACGGGCACGTAAAGAACCAGAACGAAAATACGCCGGCGGCAGCGAGCAGTATGCCGACCGCGACGAGTCTGAGAACGATGTTGCTCTCCGGCGGCGTGGGCGATGTGTTGTCCGGTGTTGTCATAGGCCGTCCTCTCGCACCGCCGCTCGGCACACCCGGCGAACTGACGTGCCCGCAGAGTAGTGCTCATCCGTAGCGAAGTAAAGCAGTGGCGACGCGCATCTGTTCGGTTGTCGCCGCCGACAGGACGGTAGTGTGAGTTATCGCACTCTGTGGCCGTTGATGACCCCGACCTACGTCGTCGCGGGACGAATCCGGTCCACTTGAAACGTTCGGCCACACACATTGCAAAGAAAGACGCCAGCTTGCTCCGGCACGGGCTCCGTGCTTGCGAAGGAGTCGCAGTCTGGGCACTCCGGCGTCAAAGACTTCTTCACCCGTGGTCGATTTATTTGTTGATGTTTGGCAGGCACGTGCCTATAATATTCGCTTTTTATTCGCCATGCCAAGACGTGACGTTCAGTGTGTCTATTTCGCGTCGTATTGCACAAGAAAATGACCGACACCGCGCGGGTTGTGATCGGAGTCGCTCTCCGACGGGAAGGCTTCGACCCTGCCTCTCCTGCGAACGCTGGAATGGAACGGCGCGTTGCCGCGGCCTTGTCATTGGTCAGCTACGCCGCGCCAGTGACCAGGTATCCCACCCCGTGTCACTTGCTCGCAGTGGCGTTTCTCATAGGACCAATGAATAAGATGCGATGGCGTGTCTACGACGAACCCGGGTATCCACCACCGGACAAAATCCCGCCGCTCATTCAACTCTGGTGTGACCGTTTGCCGACGTGGTCACCCGAAAAGGCCGAGGCCGCGCTCCGCCAAGTGCGACCATTCGGGAGAGATACCGGGGTCGTGTCGTGGGTGGTCTATCAATGGCTTCGAGGCACCTGGAACAACCCGAGCGCGCCCCCCGACCCCGGCGCCGGAATTCGCGGCGTCACGTCCTGATCACCGGTCGCTATCTTGACCCAGTGGACAACCCGGTGGTGGCTCGATCATCCGCGCGGGCACCAGCCAAGAGGTTCGTCATGCCATAGTTTCCCTCGTGACAGGCGTATTCGAACATCGGGGCAGCACTACGCTGCATCGGAATAACGGCGGTCCACGGTTGGGTGAAGTGCTGTGGATCCTCGATCGTGAACTCGTAGACCAGCGTCCCGCCACTCGAGCGCGTGAAACGCTCTACGAGACGGAGGGCCTCGCCCGACCCCGTGAAGCCAGTCTCACGCAAGAAGTTCGTTGTTTCGACCACGAGCGTATCGCCCTCCCAATGACCGCGCGAATCCCCGACTTGCTGTCGCAGCCGATCCGTCAGATGGTCGCGTCCGTCCAAAGGCACGATCCGCGCGTTGTGGACCATCTCGTTGAGGATGACGACGTGGTCCGGCGTCTGCAGAAGCTGCACGTTGTTGTTGTACGCGCTGGGCAGCATCGGCGGCCCGGAGTTGAACCCGATAATGCATCGTTCCCACAACGGTCGGTCTTCCGGACCGGCCGGGATCGCGGCATCGCCAAACTGTCCGCGATTGAACGCGCCGTCCTTGCGGGGGATCCGACCATCCGGAGGGTCCACAACGAGCGACGTCCGCCGGTCATCGGTCAAGCTGTCCCCGAAATCCCACCAAAACTGGTTATACGCATTGGCGACGTCCTGGTCGGCGCCGATACCATCCGACGCACGTAGGTCCTTGTCGCGCGCGGCGAGTGTCTCTTCCTCATACGCGGCCGCCTCCTCGGCGGTCAGTACCGCGCGGTCACCCAGGGACTCTGGCCGCTCAAGCGGTGTGATCGTTCGAAAATCCCAAATTCCCTGTAGGTCCGGGTGCCCCCACGCAGTCTGCTCCGACGTCTGGGCAACCGCCACCGAGGAGAGCACGAGCAACGTGCACGGGAGGAGCAACATATAGCGGAGTCGAGGAATCATCGGATTCTCCAAAAAAGTTCGCAATACCAGGACGCGACGCTCTCAGGGACGCCGGTCCTTACCGTAGCCAGTTTCGACCCGATGCGCAAAGGGACAATTGAGTTCGGTCAGCCCAACGGGCGGGCCCCCCTCATGATGTCGGCATCATCGAGTGACCCGAACTCGCCGAGTCGATGAAAGTCCGGCTGCGGACCCAACGTGGGCTTCCACGCCAAGTATCGCCGCCGTGGTCCGGTCCCGTGCATCGCGAATGCGTTTATTCGGCGTGTCGCGACTGGAACCCACCCCATAGGTATGCGCGCCACGCCTCGCCACCGATTGCCGGCGATCTCGGCACGGTAATCGAGCACGACATCGCGATGGGTGACCGTGCGTATCCCGTGGAGGAACAGCACGAGGTGCCGACTATGTGGCGACAACTCCACTTCGAGGTAGATATCGTCCGTACCAACGAGCATCACCTCGACCACCTCGTGCCTCCACAGATCGGCCGAGTCGGGTGGCGCATCGTTGTGAAATGGCGCATCCACTCGCAGAGTCAACTCGAGGTCGCCGAGTTCCAGCTCCACCTGCACGACCTCGTCTGGGCCAAGCGTCACGCCGTCCCAAGTCTGCTGAATCGGCAACACCCAGCGCGTACCGGGGGCTGCGGAGACACGGGTTGGACGCTGCTCGTAAAACCGCTCGAACAGCAACGTGTCGCCTAGGACTCCAGGGACGCGGCCGCAACCGACAAACCCGACCTTTTCGATCACGCGAACCGAGGCGCCATTTGGTCGGTCGACCGCGGCAACCACGCGCGA
>CAUZIB010000056.1:0-30942 GCA_963579735.1 Vicinamibacteria bacterium | reverse complement strand
AACGACGCAACCCGCTCTTCGACCGCACGTCGACCGAGAGGCGCGTTCTCATCTTCCTCGTCTTCCTCTTCGTCCTCGTCGTCATCGCCCTCGTCTCCGTCTGAGGAGTCGACCGCGCGGGGGCGACGGGGAGGCGCGGGCGGGGTCGCGAGCTGACGGCGTAGCGCGGTCTCATCCCGACGGGTCGGTGGGTCGACATGGGTCACCGAGACCCGCTGGTGCTCGCCGACAAGGACGATCTTTCCCGCAAGCTTCCCGCGATGTAGCCCGAGGTGTGCCTCGAGTTCGGGCGACGACGGAGTCGAGCCCATCCGGGGGAAGGTCATGTGATACGCCTCGCCTCTCACCACGCCGTCCGTGCCCGGAGTCCATGCCAGAGCCTCGGCCACCAACGAGTCTTTGACCGGGGCCACCAGATGGGCACTGAGTCGCTCGTTGAGCCATCCTGGGTGCCCGAAGTCGAACGGCTCAAGGGCACCGCCCGAAAGTCCCCACGCCTCCATCTGAGCCACGGCCCATCGTCCGGCGGCCTCCAGGTTTGGAGAGCCGGACAGCCTCGGACCGTAGACATCGGTCAAATGGTGCAGCGTCTCGAGGACATGCGAATTCGTCGTGGCTTCCCGACGGATCTCCCAGTTGGTCTGCGTGTCGATCGCTTCGGTCGACGCGACCTGACCAAACGCGCTGGTTGCGGCGAGCATCGACACGACCAACCCCGGGCAACCTCGAATCAATACGCGACAATTCACCATGTGCGGTCCCCTTCGCGGTGAGAATAGCCGTCAACAGGACGACCGACGAAAGCGCTCCAACGCGATTCAGCCTATATCCAGGATGTATCGTCTGTCGACCAGGCGGACACGGCGACACTCAGCCTCGCGTATGGTCGTGCGCCCCTCCGCGCGGACGAATCGTGGTCGGCGATTAGAACCGGAACAACCGGTTGATCTTGACGATAAACGCGCGGTTCGCGAGCGCGGGGAACCGACGAGCCTCGGTGTCACGCTCTTCGTTGAACACAATGAAGAGCTCGCTCCCGGAGCGATACTCCCAACGAAACCGAATATTGGCGGAGACCGCGTTGAAACTCGAGTTGTATTGCATGAGCGCGCTTGTAAACATCCGCGGCGTCGCCGTGTAGGTGACACGCGTCCCCACCAAATTCGTGGTGAACGACCCCTGGGCCAAGTCGACCCAGTTGACGGAATAGCTGGGCTCGACCGAAAACTGGTTCGTAATGCTCATCCGGCCGCGGCTGACCCCGATGGTAGTCTTGTGGCCACTAAAGAACGAGCCGTGCTCGACCCGCACACTGCCCGACAGCCGCCGTTGCTGTCCAAAGTTGTAGCCGACGCCAGCGACTGCGAAGTCATAGCCGCCCACCGGCAACGTGACGTCAGAGGCGATCGGAAACGGTTCCGGCAAGAACTCATACGTTTGCGCGCCGGTGAAGACGAGTTGGTCACTGTTGTCGAGCTCGACCGTAAATCCGCCGGCCGTTTCGCGGGTCTCGACCACCCGGTCGAGGCTTTCGACATAGGCAAACGACCCGGTCCAGACGAACCGCCGCACCATCGCAATCGACTGGGGACGGGGACTGAAACGGAAATCAGCAAAGCTACGACGCATGTCCCGCCGCCGGACGAATCCGACCTCAGGATTGAAGTCCTCGCCGACCAGTAGATGCTCCAGCTGCACGCCATACCGATCGCCCGCGTAGTCCAGATGGGCCCGATAGCTGGTGTCGTTGCCGGTCCGGCCATCCGTGCGAGTCCGCGCCCAGTGCGAGTTAATGGTGAGGTCGTCGTAAAAGCCAAAGACACCATCGACACCAAACGTCTCGTTCGAGCCAATGCCGGTCTCACTCACCGACCTCCCCGCGAACATGGCGCCGATGCTACTGCGGCGTAGAATGTCGCGCTTCGCACGGAGCACCGTAAAGTTTGTCGACCGTGAGTCTGAGGCCGCGTCCTCATCAGACTGGATGGTGAGAGCGCCCAGCGTAAACGCGCCTACCCGACCGGTAAGCCGACCACCGGCCCGGAGCGGCACTTCCTGGCGACCGTTCAAACCGATACGACGGCTATAGAAGAGGATCGGCGTGTCACTTGCCCCCGCCTGGCGGCCACTCGTGGCCGCCCCCCCAAAACCGAAAGTGCCTTGGTTCTCCAGAAAAAACTCGCGCTTCTCGGGAAAGAACAAGCTGAACCGGGTCAGGTTGACCTGCTGCTCGTCGGCCTCGACCTGGGCAAAGTCCGGGTTATAGGTAAAGTCAGCGGTCAGCCCTTGGGTGACACCGTATTTGATGTCAATTCCGGCGTCACCGCCGAGGCTGTTCGAGATCGGGGGCACAGCATTGGCGTTTGTCGTGACGTCACCGATCACATACGGCTTGACCTCGAGCAGATTTGTCGCGCGGGGGGCAGCGAGACCGACGAGTGTCGCCATCAGGGAGGCGCGAAAATGACCACGGAGCCCCTGGGCGGCCGACAACGGGGTGAGGTAGGACGACTCGTTCTTCCACCGGTTGACCCGTCGAGCCTGAAAACCCCAGACCTGCGGACCCTCGCCCCGATAGCGAAGCGACTTGAAGGGTAGCGCCGCCTCCATCGTCCAGCCGCCGTCAAAGCGGCCGACTACGACGTCGTAGACCGGGTTCCAGTCGATGTTGATCTGCGACTCATTCGTCAGTTGAGCATCGAGCCGCCCCCCCACCGCCGACACCTCGAACAGGAAGCCGTTGCGCCCGTCGTGAAAGGTATCAAACGACCACGCAAAGTTGTCATCGCGCACAATGCGGGTATTGTCGCGGCGCATCTCTGTAGCCACCCGCCGGTCGGGACGGGTTTCCCAGTTCCGGGCGACGACATAGACGTTGTCGTCGTCAAACAGGAGCCACACGTCGGTCTTCTCTGTCGCCGGCGCCCCTTCGTCGGGGTCATTCTGGATGAACCCGGAAATGGGTTCGACCTCGGCGTAGACGAATTCGTCAAGCTCGCCGTCGATGCGAAGCGGCTCGTCGACCCGGACGGCGCGCACCGTGACGCCGCCCGCCGCGTCCCGAGTGATGACCTCCGGAGGTATCGGTGACGATGGTCCGTTGGGGCTCGGAGAGACGGTCTGCTCACGTTGGGGAGACGTCGCGCTCACCGCGGTTACCGTAGGAATGAGGGCCATCGCGACGAACGTCCCGTAACGGACCAGCCGGTCAGACCACTGGCAACGACGGCGCCTCACAGAAGTAGCACCTCGCGGTTCACAGGTCGAGACGAACCGTTCGTCTCAATAATCAACTGTGTACA
The DNA here is from genome assembly GCA_963579735.1 of Vicinamibacteria bacterium. GTDB lineage: Bacteria > Acidobacteriota > Vicinamibacteria > Vicinamibacterales > UBA8438 > CAUZIB01. The sequence goes on along the minus strand of CAUZIB010000056.1, from coordinate 27,640 downwards.
CATCTCTCTAGAATACCGCTCTGAGCCGCACGGGCTCCCGCGCTCGACGTATCGGCGGCCGTCCTGGGGCGAGTTTGCCGGGCGGCGGGCACCTCCCTTCCTACAAGCGATGTGACCGTCACCCAGCGCCGAGACCGCGTCCTCTCCGAGACCGCATTCATTCGAGGTAAACGGTCTCCGCGCTCTATCCGTAACAGGTACTGTCCATATGGGCACGATGCACACTCGACGGTGACAAATGACGATATCAGCAATACAACGCTTCACATCGACTGCCTTACGACGGGCAGCGGTGGGGTTGCTCGGCGCGGGAAGCCTGATTCTTCCGGCTGCGGCCGTGGCGCAGGACGCGGACCCGGACCGGCAATGGGGCCAGTGGCGGGGCCCCGCGGCAACGGGCGCTTCGGACACCGCGACACCTCCACTCCGGTGGGGCGAGTCTGAAAATGTCCGCTGGAAAATCGAGATTCCAGGACGAGGGATCGGGTCACCGGTCATCTGGGGCGACCGCCTGTTTCTCACGACGGCGATTCCGGTCGGGGTTGAGGCCGAAGCGGCCCATCAACCGCGCGGCGGCCAGACCCCCTTCGGTCCCCATCGGTTTGTGGTCATGGCCATCGCCCGCAGCAACGGCAGCGTGCTTTGGAAACGCACGGTGCGTGAAGAGATCCCGCACGAACCGACACATGGCGAAAACGGAAGCTGGGCATCAAACTCCGTGGCGACGGACGGCGACCGCGTGTTCGCCTATTTCGAGTCGCGCGGCTTGTTCGCATTTGACCTCGACGGAAACGCGCTGTGGGAAAAGGACTTCGGCGACAAGTCGATGCGGAATCAGTTTGGAGAAGGGAGCACGCCGGTCCTCTACGACGATCGACTGGTGCTCGTCTGGGATCATATCGGCGGTCAGTCCTTTGTCGCGGCGCTGGATACAGCGACCGGCGCAGAGCTCTGGAGAGTCAACCGGGACGAGATCGACACGTGGGCGACGCCTCTCGTCGTCGCAGCCCCCGATGGTGCGCAAGTTGTCGTCCCGGGGATGGAGCGTCTGCGGAGTTATGCGCTCAGCGACGGGTCCGTCGTGTGGGAGAGCGACGGACTCACCATGAACCCGATACCGTCGCCCGTCTCAGCCGATGGGCTCGTCATTGCCATGAGCGGGTACCGAGGCAACGACCTCAAGGCGATCCGGGTGGCGGGGGCGATGGGTGACATTACACACACGGATTCGATCGTGTGGGAGCTCGACCGAGACACCCCCTACGTGCCGTCACCGTTGCTCTACGACGGGATTCTGTATTTTCTCAAGACCAACTCCGGGATCTTGTCAGCGTTCGAGGCAGAGACCGGAGCACCGCTTTTTGAACGCCAGCGGCTCCAGACGGTGCGCAATGTGTTTGCGTCACCGGTTGCTGCCAACGGTCGGGTGTATGTCGTCGGCCGCGACGGTACGACCGTGGTCATTCGACACGGTTCGACGTTCGAGATCCTCGGGTCGAACTCGTTGGACGACCATTTCGATGCTTCACCCGCGCTCGTTGACAACGAGCTCTACCTCCGGGGTCATCGCTATCTCTATTCACTAGGCGTGAAATAGACGACCGACGATTCGTCGGCTGTTCCCGTCCGCATCATCGTTGACTGAAATCCGCCGGAGTCCTGTGAGCGCCCTGACTCACGACTAACTCGAGACGAGCAGCCGAATGATTCCGTCGGCCTTGTTGAGCAAGAAGATCCGGTCCTCGGCGTCGGTGCCAAAGCGCAGATCGACTCGCGCCGAGGGGTCCTTGCCTTGCGCAACATTCTTTTCTCGGACGAGCTGCGCCACGGTCTTCGCCGTGCCGTTATCGTTCAAGAGGATCCGACGGATCGCGTCCTGACCACCTTGAGGCAACGAATCGGCCGGCACGTAGAAGATCTCACCGCTCGGCATGTCGGCGAAGATCAGCAGGTCGGCCAGTTGGGAAATCCGAGCGGAACGATTGACGACAAGGCCACCCGCCGCCGAACGAGGCTGCAGCAGCGGGTCCAACTGCCCATACTCGACAACCGGGAAGCTCAGACCGGCTTCGCCCCGCGGGTCCACCAGACTCACCTCCTGGCGGCTGATAAAACGAAAGCTGCCTTCCCAGGTGTTCCAGCCGAGATTCGCGCCTGAGGTCACACGGCTGACCTCCTCCACAATGTTCTGCCCAATGTCGGCCACAAACATGTCCCCGGTCGCCGCGTCCCACGCGAAGCGCTGAGGATTGCGGACGCCGGAAGCGTAGATCTCACCGAGCGTCCCAGGGTTGTCGTCGTCTACAAACGGGTTGTCAGCGGGAATCCCGTATTGGCCATTGGCGCTATCGGATCCGAGAGGGTCAATCCGCAGAATCTTCCCAAAACCCGAACCCAAGTCCTGGGCCATATCGAAGGGATCGCCCCCACTTCCACCATCTGCCGACCCCACATACAGGTTGCCAAAATCTGCGTCGCCCGCCGATACAAGCGGATTGAACGCGAGTTGCCCCCCATTGTGGTTTCTGAACGGCTGCTCGAACCGCATCAGCTCCCGGGGCGGACCGCCATCATAGACCGCTGCGGCGGGGCCACTCGCCGTCCATTCGTGCAACACGGTATCGTGCGCGCGTTCGTCCCCACTTGGTCGAAAGCCTGGCGCGCGGCCGGGCTGACTCGTGTCCGTCCACGTATAGAAGCGTCCAAAGCCATCCGCGCCCGGCTCACCAAACTCGGGATGGAGCGCGAAACCTTGCATGCCCCGCTCCCGGCCGCCCGACTCCACCTCGAGACCAAGAGTCGGCGACCGCAGATCGAGATAGAGAGTGACCCGGTCACCATCGGGGGTCACTCGGTAGAGAAGTCCGCGCATGTCGCTCACAAAGAGTCGACCGGTGCTGGGCTCGGCTACCAAATGCATCATGCGAGCCGCATCGCCCTCAATGTCGGGCAACGCGGCGAACTCGACAAAATCCACCACGATGACATCGTCTGCGGGCGGAATCGGCGACTCGAATGGATCATTGGCGGTCTGGGCAAGCGTCGGGCGCCCAACCAGCAGGGTGATTCCTATCACCCACAGCAGACTTCCCCTCATGGCACGCTCCTACGGTGTCTTCCAACCGTGAACACTGCGAGACAACGTGAAAATTCCGAGACGAAAAATGACCCTGTGTCCGCCGGTCGTCCGGCTGCGGTGAAACAATAGACTATTCGAGGCGGCGGGCCCGAGAGACACGCTTTCCCGCGTGCGACACGAAGGTCTCGTCCGCCGACACCGAAACCTTTTCGAGCGAGGAACCACCAATGAACGGTGAACGCGTCACTTTGCCATACGTATTCCATATTCTGCTTGTATCCGTTCTCCTCGCGCCGGTGCCGGCGGCCGCACAAGAGTCACCGCTGGACTATCCACAGTGGCGTGGACCGGCCCGCGATGGTTCGGCGGCGGCGTTTGTCGAGCCAGCCGAGTGGCCAGACGCTTTGACCCGGCAGTGGCGCGTCGACGTGGGAACAGGCTACGGAACACCGCTCATCATCGGTGACCGCGTCTACACCTTTACCCGGCAGGACGGTGATGAGGTGCTCAGCGCAGTCGATACCGGCACCGGTCGCCTCGTATGGAGCACGCGTTATCCGGCACCATATCGCGCGAATGCCGGCACCGAGCGTCACGGCCCGGGACCAAAGTCGACGCCGACCTTCTACGAGGGCACGTTATTTACGCTGGGGATCAGCGGGATCGTCTCTGCGTTCGATACTGGTGACGGCACGTTGTTGTGGCAGCACTCTGCCTCCGCGGTCGACCCGCTCTATGCAACGGCGATGTCACCGCTGGCCTACGACGGCAACGTGGTTTTTCATGTGGGCGGTCATGATGCAGGCGCCCTGACCGCCTTTGACGCTCGGACCGGAGACATCACCTGGCAATGGGACGGCGACGGGCCTGGGTATGCCTCGCCGATTCTCTCGACCTTCGACGGCACCCGCCAGCTCGTGACGATTACGCAGGAGCATGTTGTTGGCCTGTCCGCCGCGACCGGTGAGTTGCTCTGGGAACGGGAGTTTGTCTCAAACAGCACCAATAACTCGATTACGCCCATCGCGTATGACGACACAATCATCGTCTCTGGTCACAACCTCGGGGTCACCAGGTTTCGACCGGTGAGTCGTGATGGTCAGTGGGACACCGACACCATCTGGGAGAACCAAAGCGTCGGTTTGTTCATGAGCAACGGCGTGGTCGTCGATGACGCGTTCTTCAGCATGTCGCACACCAACAGCGGTCAGTTCTTTGCCCTGGACATTGCCACCGGCGAGACGCTCTGGTCAACGCAGGGTCGGGAGGCGACCAATACTGCGCTCGCCAAAGCGGGCGAGCTGCTGTTCTTGCTCAACGATGACGCGGAACTACTCGTCGCGCGAGCCAGCCGAGTCGGTTTCGAACCGTTTCGTCGCTATACGATGTCGGACACCGTGACCTGGGCACAGCCTGCTATCTCAGGAAACCGTCTATTTATCAAAGACGATGCGACGCTGGCGCTCTGGACGGTCGACTAACTCAGAGTCCATAGTGCTGACGGCATCTGGTGCCAACTTGGCGACACTAGCGCACCGCCCTCGGAATGAGGTCAAAGCGTCGGGTTCGCAAGGCCGCCTGGCGCAAGGCGCCACGCGGAGTCATGCCGACTGTATGGCGAGAAGCGGGAACGCAAAGCCGGGTCCGTGGGAGCCCGGCGCGAAGAGAGAGTTTTGGTGGACCCCGACGACCGATGCGCTACGTCGCCCATCGGGGCCAATACTACGCCGGTTCGCGAAGGAGAGGAGTGGCCATGCCTGCCTGGCTGTCTAATTTACGCCACGCCGTCCGCACGCTGAGTCGCCGGCCGACATTCGCGCTCATCGCGATGCTGACCCACGCGGTGGGTATCGGTGCCAACACGGCGATCTTCAGCGTCATCAAGACCGTTCTCTTGAACCCTCTTCCCTACGACGATCCGGAGCAAGTGGTCGTGCTGTGGGAGGTCAACCCCGACGGCGGTCGGGAACGCGTGTCGATCCCCACGTTTCACGACTGGCAAGACGAAACACGGAGTATCCAGGCGATGGCCGCCTACCGCCAGGTCAACTACACCTACTCTTCCAATGGCGACCCGCGCGACGTGTCAGGCGTGCGGGCCACGCCGGACCTGTTCGCCGTGCTCGCGGCAGGTGCCCGCGTCGGTCGGACATTTGTCCCGGAAGAGGCCGTAATGGGACGGGACCGTGTCGTGGTGCTGAGCCACGGTTTCTTGGAGCGGTCGCTCGGTGGCCGGGACGGTCTCGTCGGGACAACACTCGTGCTCGACCAGGAGGCCTACCTCATCGTCGGGATCATGCCCCCTGGCTTTGAGTTTCCGACGAGCACCAATGTCGAGCTCTGAACGCCGTTGGCCTTTGATCCAAACGATCGTCACGGACAGTCTCCCGTCGAGCCCGCTCGCTCACGGTCGTGGGTCGTATGACGGCCGAGACAAGCGCCAACGAGACACAGCAAGAAATGGGCGTGCTGGCGGCACAGATCGCGGACGAGTATCCGGGAAGCAACCGAGGGTGGGAGTAGCAGTGGTGGCCGCCCACCATCAGCTTGTCAGCGGAGCCCGACCGGCGCTCCTAGTGCTCGTGGGCGCGGTGGCGTTTCTGCTCCTCATCGTGTGTGCCAACATGGCCAATCTGATGCTTGCGCGGCTGTCGAGCCGTCGCCGAGAGATCGCCGTCAGAGGGGCGCTCGGAGCCGGTCCGTGGGCGCTGGCACGACCAATCCTGGCCGAAAGTCTGGTGTTGTCGCGCAGGGGGCGGGCTCGGTCTTCTCGGCGCTGTGGGAGGACTGCGCGCGTTGACCACCATTCCCGAGGGTCGACTTCCGCGTCTTGACCATGTCAATCTTGACGGCGGTGTGCTGTTGTTCGTGAGCGTCGTCTCGATAGCCGTCGCGGTCGCCTTCGGGTTGCTCCCCGCGCTCCAGGCGTCGCGTTCCCAGGTACGGACCCAGCTCAGTGAATCAACCGGTACGACCGCGAGCGCAGGTATGCGACGCACGCTGAATTCGTTGGTCGTGGTCGAAGTGGCACTCGCCCTCGTCTTGCTCGTGGGCGCCGGCCTCATGGTCCGCAGTTTCACTGCACTGCTGCAGGTCGATCCGGGTTTCCAAGCCACCAATGTGATGACCGCCCAGATTTTTCTCCCCACCACGGCGTATCGCACACGTCCTCAGATGTCGCAGTTCTTTGAAGATGTGATCGAACGCCTGGCCAGGGCGCCCGGCGTGACTGCGCCCTCAACCAGGTGACGCCGGTCGTCTGAGACTCTCCGGCCGAGACCGCCTGACCGGCCGCGCGAGCGAGAGCGCCGACACGAGTCACGGTAGGATCTGATGAACTGTACACATCACGTGTCATTCAAGACGCCCGGGCGGCCGGGCGGCACACCAATGTGAGGAGTCCCATGACGTTTTCGAACCCCGTAGCATCGTCTTTCGTCGCAGCCGTCGCTGCCCTGACCATGTGGCTCCCCGTGAGCGCGCAGGGCCAGGTTGCCGAGCGCCTCCCAAATATTTACCCAATCAACGAACGCCCAAACCCTTACGCCGCCGAAGACGAGTGGGTAGGCCTGCCAGACGGCCGGACCTGGGGTTCGACGGCCGGGGTCGACATCGACCCAGATGGCCGGCACATCTGGGCCATCGACCGGTGCGGTACGAACTCGTGCGCGGGATCGGATCTGGACCCGATTTTGAAGATCGACCCCGACGGCAACGTGGTCGCCGCCATTGGTGCCGGACATTTTCTGTTCCCTCACGGGATTCATGTCGACCGCGATGGCAACGTCTGGGTCACGGATGCCCAAGGCCCAAACCCCGACAACCCGGCGACCGCGGGCAAGGGACACGCAGTCATCAAGCTCAGCCCCACCGGTGAGATCCTCCTCACACTGGGGCGTCCAGGTTCGGCCGGCGATGGCCGGGGCCCACTCCTCAACACGCCGTGTGATGTCGTGACTGACGACGAGGGCAACATCTACGTCGGAGACGGCCACGGTGGCCAGAACCTCTCCGCACCACCCGATACCGTCGCCCGCATCGCGAAGTTCGACCGGGACGGCAACTTCATCACGTCCTGGGGTCGACTCGGGTCTGGTCCGGGCGAGCTGCGAACGCCACACGCCGTCGACATCGACTCCTACGGACGGCTGATCGTGGGAGATCGGGGCAACAACCGTCTTCAGATCTTTGAACGCGACGGCACATATATCGGAGAGCTCAGGCAGTTCGGACGACCGAGCGGTATCGATATCGCCGATGACGACACGATCTATGTCGCGGACTCCGAGTCTCTCTTTGCCAACTCCCAGAACCCTGGCTGGATCACCGGTATTCGGGTGGGAAGCTTGAGAACCGGCATCGTGGAGTATCTGATCGATGGGGCGGTGGCAGCCTATCCCAACGGTTCGAACCCCGAGGGCGTGGCAGTGGATGCGGCAGGCAACGTCTACGGTGCGGTCGTGTCTCAGGGCGGTGCCTTCGTGAGATCAATCCGACCGTAGGGGTCGGCGGAGCCCCACAGACGTCGGCGGAACACTCCACGTCGCCCGTCAAGTCGGTGAACCCTTCGCTGACCTGGCGGGCGCGGTCAAAGAAACACGCGCCACTATTCCCCCAGGCCGTTCGTCAGAGTTGATACGATGTGCGGACCGGCGGACCTGACGGAGGACTACATCTCATGATTCGGACACGTGCGGCCATTTGTCTTGGTGTCTATTTGTCGTTGTCGTTGGTGGCTCCGAGTGCACGAGCCCAGGACATCGATTGGCCACTCCACAATCTCGATCTGGGCGGGAGCCGTTTTGCTGACATGGACCAGATCGATACGTCCAACGTCCGCACGCTGACCCCCCGGTGGCTCTTTCAGCACGGAGTGATCGACGGGGTCAGTAACCAGACGACGCCAATCGTGGTCGATGGGGTGATGTATGTCACCGACTCCCGCGGCAGCGTCTACGCACTCAACGCCCGCAACGGACACCTTTTGTGGACATACGACGTGACAGACCTCCTGGGCGGCGGGCGGCGGGAGGGATACATCTTCCGCCATCGCGGTGTCGCTTATGCTGACGGTGTGGTCTATAGCGCGGCCGGGTCGTTCATTTTCGCGCTCGACGCAAAGACGGGAGCACCCCTCGAGGGATTTGGAGACAACGGGCAGGCGAGCGTCATTCTTGATGTCCTCCGACAGCGCTACCCGGACGTCGAAACCGCCATCTCCATGGGGTACTGGTTCACCTCGGCTCCCCAAGTTCACGACGGCGTAATTTATGTTGGGTCGACCCGGAGCGAGAGCCTCATTCCTGGCGGTCATGTGCTCGCCGTGGATGCGCAGACGGGCGAGGTCAACTGGCACTTCAACACGATTCCGCAGGACGAGAACGACCAGGGTTTTGACATCGCAGGACCGACCTGGGTTGGCGGTGGCCGCGAGGGTGGAGGCATCTGGGAGACCCCCTCCATCGACCCCGAGCTCGGTCTGGTGTATGTCGCGGTTGGCAACCCGTTCGGCGACAGCACAAAGCGGGCAGGTCTGAACCTCTTTACCGACGCTGTGCTCGCGCTGTCACTCGAAAACGGCGAGCTCGCGTGGTATTACCAGCTCGTGCATCACGATGTCTGGGACTACGACAATGGCCAGCAGCCGATCCTCTTCGACATGGAGGTGGACGGCCAACCGGTCAAGGCGCTCGCGCAAGCCAACAAGAACGGGTGGCTCTATATCCTGCATCGTGAAACTGGCGAGCCGGTCCACCCGATCATTGAGACGCCGGTGTCTACAGAGACCGACCAGGAGGGTGAGGAGCCCTGGCCTACGCAGCCAATCCCGCACAAGGCCAATGGCGACCGCATGGAACCCGTGTCACCGATCTATCCATCAAAGATCGCGCCCGAACGGCTCGACGGCCGGGTGCTCGTGCCCCAGTTCACGCCCTACGCGCGAAACCAGATACAAGCGCCTGGATTTGGCGGCGGCTCGAGTTACTCACCGATTGCCCATAGCCCCGAGACCGGCCTGCTCTATGTGAACGCCATCGACCGACCACAGAACGGGGGCAGAGATGCGGACGGGCACTTTTCTGCTTACGACCCCGTGACGGGCGACCTCGTGTGGCGTCAGATCTTTGAGGGGTACGGTCAAGCTGGGTCGGTCGTCACTGCGGGCGGCGTCGTCTTCGTCGGCACTGGCAGCAACACCGCCGGTTACTTCTTTGCTTTCGACGCCGAGACCGGTGACTTGCTGTGGAAGTTCAACACGGGCGCAGGAATCTTCTCCTCCCCTTCCGTGTACATGGTGGACGGTGAGCAGTTCGTCACGGTGGCCTCGGGCGGGGGCGACAGAGGACGTCGCGGCGGAGATCTAATTCTCAGCTTTGCGCTGCCGCGCTAGTGCACCGCCACCGGCGCGACGCCGCGTTGTAGGGATATTGTCGGCTGCACTAACCGCGCCGAGAGATCTCACCAACCGACGTGACGGAGGGAACGCCCGAGGCGAGGATTCGTATCGGGTCACTGAACTCCCCGCGCCCTGGCTGTGGTGTGGATGAACGCCTCGTCCTTGCGGGATGGACCGACCATACCGACGACATGGTCTTCATCATGCCGCGAAGGCTCCAGCTGTTGTCGACTGTCGTCCTACGGAGCTGGACTCACCCACATGCCAGACTGGACAACGCTGCCGCCGGCCGCCCCACCAGCCACGTAGAGCTGGCCTCCGATAATCGCCGCCGCGGGGGAAGAGAGCGGGCCGGGAAGCTCGCCGACTTTTTGCCACTGGCCGCCGCTGGTGAGGCTCAGGATGTCAGGGTCCTGGGATTTCATGCCGCCGGCCGGCGTCGTGTGACCGCCGACCATGTAGATCTTGCTGCCATGTACGAACGTGGCTCCCTCGGCGTGGGAATGACCCTTTGGTAAGTCCGGGCCGCTGCTCCACCTGTCGGTTGCAGGATCGTAGATATCGGTGCGTGGCTGATCCAGCTGCATGCTGTCGTGATGAAACTGGCCGCCAATGGCGTAGATCCTGCCATCGAAGACCACTGTGGAAAACTGATTACGGGGCACCAGCATGGGCGCCGCGGGCGTCCAAGTCGCCGATCCCTGGGCCCAGTCTTCAAGATCGAGCACCCAGTGATCACTGGAATCGGTATCCCGATCTGCCATCAGTCCGCCGAAGTAGTGCAGCTGGCCTTCGACCGCCGCCAATCCTCCTCCGGCGCGGGGTTCGGGCAGCAGCGGTGCCGCCGTGTAGCGGTCGAGATCGACATCATAGCTCCAGACCTCGGCAATGGCGTGCCCCTTGTACCCGTCCTTGAATCCGCCGGCAAACCATACGGTCCGGCCATCCAGCACCATGTTCATGTGCGTGATCGCACTGGGCAGTTCCTGAATCAGGGTCCAGCTGTTGTCAAACGGATCGAAGATCTCGGAACGCTTGCTGGATACGACGCCGTCGGCGTAACCCCCGAAGACATAGAGCTTGTCATCCAACACGACCGTCCCCGGCTCCCATTTCCCCACCGGCATGTCGGGAAGGGCCTGCCAAGAGCCGAGAGATTGGGCCAGGCCGAAATTTACCCAGAGCAGGCACAGGGCCACTGCGCCGCCAGCTGTAGTTCTCGCATTGATTGTCATCTGCTGCGCCCCCTGTGTCTTTGCATGCCAGCTATTCACTACCGGGAATAATAAACTTGGGCGAAACCAAAAGAGGATTGTGAATCACATGAAGGTCCAGACCAAGAAAGTCGCGGTGCTCGCCGCCGCTCTGACACTATCGCTGATGGCTTCCGCCACTGGTCACGCTCAGCCGGCCGGCGATCCGGTCAACTACACTGACCCGCAGGCAGTTGCGCAGTTGCCGGCAAGCTTACCTACGAGAGGAACTGTGCCTCGTGTCATGGGGTAAACCTGGAAGGCGCCGCCGTCGTGCCGAACCTGTCGGGCGACGTGTTCGCGGCCAACTGGAGCGGCGCCCCCCTCACGGATCTGGCGACTGAACTTCGACAGATGCCGCCGGGTAATACAGCCGGCCTAGATGAGCGAGCCTACGAGGAACTCGCAGCCTATCTTCTCGCGTTCAACGGTATCCCCGCCGCGCCCGATACAGCGGCAAACACCTTGCGCTTTGGGTCGGATGGCGCGTTGCCCGATATCAGGCAGGGACAGCAAGCCACGATAGCGGTCAACATCGCCAGCGGCGCCGCCGAGGTGGAGGAGAGGCTCACACCGGTGACGGATGAGATGTTGATTAGTCCGCCGGCCGAAGACTGGCTGTTATGGCAGCGCAGCTATGACAACCAGGGTTATAGCTCGTTGGATCAAATCAACCGGGAGACCGTCTCCGACCTGGCGCTGAGCTGGCGTATGCCGCTCCAGACGGGCGAAAACAATCCGGGGCCGACCATTCACGACGGCATCATAAGGGTTATCACCTCCGCATGGCGCCGATGGTCGTCGGTGACACCGTCATACATGGCATTACCTCCCTACGTGTAGCGAAGGGTGGCTGGATTCTGGGCGTTGACCGGACAACCGGCGCACAGAAGTGGCGCTTCAATACCATCCCCGGCCCAGGCGAACCCGGTGGTCATACCTGGAACAATTTACCGATCGAAGGTCGCAGCGGCGGGTCCGTCTGGAACGCGGGCGCTTACGGTAAAGAGCTGAATCTGGTGTATTTCGGTGTGGCGCCCACCTACGATACCGCGCCACTACTCCACCCGCTCAACATTGATGGCGTCACCAACGACGCCCTGTATACCAATGCCACGATTGCCTTGAATCCAGATACTGGACAGCTCGTCTGGTACTACCAGCACCTGGCCAATGACCAGTGGGATCTGGATTGGGCGTTTGAACGCCAGATCGTCACCGTTCCCTTCGAGGGCGAATCCCGCAAGGCTGCAATCAATATGGGCAAGCTGGGGATTCTCGACGCCGTGGATGCGGCCACGGGCGAGTATCTGCGATGGACATGGGTCTGCAAAATGTCGTCACGGCAATCGACCCTGACACCGGATACAAGACGATCAATCCGGACACGATCCCACAGCTTAAAGAGACGCGATTGATCTGTGCGAATCACTATGGCGCCAAGAGCTGGCCCCCGGCGGCATTCAATCCCAACACCAATCGTCTGTATCGGCCTCTGAACGAAGGCTGTATCGAAGCGGGCCCGGAGGGGAGATATCAAATCCTGACCTCGGGTGTACAGTTGAGGGAGGCACTGTTTCCCGAGAGCAACGGCAACATGGGCCGAATTCAGGCACTGGACCTTGGCAACCAGGAATTCGACTGGTTACATCGCCAACCCAGTCCCGTGATCAGTTCCATACTGGTCACAGCCGGTGGGCTGATCTTCGCGGGCGACCTGAATCGGGCCTTTAAGGCCCTCGACGAAACGACGGGCGAGGTGCTGTGGGAGACGGCGCTGGATGACATACCGAGCTCCACGATTGTCACCTACGCCGTAGACGATATTCAGTATCTCGCCATCGTCGTTGGACAAACTGGCTATCACGTGAATGACTGGGCGCGGATGTACGACATCTTTGCCGAACCGCAGGGTGTGCCGGTAAATGATTCGCCGAAATGCGGAGCGGCAATCTGGGTATTCGCGCTCGAGAACGCGGGAAACACCAGCGCCGTGCCAGGCTTAGAGTAAGGCTCAACGCAGGCGACCCGAGTTTACGCAGCACTGCTTGTCGTTCAGACCGTGAGCCTAAGCTGCGTGTCGTCTCCTCGTTGGACACGCCTCAGCGATGGTTCTCCAGCTCGTTTGTACGCTCGACCGGCTCAATCCGCAGCACTGCGCCATCGACCTCGTCGGTGGTCAGATAGATCAGCCCGTCCGGTCCCTGACGCACATCTCGGATTCGCTGATGGAGCTCTGTCAGCAACGTCTGGTTTCCACGGCTCTGCGGGTGCCCGGTAGGACTCAAAACGATGCGATGGAGCTGGCGCGCTCCGAGGTTTGAGCCACCCATCGCACCAATGAAAATCTGCCCTTTCCAGGTGGGAAATCGGTCTCCGGTATAAAACATCAGACCGGCCAGCGCGGGTGAAGGCATCCAGTACATAAACGGCTCCTCCATGCCTGGTGCCCATGTCTGCTCGGATGTCGTGCCAGACAATCCGCCGATCTTGTTGCCGGTGTAGTCACGACCATAGGAGACCACCGGCCAGCCGTAGTTGCGGCCCGCTTCGATGATGTTGAGCTCATCACCCCCCATCGGACCGTTCTCGGTCTCCCAGATCACGCCGGTGTCCGGATGGACGTAGAGGCCGAGCGCGTTTCGGATGCCAAGCGCGTAGATCTCGGGTCGATACCCCTCGCGCCCGACGAACGGGTTGTCGAAAGGGACCGTTCCGTCGTCATTGAGGCGGAGCACTTTGCCGGCATGATTCGCTGGGTTCTGGGCGTCATCCGCGTTGCCGATCTTGTGCCTGGTCGGCATGCCGACGGTCATGAGGATTTTGCCATCGCGGCCAAACGCGATGCGCGAGCCGGACGTGCCCTGTGCCCATGCCTCCGCCACGAAGATGTCTTCGATGTCACTCAGCGCGGCGCCCCCGTCGAAACGCGCCCGCGCCAGCGTAACCGTCGCCGCATCGCGTTCCCCTTGGAAGTCGGGATGAGGGCTCCCCGCCATCGGCTTCGAGTAGGTGAAGTAGACGAGCTGATTCTCTGCATACTCGGGGTGCAGCACGATGTCCATGAGTCCAGAGTTGACGGCGCCGGTGTTCACGTCAGGGAGCCCGCCGACCGGCTCGGGGTCTAGCACGTCGTCACGGATTACCCGCAAGCGTCCCGGCCGCTCGGTGACCAAGATGTCGCCCTCAGGCAAGATCGCCAACGCCCAGGGACGTACGAGACCGGTGATCGACACTACGCGGATCTGCTGTCCTCCCGCGTCGAGCACGCGAGGCTCATTCAGTGCTCTGCCGTCCGCTTGGGCGGCAGCATGTGTGGGGGTCACAGCAATGGCGCAGACTACGAACAACTTTGCCGAGGGGGATAGGTATTTCATGGCGCTCCAGGACACGATCCGTCATCTGACTTCTTGGTGTGCACTCGTCAGCGCGAGGACCGCGTACGCCGTCGCGGCGTCGCGCATAAAGCGTCCGATGTCGGACGACGGGTCACGGTGCTTGTTGAGCGAGTGGGCGGGCCAGCTCCCGTCAGAGATCTCTTGGTTCGCGGTGAGCCATGCCAACGCGCGTTTGAGGCCGGGTTGCTCTGGTCCAGCGCCTGTCTGGAGCAGCACATAGGCAATCATGCCCGTCGCATACCCGTCGCTGTCGGTCAGGCGGGGGCTCGACTCTCGGAGCTGGTAGGGTCCGAGCGAAGAGAGGCTCCATCCGCCGTCGTCGCGCTGTCGCGAGAGCGTTTCCTCGATCACCGCCGCTTGGTCGGCGGGCGCGAGCAGACCGGGCAGCTGGGTGGACGCCCACAGACCCGTCAGCTGGTTGAACAGGTTCTGATCCTCGCGGTTGTCAGTGAGATAGCGCCGCAACCGAGCGACGCGGTCGGCGTTCGCCGGCTCGCTCGCATAGCCCTCCGGTGCCGTTCCCACCGCGACCGCGGCCAAAGCGGCACCGTAGTAGGCACCACCGTCCTCTTCCCAGGGTTCGAGCTCTGCATGCAGCCAGGGCCATGCTCCCGAGTGTGACCCGTGGTCTGCCTGCACCTCCCAGAGGTGGTCGAACGCCAGACGCGCGTCGTCGCTCAGTCGGGAGTCACCGGCGTCGTGACTCGCCAGGACAAGACTATTGAGGATCGCTTCCGAGCCCCTCGCCTCCAGACGTTTTGGCGCCACCTCTGCCCACAATCGGACGCGGCGCCGGACGTTGTCCAGCAACGCCTCTTCTTGAGGCACAGGCGCTGTCTCGCCCTGAACGATTCGAAGCGCCGACCGCGACAGGGCATAGGGAACGGCAGTGTGACAAGAAATACAGAACGTCTCGCCCTCGCGCTGTGCGACGTCCCAGCTCATCCACCATGTCTGACGCTCATCGAGATACGACGCGGCAGCCGTGGGGTCCCACTGGGGGGTCTGCGCGTTGGCATTCAAGGACATGAGCGTCACGCCCAGCAAGGACATTGTCAGTATGAAGGTTTTCACCATGGTCTCATCTCCGCGCTTCGACCGGCCGGTGCGCCGCGGCGTCTACCACGCTGTCTTACTCTACGGGGCATCATACTGCGGTCACCATGGGCAGCCGAATCGGTGGTGTTCGTAGGCCTCGGTCTTCGGAAAGCCGACCGCTTCGAAGACCGTCGATCCTTTTCCTTCGGGAGAGTCGTGACTGCTTATTCGGTGAACAGGTCTTTGGCCACCAACGCGTGGATCCCTTTGGTTCCATCGACC
Organism: Vicinamibacteria bacterium; assembly: GCA_963579735.1. GTDB lineage: Bacteria > Acidobacteriota > Vicinamibacteria > Vicinamibacterales > UBA8438 > CAUZIB01. Next base: position 12,193 of record CAUZIB010000056.1, on the reverse strand, counting down.
ACCTGGGTGACGACCATATCCATGGCGACGCTGCACAACAGGATGGCCGTCTCCCGGTCGAGCCCCTTCGTGGCTACGAGGAAGTCAATCATCTCCTCGGCGGCGAGGCTCGCGGCCTCGTCCAAGTCGGGATCCAGCCCCATGGTCATGTAGTGCGTCGGTGTCTCCGCGCGCGGCCACCGGAGTGAACGGTCCTTGTGCAGGAATACCTGAATCTCACCCTCTAGTGACGTCTCGACGGCGGACCCGGAGATTTCGCCATACCCCTGCACCGCATGGCCGTCGCCAATCGACAGCAGGGCCCCTTCGTTGTGGACCGGCAGATACAGGATGCTTCCGGGCCCGAGGTCACGATTGTCCATGTTGCCGCCAAAGATACCGGGCGCCCCACTCGGGACTCGACCCATATCCGCCGGCGGAGCCACCCCCACGACGCCCCAGAACGGCCGGATCGGAACGACGACGTTCGGGGCGAACTCGACAGTTCGGGCATCGAGGTCGATCCAATGGACTCGGGAGACAGGTGCATCGAACTCTCCGGGGAAGAGCCGCTGCGCGATTCCCTGCCCGGCGATCGCAAGCCGCGCCTCGACCGAGAGGATCCGGACCTCCAGCACATCGCCCGGCTCCGCTCCGTTCACGAAGATCGGACCGTTGAGCGTGTGGTCACCACGACTCCCGGAGTCATACCCCTCGTATACCTCGTAGAGTTCCGGCGGGATTCGCTCTCGGGAAACGCCGGCGTTCTCGAACCAACGCGGATTCCCGGTGGCGGTCTCCAGTCTGACGACGTCGCCTGGATCGATCCGTAGGACCGGCTCGAGTGCGGCGTCGAAGAAGAAGATGTGAGTGGTCGAGGGCGAGGCCGTGAGCTCGTGCTGACGACCGGGTGACTGGCCGTGGACCGCCCCGGAGTCGAGGAGCACGAGGAACACGAGGAACGCGGTCGCGTGCACTGTTCTGTTCATGAACCTTCTCCTGTGCGGCGAGCCATCCACCGGACCGGCTAATACGGTTTGGTTACGTGGGCCAATCATAGATCGCGGGTGTGTGCGTGGACGTATATCGATCGTCTGGACCAGTAGGGTCTAGCCCTCCCAACGACCCCGCGAGTCCAGTGGGCGGTAGAACAAATTGCCGGTTGTCATTCGGGGGTTCCCGCGCGACATCGGTTCCGCTACGATCTGACGCGTGACTAGAATTCTCGGTGTCGTATTTGCAGTGTCCTCATGGCTGGCCGGTACGGGCACCACGCCAGCCCAGGTTGGCGGCAACTTGGCCGCGGGTCCCCCTGTCGACCTGGTGCTCGACATCACAAGTAGCGCAGACGGACCGCAGATTTCCCTGTCTGAGCTGGAACTCCTTACCGGCGAGTATTATCGGCTCAACGTCTCGAGCGACAGCGAGGAGGATTGGCGACTCGAGGTCGACGAGCTCTTGCGCAACTCACACCTCCGACTTGTCACCGTCGGTGGGATCGAGGTCCATCTGCAGGGTCTCTCTTTTCGAGCCATCGAATTCGACATACCCGGCACCGCGCAGTTCAGCTTCACTCCGATTCGTCCCGGAGCCTATGACTTCTCGGTGAGCGACGTGCCGTCCGCGGTTCGGCGGCGGAGTGCGGAAGCCGGGCGGCCAGTGGGCCCACGGATGGCGACCGGTCGGTTCATCGTTCGGTAGCGGGAATCCGACAAAGTAGAGGTGTCGTTCCAGGGCAAAGGTAAATTTCAAGGAGTCGGCACAACAGAAAAAGGGACCTACTCGCAGACCCAACGAACCCGGGAGGTCCTACACGCAGAGGGTCAGGTCGTCATAACTACGGACGATGGCGACACCATCACGTGAACGGGGTTTGGGCTGGCAGCACCTTACATGCCCTCTACGATCAGCCGGGTATCGGGCAACGAGGCCAGGAACGGCACCTCATAGTCCGGACGCGACAACCGACTGATTGCGTTGAGCGCTAAAGCGATCGCTCCTTCCTGCCATCCGGGCAAACTCGACACTTGGTCACCGACCACAAAAAAGCAGGGCGCGGCGCCGTCCTCACCGTCCACCGCGGTGCCCTGCACGAGGGCGTTGAAGTGGTGGACGCTGTCCTTCACCGTATCCCATTGTGCGCAAGACGCCGGTTCACAACCGGCGGCCCGCCGAGTGGACCATCCTTCATTTGCGTCAGATTCGAGTCACTTGCCATGACATAGACTTCGACTTCGACGCCGAATCGCTTCAGATAGCCCAACAATCGCTTGTGGCTCGACGGGCTCCTTCCCGGTCCGGCATTGAGATATGGTTCGCTGTCGCCGGCGGGACGTTCGAACCTCACCACCTGGGTCTCCCCCGGTTTTGAGCCAAAGAGCTTGCTGTCCTGGTCCTCGGTGAAGGTGTCGCCGGTGCGGTCCTTTGCTTCGAGCACGATGACTTCCGCGCCAGACTCCTGAGCGAGCAGCTCGTAGGCGGTCGTCAGTCCGGCGACACCCGACCCGATAAGGGACAGCAACACCCATGCCATCGGATTCAGCGGACACCGTCACGGTCGCCAAGGTCACACTCCGGGGCAGCGGTGACCCCGATAGCTCGGATGAGCGAAGCGAAGAATCTAGGCGACAATCGGCGTGTTTACGCGGCTTCCGATAACACGAGCAAAGACCGCGAGCGCGGCCACCACAACCACGCCGGCGGTGAAAAAGGCGGAGCCGAGAAAATGGATTGGCGCGTCGGCGTTGCAATCTCCCCGCTAGACCAGGGCACCACGCAGGCGAGTATGATCCACCCATTTGGCGAGAACGCGAACCCCAAGAAGCCAACGGACAACAGCAGATAGCCAATGTAGACAGGACGCCGCTCCCCCAATCTGGGGATGGCTGATCAGGAGCCCCTGAACCAGTGTGATCATCGCGCCGACAAAGCCCAAAGCGTAGCCCACATCACGCTCGCTCCACTCGAATTTGAACATCGTGTAATAACTGAAAATGCTCGGATTCGAGTCGTGGGCGACCAAATAGAGCAAGTGGACGCCGAGAAGACCAAACGCCATCGGGAAACGGCGGATCCGATATGTTGCCGATGATGGGGGCGGTGAAGAACTGCATCAGCGCGCAGAGGAACAGCAACCATCCACCGTAAATCGCGGCCTGAGAAAGCGACTCCCCCGTGAGCTCCATGATGAGCTCGGGCACGACCGGGATGACGATCCCAAAGCCGACCATGTCGATCAGGACCGTCACAAAAACGAACGTCAACGCGTGCTTGGCCGGTCTGGCCGTCATGCCGATAGGCTTCCTCTGTTTCCTGCGACGCGCTTCATCCTACTGGAAGGTTGAATCCATTCCTGGGTTCGGGTTGGGTGCCAGCATCATCATGCACTACTCTCCCAGACGATCGCTGAAGATCTACGGCAGACAGACCGAGGAGGCCCCCAATGAAACGACTCTGCGTGCTCGTCCTTCTTTTCAGTGCGGCACCGCTTGGGGCGCAAGATGATGCCGCCCACATGGTCGAATGGCGGTATGTGGGTGCCGAGCAGTCGCAGACAAAATATTCGCCGGTGTCCGACATTGACGTCTCCAACGTCGACCGACTAGAAATCGCCTGGACCTGGGAACCCGGCGAGTTGCCAAACCAGGAGTATGGAACCCGTCCCGGCAGCTTCGAGGCAACGCCGCTGATGATCGACAACGTGGTGTATCTCTCGACCATGTATACGCGTGTCGTCGCGCTCGACGCCGAAACAGGAGACGAGTTGTGGGCGTTTGATCCGGAGGCCTATAAGACAGGTCCGCGGGGCGCTGGCCCCGGGGGGTTCAAGCATCGCGGCGTCGCTGTAGCGGGTAGTGGAGACGAGATGCGCGTCTTTATAAACAGTCGTGACAGCCTGTATTCGCTCGATGCAAAAAGTGGCGAACTCATCCGAACGTTTGGTGACAACGGCAGGGTGCTGCTCACTGAGGGCTTTCCGAACGAGGTGACCCACGAGTCGTTTGACCAGACGTCGCCACCAGTCGTCTTTGAAGACTTGGTCATCGTTGGAAGCCGCGTGCCCGACCGTGTCCAGCGTCGGTTCGATACCCCGGGCTCGGTGCAGGCGTTTGACACCGAGACCGGCGAGCGTCGGTGGGTCTTCTTTACGGTGCCTCAGTCAAATGATGACTTTGGCGCCGACACGTGGGAAAACGGTTCGTGGCGCTACACCGGTCACGCCAACGTGTGGGGACTCATGTCGCTCGATGAGGAGCGCGGGCTGCTTTATGTGCCGACGAGTACGCCGAGCAGCGACTACTGGGGTGGACGCCGATTGGGGGCCAATCTGTTCGCGGAATCGTTGGTGTGTCTGAATGCGCGCACGGGTGAACGCGAATGGCACTTCCAGGCGGTGCACCACGGGTTGTGGGACTACGACTTTACCTCGCCACCGAATCTGGTGACCATTACCGTCGATGGCCGCACGATCGACGCGGTCGCCGAGGTATCGAAACAGGGCTTCACCTACGTCTTTGACCGTGTCACAGGTGAGCCAGTGTGGCCAATCGAAGAACGCCCGGTTGACACCGAGACGGACGTGCCCGGCGAGGTGCCATATGCGACGCAGCCGTTTCCAACCAAGCCGCCACCGTTTTCCGCGCAGGGTATCTCGCTCGACGATGCCAACGACTTGACGCCCGAGGTGCATCAGCTCGCGCTCGAAGAGCTTGCGACATATCGCCTCGGGCCACTGTTCACGCCGCCCAGCCTCCGAGGCACACTCCAGCGGCCACGTGTCGATGGCGGAGCCAACTGGGGGGGCGCCGCATTCGACCCGGACACCGGGATGCTCTACCTGCGAACGTCGGAAGGGACCTCATCAAATCAGATCTGTGAGAACAGCGCGGCTGATCCCGAGATCGATGTCGCCTACACAAACAACTGTCCCCGGGGGGCGGCGGCCGGTATGTTCCGCGGACAACCAGGGGCGACCCAGGTAGCACGCAGTGGGCTGGGTCCGATACCGCTTGTGAAGCCGCCGTACGCCAAGCTCGTTGCCATCGATCTGAATGACGGGGAGATCGCGTGGAGCGTCCCGTTTGGCGAAGGGAGCGGGATCATCCGACGGCACCCCTTGCTCCGGGATGTCGATCTGCCGGACCGTCTCGGAACACCCGGCGCCAACGGACCCATGGTGACGGGGGGTGGGCTCGTCATGGTCGGGGGCGGCGACCCGTTCCTGTATGCCTTCGATGCGGCAACCGGTCGTGAAATATCACGAGTGCCGACCGAGCTCCGCACCAGTGGCAACCCGATGACCTACCGGTCACAGTCCGGACGGCAGTTCATCCTGATTGCGACCGGGGCCGGACCGGATGCCTCGCTGGTCGCCTTTGCCCTTCCCAGGGACTAGTGGATTAGCGTCCCACTGCGGGCGTTGGGAATTCGGGCAGCTGGGTGATCTCTACTTCGACGTTGTGACACGATTGGGCGATGCAGCCAACTTCGACACGGTCGAGGCAGTGGTCAAGGACTTCTCCGGCACCCGCGTACCGGTGGCCACGCCAAAGGCGTTATATCTGCTCAAGAAAAGCACCGTGCGCCCGATCGATCGGCATGATGCGGCCGAGCTCCGGAGCCGTTTCAATCTGACCAAGGAGGAATGACCGGCCTATCCAAAGATTCCGGTCAGTCGAAGAAATGGAAGCGGCGACAGTCGCATCTACCGAGTCATTCAACCGGTTCCTCCGCCATTGTGCTCGCTACTGGTCCATCGCTCCGCGGGTCTATCCGCGCGGCGTATTCAAGTATCGAAACCTCAAGGCCGCGCAGCGCGCTCGTCAGCGAGACTCCATTTCGCAGAAGGACAAGACCGGAAAGATGTGACCCCTCGCGGGCCGGCGATCCACCGACCCTGGAGGATGTCCCGGGGAAAGCTCCAGATGCAACGGGCGCTATCAACAGCCGCGAGATCCCTTCCCAGACTAGACCGACACACGTCGCCTGGATGTGGGCCGCGTCGCCATTCGCGAGTGGCGGCATCGGATCAACATGCGCGCGACACACGCCGCAGCTGAGACCTACTGCGTCCAGGTCGCGCGGAGCGCGTCCCGGTCAATCTCTTCGCCACGAAGATAGACTGCGGCGATCTGCCGCGTGTTCATAATGTCGTCGAGGGGATTCGCATCGAGCACCACGAAATCGGCACGTTGCCCGGACTCGATGCTTCCTCGGTCCGTCAGACCAAACGCTCGGGCGGCGCGGGTCGTGCCCGCGACGATCGCTTGCGACGGGGTCATCCCCAGCCGCACGAACAGCTCGAGTTCGAGATGATCCGCATAGCCAAAGAAGTCACCGACCGCGCCGGCGTCGGTCCCCAGGATGATGCGCTCACGCAGGCGCGCGAAGTTGTCGGCAATCACCCGAGCCCGCTCCTCCGTCGCTGGATCCCTGGGGGCCTCCGGGATAGCGCCCTCGGCTCCCGCCGCACGCAGCAGCTCGAGAACGTGGACGGGCACCTGCTCTTGAAAGAACGGGTCCTCGAACACCGGGCGTCGGTAGGCCTCTCGCCGCGTCACCATCCCCAACGTCGGTACGATGAACGCGTTCCGCGACTCGACCAACGCGAGATACTCCTCGTCGACCTCCCGGTCATAGGGCATGTGGATGAAGCGCCGGGCACCCGCCGCGAGGAGTCGTTTGTGATCGTCTAGCGTGGTCGCATGCGCGATCACACGAATGTCTTGCACCTGGGCTTCGTCGAGGATGGCCTCGTAAATGACTGGACTCAGCTTGACCCCAGCGCCGCGCCGTTCGTCACGAGCATCCACCCAGATTTTGACAATCTGGATCCCGCGTTCTGCCTCGGCGCGGATGACCTCCCTAGCCTCCGTCGGGGTGGTGACCGCGTGCAGCCCCCACCAGCCGCCATCATCGGTGAACCGCGGGTTCGGACCACCGCCGGGTGTCCCGAGCCCGGGGGACACCAAGTAACTCGCGCCCCCGACATCGCCCAAACGCTGTGCGTGCCGGACTTCGAGGGCAATGTTCTCTCGGTCGCTGCCCGTCGAGATCACGGTCCCGACCCCGTAGTACGCATGACGAGAGAGATGGTCGATGAGGTTGTCCCGGGTAAACCGTTCCGAGCCCCAAGTCGTGTAGCCCTCCCACCCGAGGTGCGCGTGAGTGTTCACCAGCGCGGGCATTAGTGTCTTTCCGGCCAAGTCGACGCGAATCGCCCCTGCTGGCACATCGACCGCGCCCGACACCCCGACATCGATGATCTGATCGTCCCGAATGACGATCGCTGCGTCCTCTATGACACGGCCGTCGCCCACGACGACCCGTGCCCCTGTAAACAACGTGACGGCTTCGGAGTCACGAGCTACTTGGCTCGGCGCCGCAACTACCGCCCCACACCCCGCACCTGCGAGCAGTGCAATACCGGCAGAAAGAAGGACACGAGATGATGCTGTGATGAGCAATGCCCCGCTGGGCCAGCAGGTCTTCAGCATCCGTGAAGCTTAGACCCGAAGCGAGAGTAGAGCCACTACGGTGGGTCGGTCTTCGACGTTTTTGTTCGGCAAACTAAAGTACGCGGCCAATCAAGCGTCGGTGAAACGGGGGGGTCCCGTTGTCCAGCGCGTCGCTGAGCTTGCGTGGCGCGCCAATGTACACCCGACAGGCACCCTCCGTACTGAACCCACCGCATGACTCGCTGATTTCACCGAAGCTCCGGCCGTTCTTTCGAGCGCGAACCACTGCCCGCTCCTGGGCCGATAGACGGCCCCAGACTGCCGCAACTTTTCGACCGTGCTCTGGGGACGCGTCACCCTCATCGGTGTCCGCCGTCGCCAGCCTGCCGCGGCGAATTTCCGCCCGTTTCTCGTCAACGATGAGGTTGTTGAAAATAGTGGTCACCCAACCGACAAAGACCGTCCACGGTTCCCCTTTGAATCGGTTCAAATGCCTCCATCCGCGGACCAACGTTTCGCGGACCAGATCGTCGGTCCCCGCTCGCTGTCGCGCCTTGCCCCACAGCCGTCCGTGCCCGACGAGGCGGAGCTGACAGACAACCTCGTCTAAGGTTCCGCCGGGCGAACCGACATCCTGCTGACCGGGCCAGATGAACGCCGTCGCCAACAAGCTATCGGCAAGGTCCTCTGTAGATATCCGGCGGTCAGGTGGAGGTGACATGATTTTGAGAAGGTCAGTCGTAGCCTTCGTCACGAGAGTCGGGCGTTCAAAGCGACCATAGGAACTGCCAGCGAAAGGAGTGAGGCGGCTTGTAGTCCTTGGCCGGCACACCTAGGATGCCGAAGTCTGTCGGCTCAGGGCTCAGTGCGTCGCACACCGCCTCTCCGACCTCGCTCGCCATCTCGGCGTCGAATCGCTGCTTCTGCCGAACCTCGGTCTCCAATGTGACGCCGTCGATGAGCTCCATCCAGACGCCGACTTCGCCGTCGTGTACCTCCGCGTTGTAGACCCGCACGACGTTCGGTTGAATTGACCCGGGCCGAAGCACGTGCTTCTTCGAGGAGTTGGTCAGTGGGCCGCCTCGCGCGATGGGGGTGATACAGCTTGAGCGCAACCAGCTGCTCCAATCCAGGGTCCCACGCTCGGTAGATGGTTCCGAACGACCCGGCGTCGATCCGACCGAGCATTGTCAATCGGCCCCAGCGGTCAGGCATCGAGATCTCACTGAGTTCGCGGAGCTCGTTGAGCAGCTCGGCTTCCTCCGGGCTTTGATCCGGCGGGTCAACGGCCAGCAGGTCTGAGATCCGAAAGCTCGCCTCGGCCGGTATGGAGGCAACCCCGCCCAGTAGCTGCGAGACGGGACGACTGCACGCCTGTCGAGCGACCTCCGCCGAACTCGACCCCATGCTGGCGGCGATCTGCTCGAAGCTGCGCCCTCGTTCGAGCCGTCCGACAAACGCCTTGCGCGCATCCGGGTCTAGGTCGCGGAACGCTTGGCTAAAGGTCTTGAACCCATCCGGAACACGCGGCTCATTGCGAGCTCCGATGTCGCTCGAACGATCCTGGGGCCGGGACGTCGTCCCCTTGCACCCCCGAGATGTGCGGGGAGAGGTGCGACGCTGTCTGTGTCGAGAAACAGGCTCTGACACTACTTTCTTAGCACACTTCGATCGCTGAGACACGTCTGCATACATTGGCTTAACGATCGGGGAGAGAAAACCGAACACCATCGAGGGAGCTGTAAGTCGGCGGAATCCGGAACATCGGCTACGATGTGGCTGACATTGGCGACTGGCTGAGACGGAGTGAAAGATCGTCCAATAACGGGGTGTCTAATATGTCCGATTGTCGTGCAGTAAGGTGTCGGCCCCGTGTAGTGTCGGAATGTGCGCATTCAGTCACGGAAGCCGCGTCATGACAGCACCGCCCCGCCTTCACCCGATGACGGGCTCTCGCGCGGCAGCCGTTCTCCTGGCCTCGCTGGCCATCGCGTGGCCTGTCCGATCGGCGGCTCAGGAACCCGCGGTGGGGCCACCGCTTCGGCCCTTGGTGCTCGAGTCACCAGCCGGACAACGGTTTCGCGTGGTGCCGATAGCCACCGGCCTCGAGCACCCGTGGAGTCTCGCGTTCCTCCCGGGTGGCCGCACCATGCTGGTGACCGAGCGCCCCGGTCGCCTGCGGCTCATCCGCGACGACGGTCTTGACCCTCGCCCCATCGCCGGTGTGCCGGACGTCTACGCGGAGCACATCGGGGGCCTGAACGAGGTCGCGCTCCACCCGGAGTTCGCACGCAATGGTCTCGTCTACCTGTCGTACTCCAAGGCGGGCGAACGGGGCGCTACCCTCGCGCTAGCGCGCGGGCGGTTCGATGGGACACAGCTCGTCGACGTTCATGACATCTTTGTGGCCGACGCCTGGGAGCCGGCCGGGCCGACCACGAGGGGGGGCGGCGGCACCTACGGCGGCCGGATGGCGTTCGGGCCCGACGGCATGCTCTACCTGACGGTGGCCGACCGCGACACGATGGTGCTCACAGGCAACCCCGAAGTACGAATGCGGGCGCAGAACCTGGGCGACCACGTCGGCAAGATACTCCGCCTGCGCGACGACGGGAGCGTCCCGGACGACAACCCCTTCGTCGGACAACCCGGCGCACGGCCGGAGATCTACACCTACGGGCACCGCAATGCATATGGGTTGGCCTTTCATCCCGACACCGGCGCGCTGTGGGAGCTCGAGATCGGGCCGCTGGCCGGCGACGAGGTCAACATCCTTGTACCCGGGGGGAACTACGGCTGGCCGCTCGTGTCGCTCGGACGCGACTACAGCGGCCAGTTCGTGTCAGAGCAACCGTGGTGGCGCCCGGGCATCGAGATGCCGCTCATCTTCTGGGTTCCGGCCATCAGCCCTTCGGGAATGGTGTTCTACACCGGTGACCGGTTTCCCGCCTGGCAGGGAAGCCTCTTCGTCAGCGCGCTCGGGGCGCGGCAGCTCCAGCGGATCGTGTTCAACGACGGGATGCCCATCGGACGGCCCGAGTCGCTACTCACGGAGATTGGTCAGCGGTTCCGGGACGTACGGCAGGGCCCCAACGGCTACCTGTACGTCTTGACCGAAGGGCGGGTCACGGGCGATGACGCGCTAGGCGCAGTGCTGCGGATCGAGCCCGCAGAATGAGAAACGCTTCTGCGCGAGGTGGTGCGGCTTCGAGGGCGGGCCCAGAGGCTCGGGGGGGTCGATGCTCCCTCCACGATTCCGGGCCCCGCCTACTGTCCGGGAGCGCTTACGGAGACACACTGCGCGTTCATTTATCTCGGGGATGAGCCAACCACGTTGGATGGGACCATTGCCGGACGCTGGCGCGTGTGGGCAGTCGATGGGGCGGGCAACGTCGGCCCGACAAGCCCATGGTTGGAGTTCTTGTTCGACAACATTCCAGATTGTACGGAAACACGCACGAGCCAGTGTCGTTAACGTCGGCCAAACAGCCCGGGGACATCCCCGTTGAACCGGCCGCCGCGTGGAAGTAGGCTGGTAAGAATCGATGCGAGTTGTTGTGATCGAAGGATGATATGACGTCACCGATAGAAGACATCACGGTGCAGTGTCCGAAATGCGGGAACCTCTATGAGGACTGGATTCGGAGATCGGTCAATCTTGACCTTGATCCATTTGACGACCAGTACCTCGAAAGCTGCTCGACAGCGACGTGCCCACAATGCGAGCACAAGGTCAACCTGGATGTGCTCGTCGTTGAGGATGGCGTGTTTAAGTTCGGGACCCCAGAATAGGGGCTGGCCGGTCATGGTCACGTAGAACTAGCCCCGTGCTGCTGAACGTGGTTCTCTCGTGAGCAGCATCTCGTACACGACCCTTTGACATCCAGTCTGCAACGCCTTGCTGTTGGGATATTGCAGTCTCTCATAAGCGTTACGCGTTCTACGTGGCCCCTGGGCGCTCTGGGCTGGATGTCGTGGATACCCAGCCCCAGTGAATGTTGCTGTACACATTAGCGCCTGTCGTGCAGTGGTATCTTGCGTACGCCCAGGGCTCTCTCTCACCTTTTTCAAGGAATAACCAATGCACTTTACGTCGTACGTCAGCGATGGTCTCTTTACCGCGTGTCGTTGAGTCGTCTACCAGTAGTTCAAGAGTGATCACGGCCTTCCGGGGTGGCGACACACGAGCGACGATTGGAAACGGAGGTTTATCTGTGTCGAACGATCCGTAGCTGAGTGCCATGTGTTCGTCATCTGGGGAAACCGCCCCTTCGACGATTTTGAGAGAAGGATGCATCACCCTAGGCTACGACGACACGCAAGCGTGAAGCGAATCCTTTCGTAACCCCCGTCCCCGTTGACCCGCCCGCCGCGCCGCTATTTACGTGCTGCGGCTCTTTGTCTTTGGCGATGCCGATTCGCTTTGGCCGCGCCATCACACAACTGTGAGCAGTACAGTTTTCTGCTGTTGCGCGTCGTCACGAAGAACAATCCCTCGCACTGTAGACACTGACGTGGTTCATCGTCCTCAGGAATCCCCTCCGACCACGGCACCGCCCGAACATCTTGACGGCACTAGCGCTTCGGCGACGGCAGGGGGAAACAGCTCCACCACGTCACCCTCGAGCCGTAACGTCACAGCGGCGTGGCCATCGTGGTCCGTTGCACCGCGGTTGACCACGACGTAGGGCACGCCGCGCTCCGCGGCCGCCAGTGGGAAACCTGCCGCCGGGTAGACCGACAGCGTCGAACCCAAC
>CAUZIB010000055.1:0-30998 GCA_963579735.1 Vicinamibacteria bacterium | reverse complement strand
TCGCGGCCGTTAGATAGCGCCAGCGCAGCGCGGTTTCAAGCACGGGCCGATACAGCTGGCGGACACAGACTTTGAGGCCATTCGCGAACATCCCCTGAAACCGGCTCCACCAGCCCGTTCGGGTCCGACGAACAAAGTGGGAGAGGTGAGCCGGCAGGATGGTGAGCGCTTCTAGCAACGAGAACAGCAGGCAGGGAATCACGATCAACGGAATGACAACGAACATCTTGCCCATCAGACCGGGCATGAACATCAGCGGCATAAACGCCGCCACGGTCGTCAAGACGGCGAAGACGACCGGCTTTGCGATCTCCTGCCCGCCTTCGATCGAACCGCGCAACCCGTCGCCGTGGTCTTCCTGATGGCGAAAGATGTTTTCACCCACGATGATGGCGTCGTCCACGACGATCCCGAGTACCAGGATGAACGCGAACAACGACATCATGTTGATGGTCACGCCGACCATCGGCATGAGCGCGATCGCGCCGAGAAACGAGATAGGGATACCCAAGCTGACCCAAAACGCCAGGCGAAGCTCCAAGAAGAGCGCGAGCACGACGAAGACGAGCACAAACCCCGTTACGCCGTTGCGCAGCATTAGGGTCAGCTGTGCGCCCAGCGGTTCGGCGTTGTTGAGCCACACCGTGAGCGTGACCCCCTCCGGGAAACGTCCCGCGGCGGTCGCGACGTATTCCTGAACCATGGCGGCGATGTCGAGCGTGCTTTGCTCACCAGTGCGGAACACGGACACCATCATCGTCGGCTCGACGTCGAAGCGGGCGATTTGGTCCGTTTCCGCAAACCCATCGATGACACTGGCGACATCGCCAAGATAGAGACGGCTCCCATCAGACCGAGTCCAGAGCACGAGGCGCTCGTATTCGTCACCCCGATACGCCTGTCCCACCGTGCGGAGGAGAATCTCTCCGCTCTCGGCGCGTACCGAACCGCCCGGGAGGTCGAGTGACGAACGCCGGACCGCGTCGGCGACCTCGTCAAACGTCAATCCGTGTCGGCGGAGGGCGTTTTCGGATACCTCGATGGAGATCTCATACGGCGGCGCCCCGACAATATCGACCTGGCTGATACCCGGCAGTGAGGCGAGCTCGTCACGCACTCGCTCGGCCACCGCTTTGAGCGAGAGCGGGTCGAGGTCGCCCGAGACCGCGATGTCTGTGACCTGAATTCGGTTGGTCAGTTCTCGAATGATCGGCTTCTCGGTTTCGACTGGGAAGGTCGTGATCGCATCGACATTGCTCTTGATTTCATCGACAACCCGGCGGACGTCGGCGCCAAGCTCGAGCTCGACCAGGACCATCCCCATACCTTCGGACGCGGTCGACTCGATTTGCTTGATGCCGTCGATGCCCTGAATCGCTTCCTCGACCCGAATACAGACCGCTTCCTCGACTTCGTCGGGTGCCGCGCCAAGATACGGCACCTCCACGATGATCCGGTCGAGCTCGATCTCCGGCATCACCTCTTCGTTGACGGTAAACGCCGCGAGAACGCCGCTCATGACAACGAAGACCATCAGCAGGTTGGCCGCCACGGTGTTGCGCGCGAACCAGTCGATCATCCGACTCACGATTGCCTCCGGGTGGCGCCGTATGAGATATCCAAGATGAGTGGATTGCCTTCGGTTACGTGAGGTATCTCAGTGCAGTCGAGTGGCGCAAAACCGCGGGAGGTTCAGGCGGGGGCCCGCTGCCTCGCCTTGGCGCCGCGCCACAAAAAGATGCCCAGTATTTCGGACGCACTACACTAGCATTTTGTTCCAGAGATTCGCGACGCGAGGTCTCGGCGGTCGGGAGATTCTGAGGATGCACAGAAGCTGGACGGACGGAGTGCTTCGATTTTCGTATGCCGAGCTGGACGAACTCCGAGACGTCGCACGCATGCTAGCCAAGGAACGGGTGTGTGAACACGTGTACTTTGGTCCGAACTTGCCCGAGGAGACGCGTCAGTATTTCATGCCGCTGCTCGAGCCGATGCAGGCGTCGTTGCGTTCTGGGGACACGCCCGAGAATCACGTGTTCACCATTCGAAAGGTCGACAACTCGACATTCGTCGGCAACTGCGCGCTCTTGCCGGTCATATTTGGGGCCGGCAACTACACGATCGGCTACCAGCTCGACGATATGCACTGGCGGAAGGGCTACGGCATGAGAGCGTGTGAGTTCGTCATCTGGTATGGCTTTGTTCAGCTCCAGGCTCGTCGGCTGAGCGGCGATACCCTGGTCTCAAATGTTGGCTCTGCGCGGATCATGGAAAAGTGCGGCTTTACCCGTGAAGGCGTGAGGAAGAGCTACTACGTGGCGGGTCAGAGGGTTCGCGACGACCTCTTGTTTGGTCTTCTTCAGGAAGACGGCGGTATCGACCTTGAAGAGATGACCTCACGTTTCCGCCCGACCTAAGGCCAAGCCCGCGTGCCGACGTGACATCGCCTCCGGCGAGTGAGAAACGCGCCCTTCCGCCCGTTGCGGAGCCTCGTCCTCACGACACCGAGGTCGGTGCATGGCGATGGCGAGGAGCACAGCAAAAAGTGCCGCGTTTCCCGGCATCTGGAGGCTGAAATCAACGGTTTCCTGGAGGGCGATCGCACCCAGCCCGGTCACGGCGCCTACCCGCTGCCAGTAGGTCTGCGCATCGTGTGCGTCCGCTTCCTCGGTGAAGCGATGGCGTATCTCGCGGGTGACCACCCACCCAAGCCGGAGGAAGGGAATGCCGAGCAGGAGCCCGCCCTCCGCTGCCAGTTGTAGGTAGTCGTTGTGGGCCTCGACGGCACGGGTGTCGGCGATGTCCTTCTGGTACGCGAGCATCGCGATGCCGGAAGTATTGAGTCCGGTCCCGGTCGCCGGGAAGTCTCGGATGATCGTCGTCGTGTCGCGCCAGATCGGAATGCGGCGACCCACATCGTTCCATGACGCCCGCTCGAACTCTTGTCCAACTCGATCGAGACCACCACGACCGACGGCCACGACGAGCACCAGCGCCAGAGCGATCGGGATAAGAAACCGTTGCCGGCGGCCGGCGTGGTGACGGTTTGCCCAGAGACCCGCGCCGGCGAGCGCCACCACCAGCGAGATGATTCTCGATCGCGAGAGTGTCACGACCACGCCGACGGCCATGACCCCGATGGCCATCGTCACGAGCAGGATCTCGTTCACCGCGGACGATCCGATCCAGAGCAGCCGTCGGCGCCAGGCAGGTGTGCGACGAGCGCGGCGCGACACAGCGCCACAGAGATACCCGACTGACACTGACAGCGTCATCACCAGCCATCCCGCCACATGGTTGCCGTTTGTAAACGGTGCCGCTGGACGTATGGATTTTCGTGGATACCAAAATCCGTAGACCACGTCGCTTTCTGACGCGCGCTGTATTACACCGACAACGGCGACAAGGACGCCCAACGCAATGAGGCCCCGTATCAGGTCATTCGGACGCACAATGCTCAGCGCGCGTGGCGCCGAGCATTGTGCACTCCGAGCGAGACAATGAACGCCAGCCCAAGTACTGTCCGCGAGGGCCAGATGGAGATCGTCGAAGGTGGCGTGGGCGGTGTGGAGGCGAGGTCTGGTGCTCTGGGTACCGCGACCGCGTGTAACGCCTCGAAGTCGATGTCAAATCGTGCCGGGCTGGCAACCGAGACCAAAGCGCGGGGCAACGGTATTGCCTGGAGCCCGGCGACCCCGACGACAACAATTACACCGATGGCCACGGATCTTTGTGGATTGGCGTGGTTCGTCAAAGAAGTTGCGTCGTTGCCTGTCATGACGAGACCCATGACGCCCAGAGTCGCGCACATGACCAGCAGCGGCGCATACGCCCAGGAATACTCCGCCCCAAAGGCAAGCGCGCCCCACCCCAGGACAAAGACGGTGGCAGTGTGGACGCGTGCCATACGCGATGACCGCCGGCTATTCCCCTGTAACCGTCACGTCTTGCATAAGTCCCGGCGCGCGGCGCCGGCCTGGCAAGGCACGACGAGGGAGCAAATCGGCTATTTGTGACCGAGGAGCAACGCTGGCACGCGGGATGCACCGCCTGGGACTTATGCGAGACATGACGGTTACAGCGGACTAGGGTCCAGAAACGGGTGGCTCGGTCCGGGTCTCAGCCAGCACACCGCCGACGTAGGTCGACCACCGATCTACCGTGCCGTTGCCCGGCGTGTCTTCCTCGAGACGGACCAATGCGGCGTTCTTGTAGTACTCCCAACGGTTGACAGTGTCATTGCGGGCCGTCGAAACCTCGATCCGCGTGAGGGCGCCCCTGGAGTCGTAATAGGCCCACGCGTCGAGCACCCCATCGTGACGCAGTGAGAATCCTACCTTGGCGATCTCTTGGCTCCGGTTGACATACTCTCACCGGTCGATGATGCCGTCCCTATCGTCATCACGTTCGACCCGTACCATCTCGCCCAGGAGGTTAGCGGTCGCGTCTGTCCGGCCATCACGGTCAGTGTCGATACGAAACTCGGTCAGGCGCCGCGTTTGTCGGTCGACGACCGCGCGGACAGATGCATCGTCGGCTAGATGGTCGTAAACGAGGATGGTCTCTCCGGTCGCGGGATGAACGACGCGACGAAATCCAGCTCCGAACGGCCCGTCGCCATACGGTCCAACGACGCGATACGCGAATACGCTGGAGGCGACCGCCAGACAGAATCCGGCCGAGAGAATGATCTGCTCACGACGTGTGCCGTCCGTGAATGACAAGACGGATGTGAGAAGGCGCTCGGGCTAACTCTTGTCGCGTAGCACCAAACCCACAGTCGTGACGCCGGCGGTAGCCGCCGCGGCGATCACCCACAAGGGCACGCCTCCGCCGCTGCGGTCGCGCTGGGCGCGACGATCTGCAGGCCGGTGAGCAACGACCCTTCGTCGATCAAGACGGGCAGACCGGTGAGCTGATCGTTGAGACGAATCTGGACAACATATTCGCCAGGCACCACGGCCCGAAAGCTCCAGCCGCCCCCAGCGTCGGTGGAGGTTACATGCAGCGGAAAGCCAACCGGCCGGCCCGCCGACGCCTGCCACAATTCGACGCGGACATCGGTCAGCGCGCCGCCTACGGCGTCGATGACCGAGCCCGACACCCCTCCGGCCACTGCTCGCTCCGCCAGAGCCGGCGTCGACAGACTCATGGCAACCATGCCCAGGATCAATATTGCGACGCGCTTACTGATTCCGTTTAATATGTTTCTCACGTAGCCGACTCACCACAAGACAGTATTGAAGTCAATGTTTTCGAGTATTAAATGTTGCTACGCACGAAATAAATTCGCCGAATACTACGAAATACTCGAACGGCACGGAAAAAACTCGTATCCCATGCGCTGGACTCAAACGGTGCCTGCCCTCGTCTCGACGCCCTCCGCGACCCCAACGACACGCGGATTCAAGGGTGTGTCGGTGCGTTGACGTGTGTCGTGGCGAGTTCCGTGACTGCCGAGTACCGTGCTCCCCTCGGACTAAGTGGGTAACCGATGGGGGCGACCTCGGCAGCACAGAATTCTCGCCCCTACAGCAGATCAACGCTGACGACGTCGCGACAATTTCTGGAGTGCGCATGAAATCTCGCGAGTGCGGAGGAATCCTTAGGGAGTGCGCATGACCTGACCGGGTTCGCATGGCATGGATAGTTGACGGTATGCAGTACATTGCGCTGATGGTCGGCGCGTCGAGCGTGCTCGTTGTGTTCGCCCTGCGACAACGGGTCGCGGCTCTGTAACAACCGGCGAAACTCCCCGCAATCCACTGCATGCAATAGGAGTGTTCCAGCTTGGGAACGACCCACGCCAACCTGGCATGCCACGTGAGCGCTCTGAGAGTCTGCACGACGTGCCCGGATATGCACCGTCCGGTCGTGAGTGGGGGAGTGGTCGTAAGCAAGGTAATCCTCGTCGGCCAAGCCCCCGGGGACAAGGAACCGACGCTTGGTCGCCCGTTTGCCTGGACGGCCGGCCGGACGCTGTTCCGATGGTTTCACGAAAACACGGGTCTGGATGAGGCAGCGTTTCGGTCGTCGATCTATATGGCGGCGGTGTGCCGCTGTTTCCCAGGGAAGAAACCCCGAGGCGGAGACCGGGTCCCCACCCCACGAGAAATCGCCAATTGCGCGGGTTGGCTAGAGGCCGAGTTTCAGATCCTTCAGCCGTCGCTCGTGATCCCGGTAGGCAAGTTGGCCATTCAGCAATTTGTCGTGTGCCGGTCCCTCGTCGAGGTCATCGGCAGGCAGATGCGCATCCGTTTTGCCGGCGAGACGGCGGACGTGATCCCGCTTCCGCATCCCTCCGGCGCCTCCCCGTGGCCCCGCATGGAGCCTGGGCGATCTTTGTTGGAGGATGCGCTCGGTTTGATCGCCAGGCATCCCGCCATACGCCATATCAAGGGCCGCGCCCGTCAACGACGACAGGTTCAACCCTAGAATTTCGTATGTTGAGGGCGGTGACATGTGCTCGGCGCCGAGGGCGGCGCTGGCGCCTTAGTTGGTTTGGGTACACCATGCTCGCTCGTCACGCCTGACTCGCGTCTGTGACCGGTCGCTCCGCGTACGGTGTGCCGCAATTTCCGCCAGTGTTCGCGTCAACGTTCCGGCCGCTCGTCGAGTATTACCTATTGAAAGGCACAGGTGAATGAGGTTGGGGCCCGACAGTGCAGTGTGCGTCCAGAAGGCGTTGTCAATGTCGCGTCTTTCTTGCGACGAAATCTCTCCGGAAGCCGCCGAGGTTTCCAGGCTGGTGCGTTTCTTCGGTGACTTATATCGGTCATCGCACCGGGGTGAAGAGCGGCCTCACGATGCTCGAGAATTTCCGCGTGATGTGCGCTCTGAACGGGTCAGCGATCGGCCGAGAGGAAGGGCGCGACGTATTGCAGCGGGTGGGTCTTGGTCGTCAGGCTGACATGTCGGCGCGTCAGCTCTCCATGGGGCAGCTCCGTCGGGTCGCGCTGGCTCGGCTCATCGCGTGTCCTCGCGCGCTCTGGCTTTTGGATGAAGTCTTGGCCTCGTTGGATGAGACCGCCGTCGGCGCCACGCGATCGCTCATTGATGAGCATGTGTCGGAGGGGGGGATGGCCATCGTCTCCACGCATCAGGCGTTGAGGCTGGGTGCCTCGACGTCCTTACGAATCGAGTTGACGGCATGAGAGCAATCTCACCGGCGGCAATGGCCGGATGGATGGTCTGGCGTGACGTCACACTCGCCTGGCGGCGGCGGTCCGATGTGCTGGGGACTCTCTTTTTCTTCGTGATGGTGGTCAGCCTCTTTCCGTTGAGCATTGGCCCTGAGACGCAATTGTTGCGAACGATGGCGCACGGCGCGTCTGGGTTGCTGCCCTCCTCGCCTCGATGTTGTCGCTCAGCCGGCTTTTTGTCGAGGACCACACCGACGGCACGCTTGAACAGATGTTGCTGACGCCGTAACCTGTTTTTCTCATCGTGCTGGCCAAGGTATTCGCGCAATGGCTGGTGTCGGTCGTGCCGCTCGTGCTCGTGGCGCCACTGGTTGGCATGCAATTCGGTCTGTCGCTCGACGCACCGCTGATCCTGACCGCCTCACTCACGCTCGGCACGCCGGTCGTCCTGCTGGTCGGCGCTATCGGGGCGGCCCTGACGTTGGGCGTGCGCGGCGACCGGATCCTGACGTCATTACTTGTGATGCCGTTGTGTATCCCCGCGCTGGTCTTTGGCACGGGCGCGGTGCAGGCGACACAGACGGGTGGCAGTGCGGACGCAAGCTTGAGACTTCTCTGAGCGTTGTTGATTCTCGGGGTGTTGTGTGCCCCGTGGGCTGTCGCAGGCGCATTGAGGACATCGCTCGAATGACGACCCAGAGCGTTCGCTGGTCCACCTACGCCGCGCCGGCGCGTCTGTATCCACTGGCCGGACGTCTCGTTCCGTGGTTTGCCGTGCCGGCGGCAATCCTTTTCGCCCTCGGGTTGTATATCGGTCTCATCGTGGCGCCGACAGATTTTCAGCAGGGCGATGCGTATCGTGTACTTTTTGTGCATGTCCCGGCCGCGTGGACGGGAATGCTGCTCTATCTTCTGCTCGCCTTGTATGCGGCCCTGGGCTGGGTACTAAAGACCCGTGCGTCATCGATGATGTCGCCCGCGTCCTGAGTGTGCTGGGAGCCATCAGCGTTGGCTTTCTGGATTGTCGCCACGGCGTGGGTCAGTGTCTCGGAGGTGCTGACCGCCTCGGGCGGGTGGCGTCGAATGCGTGAGACAGGCCGCCCGCGGAGCTACTACGGCATGCGGTGTGCGCATCTTGGGGTGGCGGTGACCATTATTGGAATCACCGTCGTCACGGGCTACCAGACGGACAGGGATCTCGGAATGCAGGTCGGCGATACCGTCGACGTTGCTGGGTATACCTTCAGCTTCAGAGGGGTGACCCAGGTCCGCGGCCCAAACTATCTGGCCGCGCGAGCCGCTATCGACGTGTTCAGCCAAGGACGCAGACTGGAACCGCTGCGTTCGGAAAAGCGCGTGTACGACGTATCGCGGAACGTGATGACCGAAACGGCCATCGATGCGGGGCTCTTTCGCGACCTGTATGTGTCGCTCGGTGAACCGTTGGGCGACGGTGCGTGGCGGGTGCGTATTCAGTACAAACCGTTTGGCAGCGTTCCTGGCCGTGGCACGCAGTCTCGATCCACGTCATATCCCTTCACCGCTGGTCGGTGCTCCCGCACCGGCTTTCCGGCTCCCGCAGCTTCATGAACTACGCCGGACCTTTGCGCCGGAAGACGTGTTGGGAGAAGTGTGGCTGCTCAACGTGTGGGCCTCGTGGTGTGTGGCGTGTCGCGCAGAGCATGCCCTCTTGACGGTACTCGCTGACACCGGGCTGGTGCCCATCTACGGTCTCGGCTACAAGGACAGGCCAGAGGAGGCGCACGCGCGTTTCTCGATCGATTTGGCGACCCATATGTACTCAGTTTCCAGGACGTCGAAGGACGTACGGGTATTGACTATGGGGTCTACGGCGTGCCCGAAAGCTATCTCATCGACAAGACGGGCGCGATCCGCTTCAAGCAGGTTGGTCCCCTCACGACCTCCGTCATCAACGACACCATCTTGCCGATACTCGAGCGATTGGACCGATGGAGCGTGGTCTTGTGTGTGATGGCGGTCTTGACCATCACGGCGACGGGGCGGGATGGACACGGGGCAATCGATGAACCGGCCGCGGTGCTCGACGCGCGTCTCCCGGTGTTCTTGGAAGAGGTCCGTTGTCTCGTGTGTCAAAACGAAACCCTCGCCGGGTCCCGGGCCGACCTCGCCATGGATCTGCGCCGCGAGATTCGCGAGCAAATGGAGGCCGGTGAGAGTGGCGACGATATCCGAGCGTTCCTCACCGATCGGTATGGCGACTTTGTCCTGTATCGCCCGCCGCTAAAGCCGACCACCTATCCACTATGGTTTGGACCGTTCGCGATTCTCGTCGGGAGTGCCTTGAGGCTTTATCGTCAGTTGAGACCCGGGCCGCCACGACCGCATGGGTCGCCCACGGCGGAGGAGCAAAAACGGGCGCGACGACTGCTCAGGGCCCCGAAGAAGGAGCGCACATGATCGGGTTCTTGGTGATGTCGTTCCTCTTGGTCGTCGTCTCACTCGCTCTCATCCGGGCGCCGGTTGTGCGCCCTCGTCAACGTGTACCCGATCACGGTGCAACGGCGGCTAATGTGGCCGTCTATCGTAGTCAGCTTGCCGAAAATGCCGCGGAAGGTGATCAGCGGAGCGTTCCGACCGCGCAGCGCCGCCAAGCGCGTGAAGAGCTCGAGCAACGGCTGGCCGCCGACCTGTCTCAAGAACGGCACCCCGGTCGCGACGAGGGCGCGAGCGACCGTCGAGGCGGGCTCATCCCAGGATTGACGGTCGACCTGCCGCTGATAGCTGTTCTTCTCTACCTGATGCTGGGAACGCCGTCCCCTTGAACTTATCGGGGCCCGATGGGTCGCCGACGCGTCACGTCCACTCGGGAGGCGGAGTGATGCTGGTCTCGGGCGTGGGGCCAGGGTCCGGGCGACCGGTTCCCTCCAACCGACTGATGGCACGGATGGTCATGTCTCCCTCACACGCAATCTGACATGAGAGCCTTACTCCGGTGAGGCCGCGAGCGCTGAGGCAGTCCTTTTCGGCCGCAGTCATCTTCGACGGTTCACCGTCGATAAACTCGACACGACATGTCGTGCAGCGGGCGTTGCCGCCGCACGCGTGCATGACATCGACCCCGGCGTTTTGTTCGATCGCGAGCACCAAGCGTGAACCCGCTGTCACGTCGACTGCGTCGTATCCTTCCACTACCAGCTTTGGCATCCGCGCATTGTATGCCATGGCCGATCGCGCGCTTGTCGGCAGCACTCGGCGCCGACACGCCGGTGTGAATAACCGCGGCCGCCGCGCTCACTTCGCGACGATCGCCTGATACACCAAACTCCGCGAGAGCTGGTGGACGCGGTTGTAGGCCGCTGGGTCGACTTGAACCATCCCGACAAAGGTCAGGTCTTGCACCGGGTCTACCCAAAACCACGTACCCGCCGCGCCGAACCAGTAATACGACCCGGTGGACCACGACTGACCCGACGCCGCGTCATCGATGACCACCGAGAAGTCGAGCCCAAATCCCTCACCAGGGAAGAAATGCGTCGCGCGCTCACGTGCGTTCAGGTGGTCCCGGCTCATCAGTGCAATTGACCGCGGCGCGAGGAGTCGGGCGCCATTCAATTCGCCGCCGTTCAGCAACATCTGCGCGAAGCGGAGATAGTCCGGCGCCGTGCCATACAGTCCGCCGCCGCCGGACGGACCAAGGGGTGGCGAGGTGGGCGCGGGTCCCCCATCGGGCGCGGTCAATGCGCCGTCGACATCGTGGCCATGCCTTGTCGCGAGGCGATGAAGCTTGTCGGCAGGAACGTAGAACGCCGTATCCACCATACCCAGTGGTGCGAAGATGCGTTCCTCCAGGAAATCGCCCAGGGGCTGTCCCGATAGCTGCTCAACCAAATAGCCCTGGACATCGACCGCGGCGCTGTAGACCCACTCTGTGCCGGGCTGCGCCAAGAGCGGAATCTTGGCGAGTTTGTCGATCATCGTCTGCAATGGCGCCTGCGTGTCCAAGACACCGCTTTCCACGAACGCGCGGTTTACGGGGTGGGCTTGATTGAACACATACCCGAGGCCCGCCGTGTGCGTCATCAGATCGCGTATGGTCATCGGCCGCGCCGGGTCGACCGCGTCAAGCTGCGAGTTGCCGGCAGCGTCCACGCCGGTGTGGACCATGAGGTGCGCGAATGCCGGGATGTGTCGTGACACAGGGTCACGAAGCTGCCAGGCGCCCTCCTCGTGGAGCATCATCATGGCGACCCCGACCACCGGCTTTGTCATGGAGAAGATTCGGAAGATCGAATCGAGCTGGACCGGCTGGGCGGTGCCGATGTCCAGGGTGCCAGCGCTGTCGGCGAAGACGACCTTGCCGTGCCGAGCAAGCATCATGACGACGCCCGCCAGGGTGCCGTCGTCGACGACCCTCCGCATCCCGGCATCGAGTCGCGCGAGTCGATCAGCAGAGACGCCGACCTCGGCCGGATTCGCTGTCGCCAGGTCGCGTGCCCGGTCCTGGGCCGCTGCCGTTTCGACGAAGACGGCCGTCGCACCGACGATCAAGACGAACACGGTGACCACGACGTGGCCGAATCGCCAGGCTTTCAGATGTGCTCGCACAATCCACCTCCACAAACGCGTAGTGCTCAAACGACGGGCGGAAAGCCGCCCCGGTGGGACCGGTCCCGAGTATAGCGGCCGCCCCCGACCACGTGGACGTCGGGCGGGGTGCTGATACATCGAACGTTCACGTTGCGGGTCAGGTCGAGGGTCGGACCGCAACCGCTCCCACCCACCAGCACGACACAGTGACACCGAGAGGCCGCGGGATCATGCTCACAGTCAAGTTGACGGGCCTCCCATCAGATTGATAGTGCACGCGGTCCGGGAGTGACGGTGGGTGAGCGGAAGAATGGAAGAGTCGCGCGCGGTGGACCGGCGGACCGGTCATCGATGCAAGCGTGTAAGCCGGGAGCGTCCGAGCCTTGTGCGTTCGGTTTCCCTGGTTGTCCGCCATGGCGCGGTTCTTGCGACGTCCTCTGCATCGCCATGATCCAGAACTCCAACAGAGTGGCCCCCATGCATCGCAGATCACCTTGGTTCGTCGTCGCGGCTCGAACCACGCGTAACTTCTCTGGGCGGCGGTGCGCTAGTTAGTCAAATGTCCATAGCGCCAATGTCGAGACATCTTTTATGAACACGCGGTTGCCAGAAATCGTGGGGTGCGCCCATGTCGCGGTATCCGCGACCTGATAGCGTTGTATCTCTTCAAATCCGGTCGCGCTGGCCTGCCCGACGATCAGCTCTCCATCATCTTCGAGGACAAAGAGCGTTTCGCCGGCGCTGACGATGGCCGCGTTCTCGGCCTGTCTTCCGGCGCTTGTCCAGACCGTCTCCCCGGTACCGATGTCCAGCAGGTAGTATTGACCGCTGTTCCGCTCGGACAGCCCGAACAGCATCCCATCCAAGAGAACGCCGTTGGTCATGTAGACCGGTGTTTCTCCATTCTCCCACATGGGTTCCGTCGTCCATCCATCGTGCCGCCTCGACACGCGAAACGCCGAGGTCGGTGACTGCACGCCCGCGATGATGACAGTGTCCTCTACGACGATGGGGTCGATGGCGTTCTGGGTATAGGGCGTGCTGAAGGGGCGGTGCCAGAGAAGCTCGCCGGTGGACGCCGATACGCCGATCACACTCTCTTGACTCAGCGTGATGACCTGACGGGTTCCGTCGAGGCCAGCCACCAGGGGCGACGCATACGAAGGACCGTCGCCATCCCAGGCCCACTGGACCTCTCCCGTGTCAGCGTCGAACGCTGTCAGCGCGCCTTGGTCGTGACCACCGACATGCACGATCACCAGGCCGTCGTCCACGAGTGGCGACGCTGCGGTGCCGTAGAGCGGCGCCGCCGGCGGTTCGGGTATGCGCCAGACCTCGGTGCCGGAGACCGCG
Source organism: Vicinamibacteria bacterium (assembly GCA_963579735.1). Classification (GTDB taxonomy): domain Bacteria; phylum Acidobacteriota; class Vicinamibacteria; order Vicinamibacterales; family UBA8438; genus CAUZIB01. The sequence continues at coordinate 17,934 of CAUZIB010000055.1, read as the reverse complement.
TCGAATGCGGTCACCACGCCGCCAAGACCAAGGGTATACAGCTTGTTGTTCGCATGAGTGGGTGTCGCCTTGGGCCCGGGTCCATGCGATACGGCGCCTGAATCGAACGAGAAGGGGGCCAGGTAGCGCGTCTCCCACACGGCGCCTCCCGTCTCGGCGTCGAGCGCTCTCAAGACTTCGTGGTCGCCCTGCCGCGTGAACATGAAGATCCGGTCATCGACGAGCACTGGTGTGGCGTGTCCTTCACCCACTTCCACGCTCCACTTGAGTGTCAGGCGGTCGGGCCACGCGCGGGGGGCGGTGAATTCCGCCCCCGCTCCGGTTCGATTGGGCCCTCGCCATTGCGGCCAATCCTGACTCGCCTCTTGGGCTCGAACGCCAGGCACCAGCAACGCTGCTGCAGCGATCAGCGTCCACACGCAGCGGCGCGTTTTCGCGGGTCGTGAAGCTACGCTGGAGTATCGTGCGCTAAGGACGCTCGGAATGGTTCGGGTCGCGTGGGTGTGACTCGAGAAAACGGCACCCCGCGTGTGACCTAAAGGAACGTTTGGTTGCTGCGCCATGTTTCTCTTGCTCTGGTTGCTCGTGTCGCGTTTGCCGTTGAGTCGGCGCGGTCTGAATAGACTGGCCGCCAGGTGTCCGGAATGCCTGACACGTTGGCACAGGAGGCCCGGCGACCCGTCCGAGCTATCTTCTACGGCATCGCGGCCACACCAGCATTTGCCGCATCCTCATCTTGTTGCGCCGACGCACCGCTGCACCCGAGGGCTCCTACTGGCTGGCCATCCTTCATGATCGGGACGGCGCCTTGGAGGAACAACATCTCGCCCCCCTCGATGACGTTCCCCAGACCCAGCGAGCCGATTCTTCCCAGTCCTCCGGAGGGCGCGCCAAACGTGGCGGATGCCCGTGCCTTGCCTACCGCGACGTCCGCCGTGAAGTATCGGGCACTATCCATGCGTGTGAGTGCCACGAGTGCGCCCCGCGAGTCGACAACCGCGCAGCTGAGCCCAACACCCATCTCGGTTGCCGCCGCTTCTGTGGCCGCCAGCGCCGTCTTGGCGTCGGCCAGTGAGGGCCCGATCGTGCCCTGCGCGTCAGTGGGCCCGGCCATGAGGCCCACCCATAGGCTGGCCCCGAGAGTCACGACGTATCGAAGAGTTTTGTCCATTTTTCATCCTCCTTGTTGCCGGATTAGTGCGGACCGTTGACGTGATCCGCACGCCATCCTGCGTATCGCGCGCCACGCATCTCGTCGTGTTCTGGGTCACCGTATAGTACTGGAGTCTGACGGTTTGGCGGGCGGACTCAGGGGCTCGATTGGAGAGCCCGGAGCCAGAGTTGCTGTGCGCGTAGACGAAGGGCGTGGCTGTTGATCAATCCACAACCCATCACACTCGCCACCGACCGGGTATGCCTCGAGCCATTGAGTCTTGACCCCCACGATGGCTTGGTTGACGCGGCCACCGATGGGAAACTGTGGGAACTGTGGCAGACCAGCGTGCCGCGCCCGGAGGAAACCCGCGCCTATATCAAAACGGCATTGGTCGGCCAAAGAGACGGCCATATGCTACGGATGGCGGTGCGTGATCTCGAGTCAGACCGTATCGTGGGTTCTACGCGTTACCACGATATTGTGGCGGAGATCGACCGGGTGGAGATTGGTTATACGTTTTACGCTGCGAGTGTCCAGCGGAGTCATATCAATACAACGTGCAAACGTCTACTGATGGAGCATGCCTTCGAACGGTTGGGTTGCGCCGTCGTGGGATTGCGCACCGACAGCTTCAACCTCACCTCCCAGCGCGCAATCGCTGGGTTGGGCGCCCAACGCGACGGCGTGATTCGCCATCACGCGCCACGTTCCGACGGGAGCACACGGTCGACGGTGATGTTCAGCATTCTCGTTGCCGAATGGCCAGATGTGCGACGCCATCTCGATCTGCGGTTGGCCCGCCGACGTCCGCCAGAAATATAGGCGCGACACCATGAGGTTTCTGATCCTGGCCCATCGGTATACCGGAATCGCGATCGGTTTCGTGGTCGCGGCGTGGTGTATGTCCGGGTTCGTCATGCTCTATGTCCAGTATCCCGAGTTTACGGATTCGGAGCGCGTAGTCGGTCTCGACGTCCTCGATCTTTCTGGGTGTTGTGCCGCGCGTAGTCGACCAGGCACGGCAGCAGTGTCGGCCGCGTTGGCGAGCGAGGGGCTGCGGCGCGTACGCGTGGAAATGCTGGCCGGACAGCCCGTCTTGCGGACTTTTCACGGTTCCGGTCAAATCGTCGTCGATCTCACGAACGGGAGAGTTCGCCCCGGCTTGGACGCTTCGGACGCAACCGACATTAGTAGGGCATTCCAAGCTCGCATGGGTCTGTCCGGGCAGGTCGACAGCCTCGGTTCTATCACCCGTGACCAATGGACCGTGTACGACTTTTATCGACCGCATCGTCCGCTTCACCACTTCGCCTTAGACGATGCGGCGCGGACCGAGTGGTATGTATCCGGTACGACTGGTGAGGTCCTTCAAATCACCACGGGGCGTGAGCGTTTTTGGAACTGGCTGGGCTCAGTGCCACATTGGATCTATTTCACGGCGTTGCGCGAGCACACGTTTGCGTGGAGTCAGACCGTGCTTGGCCTGACGTTCGTCTCTCTGTTCCTCACGGCAATCGGCATGTACATCGGCATTGCACGCCTGGGGGCAGGCCGTCGCGGGAGTGCGTCTCCATACCGAGGATGGATGCTCTGGCACCACTACACCGGCCTTGCTTTCGGCGCTCTTGTCCTGACCTGGCTGCTGAGTGGTTTTCTTTCGTTGAATCCCTGGGGTGCGCTCGAAGGACGGTCGTTTGCCGGAGAACGAGCCCGACTCCGACAGGGCGATTTGCCCGCCGAACACGTCTCCGCAATGATTGCCGGCCTCGCGTCGGCGACGCTACCTTCCGGCACTGTCCGGCTCGATTCATCGCTGGTCTTGGGGGAGCTCTCGTTTATCGCCTGGAACGGTCACGGAGAAAGGAGACGCCTCGATGCGAAGACATTGAGGGCGGCGCCGGCGACCGGCCAATCCATGGCTGATGCCGCGGCCGCGCTTAGGCCCCAGGCAACGATTCGTGACGAAGGATGGCTCAACGATGACGATGCGTACTACTTCAGTCATCACACGGGGGTAGAATTCCCGGTCTATCGAATCCAGTATGAAGACGGGGAGCGGTTCTATCTCGACGCGGTGACGGGAGAGCTCGTGCACGGCGTGGATACGGCCCGGCAACGGTATCGGTGGCTCTTCGAAGCAGTTCACCGAGGTGACTTTTTTCGACTCCTGCGGACGCGGCCGGTCTGGGATTTCGTGATGCTGCCTCTCCTGATCGGGGTTACGGTGTCCGCCCTCACTGGAACCTGGCTCGGCTTCAAACGCGTCACCGGCTGGCGCCTTGGACGACGCCGAAACTGAACAATTATTCAGAAAGTCTTCAGGTGTGGTCCGCTGGGGCAGGGGCTACACTCGCGGTGCCGTGGGGGTGGTTTAGTTCTTTGCTCGTCGCGGGTTTAGGAGGCAGTCTTGCGTCGAGCAACACACCTGTGGCATTCGCTCTCTCTCCACGCACTGCTCTTCGTGACGACATTGGTCCTCCTCATCAGCGCGTCGACCGCGCGGGCGCAATCGGGTTCCATCGCGGGTACCGTCGTTGATCGAGCTGACGGCGCCGCCGTGCCCAACGCCACCGTCGCGATCGAAGGGTCCGTGGTCATTGCTGTCACGAATGGGGGCGGCCGATTTCGTGTCGACGCCGTCCCTTCCGGCGATGTCGTCTTGGTCGTCGAGGCTGCGGGATTTCTCGCGCTTCGGGTTGGCGATGTGGTCGTCCCGGAGGGCGACACCCTTCGTCTCACTGTCGAGCTTGACGTAACGCCCAACTACCTGGAACGCGTCCAGGTCACGGCGACGAGGTCCCCCCTCAGTATCGGAGAGGTCGCCGCCCAGGTCGACATCGTCGACCGGTCGACAATCGAGCGACGTGGCGACCAGGAACTGGGCCAGGCCATTGCTCATGTTCCGGGACTCATCGTCAGCACACAGGCCGGAGCGTTCGAATCTGTGATGCTGCGCGGGTTGCCCCGCGACGGAAACGAGTTCACGACGACGCTCCTACTCATTGACGGTGTGCCTCAAACAGATTCGAGAAACAGCTCACGGGTGGTGAACCTTCCCATTCACGATGCCAGTAGTATCGAGGTTGTCCGTGGCCCCAACTCGGCCGTGTATGGCCGGACGGCGGTTGGAGGCTCGGTCAATGTCCGAACCGCGGACCCCACGCCTGATCATCAGTTCGATGCCGACTTCACCACTGGAGAGTTTGCGACCGTAAAGGGAACCACAAGCGCGTCGGGACCGATCGAGGATTGGGGCGGGTACTACCTATCGGTCGCCAGTGAACGAGATTCCAGCTTCTACACCGGACCCTTCGATTTTTCGATCGACCGCACCGCATTGTTCGCGAAGTTCGCCTTTGTCCCGGACGAAAAGTCCTTTGGCAGTGTGAGCGTGAACCGCGTGCTCTCAGACCAGAGCACGCCCACAAACGTGCCCATCATCGACGGTGTGCTCTTGAGCGATTTGGACCCGCGATTTGACAGGCTGTCTGATCTCAACGTGCCAGGTCCCAACTATCACCAAGAAGAGGGCCGAGTCACCGGGAACTACACGCGGCAACTCTCAGACTGGGCGCAGTTCGTCGGTGTATTCGGGTATCGAGCGATCCAATATAAATTCATCGACGATGGTGACGTCATTGGGGGACCCTTTGACCTCGAGGCGAACACCTTAACGATGTTCCCGTTCGAGCTACAGACGGATGAAGACATCACATACTCAGAGGGGAGGCTGGAGCTCACCCCGAATGTTGGCGGAGTCCGCAACACCCTCACGATTGGTGCCTCCCATGAGTGGACCAACGGGTTTAGCGCCGGCAACCTTATGTATACAGACCCTGATACCTTCGGCTGGCCGCTCAACTATCTGAGCCCCGTTCATCCGGCCAAGAGCGAGTGGGAGTTCTTCAGGTTCGGCGGGAATGACTACACACTCAACAATACGGGAATTTTCGCGCAGTATTTGATTGAGCCGGTGCGTCGACTGGTGGTGACCGCTGGTGGGCGCTATGACCGGTTTGCGATCAACAACACGCTCACGTTCAGCCCGGAGCGTACCAAAGTCGAAGACACATTTACCGCGTTTAGTCCGAAGATGAGCACCACCGTCAAGCTGCTCGGTGTCGACGGCGGCGGCCCCACGTTGAATCTCTACGGCACCTATGCGCAGGCGTTCCTTCCGCCGCGGCGGGCGAGTCAACTTCGGCCTGGGAATGAGCTGAACCCGCTCAATCCCGAGGATATCGACAACTATGAAGTCGGCACGAAGGCGAGCGTGCTGGATGGCCGGCTGTCGTTCGAGGGCACCTACTTCTATATGGTGCGAGATGGAATCATCACCACCGTCCGACAGGGGCCGTTCTTCTTGCCGACGAACGCCGGCGAGCACAAGTACGAAGGCTTCGAGACCGGTGTCGGGTGGACATCCCAGGGGATTTTTTCCGCCTACCTCAACGCCGCGTTCTATCGAAATCGATTCGGCGACTTTGTCATCGAGTCCGATGGCGGCGATACCGTGCTGACTGGGAACCGCCTCCCGATCGCTCCCGATACCGTAGTCAATGCGGGGCTGACATTTACGCCAAGCCCGGCCGTGGATCTGGTGCTCAACCTGAAACGTGTAGGTGCCGTGCAAGTCGACCAGGGCAATACTTTTGAGCTCGACCCGTATACCCTCGTCGACGTCGCGGCCACCTGGCGCCGCGAGTCGGTGCGGCTCACGCTGTCGGCTCACAATCTGTTCAACGAGGAGTACTTCTGGAACGGCGACACCTCTCGCGGCGAGTCGGCTGACCCCGGGCGTCCACGCCAGATACTCTTGACGACCGGATTTTCGTTCCGGTAGTTGGCTCGAGCCGGACTGGCGGCGGGCCGCGCCAGACGACTCGCTTACTCACGGCAACGCGCGTGGCGTATCCCGGGCGGTACGTCGCGGGCCGGTGACCTGGCGTGTGCTCCGTCACCCAGGGCATAATCACGGCAGACAGCGGTCGCCGACGAACTTACCCGCATGAAGGAGAACGACGCCATGGCCAGGATTCGTGTCGCACTCGCCCTCTTACCTGTGATTGCATTGGTCGCGACGCCGCCAAAGGTGGCGCAGGCGGCCGACTATCATCACGTGCACATCACGGCATCGAGTCCGGCCAAGGGCATCGAGTGGTACTCCGCTCACCTGGGATGCGAACCTCTAGCCGACCGCGATGATGCCGCGAACTGCTATGGCGTCGAGGTCGTCTTTGTACCCCAATCTACGACCGGTGGCACACAGGGTACCGGGATCAACCACATCGGCTTCTCTGTGCCAGACCTGCCCGTCAAGATGGCCGAACTGGAAGCGGTGGGCGTGCGTGGTTCTGGGGTGAGGCTGCAGCGCTTTGAAGATGGTTCTATGGTCCGGGACGTCCCTGGCCTCTTCAAGATCGCCTTCATCTTCGACCCTTGGGGCACGCGCATTGAATTGGTCGAGGACAACGAGTATTTGGGTTTTCATCACGTGCATCTCAGCGCGACCGATCCCGACGCGACCCTGGCGTTCTACCGCGACGTGATGGGTGGCGAGGAAGCATCGCTGCGAGGCCGTCTCCACGGGCTACAGTTCGCCGACACGTGGCTGCTCGTGTCGGCGCATCCCGAAGGAGCAACGCCCGCGATGACCGAGGGGCGTGCGATTGATCACATTGGGTTTGTGGTCGATGACCTCGACACGCTCGCGGCGTCGATGCGGCAGGCAGGTGTCAGATTTCAAGAAGAGCCCGTCGTGCCGGAGAACGGGCGGACGCAGGCGAGGCGATCATTCGTGGTGGGCCCGGACAGCGTTCGGATCGCTGTCGTCGAGACGGGCTTCGCCGGCGTGGCGGTAGACCTCACGCCGATCATGCGGCGCGACATCGGTCCGTATGACGTGCCCCGAACACCGTGGGGTGAGCCGGACCTGCAGGCGATCTGGACGAGCAATTCATCGCACGGGATTCCGCTCGAGCGTCCCGAGGGCATCGACGCGACCGAGCTGTCGGTCGAAGAGGCCGTGGCGCGCCGCGAGGGTGGGACGTTAGGCAGTGTCTGGGGCTACGAACGGGAATGGCGCGACACCACCTTGGGCTACGGGGGGGCGACCGTCTCCACACAGGTAGCGATGCTTGTTGATCCACCGGATGGTCGGCTCCCGGCGCTGACCCCACGCGGGGAGCAGCTGACGGCCGAGCTCAACGAGCTCCTTCGTATCGCCCGAGAAGGCCCGTTCTCGGGACCTCAGGATATTCCTCCCGACGATCGATGCATCACAGGTGGTTTGCCGCGATTGATGCTGCCACGGGTCTATAACAACGGACTGCAGATCGTGCAGGGACCGGGGTATGTGGCGATCACGAAGGAGATGATTCACGAGACACGCGTCATCCCCACTGAGACGCTTCCGACCGTGGGTCCCGACCTGACCCAGTGGCTCGGGGTTCCGCAGGGGCGATGGGAAGAGGACACCCTTGTGGTCGAAACGACGAACTTCAACGGGCGCGTGTCGTATCTCGGATCTTCCGGGGATCTCACCCTGACCGAACGATACACACGAGTCGGCCCGAGCACGCTCGAGTATGAGTTCACCGTGAACGACCCGACGGTCTGGACCGCGCCGTGGACCGCGATGTTCCGTTTCGAGAGTGACGACGAGCAATACGAGCTAGTCGAGTATGCCTGCCACGAAGGGAACTACAGTCTGCCAAACATGCTCACCGGTTCGCAGGCGAAATACGGCACTGTGGAGGAAGAGTCGGGCCGGTAGGAACGCCCGCGCGCAGAGTCGACACGGGAATTGGACGCGAGGTAAGAGAAGATGTCGCAGTGGAGTTCATCCAGAATCTCGATCGCCGTCCTCGTAACGGTGACTGTTGCGATCGCGGCCTCGACGAGTGAGGCTCAACAGTCGGCGTCCGCCGTGGTATCGCTGCCGGATACGGCGCAAGTCGTCAACACGTTGGGCGGACGGGTTCGCGTCGTCCCGATCAAGGGTCTTGTGTATCCGTGGGCGCTCGATTTTTTGCCGAACGGCGACATCCTGGTCACCGAGCAAGGCCTTCCCACGCTTCGCCGTATTCGCGGCGGCGTGCTCGACCCGACCCCGATCATTGGGTTGCCTGTTGGTATCACGAGTCAGCGTCGGGACACCGCCGGTGTGGACATCGCGGTACACCCCGACTTCTTAGAGAATCGACTGGTATACGTCGCGTTCTGGAAGCCCAAACCCGGGATGGAGCATCTTCGGACAGCGGTGGTCGTCAGGGCCCGTCTCGAGGGATACGAGCTTGAGGATGTCGACGAGATTTTCGAGTCGGTGTCCTGGACCGACGGCCCCTCTGCCGCACGAATCATTTTCGGGACAGACCGCAAGCTTTTTCTGGCCATTGGTGCTCCCGGGTTCAAGGAAAGTCTCGGTGAAACGAGCTGGGCGCAAGACCCGCAGCATCATGGCGGCAAGATCCTTCGGCTCAACGAGGACGGCACTGTCCCCGACGACAATCCCTTTGTTGGTCGATCCGGCTATAGACCGGAGATCTTCGCACTGGGGATCCGCAACGCGATCGGTTTGGCGTTCCACCCCGAGACGGGTGAGCTCTGGGAGACCGAGAATGGTCCCCAGGGTGGAGACGAAATCAACATCATCCGACGTGGATTCAACTACGGCTGGCCGATCGTCACGTATGGACGGGCATACTCGACCGACCCTGACGGCGTGAGGTCAGGCCTGCCGCCACCCACCGTTCAGCCACCCACCGACGCGCCTGACATGGAGCAACCGTTCACCTACTACAAGCCGTCCATCGCTATCTCGGGAATGGTGTTCTATGCGGGGGACCGGTTTCTCGAGTGGAAGGGTGACTTGTTTGCGGGCGGGCTCGCGGGCATGCAGCTCTCGCGAGTCATGTTCAACGCGCAAGGGTTGGAGAGCCGTCGTGAAGCCCTCCTACCCGAGCTCCGCCAGCGAATTCGTGACGTCAAACAGGGTCCAGACGGCTTCTTATATCTCACCACCGACATGCAAGATGGGGCTGTGCTGAGGCTTGAGCCCGCGGGCCCAGAGTAGCGATGGGGCTGTACTGAGGCTCGACCCCCCCTCCGGCACAGAGTCACCGGCGCCCACGCATCGTTGTCCCCAGCCGGTTGCCGGTAGTTGGTGCCTCGGCCGGGGTCGCCCGGAAGGTCTAGATATTCGATAGATACACTCGATAGCCGAGTCTGCGGACCGAGTCTCGGGCGGCGCTCCGCACCAACGTGGGCGGCCGCGGTCGAGTCGCACCGCAATGCAGAAACAGCAGGCAGGGCGATGACATTTCGTGTCCTCTGATGTACATTTTGTGTGCGTTTCAACGACACGCTTATCTTGCTCCCACGGCCGTCTTGTGGCGCGTGTTCCTTGTAGATAGAGGTTCCGCGAGTCCATGAGGATTTGGCGCAGCCTTTGCTCTGTCGACGGTTATGCAACGAAGACGGAGCGCTGCGCCGTTGTTCTCAGTGCTGTTGTGCCTCGGGCCGGTTGTGGACGTCAGAGTTCAGCAATCCGCGACTGAAGGGTGGGTCTTCGGCTTTGAACTCGGGGGGGCGTCGCCGTCGGCAACGTGCCGAGCGACAGATCCTGCCGACCTCTTTGAGGTGTATGTCGGCGTGCCGACCGAGGAGGTGTTCTCCGGGTCGCCAACGGTTGTGCAGGTCCCTATGCCTGACCACGGGGACTACGTCTGGCTGGCGGATCTCAACAAGGACGGCAAGCAGGACATCGTCCTCCACCACCCGTCCTGTTGCCGAGGCGATATGCACCGGGAAGCGACCACCGAGCCGTCGGGGGTGACACTGCTGATGGCGGGCTAGACTAGGCGAGCAGTCGGTGTGGCGCGGCCTAAGACGCTTTCGACCCTTCGCTCCGACGACTTGCCAGGATCCGGCGGCGCTTTCTACGGAGCGAAATGTCACCTGGCTCCATCCCACCAGGGTGGATACCACTGCTTCACGCGACCCTCCCACAGAGCTCGGTTGTTCTCCTCGCAGGAATACTCCATGAGTTCACCCTCCATGATCGTGAAAGTGCGGGTATTCGTCCATGGTTCGGTATACATCGCGGGGTCGTCGACCGTGACCGTGTATTCGAGGTGATCCGCGTCGACGCGTTCGAATCTCTGGGTGAGTCGTAGCTGATCGCTGTGGGGATGACCGATGGTGTCGAGGCGCGTATACCCGTTAAAGCCCACGGTCTCGACGACCAGCGCGTCGCCGTCCCAACGGCCGACTGAGTGTCCGAACCACGTCGGTTGGGGATCCTCCGGGAGCTCTCGTCCATCGACAGGGACCACGTGAAACCAAGAGTTGAGCTCGAACAGCAACGTGACGTATGCGTCACTCTGCATGATCTGCATCGGAAAAGGTCCGTTGACCGAACGGGTCATCCCGTAGGGGAAGCAGCTACCGCTGTAGTCACCGTCCGCGGCGTCGTAGCTCGCGAAGTTCTGTCGCGCCGTGTCGGTAAACGGGAGAACCGCGGTCCCGCTCTGGGCACCTTGCGTAACTGTCATGTCGGGCACATACGGCCGCGCCCAGACGCCGGTCAGGTCCGGCCGGCCGCTGGGTAAACGCGGCGGCGCGGCGGTCTCCGTCGCCGACTGCGGTGACGGCTGCCCGACAGCCGTTGCGGGCGCCGCGGTACGACTTGCGAGTGCGGCGACGGTGACGCTTGTCAGTGCCGCAACGGTGACGCCAAACCCCCATTGTTGGGTTCTCATCGCGACCGCTCCATCCGAAGTATAGGCACGCCTCTGTGGTGAGATGCCTCGAGGAGCACAGCGTGCAATGTCGCTTGACATCCCCGAGACGTGCGTCTCAGAATTCGCTGCAGTATAGACCTCCTTCTCGTCACATGATCACGTCTCTTCTACTGAGGGCAAGGACCATGCACACCAAGACTCTCGCTCTTCTCTTCAGCGGACTGGGTGTGCTGTGCGCGGCAGCGCCAACGGTCGCTCACCATTCGTTTTCCGCCGAGTTCGACGAGAATCGACCGCTCGTTCTCACGGGCGCCGTCACCAAAATCGAATGGTTCAACCCGCACGTCTGGTTCTTTGTCGACGTGACGGATGAAAGCGGCGATGTCACGAACTGGGGTTGGGAGATGGGGAGCCCGAATTTGCTGACGCGCAGCGGGTGGAAGAACAGTTCGATGCAGATCGGCGACGTCGTGCGGATAGAGGGTAGCGGGGCCACAGACGGCAGCAACAATGGAAACGCAAGGTTCATCGTGTCGACCAGCACGGGGGAACGGCTTTTCGCGGGTTCGAGCCAATCCCAGAATCGGTGATGGCGGTGACGGCGGCTTCGAACAGAGGGCCCGTAAGGCTTTCGCGTCCCCGCACGACCCGCGGCGCTATCGCATCCCAGAGGCTGGCGACGACACGAGGCCACGGTTGGCTGTCTCTCCGGCGAAGATGCGTATCGAGCCGAGCGCATCAGCGTCGTTCTCCGCGCGACCGCCGAGGCTGAGCTTGCGTTCACAGGCCCTCAATTCCATCCTTCCTAGGGACAACGTGACTCCCCGACACGGTGGCACATCTACCGTTGCGGATCGAGACGGGCGGTGTATGGTACATTGCCTCGAGCCGCCGGGACACCGGCGCCACTACGGTTCCTATAACGTCCTTGGATCAAAACTTATGCCTGTATCTCTGAGACCTCTCTGCTTGTCGCTCTTCTTGTCACTCTTCTTGTTTGGCGCCGGGGCCTCCGCTGGAGCGCAAGGTCGCGACATCCTGCCGCCGGTGCCAACGCCCACCGATGTGAAGCCGGGCAGCATTACGTGCGATGAGTGTCCGTATCCGTATCCAAGCAAGTATCTCGATATCAGCGTCTACAGTCAGGACGTGCGTATCTCGTATATGGATATCTCGCCGCGAAGCACCGCCAACGGGCACACGGTGATGCTGTTGCACGGGAACAACTTTGGCGGGTTCTATTTCGGGGTGATCATCGAGGAGCTGATCGACGCCGGTTTCCGCGTTATCGTCCCCGACCAGATCGGATACGGCAAGTCGTCGAAACCGATCGCGCCGTACAACTTTAGCTCGCAGGCCCGCAACACCCAGCTCATCCTGGAGGCCGAGCAGATCGACAAGGTCATGGCGGTGGGGCACTCGATGGGCGGCATGCTGGCCGCGCGGTTCACGACGCAATACCCGGACTCGGTTGAGCGATTGGTCATCTATAACCCCATCGGTCTCGCCGACGGCCGGTTCAACCGTCCAATGACGCCGGTCGACGAGATATACGCACGGACGATTCAGACCGACTATCAAAGCACCCGCCGGAGCTTGAGCCGCTACGTCGGGCATGACCCAGAGGCCTGGAACGACGACTTCGAGACCTATACCCGCATTCGCTATTCGTGGACACTGAGCGCAGACTGGCCGCGGCTGGCCATGGTGCAGTCAATCATCAGTCAGATGCTGTATGGCGATCCCGTGGTGTATGACTGGGCGCATATCCATGTGCCGACGCTCGCCTTCGGCGGAGCGGAGGACCTGCTGTTGGGGCCCGCCGCCACGTTCCAAGAGCGGATGAAGGTGCTGGCGGAGACCGTCCCGAACGGCAACGGACACCTGCTACTCCTCCCCGGGTTGGGCCACGTTCCGCACCTCGAGGCGCCAGACGTGGTGGTGCCACCACTCGTGGCGTTCCTGGAGGAAGGCGTGGGCGCATCGGAATAGAAAACCGAGCCGCGTCCGTTGCGCCGGCGAGCGTCCCGGAGGAGAATCATTCGAAAGCGGACCTCCTTCTTTTCTGAACGTGCGGCGCTCCGCGTTTCGCCCGCGGTCGCGACGCCGTCGGCGGGCGGGGGCGTCGTCGTTCGGGGCTCGGCCGCTAACGGAGGCTCCGGCGTGCTCGCGAAGGGGCATCGGTGAGGCCAAACTCCCGGGGCCAGGCGGGGCGAAGCACTCGTTCATCGTCGGTGTTCGTCGACGCGACTGCGAGGAATCGGCTCGCGCACGGCGCCTCCGGGCGGACGTCATGGATAATCGTCCGATTCGGCATCTCGAGAAGCCATTGAGTCCAAATATGTCGCCTGATGACGAAATACCTCCGCAACCTGCCGTGGAAGAAGAAGACTTCGCTACACTGTTTGCGGCTTCGCTTGAGCCTGCCGTATTCAAGGCAGGACAGACGCTTCGGGGCGTCGTCGTGCTGATCGGTCGCGATACCGTCTTTGTCGATGTCGGCGGGAAAGGCGAGGCCATGATGGACCTCGCGGAGCTCCAGGACGAAGACGGCCAGCTGACCGTAGAGGTCGGTGCCACCGTCGAGGCCGTGGTGGTCTCGACGTCCGGCGGCGTCAAGTTGTCACACAAGCTCGCTCGGGGCGCCGCCACGCGCCGCCAGTTGGAGGACGCCTATCGTGCTCATTTGCCGGTCGAAGGCCGCGTCGAAAAGGCGAACAAAGGTGGCTACGAGGTCCGGGTCGGTGGTCAACGTGCCTTTTGTCCCATCTCGCAGATCGATACCAGATTTACCAAGGATCCGGAGGTGCATGTTGGACAGCTTTACACCTTCCGGATCATTGAATACAAAGAGGAAGGCGCCGACCTCGTCGTCTCGCGACGCGCGTTGATCGAAGAAGAAGAACGCAAGCAGGAGGTCGAGGTTCGCAAGACGATCATCCGTGGGGCGGACCTGCCGGGTCGGATCGCCTCGGTACAGCCATATGGTGCTTTCGTCGATCTGGGCGGAGGCATTCAGGGGTTGCTGCACGTCTCTGAAATGGGTTGGTCACGAGTGTCAGACCCGAGCACGATGGTCAACATCGGCGACTCCGTCACCGTCCGAGTCCTCGGCGTCGATGACGAGAAAGGAAAGATCTCCCTCGGGATGAAGCAGCTGCAGACCGACCCGTGGGAATCGGTTGGCACGTCCTACACAAGCGGGGAACGTGTGACCGGGACGGTTACCCGCGTCGTCGAATTTGGCGCATTCATCGAATTGCAGCCAGGCATCGAGGCGCTCGCGCATTTCTCGACCTTTCCGCCGTCAGGAAAGCAGGACGGCTGGAAGAACAACGTCACCGTCGGCGCGACAGTGGCGGTCGACATCTTGACCGTGGACCCCGAAAAGAGACGGATCGGTGTTGCCGTGGCGGCCGAAGGCTCGGCCCGTGGGTTCACGATCGAAGCGGGCGCACTGTTGACGGGCACAGTCGAACGCCACGAGCGCTACGGTGTATTCGTTTTTCTGAGTCCAGGGCATACCGGATTGTTACCCAATGAAGAGACGGACACCGCCCACACCGCCGATCTAAAACAGGAGTTTCCTGTAGGTAGCCAGATCGAGGTTGTCGTACTCGACGTCGATCCGGAAAGTCATCGGATTCGTCTGAGCCGTAAGGCGATTCGCGACGTCGAAGCGAGCAACGACGCGCGCCTCTATTCCGAACGCCAGAGCGCGAGGCAAGACGTGAGCCTCGGTTCCATGGCCGACAAGCTCCGCGCGGCGTTTCGTCGGACAGAGGACTGATCTCGCCAGGAGCAGCAACTGTCCGAACGTGCCTCCGAAACGTGTCATAGAGTCAGCCCGACGGGATCGGCGGCGGTCAGACAACCAGCCGTTCCGCATTCTTGATCCGATACAGCACATGACACCGGAGCCGACGCCCGAGCCGGAATCTCTGCACCTCGAAGCGGCGAAGTCTGCGACACAGGCGTCCCGGACAGGTGCCCAGGTGCTATCCTGGTAAGAAGGGGTTCTGGGATGTTGGTGGGTCGCTTAACTTTCCACGTATCACTCGCACTGGTGTTGTTGGTCTTGCCGGGCATGCGTGCTCTGTGCAATGCCGCATGCGCCCCAGAGATGCTGGCCGAGGCCCAGGTGCTGTCTTCGGACGCGGCGACCACCTGTCACGATTCCAGTCGCTCTCACGATCACGAGGGGTCTTCAGAGCCGTCGCCTGGCCAAGACGAGTGCACCCACGGCAAGGACTCTTCCTCGGTTTGGGGTGCAGTGAAGTCTCTGGAGTGGTCGGGGTCAGGACTCCCCCCTGTCGCCCCGACCCGGTTCGTACATCCGTCTTTGCTGGTGCGAGCGGTTCACCGCGACGCGCTTGTTGTCGGCGGTGCGCCCGTCCTCCCTGTCGGCTGCCTCCCGCCACTGCTGATCTGATCGGGTCCTACGTGTCGCGTCCTTGACCGCCTCACCTGGCGGTCACTGTCCGTTCTTACACGCAGAGGGCGCACCTGCATCGTCTGTTGTTCGGTCGATAGAGTAGGCGCGCACGAGGTGTTCCGATGAGATCTGATCGCAGAGACTTCTTCAAAGCCACTCTTGGTGGTGTTGGGATTGCATCCGCTGGCAATGCGGTGACGGCCCGCTCGCAGAACGCGAGCGATGGCTTGTTGGGCGCAGCCGGAGGTCCACCCGTGCCGGTCATCTCGCCAGACGTGCCGACGCTCCTGCCGTCCATCGAAGACGGCGTCAAGGTCTTCCATCTCGTGGCTGAGCCGGTCAAGACCGAGTTCCTCCCGGGTCGCTCGGTCGACTGCTGGGGCTTCAACGGCAGTATGCCCGGTCCGACCATCGAGGTGAACCAGGGCGATCGCGTGCGGTTGGTCGTCGAGAATCGGCTGCCGGAGCTGTTCTCGATTCACTGGCATGGGTTCGAGGTGCCGATTGACATGGACGGCGTGCCTGGCCTTACGCAGGATCCCATCGCTCCGGGTGACACGTTCGTGTATGAGTTCACACTGCATCAGCAGGGCACGTTCTTCTATCACTCGCACATGGCGATGCAAGAGATGATGGGGATGATCGGCCTGTTCATCATGCATCCCAAGGACTCCTACCGACCGCATGTCGACCGGGACTTCGGGCTGATCTTCCAAGAGTGGGCGATCCTCCCGAACAACTCGGTGCCCAACACGATGTCGATGGAGTTCAACTGGCTCACCGTCAACGGCAAGGCCGCGCCGGCGACGACGCCCCTACTCGTAAAGCTTGGAGAGCGTGTGCGGGTTCGCATGGTCAACATGGGCATGGACCATCACCCGATCCATCTCCACGGCAACACGTTCTACACGGTGGCGACCGAAGGGGGGCGGATTCCAGAGTCTGCCTGGCAACCCGGGAACACCGTGCTCCTCGGAGTGGCGCAAGCCCGGGACGTTGAGTTCGAAGCCAAGTATCCCGGTGATTGGATCCTGCACTGTCACTTGCCGCATCACATGATGAACCAGATGGTGTCCATGGTCGGGCCGATGACGGAAGGAGGTCACGGTATGCGCACGGGGCGCTCGATGCCCGAGGGCATGGGGATGATCCGACAGGCGCGAGCGTTGGGTGACAGTCTGGGGTCGAGCCTGGGACGCGCGCTGGGTGTTGGGTCGGAGCAAGAGCGAGCCGTGACGCATGCGCGGCTCGGCGCGCCCATGTCGGCGATGCAGGATCAGCACCCGCCGGCGTCTGACGTGGCGCAGGTGCCGGGCTTCCCGCAGGACATGTTCATGGCCATGGACGAGATGGTCGACAAACCCGAGACTCGCGGGCTCCGACCGACGTGGACTGGTGGGATGATGGGGATGATGACGATGGTACGAGTGCTTGAGCCCGAGCGCTACGACGCGATCCAGGCTGAGATCGTCGCGGCCAGAAGGGAGGCGGAGTGATGCGACCGCGAGGTCTTGTGGTGGCGTATTTGCTCATCAGCTCCGGGGCTGTCGTGCAAGGGCAGACGACCGTGCTGACCTTGGCCGAACTCGAACAACGAGCACTTGAACACAACCCAACGCTGCACCAGGCGGATGCGCAGGTCGCGGTGATGCAGGGTCATGCCTCACAGGCTGGACGCTGGGCCAACCCGTCCATCGGGTATACCGCCGAGGAGGTGAGCAGTAGCCCCACGATGCGGGGTGGCGAACACGGGTTCTTCTTCGAGCAGGTATTCCCGATCAGCGGGAAGTTGAGTGCCGATAAAGCGATCTTCGAGAGGAAGGCAGAAGAGGCGAGAGCGATTCGGGAGGGCCAGCGGCTACGCGTGCTCAACTCGGTCCGGGCGGGCTACTACGAGGCGCTCATCGCGGCGCGGCGTGTGGCAGTGCGGCAAGACCTGGCGGCGTTGTTCGATGAGGCCGTGGGTGTGTCACGCCGATTGGCCAACGTCGGCGCCGCGGACCGAACGGACATACTCGCGTCTGAGATCGAGGCGGAGCAGGCCAGATTGGGGCTGGAGGACGCGAGGAACGAGGAGCGTCGTATTTGGCAACGTCTGGCGCAGGTCGTCGGCGACCCGTTGCTGAGAGTGCAGCCACTCGCCGGGGACCCTGACGAAGGATTGCCCGCGTTCGATCTTGATGTGGTGATGGCTGCGTTGCCCCGAGAGAGTCCGGAGCTGAGAGCAGCGGAAGCCGGTGTCGAGCGTGCCGAGGCCGAGCTTGCACGCGCCCGGAAGGAATCGCACCCTGATCTCGTGGTCCGTGCAGGTCCACGATACAACCGCGAACTCCTTGACCACGGCCCCAGCCCGGTCGGGTGGGAGTTCTTCACTGATGTTGGTATCAGCGTGCCTCTCTGGAATCGGAATCAGGGGGGTGTCGCCGCAGCGGAGGCTGAGCTGAGGCGAGCGCACGCTGAAGTGACGCGTGTTGAACTGTCGCTTCATTCGCGGCTCGCGGACGTCTTCGAGGAGTATTCGACGACGGCGACTCGAGTCCGTGCGTTCCGGGATGAGATCGTGCCGCGCGCCCAGGAGTCCCATCGCTTGTTCATGAACC
>CAUZIB010000054.1:0-31012 GCA_963579735.1 Vicinamibacteria bacterium | reverse complement strand
GCGGCAGCGAGCGTTGTGATGGCTCGTTCAACATGACCGGCGTCAAGGAGCCCCCGGTCGGAGACCAGCAGCGTCCGACTGAAATGAAGCCCGTGCGCAACCTCGCCCAACCGGGCCGCGGAGCCCGCGCCAAAGATGAGCCGTGTTTTGAGCTGAAAATCGAATGGTTGCACTGAGAGCACCAGCAGTCTGTCGCGTTCTTCACCTAGGCAGCCCGCGTCCGAGACTGTCGTCAGACCGGTCCGCTGGTCGCAATCGGCCAGGGCCTTGGCCCCTGATCCTATCAGCTCTGGTTGATTGGAGCCGTGGTCTCGCGAACTGGTTTCTAGGACCAGCGGCTCTCAATGCGTCGCGGCCGAGAGCGCGCCCATTCTCGGGTCCGGGCGCATCAGGGCGATGCGGAGAACGATGTTTGTCAGCCTGTGGCTTGTGCTCGTGACGATGGTCGCCGTCCCCCCCCACGGTAGATGCGCCGGCTGGACAAATCCGGGGACTCTACCCGGCATTGCAACGGCCACCCTCGGACCCAGAGATCGTCGAACGGGGTCGGTCGTTGTATGACATCAATTGCCGTGTTTGCCACGGTGCGGATCTCCGGGGCGGTGACCTCAGTCGGCCAAATTTATTACGTTCGCAACTCGTGCTTGGCGACCTTGAGGGCGAGGCGATGTGGTCGGTTATGCGCGACGGCCGGTCGAGTGCTGGCGGCGGCGCCATGCCGCCCCAAGCACTGTCCGAAGAGGACGCTCGCGCGGTTGCAATCTACATACATAGCATCCTCGCCACGGCATCCCGGCAGGGAGGGCCGCCGCCAGGGGAGGAGATAGAGCTGGACATCCTCGTGGGCGATGCCGCGGCCGGTCACCGTAATTGTCGGTGAGCCGTCCAGTGAACGCGTCGAGGGCCTCACCTCGGTAATCGCGGTGCGGGACTCTGGCGGGACTTTTTGTTCTTCGAGACGCCTGACAATTGCCTTGTCTCGCTCGACGCGCGAACCGGCGAAGAGCGATGGCATCTAGAGATCGCAAGTTTTGAAGAGCAGTACTTTTCCACCATGGCTCCCATCGTGGTGGGCGACCACGTCCTCGTCGGAACCGGCAACGACCTTGACGCCCCGGGATTTCTGCAGGCGTTTGATCCGATGACCGGAGCGTTGCAATGGAAGTTCTATACCGTACCGATGAAACCGGGCGACCCGGGGTTCGAGACGTGGCCGAGTCTCGACGCGGCCAGGCATGGCCGGAGGCAGGTGTGGGTGCCGGGCGCATACGACCCTGATACGAACTACTACATTTTTGGGACCGGTAACCCGACTCCTGGCTACACTGGTGTGGCCAGACCCGGAGACAACCTCTTTACTTGCACGCTTATTGCCGTCGATGTCGACACCGGCGAGATGGGCTGGTACTTTCAGACATCGCCCCACGACACCCATGATTGGGATTCGGCTCAAACTCCGGTCTTGATTGACGGCGTCATCGATGGTCAACCGCGCCAGCTGGTGTCGACAGCGGCGCGCAATGGCTACTTCTTTACGGTTGACCGGGTTACGGGCGTCAATGTCACGACCAGCCGGTATGGCGAGTCGGCAAACTGGGCGTCGCACGTTCGCGAGCGCGGTTCCTCCAATCCCGACCCCAGAAAAGAAGCGCTCATCCCCGGGGCGCTCGTATCACCCGTCGAGGGTGGCGTCACAAACTGGCAGCCCCCGGCGTTTAGTTCCGACACCGGACTGTTCTATACCCAGGAAAACAACGGGTTCAACCTGCTGTATCTGACTGACCCTGATCCCCGAGGTTCCATGGGGCTGGGCGGGAAAGACCGCGTCGTCGTCGGTTTTCAGCTGGTAACGCCCTGTCGGCCATCGACTACCGCACTGGAGACACCGTCTGGCGTCATCCCTGGCCCACTGGTGGCGGCGGCGGCGCCACCAGTGCTCGCGACGGCCGGCGGGGTGCTGTTCACTGGCGACGGGAGTGGCAATTTCGTCGCTTTCGACGCGGCCGGTGGCGAGCTGGTGTGGCACAGCGGTATCGGCAACATCTCGAACGCACCTCAAACCTATCAGGTCGCTGGCCGCCAGCACGTGTTGGTCGCGGTCAATGACCGATTGTTTGCGTTTGCGATGTACTGAGTCCACCCCGAACATCTAGATGTCGAGTTCTTCGGCCTGGTCGGCTCGGTCCATGATGAAGCGAAAGCGCGCCGACGGGTCCTTTCCCATCAGCTCTTGAATGACGCGGTCGGTCACGAGCTGGTCGGTGACCTCGACCCTGAGGAGCCGGCGAGTCGCTGGGTTCAAGGTGGTATCCCAGAGTACGCGGGGCATCATTTCGCCAAGCCCCTTGAAGCGCGTGATTTCTGACCGGGACCGAGACCCGCCATCCTCTGCCTGGAGGATCCGGTCGCGGTCGGCGTCGTCAAGCGCCCAAAACGTTTTCTTGGCGATGTCGATTCGATAGAGTGGCGGCTGCGCCAAAAAGACCCGGCCGTTTGCCATGAGCTGTGGCATTTGTCGATACAAGAACGTGAGCAGCAGTGTCGCGATGTGGTTACCGTCAGAGTCCGCGTCCGCGAGGATGATGACTCGATTGTAGCGAAGCTTGGACAGATCAAACGATTTCCCGATGCCACATCCAAGCGCGGTGACGAGGTCTGAGAGCTCCTTGTTCTCCAGGATCTTTGACAGGCTCGCGCTCTCGACGTTGAGGACCTTGCCTCGCAGCGGCAAGACGGCCTGAGTGCGTCGGTCGCGGCCCTGTTTGGCCGAGCCGCCGGCCGAGTCACCTTCGACGACAAAGAGCTCTCGGTCGAGCGAGCCTCCCCGCGCACAATCGGTGAGCTTGCCCGGAAGGTTAAGTCGCGACGCTCCGCCGCTCTTGCGGGTCACCTGTTGATGAGCGGCCCGGCTCGCCTCTCGAGCGCGGGCGGCGAGGATGATACGCGCGACGATGGCCTTGGCGGCATTGATGTTGTGGTTGAGCCAATGCTCCAGTGACGGTCGGACCAACCCATCAAGCGCGGACCCGAGCTCGGGGTTGTTGAGCCGGTCTTTGGTTTGTCCCTGAAACTGGGGGTCACGCACAAATACGCTGAGTACGCCGGTGAGTCCCTCGCGAATGTCCTCCGATGTCACCGTGACCCCTTTGGGGGCCAATCCGTGGGTATCGATAAAATTTCGGACCGCCTTGCCGACGCCACCCCGGAGTCCACTCTCATGGGTGCCTCCCGAGCCCGTCGGAATGCCGTTGACATAGCTGCGGATGTGTTCCTCCGTCGCTTCTGTCCAACGCAGGACGGCCTCCAGTCTCGACCCGGTTTCCCCATGCTCCTTGGAAATCGCGAACACCGCGTCGTGGACTGGGGTTGCTCCCCGCGTGGCGACGAGATGCGTCAGATAGTCGGCTATCCCGTTCGCGTGTTGAAAGACGCGTCGAGTCTTCTCTCGCTCGTCTTCAAAGATGACGCGGACACCCTGGTGGAGATAGCTGGAGATCTCGAGACGCTCGGCGATGAGTGTTCCGTCGAACTCGGTCTTGGGAAAGATTTTTGGATCGGGTCGGAAGAAGACGGTCGTGCCGGTGCCTCTGGTCCGACCGGCCTTCCGGAGGCTTGCCACAGGCTTTCCTTCGGCGAAGCGCTGCTCCCACTCATGGCCGTCGCGTTTGGAGGTGGCCACGAGCTCCTTCGAGAGCGCGTTGACGACGCTCGCGCCAACCCCGTGGAGTCCGCCGGCGGTCCGATATGTACGATGCTCGAACTTCCCTCCCGCGTGAAGGGTGGTAAAGATCACTTCGAGTGCGCTCTTTTTTGATGAGGCGTGTCGGTCGACCGGGATACCGCGGCCGTCGTCGACGACCGTGATCGAGCAACCGTCGGCGTGAAGTGTGACCTTGATGTTGCTGGCGTACCCATTCATCGCCTCGTCGACCGCGTTGTCCACGATCTCCCAGACGAGATGGTGGAGTCCCGCGGCGCTGACGCCGCCGATATACATGCCCGGTCGCTTGCGAACCGGGTCCAATCCTTCTAAGACCGTGATGTCTTTGGCGGTATACGAACGAGTCACGACGAATGGGTTCTCCCTGACGGGTGGCCGCCACGCTTCATTGCTGTGGTTTCCATTTCCCTCATCACGCCTGGCCGGCCCGGCGTCGCGGCCGGAGCATGGTCGACTTCATCTCGACGGCGGTGCACTAGTCGTCTCCTAGAGTGGGTACGACGACGGCGGTCGGAATAGCCCGGACAAACTGCCCGCGTTGCATGAGCGTGCGCCCCTTGCCCCCGCGACCGGTGACCTCATATTTGGCCGTGCTAATGGTCTGGGTCGCGCCGCGGCTAGTCTCGACGGTCAAGAGATCGCGGTCACCCGACGACGCCACAAACCCGATGACCTCGTCCTTGCCTCGTGGCAAGTCATCGTTGGTCGTGAGTTTGACCAAGGTGACGCCTTTGCCGGGACCGGAAAGAAAGTTGATATCGCTCACCGGACACAGGAGCGCCCGGGCCGCACGGGTGGCGGCGATCAAGGTTTCGGAACCGTCGACCAACCTGACCCCCACAATCTCGGCGCCGCGGGTGGGACGAGCGAATCGTCTCCCAGCGCGGGTACTGGCCTCGAGGAACGACTCGACGCTGAACCGCAGACTGAATCCGTCGGTACTGACCGCTACCGCGTGAGTCTTGGGGATGCCGCCGGTCCGCCCTGCGGTGATATCGGCCGTCACACGGTCGTCCAGACTCAGAGCCGCCACGATTCGTTCGCCGTCCTTGAGCTTGAACAGCCGCTGAACAGGTTCGCCGTAGCCCGTGGATGCCGGCACATCGATGAGCCGGGTCGTATACGCCACCCCAAAGTTCGTGAAGAATACTCCAGTCGACCTGGTACTCCCCGCCAGCGCGGCGACAAGTGTATCTCCCTCGCGGAGACGCGTGGTGGAGACGTCGCGCACCTCCTTTTGCCGTTTGACCCAGCCGTCTCGGGATACCAGGACGACACAGTTTTCATCGACGATAAAGTCATCGTCGCTAAAGGCAGGCTCGTCGTCGACACTTTCGATCCGCGTACGGCGGGGGTTGTGTTTGGGGTTTCCGTATGTCTTCCGGATCGAGGTGATCTCGTCACGCACAAGACCCCAGCGGCGTTCGTCGCTTTTGAGGAGCGCGGTAATTTCGGCCGTCCTGTGTCGTTTGTCAGCGAGCTCCTCCCGGATGATCAAGACCTCGAGACGCGCGAGACGATAGATCTTGAGCTCGAGGATCGCGTCGGTTTGCTCAGCATCGAGTGCGAACCGAGCCATGATTTTGATGGCGGCATCCTTTTTCCCGTCGGACGCGCGGATCAGCGCGATGATCTCACCGAGCGCATCGAAGACCTTTTCGAAGCCCTCCAAGATGTGGATGCGTCGAGAAAGCGTCGCCAGTTCGTGCTCAAGACGCCGCGTGACCACTTCGAGTCGGAAATGGAGAAAGTGCCAGAGCATCTGGTGGAGGTCGAGCCGTTCCGGACGTCCGACAGTGTCATGCTCGGTCGGTACCAGACACGTCAGATTGACCGCAAAGTTTGTCTGGAGCGCCGTGTGCTTGAAAAGGTAGGCCATGACCATCTGCGGGTTGGCGTCACCTTTGACTTCGATCGCGATTCGCACGTCGCCCGTCGACTCGTCGATAACGTCGACGAGTGACGGGAGCTTGCGCGTGACCACGATCTCCGCGATACGCTCGATGATCTGGGACTTGTTTGTCGCGTAGGGAACACTGGTGACATACATCGTTCGGGTGGCCCGTTTGACCTCACCCGGTTCCCAGGTTGCACGGAGTCGGAGAGTGCCGGTGCCGGTCGAATAGATCTGTTCGAGTTCCTCCTTGGTATTGAGAAGGTGTCCACCGGTGGGGAAGTCCGGTCCCTTCACATACCGGCAGAGCTGGGCGCTACTCAGCTCAGGGTTGTCGAGGAGCTTGAGCAACGCCGTGCTCACCTCCCCTACGTGATGGGGCGGAATGTTGGTCGCCATACCGACCGCGATCCCGGTAGCGCCATTGATGAGGAGGGTCGGGAGTCGAGCCGGGAGCACCGCTGGCTCGGTCTTTGATCCGTCGTAGGTCGGACGCATGGCCACCGTGTCGTGGTCAAGCTCTGCCAGTAGGTCCGTGCTTGGCGCGGCGAGCCGACATTCGGTGTATCGCATAGCCGCGGCGCTGTCGCCATCGATCGACCCAAAGTTGCCAGAGCCCTCGACGAGCGGGTACCGCAGTGCGAAGGGCTGGGCCATGCGGACCAACGTGTCGTAGATGGCTGAATCGCCGTGGGGGTGATAGCTTCCCATGACGTCGCCTACAACCTTGGCGCATTTCCGCGGTTTCGCGTCCGCGGTCAGACGCTGCTGCCACATCGTATACAGGATGCGGCGTTGCACCGGTTTGAGGCCGTCACGGACGTCCGGAAGTGCGCGCGCGGTGATGACCGAAAGCGCGTAGTTCAGGTATCTCGATTGGGCGGCATCGTGTAGCGAAACCGCCTCAACTCCCGCTTCGCCGGTGCTTGGCGTCGCGGCGGACTCCGTGTCGGCGGTGTCGAGCAGCGGGGTGTTTCTGGGTGTTCGCGTACGTTTGGCCAACGAGCGATTCTACCTCTGCGAGTTTTCCGCCGATCCACGCGGCGGGGACGGCGCGGCGCCCGTCCAGGGGTCCCGCACCGGCGTGCCAATCAAGGCCAGGACTTCGGCCAGAACCATGGCCGTCGCTCCCCATACCCGTTCTCCCGCCACCTCGAAATACGGCACGTCAAAACGTTCGGGGCCGCGCCACCGATAGCCACAGCGTGGTCCCACCGTCCCCAGTGTGTCGAGGCTGGCTTCCAGGATTCGGCTGACTTCGGCAGTGGCGGGACGAAACGGCGGCCGGCTGGACGTCGTCCCAAGTATTGGATGAAGCGCAAAGTCACTGACTGGGATGTAGAGCGTTGAGAGATGGCCAAGCACCCTCACCCCCGCCGGCGCGATGCCGACCTCTTCCGCGGTCTCCCGGAGTGCGGCCTGCGGGAGGGTCTCGTCGGCCTCGACTCTCCCCCCAGGAAACGACACCTGGCCGGCGTGCGAGGAGAGTTCGTGAGACCGCACAGTCAGCAATACATGCACACGATTATCGATTGGGTACAAGAGGACCAGTCCCGCGGCCGCCCGGGCGCCGTCCGGGACGACACCCGGCGCCCATCCATGACGCGGTTTGGGGGCCAGGTGCGTGTGCGCCTCGAGACCGGGCAGCCCCGCGCTCGATAGGAGGGCGGTCCGGGCCGTGGTTTCAATCTGATAGAGTGACAAAGGATTCGTGGTCACGACATGGCCGTCCTAGACCTGCGCCTCCATATTTCGAATTTTGCGCGCCTCCGCTCCTTTCGCCCGCTGTCGTCGTCGCGCCTCGTCGACATATGACCGATATGCCGCCATCGTCGCGCCTCGACAGCGACGACGATGAACTTGAGCCGTGCAACTCGACATCTGGAGACGCTGGTCTAGTGTAGCGGTCTTCTCCGCGACCCCTCCCGCCCATCGCGTATGAGCCGGCCCCAGAAGAAATTCAATCGGAATATTGTCAAGGGCTCGTTGCCACGAGCCGTATGGGCGCTCGCCTGGCCCACCATGCTCCAGAATGTCGTCGGCGGCATACAGGGGATCGTCGACCAGGCGATGGTCGGTCACTACGTCGGTCACATTGGAAATGCAGCCATCGGCGTCAGCATGCAGCTGTTTATCCTGGTGATCGTGTTTGTGGCATCGGTCTTTAGCGGAATGGGAGTATTGGTCGCCAGATTTGCCGGGGCCAATGATTCCGACAATGTCAACCGCACGGTATATCAAGCTTTCTTGACGGCTGTTTTTATGGCCGTGGGTGTGCTTGCCCCGGTGGGGTATGTGTTTGCGCCCTGGCTTCTGACGATGATCAACGCGTCGCCGGAAGTACAGGTCGAGGCTCTGCCGTATATCCGAACGATGTTCGTATTCAGTATCGGGATGCTCATCTTTTTCATGATGAGCGGAGCGTTGAGGGCGGCCGGGGACGCCCGCACGCCGTTGCGTCTCGGGGTGGTGATGACGCTGCTGAATATCGTGTTGAATGTCGTGCTGATCCGTGGACTGGGCCCGATTCCGGCGTTCGGCACGTTTGGCGCGGCGCTGGGGACCGCCATCGCCAGTGGGGTGACCGGCGTTGTCTTCATTGTTCTGCTGTTCTCGGGTCGACTCGTGGTCCGATTCCCCCGGGGCATGTCGTTCGCGCCCAACTGGGCGGTAATCCGGGAGTTGTTCCGCTTTGGCTTGCCGACCGGGTTTCAGGGCATCGTGATGAACCTGGCCGGCGTGTTCATGCTTCGATTTATCGGTGGGCTGCAATATAGCGCCGAGGCTCAGGCGGCGTATACCGTTGGCTACACGGAGCTCTTCGCATTGATTACGTGGACGTCAGTCGGGTTGATGGGCGCGACGGCGGCCGTGGCCGGCCAGAATCTTGGGGCTGGTCACCCGGAGCGAAGTGCGCGCGCGGCGGCCGTGGCGTCGGGGATAGGTCTAATCGTAGCAAGTCTCGTGGGCCTCTCCTTTGTCCTGATACCGAGGTCTCTTTTGGCCGTGTTCGCGCTTGATGACGGCGTATCCTACGAGCTGGCGCGAGAGCTGTTGGGCTATCTTGCGGTCTCGGGTTTCTTTGTTACGGTGGCGCTCACGTATACCGGCGCCTTGCAAGGCACGGGAGACACTCGAAGCCCGCTCTATATCTCGATCGTCTCTCAATTCATTCTGCCCCTTGGTCTGTGTGCGTATCTTTCGGAGACGCGTGGCTTGATGCCAGCCGATATTTGGTTGGCAATCGTACTCGGTCACATGATGCGAGCGGCGCTGAGCGTGCTACGGTTCCGGCAGGGAAAGTGGCGGCAGATCTCCATCAATATCGACTCGGCCAAGGCCTAGGCCATTCCTCCGGGCTGCTAGACTCGCCTGTGTGTCAGGCTTGAGACCTCCGACGTTGGCGGCGCAGGCGCTGGGGTGGACCGACCCTCAGACGCGCGCATTGGTGCTCCCGCTGGTTGCCTCGGTGCCCTACGAGCGGGCCAGCGACGGCTCTTATCCCGGCGGCCACACCTACACGCGCGACCAGAATCCCACCTACGACCAGGCCGAAGCGCTTCTCGCGCAGCTCGAAGGTGGCGCCGACGCGCTCTTGTTTGCTTCGGGCATGGCTGCCGCCACGACGGTGTTTGAGCCTCTTCCGCACGGGGCGCACGTGGTGGCGCCGACCCAGATGTATTGGACAATTCGGGTCTGGCTACAGGAGCTCGCGGCGGCCGGCCGGATTACCGTCGATTTCGCGCCAAACGGAGACCTCGAGGCGTTGCGGTCGATCGTGCGTCAGGGCGAGACCCGCATCGTCTGGGTGGAGACACCGGCCAACCCAATGTGCACGATCACGGATATCGCGCGGACTACTGAGATAGCCCACCGCGCTGGAGCTCGAGTGGTTGTCGATAGTACCGTGGCGACGCCTGTCTTGTGCCAACCGATCAGTCTCGGGGCTGACCTCGTCATGCACTCGGCGACCAAGCAACTGAACGGGCACTCCGATGTCCTCGCGGGGGCATTGGTGACAGCGAAGAGAGATGCAGCGTGGGAGCGGATTGCCCACGACCGCGCCTATCGGGGTGGGGTGCTGGGCCCATTCGAGGCATGGCTCTTGTTGCGCGGGATGCGGACGCTTTTTTTGCGCGTTCCCGCGGCGGCTCAGAACGCCCAAGTTGTGGCCGAGGCCCTGTCGCGCCATCCGGCAGTCGACGAGGTGATGTATCCCGGTCTTGCCGACCACGCCGGCCACCGCGTGGCGAGTCGTCAGATGCGGGACGGTTTTGGCATGATGATATCGTTTCGACCGGCCGGGGGACCGGATGAGGCTCGACGCGTGGTTGCCGCGTTGCATGTCTTCAAGAACGCGACCTCGCTGGGCGGTGTGGAAAGTTTGGTCGAGCATCGGGCCCCGGTCGAAGGGCCGGATACGGACGTCCCGCCCGATCTCATTCGACTGTCTATCGGCATCGAATCCGCGGACGACTTGGTCGCAGATCTTCAACAGGCCCTATCGAGTGCGGGAGACTCATAGCGTCTCCGCCTTGCCTTGAGAGTGTCCGGGCGCGGCATCCCGTCTGGCCGCGTTGTTCCTCGGCCACGCATGCCAAATACGCTCTCTAGTCGCGCCTTGCCAGCCGGGTGTCGCGGTCCGGATCCACTGGCAAGGCAAGACGGAGACACTACACTTGTGGAGTGTCCAGTCCGGTCCGTATTAGTCCCGCCACAGAACACGACGTGGGTATTGTTCTTGCTCTTATCAAGGAGCTGGCGGACTACGAGAAAATGACCGACCAGGTGGTCGCCACCGAAGCCGACGTCCGGCGGTCGTTGTTCGGGGTGCCACCTGAGGCAGAGGCGCTTATCGCTCGCGTCGATGACCACGTCGTAGGCTTTGCGTTGTTTTTTCACAACTACTCGACGTTCTTGGGGCGGCGAGGTCTCTATCTCGAGGATCTCTATGTTCGGCCGGCGGCCCGAGGTCGAGGATACGGCCGCGGATTGCTCGCCGCGTTGGCACGCATCGCCGTCGAACGTGGCTGTGGCCGAATGGAATGGGCGGTGCTCGACTGGAACGAACTCGCGATGAAGTCGTATCAACGGGCGGGTGCCAAACCGCAGGACGGATGGACGGTCTGGCGTCTCACCGGCAAAGCGCTCGAAGACCTCGCGCAACGCGGATAAGCGCGAGTGCACTAGCCGCTTGCTTCGGCCGGTGTACGATCTCCAAGTATTCGTCTGAGCGCGCGCGAGCACCTCGATCGTGACCGGCTTCGAGAGGCTTCCGTCGATTCCTTCTTCGCGGCCCACCTCTTCCCAGTTTGATTCCAGCGGGTAGCCCGACACGACCAGCACCTTGATGCGATTGTCACGCTTGCGTAGCTTGCGGACCAGGTCGAGCCCACCGAGCTTTGGCATGACCAGATCGGTCATCAACACGTCGATGGGCTCGTCGTCGCGGTCATATAGCTCCAGGGCGTGCACACCGTTGTCGGCGACGGTCACCTGGTAACCGAGTGCGGAGAGCATCGTTTTCCACGCGATCGCCACCGAGGGTTCGTCCTCGACGACCCAAACATTTGCACTATCGCCCAGATGAACCTCTCCGTGGTCGGTGGGTTGACGGTTACCCTAGTGTCCAGTGGTGCGGAGGCGTTGAGCGTGGCGGCTCGGCTTATGCCTGACGTTATTCTCCTCGATGTGATGATGCCGGAGATGGATGGGCCAGCTACGCTCCACGCACTCAGACAGGAACCATCATTGACGCGCGTCCCGGTGATCTTTCTTACCGGCGAGGCGCAGAGTGCCGAGCACGCCCGTTTGTTGTCGCTACGTGCTCAGGGCGTGATCCCGAAACCTTTTGACCCGATGACAATTGTCGACCAGATACGGTCGATCGTGGTCGGTGTGGTATCAAGCAACTAGACCAGACGACTCAGGCCCTGAGTGTTCCTTGTCGCGGCTATTGGCGCGAAAGAAGTCTACCTGATCACATTTTCGAACGAATGCCATAGTGCCGATAACGAGCAACTATCGAGAATCCCGCAGGATGCGACCGCCGTTAGCCTCGGGGTCGGCCGACGAACTCTTTTACGACCGCGACAAATGTCGCAACATCTGACGGCTGCGTGTCCCAGGCTGTAACGAGCCGTCCGACATTCGGGTCGGGCGTTGGGCAATGAAACGGACCTCCCGCTTCCTGGATCGATGCTAGAGCATTCGGTGGGAAGCGGGCGTACACCATGTTTGTGCGAATAGTCCGGGCGAGGGTTACGCCTTCTATGGAGTCAAGCTCCGCGCCAAGCAATTCCGCCATCTGATTCGCTTGGCTGGCGAGTGTACGCCACATGTCTCCCGTCAGGAGCGCTTCAAACTGTGCGGCGACAAATCGCATCTTTGATATAAGCTGCGTTCCTTGTTTTTGAAAATAGCCGGCGCGTTGCTTGAGGGCGTCGTTGAAGATGACGACCGCTTCGCCGGCGAGCATTCCCAACTTTGTGCCACCAAGCGTCATGACATCTATCCCGAGCTCGGGGCCGAAAGTGCCCAAAGAGACGTCCAGTGCAACAGCGGCGTTGGCAAGCCGAGCTCCGTCAACGTGGAGCCACATTCCGTGACGGTGAGCGACAGAGGCGAGCGCTCGCAGCTCGTCGGGCTGATAGACGGCGCCCCACTCGGTGGACTGGCTGACGGAGATCGCACCCGGTTGCGCGTGATGAATGTCTTCCTCCGCCGGGAGGTGGGGGCTGACGTCATCGGGTCGGAGCTTTCCGTCGGCGGTAGGGATCGGCACGATTTTGCAACCCAGGAACCGTTCGGGGGCAGCGCACTCGTCCCGCCACAAATGGGATGACTCAGGGCAGAGGACCGACTGATAGGAGTCGACCGTGGTTCGGAGCCCGACGACGTTGGCGCCGGTTCCGCCAAAGACGAACAGCACCTCTGCGTCGGTCTTGAACATCTCCCGAATACGCGCGGTTGCGGCAGCCGTCCATTCGTCATGGCCATACGCGAGGGCGTGACCAGTGTTGGCGCGGTGGATTGCCTCGAGGAGCGTCGGATGAACGCCCGCGGCGTTGTCGCTGGCAAAGAAGCGCCGGTCTCGGCGCTGCGGGGACGTCATTGCTTGCGCCTCGCTTACTGGGGAAGACGGAACGCGATCAGCTCGCCCGCAAAGCCGCCGCTGCTTATGGCGAGCACGATGTATTGCTGACCGTCGTGCAGATACGTCATCGGCGCGCCCGACGCGGGAGCCGGCATATACACGGCGCCCGCGTCGGCGCCGGTGACCTTGTCATAGGCGCGTAGCATTGCCCCGCGCTCTCCTGAGGGGGTGGTGGCCATACCGGCCTCACCCGCAATGACCAAGGCTTTTGTAATGACCGTCCCGACCCGCCCCGCACGACCGGTCCGAGGAATTGTTACGCCCGCGAGCAACGGATGGTTGCGAATGTGGTCGGGGGTGTCGCCATGGGGAACCTGCCAGAGGATCTCGCCTTGGTTCAAGTCGATGGCGGTGATTCGTCCCCACGGCGGCTTGATGATTGGGATGCCGTCGACATTCAATGCGGTCCACGCTGGATTTACGCCCCGGGGTACGCCGCGGATGAAGTCCATATCTGACCGCGCGGGATCGTTGATCAGCCCGAGCGCCGTGACATTTGTAAACGAGTAGAGGTAGGCAATTCCAGTTTCAGGGTCGAGTGACCCGCCCGGCCAGTTTGTTCCGCCGCCAGCCGACGGCAACATCAATGTCCCCAACGTGTCGTCGGCGGTCGAGACAGACACCGGAGTGAAGATAGGGCCGACCCGGTAGTGCGAGACGATTGCTTCGGCGCGCCGTCTGAGCTCCGGCGTGAAATCGACCAGATCGTCCAGGCTCACACCCTGTCGATCGTAGGCCGGGGGTTTTGACGGGAATGGCTGCGTCGTCGACAGGAGCTCCCCCGGTACATCGGACGGCGGGACGGGTTGCTCTTCGATAGGCCATACGGGTTCTCCCGTCACTCGGTCAAAGACATAGAGCCATCCTTGCTTCGTCGGTTGGGCGACGGCTTTGATCTCGCGCCCATCGACAGTGATGTCTACCAGCATCGGCGCACACGGAAGATCCCAGTCCCATATGTCGTGATGGATGAACTGAAAATGCCAGAGTCGCTCACCGGTTTCGATGTCGACTGCGACGAGGCTGTCGGAGAACAAGTTGTCGCCGTGACGGTGACCACCATAGTAGTCATTGGTCGGCATCTCCGTCGGGAGGTAGGCGATGCCGAGCTCTGCGTCCGCGCTGATCTGGCCCCAGACACCGTTGTTACCGGTGTAACGCCAGGAGTCGTTCAGCCAGCTGTCGTTTCCAAACTCATCGGCTCCCGGAATCGTGTGAAAAATCCACGCGCGTTCGCCGGTGTGTGCGTCAAAGCCTCGGACATAGCCTTTGACATTCTCCATCGACGCCGGCGAGCTCCCCGGCAAGTGGGCCGCTCCTACGACGATGGTGTCACCGACGACCGTCGGGGCGGCATGAAGTCCGACTTCGCCAGTGATGGGGTCGAGGTCCTGGTCCATGTTCTGTTTGAGGTCGACGATCCCGTCGGTCCCGAATCCGCTGATCCGCCGCCCGTTGTCGGCGTTAAGCATCACCAGCTGATAGCCCGGAGTGACATATACGATGCGGCCGGCGCCATTGTTGTCCCAATACGCCAAGCCTCGTCCCGACAGCCGCCGGGGTGCCGCCGCCCCGCGCTCGCCTTCGTCCAACCGATGCATCCACAGCAGCTCACCGGTTCCCGCGTCGGCGGCTACCACGGAACGTCGCGAGCCAGCCGTCGTAAACACGACGCCGCCAACCATGAGCGGCGTGGACTCAAAGTTGTATTCGGGACGTGGTCCGAGGTTTTCTGTCTTGAGTCGCCACGCGACTTCTAAGTCCCCGAAGTTCTCGGCCGTGATTTGGTCAAGCGGCGAATATCGCGTTCCGGCGATGTCCCCGGCATACGATCGCCATTCGCCTCCCCTCGTGCCGGCAGGAGAACTCTGGGCCGTGAGACCGCGTGGCATCAAGAGACCCACGGACGCCAGACAGGTAATAGCAAGACCAAAGCGAGCTGACATGGTGCAACCTCCTACTGTCCGGATAATAGCAATTTGTGGGGCAAGGTCCTGGCGTGGCGCCCTGCTGGCCAGGCCTTGTCGCTGGTCTCGGTGCCACGCCCGGAGTTCACCCCGGCTGCGAGAGTCGACAGTGCGTCATTGTCGCACCGATTCTCCAGATTCCCGAGCGATGAACCGACGGGTCTCGTCTCGCAGGCGTACGATCTCTTCCCACGTGGTGCCGGTCGGCCAGATCGGCTCGCCCACCGTTACGGCCAGGCGGCCTCGTTTCAAGGTGCGTCTGTCAGCCGGCAAGATGTGACGTGTGCCTCGGATCGCCACCGGCACGACGGGGCATCCGACATCGACCGCCGCCCGAAACGCTCCCAGTCGAAAAGGGAGAAGTCCCGGTGCGCCGACGAATGTGCCCTCGGGAAAGACAAACAGCGATTCGCCTCGCTGAAGCGGGGTCAGTAGGGCCCCGGCCCCGTCCATCTGTTCGCCGCGGTGTTCTCTCCCGATGAGAATGTGGCCTGCCTTCCTGATGGCGGTGCCGAGAAACGGGTAGCCGGCGAGCTTCGCTTTGACCGCAAACCGGAGACGCGTCGGGACCGAGGCCATGATAAGGACCGGGTCTATGAAGCTCGAATGATTGGCTACGAACACCGCTCGGTCGAGGTCACGAAGGTGTTCCATCCCGGCGATGTCGACTGGACAGCCAGTCATCCAGAAGATGAAGCGGGCCCAGCTGCCGACACATCGATTGACCCAGAGCCCCCGCGGTCCGATCGCCAAGATTCCCCAGACGAACGGCCCGCTGACGAGAAGCACCGCCAGCACCCAGGCCGTGAACGCCAGCGACCCGCTACGCGCAATCAGCCGTCTGGCAAATCCGAGCGCGGCGCGAGCGGTCAGACTGGCCCATTGGACCGCGGCGAAACGTCGAGCCGACAGCCGGTCCTGAACGAATGCCTCGCGGGTCGCACCCCGCCGAATCTTGCCGCTCGAGGTCTTGAGGACAGCTCCGGGCCTGGCCAGGACGACAACATCCGGCGGGACGCCCAACGCCGACGAGACGCTGGTCGTAATCATGGTCTCGAGACGCGCGCGGTCTGCAGGGGCGGTCAGGCGGGTCTCCGCTACAATCACGAACCGTTCGGTCCCCCGGGTCGTATCGGATACTCCAAAGGCGGCGACACATCCTTTCCGTACGCCATCGACGGCGGCCGCGACAACCTCGGCCTCGTGCGGCTGAAGGTTGCGGCCGCCCTTGATAATGAGTTCCTTGGCGCGCCCCGTGAGATAGATCTCACCCTCGACCAGGTAGCCAAGGTCGCCTGTGCGGAGCCAACCGTCTGATCCGATCAGCTCGCGTGTCGCGTCCGGATTGTGGTAGTAGCCAGAGGTCGCCGAGGGGCCGCGAAACTCGACGCGCCCTTGCTGTCGTTCCGGCACAGGACGACCGGATGCGTCGACAACGCGGATTTGGTGACCAGGCAGAGCACGTCCGCACGCAACCACTCTGAACGTCGTCGCGGTGTCGCCCACCGTACTTTGCCGTGCGATGCCGGTTTCCTGGTAGACGCCACGTTCTATGACGTCGATACGCGCGCCGCGGCCCATGGGCGGGGTGGCCACCCCAACCGAGCATTCCGCCAGTCCATACACCGGGGTCAAGGCCTCGCGTTTGAGTCCGTAGGGTGCAAATCGTTCGGCGAATCGATCGAGCGTATCGGGTTGCACCGCTTCCGCGCCGTTGAGCAAGGCGCGGACCGAGCTCAAATCCAGGCCTTCGATTTCATCGTCGGTGACGCGATGTGCGCAGAGGTCGTATGCGAAGTTTGGCGCCGCCGAGATGGTGCCTCGATGAGCGTGGAATGACCAGAGCCACCGTGAGGGTCTCGACAGGAATGCCAGCGGCGACATGAGCGCGAGAGGACGTCCAACATAGAGCAGGCCGAGCCATGTACCGATGAGGCCCATGTCGTGATACAGCGGGAGCCAGCTGACGCCGACGTCGTGGCTATCGATTTCGAGACCGGCCTCGAGCGCCCGGACGTTTGCCAGGAGGTTCGCATGCGACAACTGCACCCCCTTGGGTTGACCGGTGCTGCCGGATGTGTACTGGATGAGGGCGGGGTCGTCGCTGGTCAGTTGCCCGGTGTCACGGGAAGACAGCGACGGGGCCGCCGCGCCATCCGTCACGAGCGTGTCCGGCGTCACCACCGCCGACAGCGAGGGGACCTGGCCGACAAGGAGACTCGCGACCCGTTCGACGTCCGCGAAGGTGACGAGGATTCGAGCTGCGGCGTTTCTTAGGATTGCCACCTGCCGTTCCGCGTACTCCTGGATACGGTCGGCTCGAAACGGGGGATAGATGGGGACCGGGACACATCCGGCGAGCAGCGTTCCAAAAAATGAAAAAAAGAAGGCTCGCTCGGTTCTGAGCATGAGCGCGACGGTGTCATGCCGCCCAAGCCCCCGGGCCGCTAGACCTGCCGCGACGTGGTGCGCGGCTTGCCACAGCTCACCATATGTAAGCGGCGTCTCACGACCGTCATCTTCCCGCAGGTGGATGTGCACGCGGTCTGGCGTGCGCTCTGCGTGCCAGGCAAGGACTTCGACGAGCGTCGCGGCGGCGGTTGGGACACCGGTGGCCGTCCGGTCTCCAACGTCGACCGGCGCCAGTCGCTCGACGAGTCCTGGAGAGGCCGTCTGGAGGGCCGCAGCGAGGTCGGCGGGACTTTCCGCATCGACCATCACCGCATCGGCTAGACGAACCCCACAAGCGCGCTCGAGCCGTACCAGTAACTCGACTCGCTCGAGGCTGCTGATACCGAGGTCTCGCTCGAGCGAGTCGTGTCGTCCCAGCCGCCGATGTGGGTCATGGCCGCGGAGCTCGGAGACGAGCTCTGCCACCACGGCCAGCACCTTCGACTCAAGTTCGTCGGCCGTTAGCCGAGGCGGCCCTGACATGCCGAGTTTTGTTCCGGATCCGATCCGGGAGTTGGACTAGTTCAGCCGGCGAATCGTGTTAATGACAATCGCCTCACGAGGGACATCGGCCAGGTCGCCAACGCGGTGCGTGCGCGCACGTTCGATGTCCTCGACGACATCCATACCCTCGACAACTTCTCCGAAGACCGCGTAGCCAAAGCCTGCCGCCGTGCCGTTCTTGTGGTCGAGCGGTGCGTTGTGCTCGGTGTTGATAAAGAACTGGGCGCGTGCGGAGTTTGGCTCTCCCAGACGGGCCATCGCAACGGTGCCGCGCCGGTTCCGGAGGGTCGCGTCCGCTTCGTTGAGAATGAAACCGCGGAGGCCGTCCGTCTTTGCTTCGAGGTCTTCGGTCAGACCGCCGCCCTGAACCATGAACCCTCGTATGACGCGGTGAAAGATCGTGCCGTCGTAATACCCGTCCTGCACATAGGTAAGAAAGTTGACGACCGAGACCGGACGTTTAGTCCGAAAGAGTTCTATCGTGATGTCACCTTCCGTCGTTTCCACGACGACCCGTGGATTGGGAGGTGGGTCCTGAGCGAGTATGCCCGTCGAGGTCGCGCCCCAGACAAACAAGAAGATCGAGAGCGAGAGTACATCGCGGAGCGCTGTCCGCAGCGTTGTCATCGGCTATTGCACCGTCACTGACTGGATAACCACGGACTCCGTCGGCACGTCGTCGTATGGCCCCTGGCTCTGGGTCTGAACGGCGGCAATCGAATCGACGACATCCATACCCTCGGTCACGCGACCGAACACCGCGTATCCGTACCCGGCCGGGTCCAGTCCTGAATGATCAAGCGACCGCGCGTTGTCAGCGGTATTGATAAAAAACTGCGCGGTGGCGCTGTCGACAATATTGGTTCGCGCCATCGCTACCGTGCCGCGGGCGTTGGTCACGCCATTGCGTGCCTCATTCTGGATGGGAGGTCGGGTCCGCTTTGCTGCCAGGTCGGCTGTCATGCCGCCACCTTGGATCATGAATTGTTGGATGACCCTATGGAAGACGGTATTCTCATAGAATCCGTCGTTGACATAGGCCAGAAAGTTCTCCACGCTCACGGGCGCATCGGTTTGCAGCAGCTCGATCGTGATGCTACCGTGGTTGGTTTGCAGGACGACGACTGGGTTCTCCTGAGCGGTTGCATTTCTTGAAACAATCGTTCCAAAAACCACTACCAGGCAGACTGTGAGGGCAGCCGTCCGGCTGAAGTTGGGCACGCGACGCGGCATGACATGAACTCCTTGCGAATGGTATGACGACACAACGGGTTATTGGAGACCGATTTATCCAAATTAGAGGATCTCTTAATCCAAATTTCAGGATTTAAGATCGACCGCTGACCGCTGACGCAACAACGTAAGCCTAGGGATTAAGCACTTCCACTTCCGCTACCGCAGTCCGAAACGCGGTCCCGAGTATGCATAATCGTTCGCCACCTGTCCAGTGGCCGACGTGTCTATAATCGACGATCAATTCCATGAAACTTCTCGAAAGATTTCGCGCGCAACCTGAGTGGCAGAGCGACGATCCTCTCGTCCGGGCGGCGGCCGTACGAGACCTCCCCGACGAGGAAGAGACTCGCGATGTGCTGTTGGATATTGCCAGTAACGATACCCACCCCGATGTGCGATGCCAGGCGGTGTCTCGGATCAACGATATCGATGCGCTTGTGTCGATCTATCGGTCCGACGACGCCGAGGCCGTGCGACACGAGGCAGCCGCCGGTATTCGCGACTTGGCGATTGACTCTCCCGAGGGAGAGGTCGGCATCCGCGGCGTCGAGGCGCTGTCGGAAGAACGCGATCTCGTGGCGGTTGCGCGAGAGGCGCGGCTTGAGACAGTCGGCCGGATGGCGTTGGCCCGCTTGCAGAGTCCACGAGCGCTGAGCGTGGTCGCCAGGCGGGCTATACGTCCGGAAGTTGCCAAGGAGGCGTTGCAACGTCTCGATGACCCAGAGGAGCTGCAGGCGGTTGCGGTGAAGTCTGAAGACAAGGCGATCGCGCTGGGGGCTTTTGAGCGGCTGGTCGCGACTGGAGTTGCGACAGAGGTCATAGAACAAATTGGACGGCGAGCTCGGCAAAAGGCCGTGCAGCGCCGGGCGAAGACCGCACTCTCGTCGCCCGACGACAAAGAAGAGCAGAAGACGGACGCACCCGCGGCACCTGACCAGACCGCGCATTTGGCATGCTGCGTCGAGGTTGAAAAAGTCCTGCAGACCGAGGAAGGAGACTTGGCGCGAGGACGTGCGGCCTTGGAGACTGTCGTGCGACGCTGGTCGGACCTTGAATCGTCGCCCGATGAGTCGCTGGCCAGTCGTTTTGCGTCTGGGAGGGAAGCGGCATCAGCCCATTTGGCTACGCTGGACTCGGCTCAGACCGCGCGTCGTCGGGCAGAGGAGCAGGTCGCCCACGAGGGTAGACAAGCCGATGGTGACCGCATCGCGGGAGTATTGACCGAACTCGAGCAGCTCGCGGATGAGATGCAGAAGCTTGTTGCCGACGAGGCTGTGTCGGGCAAGCCGTGGTCTGGCGCCGAACAGAGATGGCGGACCCTCAACGAGAAACTCACCGGCGGTCCGGGTGGCAATACGTTGGAGCCCGCTCACCAGTCGGCTCTTGCTCTACTGCACGAGCGTGCGGCCGCGCTCGAAATAAGGCGTCGCGCCCTCCTCGACCGCACGAAGACTGAGCGAGAGCAGTCCGAGCAGGAGAATCTCGGGCGGCTTCAGCAGCGCGTGAAGACTATCACGGGTCTTGTTAGTTCGGAAAAGCTCACCCTCGAAGACGCCGAACGTCAGCTCAGAGTGCTCCGGCGTCTCCATGATTCGCCTGGGCTTCTTCCCCGCCGAGAGCGTGACGCGGTCCTCAAGTCGTTGAAGGACGTTCAGGTCGGTTTGGCCGGCCGTGTGCGCGAGCTACGGGAGTTTGCCGATTGGCAGCGCTGGGCGAATCTTGGAATCCAAGAGCAGCTTTGCGCGCGGATGGAGGCACTCCGGTTGATGCCGGGGTTCCTTGATAGCGCCAGCGCCGAAGATAGCCCCGGAGCCAAGGTAGCTCCTGATGAGAAAGCCGAGAGCGTCGAGCCGAGTCCGGCGGAAGAGCCCGCAGTAGCCGCTGGCGTACCGGGGACCGACTCGGTAGTAGCGGTTGACTCTCCAGCGGCGGACTCGGCGGACTCGGTAGTAGCGGTTGACTCTCCAGCGGCGGACTCGGCAGTAGCGGTAGACCCCGCGAAGGATTCGCCGATTGACTCGTTGACTGACCCAACAGTGGCACCAGATTCTTCTCCCGTTGTCTCAGAGACCGGCCCCGCAGAAGGTCCGCAGCCTGATAGTCAGTTGGACGGAGAGTTCCTGGCGCAGTTCGAAGAAATCATGACCTCGTGGCGACAGGCTGCGGACGTGCCAAAGGACCGTGGCGCCGACCTGTGGGAACGATTCAAGGTCGCAACCGACGCCGTGTATCCACGTTACGAGCGCTGTCAGGTTGCCGTCGCCTCGGCACGGGAAGCGCATCTGGCTCGTCAGAAAGCGATTGTCGAAGAGGTCGAGAAACTCGCATCGTCGTCTGACTGGCTCAAGACCGTCCAACGCATTACCGAGCTCCAGGCTGAATGGAAAACGCTGAGCGGATCGCCGGGCAAAATGCAGCGAGCCCTTTGGCGGCGGTTTCGCTCCGGGTGTAACGAATTTTTTACTCGCCGCAAGGCTGACCTTGCGGCTCGCAAGAAAGAGTGGTCGGCGAACCTTGAGCTCAAGGAAGCGCTGTGTGTTCGCATCGAGGCGCTGGTCGAGTCAGAGGACCTGCCCGCCGCGATCGCTGAGGCAAAGCGGGCACAGGCGGAGTGGAAAACTGTTGGCCCCGTTCGTCGAACCCGGGCCGATGCCATATGGCAGCGGTTTCGTGCGGCCTGCGATGCAATCTTTGACCGCATCCACGCCGGCGAGCGGGCGGCTGCCGCGAAGCGAGCGGCCGTACGGGAAGCGCTCTGCGTTGAGCTCGAAGCGCTCATCGGCCAGGCCGAAGATAGCGCGGAGAGTCCGGCCGCCGGGGATGTCGGTCCTGGCCGTGCGGACACGCCGGACGCCGCCGAGGCTGGCCCCGCCGCGGACATCGCCAGTGTCGCCGACGCCGGTGCAGACAGCGCGAACACGCCAAGTGAAGCCGATGCCGCTTCGGACAGCGTGGATACGGCACTCGCTGACGCTGACGTTCCAGGCGAGCCGGTTCGGGTAGCTGAAATCCGCTCAGACACAAACGACGAGTCTCGGGGCGCGGCGGCTGGAGAAGCGGAATCTGCCAATGCGACGCCCCCGGCGGTTTCTTCCTCTGCAGCCGATGGCGACTCGGTCCTCGCTGACAAAGTGCGGGGCTTGCAGACGCGGTGGCGGGACGCCCCGGATGTTCCACAAACGGTCAGTCGGCAGCTTGCCGCGCGGTTCGGCACGGCTCTGGCGAAGCTGGTTGAGTTGAGGCCGGAGGCCTTCAGCGGGACCGATCTTGACCCGGCTCGCACCCTCAAGCGTCTCCAAAAGCTCTGCGAAAGAATCGAGTCTCTCGAGCCGACGACGGCTCAGGCTGAGACCGCGATCTCCCCGTCCGAAATACTTGCCAGTAAGTGGCGTGACGCGTTGGCCAGTAACCTCATGGGCGCTCGTGCAAATGACGACGCCAAGAAGCGATCGGCCGCCGACGAGGTTCGCCGCGCCAGACAGGACTTTGCTCGGATCGGTCCGGTTAGTGGAGACACCGGTCGGGCGTTGACACGTCGTTTTGATGACGCGTGCGACTTTGTCATGCGGTGGGCTGGCGCGGCCGGCCTGCCGGCGACTCGCGCGGGCCACTCGTCAAAACCGAAATCATCAAGACCGCGGCGTCGGCCCGAACGCCTATCCGGCGATCGGACGCCCCGCCCATCGGGCAAGGACTCCTCACCGGGCAAAGGATAGTCCGGTCCACGGCCTGAGGTGGCGGTGTGCGCATAGCTCTGCCGGTCGCCCCCCCGGGGGGGGGGCTGTCTCCATCGCGGTCCTGTGTCACCTCTAGCCGCACCGAGCTGCCGTTTCGTTCAATCCATTCTTACCTCACCCGGCGGAGAACATTCTCGGTATGTGACCACACCTGACCGCGGCGCCGCCAAGCTAAGAACGCTCTGCATTAGTCGCGATCCCAGGTAAACGCAACTGCGTTGTTCGACGTATTCCTCGGCGAACCGTACGCTGCGAACGATAAGGCAGCGACCGAGCCAATCTGCGTCGGCCGTCGCGTCATGACGCGCTCTCAACCGGAACGACGGCCTTGCGAATCCAGTCAAGCAAGTGGTCAAAGTCCGCCTCTCCTCGCTCGAGGGAGCCCACGAGAAAGGCGTGTGCCTCGTGGGGATCGACCGCGAGCCTCCACCCGTTTAGGCGAAGAAACACGTCCGTAGAGAAAAACGCTACCCGCTTGTTGCCATCGATGAAAGGGTGGTTCATTAACAATGATTCGAACAGCGCCGCCGCCATCGCCGGGAGATCCTCGTAGTAGCCCGTGCGTGGCCGGAAGAGTGCGCTCTCCAGGAGGCCCGCATCGCGCAGACCCGAGGAGCCGCCGAACCGATGGATGAGGAGACCGTGGACCGCGAGCACCTCATCGACTGTGAGAAAGAGCGTGTGGCTACTTGGCAAGCAACCGGCCCAGCTCGTCGTTGTCGGTCATGGATTGCTTGAGGTGGGTGAGCACCACTGGCCTGACGCGCCGCTTCTGCAGGTAGTCGCGAAGCGCCTCGGTGAGCAGTCCAGAGATGTTCTGATGCGACTCGGCCGCGAACTCCCGGAACTCGTTCCAGACGGACTCTTCGACTTTAGAGCTGATCTTTATCATGATATTGACTTATCATGACACGTCATGACGCTGAATGCATCGGGTGCGAAAACCCACCGTTTGGCGCGACGGCAAATGAAAGATGTGTCGGAGCGTCGCGGCGGTCTCAATCGCGAGATCCGAATACGTCCTCGGTCCGGCAAAGGCCGGCCGGACGGCGCGGGCTTCCGCGCGTCCAGCGCGACGGCGGAAAGCCAGATGGTCACGTCACAGCGCCGCACAAGGGCGCGCTCGTACGCAGGAGCGTTCTGTTAGATTGAGCGCCGACCTACTTTGGGCCGATATGTAAACGCGCCTAGTCCGGCCTGTAGACTCCGACAAGTCGACCGGTCAGGCCGCGCGTCTACGGCGACCGTATACCG
This sequence comes from Vicinamibacteria bacterium, assembly GCA_963579735.1. Classification (GTDB taxonomy): domain Bacteria; phylum Acidobacteriota; class Vicinamibacteria; order Vicinamibacterales; family UBA8438; genus CAUZIB01. The sequence continues at coordinate 7,092 of CAUZIB010000054.1, read as the reverse complement.
AAGCCCCGCCCGCTCCAGCTCGTCCTGGAGCGCAAGTCGGACAAACTGCGACTCCGCGTAGCCGAGAAGCGCAGCCCACCGTGCCGCCCGCTCGGGGCTCACCACCTTGCGCCCGTTCTCTACGTGGGAGAGATGCTGCTTCGAAACTCCGAGTTGGTCCGCGAACTCCGACTGCGTCATCTCCTCGCCCTGGCGAATCGACCGCAGGAGTTTCGCCAGCGTGAGCGGACTACCGCTGAGCGTCTCAAGAAAGGCCACGGCGTCCGACCGACGGCGTCGAGTGCGTTCCCTCTTAGTAGACATGGGGTGTCACCTCCTCCACCGACACGAGCGACGCCCCTTCATGTACGTCAATCTCGTAGATCGCTCGTCACTGGCGACTGCGTCGAACCGATCGCCGCCCATGCCGCTTTCCCTTCAAAGGTTCATCGTGGAAACCGGCTACGCGTCGGATGGACTCCAGTCCGTCATGCTCGATCGCCTCGACCCATGCCAAGAGTTTGTTGACCACGTGCCGCGGCGCTCGTCTCAGCTGCCGACGGGCCCGTTCGGTGATGCGAGCCCGCGTGAGCCACGCTCAATGGTAGCCCTTTTAGGGCTACTCATCAATCGCAGGCCTTCTCAGTGACTTGTCCCGCCCTCCGGGTGCCGTGAGTGTCGGCGGCTTACATCAGTTCGCGCACCAGCGCCCGTCTATTTGGCTCCGGAGGCGGTTGGCGCGACCTTCTTCCTTTTTTCCAGGTAATAGTGCCAGAGCATCCGGGCGGCGACTGACCGATACGGGCGCCAGCGCATCGCCACACACGCCAGTTCGTCGTCGGTTGGGGGATGGTCCATACCGCGCAGTTGCCCGAAGGACTTCCGCAGCGCCAGGTCGTAGACTGGCCACACGTCGGGTCGACGTAGCCCCATCAATAAGTAGATGTTTGCCGTCCACCGACCAATACCCGGGACCGTAGTGAGCGCGTCGCGGGCTTCGTCGTCATTCATGCGCGCGACCGCTTTTAGATCCAGACGAGTGTCGAGTATCGCGGACGCCAACTCCACGACATAGCGCGATTTCTGCCGAGTCAACCCAGCCGACCGCAATTGTTGTGACCCCAGTCGAGTTACCGTCTCTGGGTCAACGCTTCCGGCCAGTCGCTCGAGCCGCTGATACGCCGAACGTCCGCTGGCCAAAGACACTTGTTGTTCGAAAATGATCAGGACGAGTGTGGCAAACCCGGCGGGTCGGGCCCAGAGCGGTGGCGGTCCGTAGGCACGGTGAGCCCGCCGCAGATTGGTGTCTTGCGCGGCCAAGCGCACCGCCGCTTCCTGCATCGTCGCACGCGTCAGTCGCGTTGGCATGAGAGGACACTAGAATACGCTCTACACGATGAAGGATTTTCATCCGCTTACGGCCGAGTGATTCGAGACGCGGTTTGGTAAACCGACCGAGCCGCAATGTGGCGCCTGGCCGGCGATTCGGGCTGGGCGCGACGTCTTGATATCGGCACCGACCGGTTCGGGCAAGACATTGGCGGCGTTTCTCATCTGTCTTGACCGTCTGGTGACGGAAGCCACCGCCCACGGCGCGCTGGACGACCAGATCGACGTGTATCTTCCCGGCGACACATCGGCGCTCGGTTCTCCGCTCACTATTCATGGCGGTTCAAATCAGACAACGTATGTCTCATCGCCCGGCGACCACACCGGCTCCGCCGACCTCCCCGTCGACTCGACCGCGACCACCTGGTTTTTCTTGTCCAGGGTCGAGGCCATGGCGCCGGCCGCGGTAGGGGCGGTGGCATTGTTCGGTGACTCGATCACCGATGGCGACGGATCGACCGACGACGCCAACAATCGATGGCCCGACTATCTTGCCCGGCGACTCGCCGACGCGAATATCCCGACGGGTGTGCTGAATCTCGGTATTTCCGAGAATCGCGTGCTCAGTGACGGGCTCGGTGTAAGCGCTTTGGCCCGGTTTGACCGGGATGTTCTGGCGCAGGCCGGGCTAACCCATGTCGTAGTGCTCGAAGGAATCAACGATATCGGTCTTGTGTTGAACCAGCTGGGGTTGCCTCGATCCGCGTCGCTTCCGATGCCGGAAGACATCATTTTTGGTCACGAGCAGCTCATCACACGCGCCCGGTCCCATGGTCTCTCCGTGTATGGTGCGACATTCTTCGCCTTTTGCGGGGACCTCGTTGGCCGTCGCGGACTATTGGAGCCCCGATGGCGACGCGACACGGCAAGCCATCAATGAATGGATTCGGACCGGTGGGGCCTATGACGGCGTGATCGATTTTGAACCAGCTGTCCAGGATCCAGATGCACCGACGATGATTTTGCCACGATACGACTCCGGCGATGGCCTGCACCCGAGCGATGCGGGGTATGAGGCCATGGCCGACGCCATCGATCTCGAGCTACTGCGCTAGTTCACAAGCCACAACCGTCAGACGAGCGCGTATGCGGCCGAGAGTGCTTCTCGCGGATGACCATACGTTTGGTGTTGGAGGGGCTCCGCACGCTTCTCGAGAACGACTGTGAGCTCGTCGGTATGGTCGAGGATGGGCGTGCTTTTGTTGAGGCGGCCGAACGTCTGAGACCCGAGGCCACAGGGCAAAAGAAATCGCCAGCCAGCTAAAGATCTCGAAAAAGACCGTCGACTTTCACAAGGGTCGGATCATGGATCGGCTCGGTATTCGGACCGCGTCCGAGCTTACGAAATATGCCGCCGCCCACGGCGTGACGGAATTGTCCTGAACGTCCATGTGCGCCGCGCGTTGCGTCGGCTCGGACCGTCATGTTTGGAGCATTTCTTGGAGAGTCGACGTCGGTGACCCGGTGTGCCAACGTGCTGTTTCGACGTGCAGCTTCAGGGTGACGCGTGCAGTCGTTACCGGACCTTTTCGATTTACCACTGTGGTGGCTTGGCAGCGGCGCTGGTGAAGTGGTGTCGGAGTACTTCTTCGGCGGGTTTGCCCCGCGGGGTGTAGTCGTCATTCTTTGGGCCGCCGTCGTCGAGCGATGACCGCCACTTCCACCAATAGACACCGAGGAACCACGGCTCGCCCCAGACCGCGTCAAAGAACGCGGTATACGCGTCGGCCTGCAGCTGCAGATTGATTGGAGGCGTATCGTCAAATTTCCACGGATACCGCGCCGCGAAATCGACGCTGCGATAACCCAACTCCGTAAACAGCACGGGTCGCCCATGCCGGGCGGACAGTCGGGTGAGACGCGATGCTATCCGTGCCCACGCGGTGGCCATGTCAGCACGCGACGGCGCTCGCGTGTCCGCGACCGGGAAGTAGGCGCTCACGCCGATCGCGTCGAGCGCATCCCAAAACGGGAGGTCTTCGACCTCGTCTGCGTGAGCGCCGTATGTCAGGAATCCTGAATACACCTCTCGAATTTCGGATATGAGTTGGCGCCACTCGGCTTCTCGATGCGTCGTGCGGCTCAGCTCGTTGCCAATACAGAAGCCGTCGATCCCGACGTCCTGGGCCAGCTGCGCGTAGTGCAAGATAAACGCTCGATACGTATCAAACCATTGCACCCAGCCAGCCTCCGTGCCCGGTTCGACCATGCCTACCCAGGCGGGCGGTCGCAGCCACACGTGGGGCTTGAGCATGACCCGAATGTCGTGTTCGCGGGCCTGTGCCGTGACGAGCCGTAGCCGCGTATCGGTCCGCTCCGTCTGTGCATCCCTCGCGGTCTCGACGGTTGCGCCCCCTCGGCGGCGAGGCCCTCCCCGCCACCGAAACGTTGCAGCTCGGGGGTCACGTTGGAACCCGAAAGGCGTAAGGGTGATCCAGTTGACGCCGAGCTCTGCCAGGTGGGCCAGCGAACGACCCGATGCCTCAGAACCGTAGCCCTCAGCCGCGGCGCGGCGTCCCCACGCATGTTCGTATGCGATACCCCGATGTTTGTCGGAGATTGCCACGCCCGGGCCGATGGTGGTCGTGTCCACCGTGGTCGGTCCGCTGCAGGCTGAGACGGCCCCGCACAGCAAAGATAGGGCCAGCAGCCGAGTCGGGAGAGCGAGGTGCGTCCCCCAGAGCGCAAGACGGATGCGTGGCACGCCGGGATTGTACTCGCCGTTTCCGTGGGAATATCGACAACGTCGCAGTCAACGCGGTCCGGTGTCGCCTTGCAGTGCCGCGTGAAGATCGCCACTGGTGGACTCCGACCTGTCTAGCCGGTGACCGGCGGACCCTTGGGACCCGAGGTGAGCAGCCGTGGGCTCGTGCACTCGAGCCGCACGCGACCCGCTTTCGCCACACGCGGCCCTTCCGATAGAGTGAGCGCTGTTTCGGAATCATTCATGAAAAGAGCAGCCTCTCTACCAGGTGCCTGATACTGTGTGTGCTGGCGTCTGTCTGCGCCGGGGCTGCCCACGGCCATCGTCTGGCCTGTGAGGCAGATACGACAACCTGAGCTCAAAGAAGAAGATGATGATGAACAAAATGACGATACGGACGCTGACCTTCTGGCTCGCTACTCGCCGGGTGATGACGGGGCTTACCGTGGTGCTGGCGTGCGGCGGGGGCGCCAACGTGTATGGGCAGGTGTCGTTTGACACGCGCGATGTCGTCGAGACGCTTGCCTCGGATGAGATGGAAGGGCGTTTGACCGGCACCGACGGCACTCGGCGGGCGGCGGATGAGATTATTCGGCGTCTGACAGCGATCGGTGCGGTTCCTCTTCCCGGAGTGGACGGCTACACCCTGCCGTTCGGGTTTACGGCGGGCGTTACGGATGGAGGCACGAGATTGACTGTGACACCCGGAGACGGTCTCGAGGGCAAGAATTGGGGCACTGACGAGGTTCGTGCGCTTTCCTTTACCGAGGCCGGTTCCGTGTCGGGGCCCCTGGTGTTTGCGGGCTACGGTCTGACGGTCCCCGAGACTGACGGTTTTAGTTACGACAGTTACGCGACGCTCGATGTCCAGGACAAGATCGTTCTCGTGCTGAACTATTTTCCAGAGGACACCGAGGGTGAGCTCCGCGGCACGCTGGCGCGCTACTCTGGTCTTCGATACAAAGCGATGGCGGCCCGCGAACGGGGCGCCGCGGGTGTGCTGGTCGTCACTGGACCACGGTCGCCAAATGCCGGGTCCCTGGTCGCGATGACGTTTGACAACGCGATTTCAGGTTCCGGTATTCATGCCGCGAGCGTGACGGGTGAGGTCGCGGCGGCACTGGTTGCCGCGACGGGACGGTCGATGAGCGACGTGCAGTCCGAGTTTGATACCGGTAACCCTCACGTCATCGGTTTTGATCTTGAAGTCGACGTGACACTCGAGGCCCGGGTCGAGCGTGAGCGCCGGACCGGATACAACGTCGCGGCCATGCTTCCGGCTACGGTCACGTCCGAGGTCGACAAACCGTTTGTGATCCTTGGCGCCCACTACGATCACTTGGGTCGCGGGCGCGGTGGAGGGTCGCTTGCGCGGGGTGATGAGGCCGGCCAGATTCACAACGGTGCCGACGACAACGCGTCGGGAGTGGCGGCGATCTTGTCGGCCGGCACCGCCCTCGCCGAGATATCTCGCACGCGGACGGTTGTCCTGGCGTTTTGGTCAGGGGAAGAGCTGGGACTGCTCGGTTCGGCAGATTTCGTCGAGTCTTCGCCGATACCAATGGATGATGTGGCGGCCTATCTGAATTTCGATATGGTTGGCCGTCTCACAAACAACACGCTCAGCGTCCAGGCGGTCGGCACCAGCCCAGTGTGGACACCGTTGGTTGAGGAGCTCAACCAATCGTTGTCTCTCGGATTCAACCTGCAATTCGTTTCTGACCCGTACTTGCCGACCGATGTCGGGAGCTTCAACACGGTTGATGTGCCCAGTCTGGCGTTTTTTACCGGGAGCCATGACGACTATCACCGGCCTACCGATGACGCGGAGACGCTCGACTACGATGGACTCGACCGCATCGCCGCGCTCGGCCAGGCGGTGGCCGCGCACCTCGTCACCGACGCGGACGCGCCACCGTTCGTAAAGGTCGAGAGGGCCGCGACACAGGGTGTCCAGACGGTCATGCGGATCTTCACAGGCACCATTCCGGACTACACGGAAGGGGCCGACGGGTTGCTCCTCTCAGGCGTGGTGGGCGGAGGACCAGCCGAAGCCGCCGGGCTCCAACGCGGCGATGTGATTGTTGAGTTGGCGGGGCACTCCATCGCCAACATCTACGACTACACCTACGCGCTCGACCTCTTGCGGGTCGACCAGCCGGCGCCGGTGGTATTTATGAGAGGTGACGTTCGGCACGAAACGGAGATCGTTCCGGAAGCACGCCAGTAGTCAAGTTGAGTGAGCGGTGGACTAGTGCCCTGTATCCCTGATACAGGGCACTAGGAATGAGCGCCGTTCCTGGGTCCGACTAGAACGGTTCGCCTTGGGCGCCGACCTGAAACGCCCAGATCCGGTTGCGGGTCAGGACGTACATGACGCCGTCCTTGACAGCGGGGGTGCTGTATACGGCCGCACCGAGGTTTTGCTCGGACAAGAGCTCGAGTTCGCGACCGGCCCGCAGGACCGCGACGTCACCGTCCTCATCGCCGATATACACCTTGCCGTCGGCGGCAAACGGTGAGCCCCATACCGCGGCGAACGTGTCGTAGGTCCAAAACTCGTCGCCGGTCTCTGCGTCAAGCGCGTGGAGAAAGCCAGAAAGGCTCGTGATATACAAGATGCCGTCCTGAATGGCGGCCGTCGACATCGTCCGGTAGAAGTCTTCGCCGCCGCGGTGCCAGACCATATGCGTATCGGTGACATCGCCGGTGCCGGTCGCGTCGATCGCGTAGAAGTGGCCGGGGGCTTCGCCATGCTCGGGGTCTTGACCGACACCGACGTAGACCCGGCTACCGTCGACGACCGGCGTCGACAACACGTTGTTGCGGGTGCCGCGACCACCGAGGATCCACTCGGAATCCTTTGGGTTGAGATCGAATTCCCAGACGAGCTCTCCCGTTTCTGCGTCAAGGCTGTAGAGCACCCCGTTTCCGCCCGCGAAGACGACCTGGGCCCGCCCGTCAAACACGCCGTAAGCCGGGTTGGTCCAGCTGCCATGGAGGATCGTTTCTCCAACGAC
>CAUZIB010000053.1:0-31327 GCA_963579735.1 Vicinamibacteria bacterium | reverse complement strand
TCAGGGTCCTTACACATGTTGTCGATCACGTCGGTGCCAACGTTTGACGTCAACAGGATGATGGTGTTCTTGAAGTCGATAAAACGGCCCTCGGCGTCCTCCATCCACCCTTTGTCAAAGACCTGAAAGAACAGCTCGTGGACATCAGCGTGCGCTTTCTCGATCTCGTCGAGGAGCACGACGCTATACGGACGCCGGCGCACTGCCTCGGTGAGGATGCCGCCTTCGCCGTAGCCCACATATCCTGGTGGTGAGCCTTTGAGCGTGGAGACGGTGTGCTTCTCCTGAAACTCGCTCATATTGATCGTGATGACGTTCTGTTCGCCCCCATAGAGCGCCTCCGCCAACGCCAGCGCGGTCTCGGTCTTCCCGACCCCAGACGGCCCGCACAGCATAAAGACCCCGATCGGCTTGCTGGGGTTGTCCAGCATCGCGCGCGACGTTTGGATGCGGCGGGCGACGGTCTCGAGGGCGTGCCGCTGACCAATGACCCGGTGGTTGAGCGTATCGGCCAAGTTGAGCACCGCCTCGACCTCATTCTTCACCATGCGACCGACGGGTACCCCGGTCCAGTCTTCGACAACCGACGCGACGGCTGCTTCGTCGACACTCGGCAGCATCAATGGCGTTTCGCCCTGCAGCTCGGTCAGCTGGATCTGGAGGTCTGTCAGCTGGGCAAGGAGGGCCTCTCGCTCGGGCGGGGTGAGCGGCACGGCGGGCGGCGGTGCGTCTGATTGCTCCGCCTTGGCGTCCTCGGCGGCCGCTTCGAGCTCGCTGCCGGTCCCCTCGACAGGTTCCGTCCCCTGACGAAGCTGGCCCCGAAGCGACAGGATTTGTTCGACAAGCGCGCGTTCCGACTCCCACCGGGACTCGAGTGTCTGGAGCTCGACACGGCTCGCGTCCCGTCGTGTCTCGGCCTGATGCTGGCGGTCGGCGACGTCGACGCCAACGGCTGCCTCTCTGGCAATAATCTCGAGCTCGATGTCGAGCGCCTCGATCGTGCGGCGACAATCCTCGACCCGGGCCGGCACCGCATGCTGGCTGATGGCGACCCGGGCGCACGCGGTATCGAGCAGACTGATCGCCTTGTCGGGAAGCTGGCGGGCTGGGATATACCGGTGGGACAGACGCACCGAGGCTTCGAGGGCTTCGTCGAGCACCTGGACGCGGTGATGCGCCTCCTGGGTGGTCGCGACGCCCCGCACCATCAGGATTGCCGCGTCCTCGGTTGGCTCAAGCACTTGCACGACCTGAAACCGCCGAGTCAGCGCCGGGTCCTTCTCAATGTATTTCTTGTATTCAGCCCAGGTCGTGGCAGCGATCGTCCGGAGCGTGCCGCGGGCCAGCGCGGGTTTGAGCAGGTTGGCCGCATCTCCAGTACCCGCCGCACCGCCGGCACCGATTAACGTGTGCGCCTCGTCCACAAACAGAATGATCGGCGTCGGCGACGCCTGGACCTCGTCAATCACCTGACGCAAGCGGTTCTCGAATTCGCCCTTCATGCTGGCGCCGGCTTGCAACAGCCCGATATCGAGGGTGTAGAGCGCGACATCTTTTAACGACGGCGGCACATCTCCTCGTGCGAGCCGGGCCGCAAAGCCCTCGACGACGGCGGTCTTCCCCACCCCCGCCTCGCCGGTGAGGATCGGGTTGTTTTGGCGGCGACGCATCAGGATATCGACGATCTGCCGAATCTCCCCGTCCCGACCGCTCACCGGGTCGAGCTCGCCGCTCCGGGCGCGCTCGGTGAGGTCGGTCGCAAACCGTTTAAGGGCGTCCTGCTTGCCAAGCTGGGCCGGCGCCATCGCGTCGCTCGCTTCGCCCGGCGACGACGATGACGAACCGTCGGTCGCGGCCAAACGATCCTCCGGGGAACCGGCTACGACCGCCGAGAACTCTCCCGTCAGCGTGTCGAGCTTGATCTCGTCGAATTGGGGAGACACACCCAACAACGCGTTGCGCAACGAGGGCGTCTTCAGCATCCCGACCATCAGATACCCGGTCCGAACCTGCGTATCCCCGAACATGAGCGTCGCGTAGACCCACCCCCGTTCGACCGCGTTCTCCAGATGCGCCGATAGGTCCGAGATTGATGTGGCACCGCGAGGGAGACGATCCAGAGCCGTGGTGATATCTGACGCCAGACGCGATGGGTCGAGCTCGAATCGTTTCACGATCCGGTGCACATCCGAATCGGGCGTCTGCAGGATCTGCTGAAGCCAATGGACAAGCTCGACATAGGGGTTGCCCCGCAGCTTGCAGAAGACCGTCGCACCCTCGACGGCCTTATACGCCAGCGTGTTGAGCTTGCCAAACAACGTGGAGCGACTGATCTCGCTCATACCACCATCCTCACCTGAGCAACGGGGCCGACAAGTGTTTCCGCGTCGAGACACAGCTCATCCGCATCAGTTCCGGCGACCCGTGGCCCCAACCACGTCGTCCATCCCAAACGCCCGCTGGTCCCCAACTTCATTGGCGGCACTTCCTCTTTCTTGAGCACCAAGCGCACGTCCCATTCGAACTCGAAACCCAGATAGAACCTTACCCAGTCGACAAGTTTTCTCAACGGGTATCGACCAAGTCGTGTCGGCTGAGAAGACGCGGGGGCCGAGGATTCGCGAGCGGGTGTGGGCGCGGACAAAAACGCCTCATATTGGTCCAACGTGAGCGGACCAAGCTCGAGACGGAACTTATGTTGTCGGTCCCAGACCCGGTCACCCATGACCGCGCCGGTCCCGAGGGTCGCGCCCGGTCGCCCAAGCGACGTCTGGCAGTGCTTCTCAAGACGCATCCAGTGGCCGACAAACTGCTCGACTTTCACGGGTACGCCAAAAAAGTGTCGCAGAATCATGGTCAGGCCGTCGGCGTTGCGCACTTGCCGTATGAGCGTGCCGACGTGAAAGAACTTGGCCTCGTCGACCACGGTGTCCCGGTCCCGGAACGCGGCAGGAGCGGCCCCGACAAAGGCCCCGATATACGTCGTGAACCGGTCGGCCTTCGGCCGGTCCCGATTGACATGTGGTTGCGCCTGGGCCCACGCCCGATAGAAAAGCGCGAGCCACCGATGATGAAACAGATCCAGAAACCTGACCAGGGTCGGGTCGCCTGCCTGCAGCAAACGGTCACGTGCATATTCGGTGATATGCAACGGCAGCGGACCATTCGGACCGAGGAGACCGAATAGCCGCACCTGCAGCTGTGGCCGCTCGCGGTCGGATACTTCGAACGACGCCAGCGGCGCCGGTGCGAATGACATCTCGGGCGATTGTCCAAGCCGGATGGGCTCCTCCATCGGCCGCTCGGCGCATCCCCAGCGAGGCTTGTCGAGGTGGATACACTCGAACTGTCGGAGGGTCTGATAGAAGTCATACCGATACGGCTTCTCCGCCAACGCGGCGAGAAACCTTACAGCGTCGGCCGCGCGCCCAGTTCCGGTATCCATCGACTGATCTCACCGCGGCCCTCAGACCTGAGGACTGTTTCCGTAAACGAATTCATTGAGACATGCCGTGCGAAGTAGCGGTTGAGCACGGCACCCAGCAAATACGCACTGCCTCCGTCAAACGCCAGTTCATCGACGGTGACCCCAATCTCCACGCCTCGGCCAAACGCCAGCGGGCCTGGTTCGCGCAGTCGTCGCACAACGCGACGGATATCCAATGACCGGATGCCGTCGATTTGCTTCGGACCGGGTCCGTCCCCCGACGGCGTGTAGAGTTGGAGGAGCTCGCGCAACGCACTCGCGCCATCTTGCGCGGTAGTGTCGACGAGCGAGAGGTAGTTGAGGGACAGGTGACTGATGGCCTTCCAACACGCGGCCCCGTCAGTAAGAGGCGCGTTCGGGCGACTCGGTCCGCTGAGCACCCGAACCGCGGTCACCGGTGCCGCGACATCGAGCACGAAATCAGTGGTGCCCACGCCAAGCGGCATCTGCAAAACGAGGTCGCGATTGGTGCACAGCACCTGCACGGCGAGTTGACGAAGATCGCCACGAAAGGGCGCGTGGGCAGGGTCGACCAATGACAGGAAGACTTCGCTGCCGATATAGCTCGTCCGCGCACCCCGACGTTTCTCGGTTGTGGACGCCAGACGCGGTTCACGGCGCAGCGTGTAATAGGCGGCGTGCTCGTGCTTCTCATGAGTGCTATACGCGGAGTAGAACGGCAGGAACTGTTGTTCGCTCTCCGCCCCGACACCGTGTCCCACCACGCTGGTCAGGTCATAGATCTCGAAATCTCGAGGTCGCGTACGGTCGACCACGACATGGTATTCGTGCCCCTCGTCGCCGATGTTGACGCGGTCCGCCCGTCTCGAGAACAGGTTAATCGCCGGCGTGCAGTACAGCGCGAAACTCGACCGGTCCACTATCGGTTCGAGTGTCGAATCGCCTCGGCCGAGTAGTATCACTAGTTCGATCTCGTCGCCGGTCGCCCGGGCCACGGCCGACTCCAGCCCTCGGAGGTCAAAGAACCGGTAGCGCTGCGGAAACGCGAAATACTCGTGCAGAAATCGATAGCCCTGAAATGACCGTAACGTGACTGGAAGCAGAGCCTGGTCGTCGTCAAAACCGACCGGCTGGATACTGGCAGCCGGCAACGCCTCGTGGACAGCGGGCTGGTCTGGGTCCGGTATGACGAGCACACCGAGCGGGGTCGACAGGCACAACTCGCAGAGCTTGCTCGCAATATCGTCGTGCCCAGCGACAAACACGCGGAGTTGGTTGAGCCCGGTCTCTGCGAATGGCAAGCCGGCAGTGGCCTTGAGACGCAGCCGAACGCCGCCTTTTATACGCGACACGAACGGCAGGGCATTGAGCAGCAGGTCCGGTGCGTACGAAAAGTAGTTCGCCGACTGCAGCTCGACCGGCCACAGGGTCACATCGTGCGCGGTCCTAAACTCGCACGCAGTTTCGGCGTCACCACTCGTCGCGCCGTGCATCATCGTCCCGCGCCTGACCACGCGAGCCCCGCCGGCCAGGTTGGGGTCGTCGGTATCCGGTGTCAGCTGCGCAACCAACATGGACGGCGTCGGTGCCAAGTAGTGCGGATGCACGATCTCCAGCAACGCCTGGGTAAAACGGGGAAACTCCGCGTCGAGTTTCAGCTGGACCCGCGCTGCCAGGAAGGCCACACCCTCGCGTAGCCGTTCCACGTAGGGATCACCGACTTCGACGCCCTTCATTCCCAGACGCGCCGCGACCTTTGGCGAGCGCTCCGCGAACTCGGCGCCCATCTCACTCAGATGGCGTAGCTCACGGTCGTAGTACTGGAGGAGTCGGGGATCCATGTGTCCTTGCCCGCCGTTATACGGTCCGCGGGACGCCGAGTTCCTCGAGGTCGACCCGCCCGGTCTCGAGGTCGATTTCGGTGCGGAGCCAGAGCTCCAACGGCACGGGCTGGGCCCACAACTGCCCTTGTATCTCCACACCGATTACGTTGTGGTGATCCAGCCGGTCGGGTTCCGCGAGAGCCTTGACCTGCAGCGTCTTAGGTAGCACCCGAGGCTCAAAATCCAGTATGGCTTGACGAATCGAGCGTTCGAGTTCGGTGCACTCGAGCGACGTTACCGCTCTCCCGGACATCGCCGGGAGCCCGAAGTTGATGACCGACCGCCGCGCCAGGGGCGCCTGATTCAGTGCCTGGTTGGACTCGAGTCTGGTTGCGTTGAAGAGCCATGCCAAGTCTCGCAAGACCGCCTGGCGCAGACGAGCCTTCGACATCACCCGTTGCTCCCGTGACTCGTCCTGCTTGTCTGGCTCTTCGTCGGTGAGCCGGTCCAGCAACGCGGGCTGCAGACGTTCTTGCGGCGTGAGTTCAGGCACCAGTGGCCTCCTCTGGTTGCGAGGCGGCTGTCTCGCCAATTGCGATCGTTCGCACGTCCATTACGGCATGGTCGCCAGTATCCGTCGCCAACACCCGCTGGCCGAGACCATAGAACTGATCGGGTGTTTCCTCTGTCCACACGGTCTTGCGGCCCAGACAAATCAGCGCGTCGTCGGCCGTTTCGGAACTCGGATACCGCGACGGAATGACGCCGTGCGCCTCCCCGCCGTTTGCAAATCGAAAATGTGCGGGGAGCCACACAACATCACGCAGGTCAACGGGCGCTTCGAGGTCGATTCGGGTCAGGCGTGCGAACGGCACCCAGTAGTAGCGGCCGTTGATGATCGCTTCGCACACAGGGCCGAGCCGCATATCGGCATCAGCGATCCACTCAAAGGCCTCGTCATCGATCGCACCGGGGGATGGCGGCGCCGCGTCGAACGCGCGCCCGCGCAGCTCCTGGCACTCGCCGTCACGACCTGCTCCCTGGGCCAGCAACGACTCAATCAGCAAGGCCAGCCACTCATCCGGCTCGCCAAAAATCATCGGGGAGGTCGCCCCCGCAAAGACCTTCGTCCGGAGCAGCTCGCAGTTGATCGTCTCGCGATACATCTGGGCCATCGCGAGCGCGGCCGCGTCGAGGTCTGCGGCCAGCTGTAGCTGCGTGAGCGCGCGCTCCCACTCCCCTTTTACACAGAGCAGCTGAAACAGAAACACACGCAGTTTCGGATTTGACGGGTCGGCTCGGATCTCGCCCTGGAGAGCACTCGTTGCTGCCTGGAGGTCACCCTCGCGTATCGCCTGCTCAGCCGCGTCCGAAGACATTCGTCACACCCCTTATCGCCCGCGTACTCACCTCAGGCTTCGTTATTCGTTACTGGTGTGGACGTCGGCCTCGAAGACATTCTCGCCACCGCCCTTGGCACCGGTCTCGTCCTGGGGGGTGTAGCTCACACGAAACTTGGAGAATCCCAGGCTCACCCGGTCCACAAGCTCGGCCCCTTCGGACTCTGTCTGGATCGACGTCACCCGCACGTTCTCCAGGTCGATCTTGAAGTACTCGAGCGGTGTATGGCCCGCCTTCCGCACGGTCAGCGTGGCGTCGCTCACCAGTTTGTTGCTCCATGCAAAACTCATCAAAGTTGGCGAGCTCTGATCGACGAATTTCACCACAAGCAGCTCTTGAATCGTCGTCTTGCCTCCGGCCGCGCCGCCCACCGGCCCGGTCGGCGCTTTCATACCCCACGACCACGACTTCACCTGAATCTCACCTGCGTGGTCGACATCGACGACCTCGCCCGTGACACCGCGTACGTTCAGGAACATGTCCTCAATCGCCACGATTCACCACCGGATTCCCCCTCGTCGACCAAAACATCGCGTGCGCCGCGGTGACCACCGCGGCGCACACCCACGATTGTGCTCAGCGCATTCGGCCAAGCGTCTAGAGCTTTTCGTTCGTCTTGAAGGAGTACGTCTGCTTGATTTCGCCCCCAAGCCCGCCTTTCTCGTCCTGCGGCTTGTAGACCATCTCCAGCGAATCGAAATTCAGGCCGATGCTCTCGGTCGGGATCGCCCCACCGTCGCCAGACCCGCTCACCTGATAACTCGACACCATCACGTTTGTCAGTGTGATTATCAAGTAGGCCAGCTGCCCCTCACCCGCCTTCCGCTGGACCAGCACGGCTTTCTCGAACGGCGTCCCCGTCGAGCAATTGATAAACAACACAGCCGAGCTCTTGTCGACATGCTTGATGATACTCATGTCTTGCGGCAACACTTTGCCCTGACCAGCGCCGCCTCCGTGTGCAGACGAGCCCGTATTTGTCTCGCCCCAACTCCACGATTCGACGTCGATCGCATCTTTGTAGGTCTTGTCGGCTGACTCACCCGGAGCTTCATCGATTATTAAATAACTATCGGTCTGTGCCATCTCTTGACTCCTCCTTAATCTACCTTGCCTCTACACGTGCACTTTGACGACAAAACGGGTCACGGCACCGGTACGAGCCCGCGAAACCCTCCATCGCACCAGAACGTGCGGGAATCCACTGCCCCTGGGTCACTGTTTGACCGAGGGGAGCTTTGACACCAACCGCAACGACACAGACAAGCCCTCAAGCTGATAGTGGGGCCGAAGGTAGAAGTTTGCCGCGTAGTATCCGGGATTCCCTTCGACCTCATCGACCGTGACCTCCGCCGCTGCCAAGGGCTTCTGCGCCTTCGTCGTCTCGCTCGAATTCAGCGGGTCGCCGTCGACGTAGTTCATGATCCAGTTATTGAGCCAGCGACGCATATCTTCTCGCTCTTTGAACGAGCCGATCTTGTCGCGCACGATACACTTCAAGTAGTGCGCAAACCGACACGACGCGAAGAGATACGGCAGCCGAGCTGCCAGATTGGCGTTCGCCGTCGCATCGGGATCGTCATACTCGGACGGCTTCTGCAACGACTGCGCGCCAATAAACGCCGCGAAGTCGGAGTTCTTGCGATGGAGCAGCGGCATGAAACCATTCTTTGCCAGCTCGGCCTCGCGCCGGTCACTGATGGCAATCTCGGTCGGACATTTCATATCCACGCCGCCGTCATCGGTGGGAAAGGTGTGCACCGGCAGCCCCTCGACCGCGCCCCCGGATTCGACCCCGCGAATCCGTGAACACCAGCCATACATCTTGAACGACCGGGTGATGTTGGTCGCCATCGCGTAGGCCGAGTTTGCCCAGGTGTACTTGGAGTGATCGGCCGCACCGGTGTCTTCCTCGAAATCAAACTCATCGACCGGGTCCGTCTTGGCGCCATAGGGCAGACGGGCTAAGAACCGAGGCATCGCGAGGCCTAGGTAGCGGGAATCCTCTGACTCGCGGAGCGACCGCCACCCCGCATACTCGGGGGTCGAAAAGATCTTTGTCAGATCGCGGGGGTTGGACAACTCTTGCCACGACTCCATCTGCAGAACACTCGGGCTGGCGCCCGCGATGAACGGACAGTGAGACGCGGCCGATGTCATCGCCAGGTCGTTGAGAAACGCCACATCCTGGGGGCTGTGGTCGAACTGGTAGTCGCCGACCAGACACCCGAACGGCTCGCCGCCAAACTGGCCATACTCTGACTCGTACACCTTCTTGAAGATCGGGCTTTGGTCCCAGGCGGTGCCCCGAAACTTCTTGAGTGTCTTGCCGACCTCCTTCTTGCTGATATTCATCACACGAATCTTCAGCATCTCGTCGGTTTCCGTGTTGTTGACAAGATGATGCAGCCCTCGCCACGCCCCCTCGACCTTTTGAAAGTTGTCGTGATGAAGAATCTGGTTGACCTGCTCAGACAACTTCGTGTCGAGCTGCGAGATCATCGACTGAATCGTCTGGATCACGTCGGACCCGATCACAGTCGTTTGCTCGAGGGCCTGGGCCGCAAGAATTTGGACCGCGTTCTTGACAGCCTCCTGGGCTTCGTCCGTTCTCGGTTTGAATTCCTTATTGAGGAGTGTTTCGAAATCACCGGCTTCAAGAGTGCTCGGTGCCGCTTGTTCTTCCTGTTTCGCGTCTGCCATGACTGTTCTCCGAATCAGCTCTCTTGCGTCCAGGACTATGAGGATGTGTCTTCGTCCGTCGCCGGCGCTGATTCTTCAGCGGGCGCGCTGGTCGACGACAAGGTTTTCAAAAGCGCTGGATCCTTCAGCAGCTTGGCGACGAGCTCCTCGGCGCCGCCCTTCCCGTCCATATAGGTGATGAGATTTGCCAGCTGCTGTCTCGCCTCCAAGAGGTTGCCGAGAGCTCCCACCTTTTTTGCGATGGCGGCCGGTGAAAAATCATCCATGCTCTCGAACGTCAACTCGACGTTGAGGTTACCCTCGCCGGTGAGGGTGTTTGGCACCTGGAAGGCCACCCGTGGCTTTGAAGCCTTGAGCCGATCATCAAAATTGTCGACATCGATCTCGAGAAATTTCCGGTCACCGACCTCGGGCAACGGCTCGGCCGGCGTCCCCGACAAATCCGCGAGCACGCCCATGACAAACGGAAGCTGCATCACTTTCTCGGCCCCATACAGCTCCACGTCGTATTCGATCTGCACCCGCGGTGCACGGTTTCGCGCGATAAATTTTTGACTACTTGCCTTGGCCACGATTTACCTCCTCGACTCTGTCGCTTACGATTCCGTGCCGTCGACACCCCCGACTGTCTTGGCCTGGGCCAGACCGTCGGGCGCCACGTCGGCGAGTACTTCAAGAAAGCTCTTGGACACCAAGCCTTTGGCCCGATCCAAAAACAACGGTATCGGACTCGACGGTTCGTTTCTCCGAAAGAATTCCGCTACCGCCTCCAAGGCGTGGATGGCGTCCTCTCGGCTTCTGATCGCACCTACGGCCATGGCCCCTTCGTCTTGGTTGTCCATCTCCCCGGACTCCGCGTCGTCTGTCGAATCGGTGACGGTTGGCGCTGCGTCGGGGTGCTTTGCCAGTTGCGAGCGCAGCGCACTCCTGATCTGCCCCAGAAGCTCCGCCAGCGCGTCGAGATCAAGACCGTCTTGGACATGGTCGCGGACGACGGCATCCATCCGTTCGAGCGCGGCCGCGCCCTCAACCGCGCTGCCCACCACGCCCTCTAGCTCGTCCAGCGGCGTGTCCGCAAAAGCGGCGTCGATCTGCGCCTGACTCGGCCCTGCCTCCTCGCCCTCGGGCATCGCCTGACCGGTCGCCATCCGACAATCGCGAAGGCTCACGGCTCCATGTTGGCGAGTGGTGACCAGCGGGACGCGACGGAGTGCATTGAGAACGGCCATCCGATCCGCAAAGCAATTCAGGGCGTTGACACGCTGCACCGCGTCTTCCTCCACCCGAGGATAGACATGGTCCCACTGGGTCTCGAGCCATTGGGCGGCAATGCTGATGGTTTTGAGAAACGCCGGCAGCCCATCGGTCCGCAGCGCCGCAGTGCCCAAATGCACGAGCAACAGGAGGTCTTTGCTCTTCGCCAACCCGTCGAGAGCCGTGTTGCGAATCTCGACCCACTCTGGCTCGGGGCTATGGGGCACCCCGGAGCCAAACACCCGATACGCCTCGACCGACGCCAGAAGCGGCGTATCCTCGAGATCTTCGCCCCCTGGAAGCTCGTCGGACACTGGCGCGAGGAGATCTTCCCACCGAGTACTCATGCGTCCACCTCGTTCCACGCCCTCACCCGCAGGGACACACCGCCGCCATCACGACGGCGCGTCACGAAAATGCCTCCACGATCAACACCGTCACATTGTCGGGAGCACCGGCCTGGAGCGTTGCCGCAATCAATCCGTCTACCGCGCTTCGGATATCGCGGTGAGCCATCCAGTCACGAATCTTGCTCTCGGGTACGACGCGTGTCAGGCCGTCCGAACACAAGAGAAATCTGTCTCCCACTTCAAGCCGATCGCTATAACCATCCACCACGAGATCTGGCTGCCCGCCCACCGCTCGCGTGATCACGCTCGTATCGTGCTCCCCGAACCCTGATCCCTCCATGCTGTGATCACGCGTGAGCTGAATGAGCTGTCCGGCGCGCCAGTGATACACACGACTATCGCCGGCCCACAGCACGGCATATTCCTGCCCCCGGGTATGCAACGTTACCACCGTGCTTCCGCTGTCAACCTCGGCGAGCGAATCCTGGCCTCCCGGACAGAGGTAGGCATTGACCTCCTCCAACCGTCGCCGCGTGCCCTCGATCATCTCATCGAAACTCGCCTGCGGCCATTGGTCGGCGAGCGCGTCACACACCATCCGGCTTGCGACCTCGCCTTGCCGGTGGCCGCCGAGGCCGTCCGCGACCGCCCAGACCCCGACCTCCGGTCGCTCGAGAAACGCATCTTGATTGACGCGGCGCACCCGACCGACATCGCTGGCCGCCGCAGAGATAAATCCGACCGGCGGCCCGGTGCGCACGACATCGTCTGCGCGGACGGACGGGGCCGCCGTCCGGGCGGGTATCGAACGCCATGCCGACTCCGGCCATGACCCATCGAGCAGCGAGGAGAATCGGTCGGGGGCCGGAAGCCCTGATTCGATCAAGAACGTCGGGTCCACGGCCGCTGAGCCATCAGTCCACCACAAGGCAAGAGGACAGTAGAGCGCCGACAAGCGCTCGGATGCCATCTGCTGAAATGTCGTCCCGAGCTGATGCGTCGAGCCAATCGGCACGCGCCACGGTCCCTGCGCATCTTCATCTAAGACGGAGCCGGCGCACGGCTCCAGGACAACCTGCGTCTCTGATATCGATGATTCGAGCTCATCGGCGAGCTGGGCCACCTCGACGTCAAAGCGTTCGAAATCAATACGGGCCATTTCGAGCGTATCGAGCACCGCGCGCTCCGCCGCGTCGAAGAAAGACACTGCCTGCGTCACCGCCGCCGCGGGACTCAAACCCCGGGGGAGATCTCCCACGAGCGCCAACGGGAAATACCTGCCGACGCTATCCACACTCGGCACCATCACGCCAATGATGGGGTCCGGGCCGCACGCACCCGCCGCACAGGAAAAACGCCACACGGGACTGGTGAGATACAGGTCAAGCCATCGGTCGCCGAGTGCCTCTCGGCTCGCGGTGATGCAGTCCTGCAACCACCCGTCCCACACTTTGACGAATCCATCCGATACCCGCCGCCGGAGAAAGTCCCCGTGGCTGGGGAGCTTGCCATAGAGACCGACCGACGGGGTGGGTGACGTCGATAGCATCGTATTTACTCGCTCGTCAGGGACGGCTAACGGCAGCGAAAACGGCGGAGCACATTGAGAGCGGCCACCGGGTGTTGACGGCTCGCAGCCTCGACGCGTACCCGCGCTCTATTTGGCCCATTCCAAAAGTCAAGCTCGTAGCGCGCGTCCGTGACCCGCGTGCGGCGAGCCTTTTCCAGAACTTTGAACCACGCCCACGCTCCCGCGGTCTCGTTTCTCGTTTCGCCAAACCGGATGCCGGCGCCGCCGGGCTGACTTGGCCAACTACCCGTGCGTCGGGGCAACTCAGATCCACGCATGTAGTTAAACGGCTGGGCCCCGATCGTCAACTCGAACTCGTCTTCCGGGCCGGTCAGTTCCAACACTTCGACGTCAAAGCTGAGCGCGGGCATTTGGCCCCCTCCGCTAAAGAACGACTCCCGGATCTGGTTCGCCGCTTCGAACGCTCGCAGCATCCCCGGTGAACTCATCCCCGAGTTGGGCCGCCACCGCCAGGGCACCCGCGTCCGGTCCACGAGCTGATCCAACTGCGCCTGAAAAAATTTGTCGTAGTCTCCATTACTACCAAATAGTTGGCCAAACTCGCTCAGCGTCACATCATTGCGGCCGCCGGTCGCGGTGAACGGATACCGTCCCATCACGCGCTGACACACGCTGACAACCTCCTCCTGATACAGACGGTTGATAGCCGGACCCGGCGACGGTCCGCCGCCAGCGACACCGGCAAGCTTTCCAGCGGCTGGCCGCAAGACTTCCGGCAGCCCGTCGGCCAATCTCCGCACAACCCGTCTCAGATCCCTGATTTCGGCCCGGATGGCCGGAGCCTCAGGGTCCGTGGCCTGGATGTCCCCCGGGTCCGGTCCTAGTTGGCTCAGCTGTTGTTGAATGGCACCCAGCTGGCCAAGCAGCTCGTCGAGCTCCGCGCTCCGTGCACCAGCCACGACATCGTGAAGCTCCGCAAAGTGAGCGGTCACCTCCGCACCGGGGGTGGGTGAAGCGGTCACGCCCAGCGTCACCCGGCCTCTCTCGAGCAGTGCCGCGGCTCGCCCCCTGATTCCACCGGGCGCCGGCTCTTCGGGAGCGACCAAGAACGTGTGCTCGTCAACGACGGTCAGCAGCCCCCGCAGGGGTGAAGTTTGCGCACTCAGACGCATGAGCAGCTCTTCTTGCTCGAGCTGGGAGCGCGTGATGGCCGGCTCGATGTCACGCACTAGCGCGTCCCAATGCGCGATGTACTCACGCTCATAGATCGCGATCAGTTTGTCTTCCAGCCCGCGCGTCGCCGTCAGTGGCTGCTCCTGATCGCCCCATACCCATCGGTCCTCTCGGTATCGCTGCTCGAGACCGGAGGTGTACTCGCTCGTGACTTCCTTAAATACCGGTTTCGTATACAACGCCGGCAACGGGTCGGACAAGGCCCCGCCGCTGCGGCGCCGCAGCACCAGCGCGGCACCCGCCCCGGAGGCTTCGTCCAGCCGAAGCGTCCGGGAATCGGCCGCATACGCAAAGCTCAGCTCGTGAAACATGACCTCGGGCATCGAGACAAGCTCCAAGGCGCTTCGCGTTTGTGCGATCAGTGACTCGTCCAACGGCATCGGCGGCAGACGATCTGCAAGCTCGAGCAGGTTGTGAAAGTGCATAGACAGGGCAGCGGCCCCATAGGGGTCGGACCCGCCCATCGTGGCCCATTCGCGGTTGAGTATGTACTCGAGCTCCGTCGTGTCCAGTCGCTCCGGATGCCCGAGCATCAAGTAGGCCTTCAGGAACAAGTAGAGGTCCGTGGGTTGCTCGACATAGTCGACCAAGCGTTCTTGCACACGGCGCACGACTTGCGGAAGCAGCACGTTTGCCAGCTCCCGTACGTAGGCCTCGCGGGCCGCATCCCCGACGGCATTCCCCTGGTAGAGCCCCCAGGTCATCGCGAACGGCGCGTCGTCCCGAAATCGGTCGGCAGATTCCACGACCACCCCCACCGCGTCGAGACGAGGCAACAAGGCCTCGGGATACGCCGCCACATAGACCGGTGGCACCTCCTGCAGCGCGACCACGGTGGCCCCAACCTCACCGAGATACTGGCTGTTTCGAACGTAGCTGCCGGTAAACCCAAAGAGGAACAGCACCAACACCACCGAGACCAGCGCGACGGCTGCGTATTGCAGCCACTGGGAACGGGCTTCGAGACGCCGGTTCACCCCCGCCAGACCCGACTCGGGCAGTATGACCTGCTGAAAAAGGTCGTCGATAAAGTACGCTTTTCCCTGTCCTGCCTGCGGATTCGCGATCTGGGACGCGAGCGCGAAGCGCCGCCCAATCGCCCCGAGGAGTCGATCGATCGGGGTGCCCTCCTGGGTCCCGCTCGTAAAGTAGACACCGCGCAGTAAGATCTGCCGTTCGAATCGGGTCGAGTCAAAGACCTCCCCGATAAACGCGTCAAGCTGGTCACGCAGCGTCGCAAACTGCTGAGGAAACGCAAACATCCGCGTCCGCCGACCGGGGTCGCTTTCGTCTTCGACCCGTGTCAGCAACCTCGTGTTCAACCGACCAACCAACCTGTCGAACTCACCCACAAACGAACCCACGGCGGTGCCGTCGAGGGTGCGTTCATAGTCAAAGGTCGTTCCCCACACCTGGGCCCGCCCGTCACGGGTCAGGTCCTCGAAATACTCGGAGAAGCCAGAGACCAGGTCGCACTTCGTCACGAGAACATAGACGGGCAACTTGATATTGAGCTGGCGACCGAGCTCGTCCAAACGCCGTCGGGCAGCGGCGATGTGGGCTTCGATCTGGGCCTCGCCGTGGAGGACGAGATCAGAGGCGCTGATCGTCAGGATGACACCGTTGACCGGGCGACGCTCTCGATACTTGCACAGAAGGGCTAAGAACTCAGCCCACGCGGCGCTGTCCGCGTTCGCGTCCGAGTCCTGCGTGGTATAGCGCCCGGCGGTATCGAGAAAAACCGCCTCATCCGTGAACCACCAGTCACAGCTGCGGGTCCCCCCGACGCCCCGCAGCGCTCCCCGTCCCATACGTTGCTCCGCGGGAAATCGCAGACCGGAGTTGACAAGTGCCGTCGTCTTCCCCGAGCCAGGGGCGCCAATGATGAGATACCACGGCAGGTCATACAGGCTCTGCCCAACCCCGCGTTCTTTTTTGAGCGCGGCCACCGCCTCTTCAAACTTCTCCCGCAGCTGTACGACCTCGGCATTGGTCGGCTCTGCTTCGGCCTGTTTGGCGACCGCATTCATAAGCTGGTCGCTGGCGCGATTCGCGCGATACCTCTGGAACAACCACCAGGCACCCCACGCCAGCAGCATGAACGTGATGACGATCCCGCGGACGAGCTGCGACTCGAGCGGACGGAATTCCCCAAACGCGAAGAGGGGCCCGCCAAACCAGATAAACAGCGCCAGCCCGGTCAGCCCCACGAGCGTCAGCAACACGCGTCCCCATCGCAGCACAAGCATGATTCGTCCTTACAACGCCATCGGCGGCGTGTGAACAATCTCCACCCGCCGATTTTCCGCCGCCGTCCCGGGGAGAACGCGAGGGACGGAGGAACCGTGACCAACCGAGTCCACCCGACCCGGACGGGTGGCCAGCGAGCGCAGGATGGCCGCCACGCCAGCGGCCCGCTGCTGGGAGAGTTCGAAATTGCTGGAATAGCCCCTCGAGATCGGCACGCTGTCGGTATGTCCTTCTACGAGGACGGGGCCGGGAACGAGCTCCAGGGCGTTGGCCACCTGCCGCAGCACCGGCTCGTGTTGCGGATTGACCTCGGCACGACCCGACGCAAAGAGGTCCGTCGCGAGCAAGACGACTCGTGTGCGCCCACCCACCTCTTCAACCCGGACGAAGCCGGCCCGCTCTTGCGGTTCCAAGAGCTGCTTGAGCGTCGGCCCGGGAGCGGGCGCATCGAAGATCCGCTCTTGTGTATGCTGGTCCCTCCCAACAGTGCCGAGCTCGGTCCGCAGCGGCGTGGCCCGGTTTGCCAGGCTCCCCCAGTAGAAGCCATACACGCAGGCGAGGAGGCCTAGAGCAAAGCCTCCAAACACCCACCACAGTCGGTAGCGAATAATCGGGTTGCGGCGGTCTTCAAGTCCGCGCCAGTGAAGAGAGAGCTCATCCGCGTGGGCCCCGCGCTCAGCCCGGATACGTCGATGGAGATCGCGCTGGATCGTTGCCAGCTTTGTGTGTCCGTGGTCGATGGTCTCGTATTTTCCGGCGAAACCGAACGCCAGACACACGTAGTACAGCTCCATGAGATCGATGTGCTTGTCCGGCTGTTCAGATATCCCATCCAGAACGTCAAAGAACTTCTCGCCCCCGTGTGCCTCATTGTGCAGCTCGAGGAGGAGACTGAGCTGCGCCCAACGGCTTTCACCACCCCACGGCGTGGCGAGCACGGCCTCATCCACGCACGCACAGAGTGCGTAACGCGCCGCGGTCACCGCCTCGGGACGAACCCCCAGCAAATGAGCCCGGTCTTCAAAGTTTCGGATGTCCGTCAGCGCATCGCGCCGGAGGCCATCTACATCGGACGTCGACACTGTCCTCCGTAGTCGGCCGGCGAGGAGCAAGACCGGACTGGCCGCGCGCATCAGCGGGTTGAGTCCTGTTCCCAAATAGTCCTGGTTGAAGTCGCGCGCCGACTCGAGCCCACCACCGGCGGCCGGGGATGACAGACCTTCTGGCCGCGTACCTTTCCGACCGGCCCCCGGCCGGGGTCGGATAAACGTGGACTCTGGCGGAGGCGCAAACGGATCGTCAGTCACCATTGTCGTTTCTACCGTCTCAGCGACGAATCGCCCAGAGCTCGAGCGCCAATCCGGGAAACTCGCCAGACAGGTGCATCGCCAGCCCGCCGGAGCTTCGGAGCTCGCTCCAGAGCGCGCTGCTCTGGTCGAGCTCGAAATACACGAATCCAGCATGCAGCGGGAGCTGACGCGGCGGCACCGGGGCCGGATTGATGCCGAGTCCGGGGAGCGCCTTATTGACGAGCGTAGTTATCTTTTCGACCGGCCCGAGCTTGAGCTGGGACGGGAAACGCTGACGCACTTCTTCGGTCGGCAGATCAGCCTTCGCGGCCAGCACGAAGACCGCCGTCTCATACAGCGTGGGGTCCGTGACCGAGGCAATCCGAATCCCGTGCTTTCTCAGGGTGATCGGGATCGGCACGGCCACCCGCTCGATCTCTCTCCTCAGGTATTCCCGAAGTGCGGCCACGACGGGCTCGAACGACTCCCGGAGCCGATCGTGACGATACTCCGGAAGCGTGGGAGGCCGGCGCGAGGTCGTGGCAAAGGTCGCCAACTCGCCAACCGCCCCGAGATACAGTCGAAATAGATCCTCGGGATGCACGCCTCCGGCCACGTCATGAGACAGCAGGCACTCGTACCGGTTGATGACTTGGAGCTGAAGAAAGTCCGCGACCTCGGCGGTGGCTCCCCGCCCGGTCGCTGCCGTCATCCCCCCCAAGGCCTCCCCGCGCTGATGCAACAGCCCCAAGAGCTCATTGGCCACCGTGGCCAACCGGTCGGCCGCTCGGATGTGCAACACAGTCGGCATGAACTGGTCGTCGAGAGTGACCCGCTTATCAGTTTTGCGCTCAACCACGTGCGCAACGGGGATACACGCATACGCGTCCGTCACATCGCGGGAGAGTAGAAGACGCGTCCGCAACGCCCCCACCTCTACAAGCTCCGCGCCTCCCTCGCTCGAGTTGACGTCGCGCGCATTGAAATCGCGCACCCCATATCTCGCCAAGCTGTTCTCGTCCGCCTCTCGGTCCGCGTGTGTGGCCTCCGGACGACGGAGAGGGACCGCCAAGAATACGACTTGGTCCCGCACATCGTCACCGATCTCGATCGGGGAGGGCAGCGGATCGTCGTCTGGCAATCGAAAGGGCGTGCCATCGGGAAACACCCCGGCGGCGCGCCGCAACCCAAACTTGCCGATGTTCAAAAGATCAGATTCCAGCTGAAGTTCTGTATATCCCCAGCCGTGCGCGCTCAACCCGGCGCAGCGCGTCTCAACGTAGCGCTCGATATAGCGATCGTGTTGCTGAAAGTGCTGAGGCTGGAGAAACAGTCCCTGCGACCACACAACTTTGTTGTAGAGCGACATTGCCTATCACTGGCCCTCGGGTCTCGCGTTTTACCCTTCTCGCGGCCGCCGCAGTTGCTCGACCTGCTCTTCGTAGGCATCCGCCAGGGCCTCGCCAAAGAGCTTTCGAAATGCCTGTTCTCGGTCGGCCGCCATCTCTTCTGACTTTTCGCAAAAGTGATCCCAATAGCTACCCTTTGGCAACACTTTTGGGAGTGGCCCCTTTGCCCGGCGGTCGACCTCTTCCTGAATCTGCGCCGGGTCAAACGTCGAAAGCATCGACTCGAACGCGGCGCGTATCCCGGTCAGCACCGCGACCTCATGACGGCGGAGATCATCAAACACCTCTTCAAACGCCTCGACAGGCCCGATATACGCGTCGCCCCGCTTGACGAACACATTGTGTAACGCGTCGTCGACGTTGGCGGAGTGCTTGATCGGGTTGTTGCCGACCCGGTGCATGCGGGTGTAATCCATCCGAAACTCGTGCTTGAAATCTTGCCGCGTACGGTCAATATCCATCACCCCCGCGATGACGACCCGGAGTATGCGACCAAAGGTCCGAGCAACCTCGGGCGTGACCACGGCACCAGGTATCCCGGCGCCCTCCAGCATCGCCGCCAGCGTCTCGGCATCATCACCGCGCCGGGCAGGCTCTGGTCTGACCATCGGCGCGGGTTCCTTCACCGGTTCCCTTGGCGCCGGCGCTACCGGCAGGGGGTGTGCGACAATTTCGGGGCGTTCGCTGACGGGCTCTCCAAACGGATCGTCGTCGTCATCTAGCCCTGCCCCCAAGCCCGCGTCATTCAACTTGGCTTCATCCAGCAGCGCGTCCACGTCGTCATCGGTCTGAGCGTCGGACGCGAGTGGATCGTAATCATCGGGTATGAGAGGCGGTGTCGCGGGCGGCGGCACAGGTTCCGACAGCGGTGAGATCGGCGCCACGGGCGCACGCGGACGATAGTGATCCTCGAGGGGCGAGCGCGCGTGCAAACGACTCTCCTCAGGAACTGGATGGACCGGGTCCACGTTGTCCGGTTTTCGATCCAATTCGAGCGCCTTGAGCGGGTCCAACTCCGCAAGGGGCTGGGGACCGTCGGCAGGCTCGAGTGCTGGCCGTCGCTCCGGTGCGGGGACGTGGAGGCTAGCTGAGGCGAATGGGTCCTCGCGACTTTCACTGGATGGAATGGTGACGCCCATTTCATACGGACCGATATAGACGGTGTCACCCGAACGCAGCTCGTGAGGCACGCCGCGCTCCAGATCTTGCTCAGAGTTGACAAAAACACCGTTCGTGCTGTGATCGTCGGTCACGGAAAACACACCGTCTTGGCACGTGATGCGCGCATGCACACTCGACACGGCAGAGTCCGGAAGGACCCATGTGCTATCAGGTCTCCGGCCGATCGTTCCTCCGTCAGCCTGAAAGACCTGCCGGGTACCCGCCTCAACCATTCCTGCTCCCGCCGTCAAAATCTCGAGTGTTAACACCATGTACGCGACAGAAGGAACTCTACCACCACGGTTTCGAGGCCTAGCCTGTTGGCCGGTTTCCGCTCCATCCCGTCGGTTACCGACCTTCGGGCCGCCCATGGCGCCACTGGGCCCCCGCGTGGGTCCTCCACCGACACCACGTGCAAACGGGACGGATCCTGGGTCATGAAGCAAACGCGCGGTACGATGTCGCCTTTGACAGACCAGACGAACCACCCAGCTTCTAGCAAAAAGTCAGCCAAGATGCTGTTGGCAGCATTGAAGTCGCTATTCTAGCCGACGATTAGAGATAATCACGACGGTGCCATCGCGTCGCTCTAGCGCCCAAAGGTAGGTTTGAGGAAATACATTGCCATTCATGGTCACCGTGACCCGACACGTGGTAAACCACTGGCCCTGCGTGTTACGTCGCACCGAGCCACATTCTCTGTTCTGCCACCGCCGCGATTCGCCAAAGCTTTGTAGCCACGTCTCAACCAGCGCCCGGCTGTCCTGACCGGGGAGAGACTGCGGCTGATAGAGACGCAACAGCGTCTCGTTGTCCCGCGCGCCGAATGCCCGCTCCCAGATCTCGATCAGTTCGTTAAGCTCCGTGGTGACCACCGCGGCCTCCGCCGCTTGGTCGTAGTAGTCAACGGCACGCGCGTAGTACTGGGCTGCTTCAACCAGTTGACGCGGATCGGTCATGCCGCGCCCGCCCATCTCCTGCTCCTCGGCGATCGAATAGTCAGGGTGTCCGGTGTTGACGGCGGCCCGGTTCTTCGCATCTGCGACCCTTCGCTCCGCTACCGCACGCACCTCGCCCACAGCGTGGAGCAACGATGCCTCTAGCTCATCACCCGCCTGGACGAGGACCACTCCAACCTGCCGGGTGGCGCGCTCGAGGTCGCCCTCATTGAGCGAAGCTCGTATTCCCCTTAACGCCTGGGCCAGCGGGTCAACAAAGGACGCCGTCGCATCCTCAAATGTCGCCGCGGCAGCGAGCCATTTCTCAACTGCGACCACGAACTGTGACGCGTCTCGGGCGTTCTCGGCCTCCCTCAATAGAGCCTCAGCGTCATCTGCTACGACTGCAGACGGCAGCGCGGCCTTCACGGACAATGCCTCGAACTCCGCCCGCGAGACGATGTCGTCGCGAAGCGTCAGGAATTCATCGGTCCGGGCGGGCCGATCTGGATTCCGCGCCAAACCCAGACCCAGTTCATTCCGAGAGATCGCTTCCACGAGCCGGCCTTCGGTCAAGGCGGTCTGAGCGCCGTTTAAGGCGCGGCGGATCCGCCCTAGCAATACCGCGTGGTCCCTGGCATCTCCAAACAACACAGCGGAGCGCCCCGCCCCAGCCACAGCCACCCCAAGATCGCCGACTTCGTACATCCGTTGGGCTTCTGCTTCCTCGTCAACGGCGTCGCTAAAAAGGTCAAGGCTGGCACCACCGGCGCTCAAAGCCTCTGCTTGTGCGCGCTGAACATGAGCGGCAGCTGTATCCCAGAGCTCCGTGATCAACGCCGCCACCGCGATATCCCCTCCAGCAATGATTCTCGCCTGCTCACCGCGCTCGGCGGCGGCAGCCAGCTGTTGCTCCGAGAGGTCGCGGCCGTAGACCCAAGCGCCAACCAAAATGCTGCGCGCCTGGGAGATGACATCGCCAAGATTGGCGCCCCGCAGCGAAGCCTCTCGATAGAGCCTGGCGGAATCCGAGAAGGCATTCACAGCGGGAACGAGATCTCCCGCTGCCCGAAGCCTTATGGCTTCGGCCTCTGCGGCCCGAGGCGGCAGAAGGAGCGCGTCAGAAGCCCCTTGGGCGGCGCCCCGGGGACCGGCTATCCCCAGCTCCGCTTGCTCCAGGAGTCTTGCCGCGAGACTCTGAAACTCCTCGTGCCGTGGCTCCACCGCCAAAGCCTCTACGATGAGTGTGGCGGCTGGCACAAGCTGTCCGGCCTCGAGGAGATCAGTGACCTCTCCCACGTCGACATCGGTTGTCGCCGGTCGGACCAACACAATGACTGCGACGACGGTCGCCGTTACCGCGACCCCGGCCGCCGCCGCGAGCCCCGCTCGACCACGAAGCAGTCCGGCGCCCCTTCCCGCGTCGGCCGAGACGAGCCCTTTACGCGACACGGTCGAGCCGCGGCGAGTAAGCCCTTTGATTCGTCCGACCACAGCCTCGCCGGAGTGGCGTGCCGACTCGCCCAGCCGGCCCACGCGCTCCTGGACGTCTCGCAACGCGGCCGCACGACTCGACTTTCCGATTTTTGCGACCAAGGCCGTTACGCGAGGTTCGGCCGGATACACGGCCAGGAGCTTCTTGCAGCGACCACGGGCAGCCTCGAAATCTTCGGCGGCAAGGGCGTCGTTCGCGCAGGCCAGCCCCTCTGTGATGGCCGCCTCCCGCTGCTGCTCTTCCGCCCGCGCGCGGGCCTGTTGGATATCTGACCGCAGCGAGAGCGCGCCCGTATGCGCGGAGTCCACCGCCAACACGTTGTCGACCACGGCGGACGCGGCATTGAAGTCTTCGGACTCCAGGTGGGCACTCGCCTCAACCAGCATGCCGGCGATCCGCTCCGCGTCGACTTCGTCTCGCGCCGTGCGCACACCTGCTTCCAGAGCGTCTAGCGACGCAATCGGTCTCCCCTTGGCGCTGAGCACACCAAGAAGCGCCTCCGCATCATCCAGACGCTTCTCAGCCACGGCAGATCGGATTGCGACGGCTTGGTCGTCGACCCAGGCGTCGAACGCCTGACGCTCGGCTTCTTCTTGACGCTGCCGCTCTTGCTCTTGTCGTGCCATCTCTTGGGCGGCGCGCTCTTCTCGCAGCTCGCCCAGGACCTCGGTCACGAATGGATGCGGTGGGTCGAACTGCTCGAGTCGCCGTAGTGCACCCGTCTGCTCCCCGGATGCGAACTCGACCCGTGCGAACTCCACTTCGCTGTGCGCGTGTTGCTCTCGCTCCTTCTGCTCGCGCCGTGCCTCGATTTCTGCGGTCGCGTGACTCTTGAGCTCCAACGCCACGGCATGTTCGGCATCAAACACGAGCACCTCGTCCGCAGCCCGCACCGCTCGCTCAAACGCACCGGCCTGCAATGCGTCGCGGCATTGCGTGAGACTGTCGGCGATCGCTCTCGCTTCAGCCCGCTCTCGCTCGCGCTGCACGACCGCGGCCTCGACAGAACGCTTGAGCGCCTCCCCATCCGGATCACCGGGACGTGTACGAAGCGCTTCGTCCACGCGGCGAATCGCTTCCGAAAGATCTCCAGCGTCGAACTGATCCCGCGCGGCCTCTAGCGACGCCCCGACCGACTCATCGACTTCCATCTTCTCGATGCGGGTCATCAGCGTTTGTGCGTCGGCATTTTCCGGATCGAGCACCAACGCCGCGTCAACCGCATCATGGGCGGCAGGGAAGTCCCGCTGGACGAGCGCAGCGCGGGTGCGCGTCAAATGCCCTTCGATCCGCGACCCACGGCGTCGCGCAATATCTTCGCGGCGGTCAAAAACGACGGTCTGGTCCCACTGATCCGCTGGAGGAATCGTCGAGGCAGTCGCCAGGTCGGCATCCATGGCCCCGAGGTCCGGATAGCGATCCTCGATGTTGCGCGCGAGCGCCCGTCTGAGCACCTTTTCAAGGTCGGTGGATACCACACCGCCGATCCGCGAAAACACGTCATCGGTGGCGTTCAGAATCCGCTGTTGCACCTGCGTCTGGTTGTCGCCGCCAAACGCTTTACGATAGACAAGCAACTCGTAGAGCACGGCGCCCACGGAAAACACGTCACTCCGGATCCCAACGGCCTCCCCTTGGATCTGTTCCGGCGACATATACGCCGGTGTCCCCAGCACCATGCCGACCATGGTGCCGCTCCCCTCGGCGAGACGCGCGATCCCAAAGTCGAGGATCTTGAGCAGCCCCCCTTCGCGGCTCACCATCAGATTGGCGGGTTTGATGTCTCGATGAACAATGCCTGCTTGGTGCGCGTAGCTGAGCCCCGCGCAAAGCTGTTGGATCAGCGCGACCTTCCGGTCGGCGGTGAGCTGAGCGCGACGCCCGATGATCTCGGCCAGGGTCTCGCCGGAGACATACTCCATGGCGATAAACGGGCGCCCATCCTGCTCACCACGCTCAAACGTCGTGACAATATTTGGATGCTGCAACCGCCCAGTCGTCCGAGCCTCGCGCAAAAAGCGCTCACGCACTTCCTCGTCGGTCACCCGGAGCAGCTTGACCGCGACGAAGCGGTCGAGGTCGGGATCTCGGGCGAGATAGACGACGCCCATCCCACCCTTACCAAGACGGCTATGGATGGTGAAGCGTCCGATGGACGTTGGATCCGAACTCATCGTGACTACTCGAACACCTAACGTGCAAAAACGGTCAACCTTGGCGCACCGCAGGCTCAGACAGACCTGAGATCAACCATTTCATCTCTATGCCCGACCATCTGTCGCACTCTCTAGGCTGGACGCCGCGGCCGACGCCCGGCGCGGAGTTGCACCACGGCCCCTTCTCAGGGCAGCGCAAACACGAACAGCGTATTGCCTCGACTCGGGCGAACTTCTGGCGTCAAACGAAGGTTGTCGTTCGAGCTCAGCGAAGAACCTGTACTGGCAGCGACATACTGCCGCCCGTCGACCGCATAGGTGATCGGAAATCCCGTCACCGACGAGCCGAGATTGATTTCCCACAGCACCTCACCGGTCTCCTGGTCGAAGGCCCGAAAACGGCCCCGCGCGTCACCGCCAAAAATCAATCTCCCACCCGTCGCCACAAGCGATGTGGTTCCAGCGCGTTGCTCGTATTTCCAGACGATCTCACCGGTCTCGGCCGAAATGGCCTGGACGGTTCCGACGTCGTCTGTCCCTGGGGCGATCTGGTCACGCTTGGCAAGCGCGTAGAGCGTGCCGCCGCGTTCCCGACTGGCCATCATGCGCGCGCAGGTATTCCTGAGCGGGTAGTACATGAGGTTCGTCAGTGGACTATAGGCGCCGGCCTCCCAGTCCTTCCCGCCCGTCACGTAGGCTGGGCAAATCAGCATCTCTTGGCCCTCGCGGGTAAATACCAGCTCTGAGTTCTCGGTCACCGCTCCGGTGGCGCCGTCAATACTGCTCACGACATTCTGGGTCACAGTCGTAGAGGCCCAGAGAAACTCGCCGGTGGCCCGGTCGAGGGTATACACCACACCCGTCTTGCCGGGGATACCCGTCATCACTTTTCGCTCTTCGCCGGGTTGCAGTCGAGGATTGATCCACGCCACGCTAGCCGGGTCGGGCGCCACGACGGTGTCGAGCAAGAGCCGCTCAAACGGATGGTCGAGATCCCAGTGATCGTTGAGATGCTGGTAATACCAGACGATCTCTCCGGTGTCGGCGTCAAGCGCCAAGGTCGAATTGTGATACAGGTGCTTGTTTTCGTGCCCGCCCAGAAAGAACTTTGGCGCAGGCGACGTCACCGACGTACCGACATAGACCAAGTTGAGCTCCGGGTCAAAGCTCGGCACCATCCAGGCTCCCACATGCTTTCGATCTTCAAACGGGACGCCCCCCCAGGTCTCGTCACCCGGTTCACCGGGAGCCGGAATCAGTCGCCGGCGCCACAGCTCGGCCCCAGTGCGGGCATCGTGCGCCGTCACAACGCACGCGTTGGGCCCACCCTTTGGACCACAACTGCGCCCGGAAATCACTTTGCCATTCGCCACGATCGGACCCGATGTCTGGTTCGCTGGATTGACCTTGTAGTCAAGGATCTGGGTCTCCCAGACGACATCGCCTGACGCCACGTCCAACGCAATCACATAGTCGTCCGTCGTGGTATCGATAATCAGATTTTCAAAAATCGCGATGTTTCGATTCGTGTCGATCAGGCTGGCGATGAGGTAGTCGGCCAGGTCATCCGGTCGCTCGCGCCGATACTCCCAGACGAGATCACCGGTCACGGCATCGATCGCCTGAATCACATCTCGGGGGTTGGGAAAGAACATCAGGCCGTCGTGGACAAGCGGCGTGCCTTGTTGCAGCCCAGGGCCGAGGGCCCGAGACCACTCCATCCGTATCGTTCCCACATTCTCGCGGTCGATCTGATCCAGCGGGCTGTATCCCCAGCTATCAAGCGTGCGGCGCCACATCAACCAGTCATCGGGATTCGGATCCTGGAGCATCGCGTCCGTGACCGGCTCGAGCACCGGCGTCTGACCGCGCGCCGGGAGGACGGTTCCGAGCATGACGGATACGAGCGTGACCAACGACATGACGACCAACACCACCTGCCCCGTGCCCCGAGCGCGCATCTCGACTCCTTCGTCGGTATCCAGGAGAGGTCCCGCACAGCAGCTCGACCCCTCATCCACGCCAAGGATTCTAGTGGACTGTTGTCTCTGTAGACAGGAAATGGATGCCACGCAGGTCTCGGAACCGAATTCCGGTGACTCCGGCTACCACGCCGGCCGCATGGCCACGTAGTACCCATTTCAGCTGAACCCCAACGGAAAGGACACGAGATGGCTCCCCCAGCTGAAGGTGGCCCCCCACCCTGGATCGACCCCGGGTTACAGCACCAGATCACGTGGCGAGACAAAGATATCGTCATCTCCGTCCCGCTCAAGAGCGGAACGACGTGGACGAGGAACATCGTTCATCAGCTACTGCACGGCGGCGACCCGGACTTCGACGATATCTACGCGGAGGTCCCGTGGATCGAGTTCCGGGCCCATCCGGACATGCCGGCGCAGGAACTCCTGGACAGGGTGGACAATATGAGCACGCACGTCCTCGGGCGTTCAAGACGCACTCGGCGCCACCCGCCCTCCCGTATCTTGCCCCGCACGGCGACACCGACATTCGATACGTCGTGATGTTTCGCAATCCGGAAGAGGCGTTGGTCTCCGCCAAGCCGTTTCTCGAAAAGCACACGAACGAGTGGCACGAGCTCTGGGGTGTCCCCAAGACTGCGGTGACGCGACCAGACTTTGCCACGTTCTACCGGGAAGTCATCGATGCCAAAGGCTGGCAGCATCTCCTCTTCGGATTTCTCGCGTCATGGTGGCCGCTGCGGCACAACGACAATATTCTCTTCCTCCATTTTGCCGACATGAAGCGAGACCATGACGGGTCCATTCGGAAATTGTCGGACTTCATCGGCACACAACCGACGGACGAAGAGTGGGCAGCAATCACGGAGTACACATCATTTCCTTGGATGAAGCGTCACACCGTCAAGTTCGAAAGCTCCACGATCGGGGCCGTGCCGGTGCTACAACCCGGCGCCATGGTCAGAAAAGGCAAGCTGGGCACGTCGCGACTGACGATGATGTGGTCGATCAAAGACCGGTGGTGGTCACCCACAAAGGACATAGCTCCGTCACTCGCGTCATCCGCCGTCAGGGGAAAGAGATCCGGTGAGCGACTCACGGCGTTCAAGACGTTCGTATCCAGCCGCTCATTGAAGTCGCCACACAGCACCACCGGCAAGCCATCGGTGGCGCGAATGTCTTCGATAATCTCTGCGAGCTTTTGCGCAGCGAGGCGGCGACGCGCCCGACTCTGTTGGTCCCCAAAACGCTGACGCTCGCGGATGTATGAGCTGGAGGAAGAGGGGGCCGGTCACGACGACAGACAGACATCGTGACCGGCGGCAGTATTCAATGGCTTCGGTAGCTGCCTATTGGCCGCCCCCCGTCGCTTCACGCTCTTCGGCACGTGCGCCCCCAAGCATCGCTTCCATCGAGTAGTTCCCCTCGTGACAGGCATACTCAAACATCGGAAGCTCGTTCCGTTGCATCGGCAGATTCACCGTCCAGGGTGCGTCCCACGTGTCGGGATCGGTCACGGTGTATTCGTATTCAAGCGTGTCAGCATCCAAGCGCGTAAACCGCTCGACCAATCGCATCTTGGTGCTTGACCCGCGCCAGTTCCGCTTTGTCGCGAAATTGGCGGTCTCTACCACGAGCGTCTCGCCTTCCCAGTACCCGCGCGAGTCACCCGACCACTGGCTGAGTTCGTCGCCCAGCGCGGGGCGACCATCCAGCGGCACCACCCGCACCGTGTGCACCATCTCTGTCAACAACACGAGATGATCCGGCGTCTGAAAGAGCTGCACGTTTTGGTTGTACCCACCCGGAGTGATCGGCGGTCCAGCGTTGAACCCCATGATGCATCGGTCAGCATTGCTCAGGTCCGCGTATGACGCGGCGAGATCTTCGCTGAACGATCCACGACCAGCGGCGGCTCGAGCTTCCCCGGCCTCGCTCACGTTTGGCAGGCGACCGTTTGGCGGATCAATGATCAGCGAGGTGCGCCGGTTGCCAACGACGTTCGTGCCGCGGTCCATCCAGAAATTGTTATACCCTCCGACATTGGCACCGGCCTCGGTGCGTCGCGCGTCGGCTTCCCACAACCGAATGTCGCGGTCGACTGCCTCCTGCTCAAGGTTGGCGGCTTCTTCTTCTGTCAGAAACGCCTTGTCGCCCAGGTCTTCCGGACGTTGTAGCGGAGTAATCGTTCGAAAATCCCAGACGCCCTGCAAGTCCGGCGCGCCCCACGCCGTCTGCGAAACATCCTGTGCCGCGGCCACACCCGGCCCAATCGCCAGCGCGACAAACGCAAATACCAACGGCGCCACCGCCCATCGTTTATTGCTCATCCAAAGACCTCCATATCAAGAATCAGTAAAGTCATCAACGATAGCATGAGGCGGGTCCTCATGGCCCTACACGGGTCGCAAAGCGACCCCAGCCTCGACATCCATGCGCTCCCCGGTGATCACGACCACGGTCATCCCGCTACGGCAGCGCGAACGCGACCAAAGAACCGGGAAAGTCTGTCTGGATACTCCCGACCTGCACCACGATGTACTGCTTGCCTTCGTGCAAGTAGGTCATCATTCCATACTGCCCGGGGGCAGGAAGCTCTACGCTCCCCAGAATCTCGCCCGTCAGCTTGTCGCGGCCGTGAAGTAACAGTGGAGCGTCCGGGACGATCTGCCTGGTCCCTTCGCTCAGTGCCCTCGTCTGGACCAGGAGATCGCCCGTCACCATTTGGATCGACCAACCGGCTCCCCCGGCGTTTGGTATCTCCACTCCCGTGAGGCGAGGGTTTCTGGTGATGACATCCGCGGTCTCCCCAATCGGCAAAGACCAGGACCGATCGCCGGTATTCATCTGGTAGGCCGAGAGCTGGTTGTCTCTCAGTTTGAAGAGCGGAACACCATCGATAGTCGGCAACCCCGTCACCGAGACAAATGGCTCTTGGTCGGCGGTCGGGCGTCGGAAGCCACCAGGAAGCCACGCCGCCACAGTGGTCCCAGTGGTAGGCGTGCTGTTGGGGGTCGCTCCCCCCGCTCCCGGCACCGCGTAGCTCGGGTCGTCTACATCCACGCCACCCGTTGCCGCCATAAACGAGGGAGCGAAACATCGTCGTCGATGCGACGTGAACATGAGCCCCGTCGTCGGGTCACCGACCGGAGGATGGGGAATGATATTTCCACCGCCGATGCACCCGACGTTGTTGTAGAAGTCATTGTCGTGGTCTTCGGGCAACGCCGGCACATAGAGACCACCCACCCGAAAATGACTAAGGATCTCCAACGCCTCGCGTCTCAGCTCTGGTGTGTAGTCGACGACAAACTCCTCGGTCAGTCCGTCCACGACAATCGGGTCCACTGGTTCGGGTCGGGTCGGGTAGGGCTGCGTAAGCGACGTGTAGTTTCCCGGAACCTCGGTCTGAATGACCGGACGATCTTCAATCGGCCAGATCGGCTCCCCGGTCTCGCGATTGAACGCGAAGATGAGGCCTTGCTTCGTGTTTTGGATCAACGCGGGCACGTGCTGCCCATCCACTGTGAGGTCCATCAGCATCGGCGGCGTCGGGAGGTCGTAATTCCACTGGTCGCTGCGATGAATCTGGAAATGCCACCGGCGCTCGCCCGTCTGCACGTCGAGCGCGATGACGGAACCGCCAAAAAGGTTGTCGCCCGGGCGATGGCCCGCATAAAACTGAACTGTTGACGCGTTCGTCACAATGTAAACAAGCCCCAACTCGGGGTCGGCGGACGCGGGAGCCCACGAGGACATATCCCCCGACCACTGCCACGCGTCGTTGTGCCACGTTTCATGACCGACCTCTCCGGGCCGAGGAATCACATGAAACTTCCAGAGAAACGCTCCCGTGGCCGCGTCAAACCCCATGATGTCGCCGGGCACGTTTTCGATCCGGGTCTGACCGTAGCTCGGCTCGTGCCCCACGAGCACAACAACAACGCCATTCACGACGATAGGCGGCGCCGAGCTTGTGACCATGCCCAGCTCTCTCGGTATCCCATAGTTGGCGTCGTAGCTCGCGCTGCGGTCCTGCCACCTCCCCCAGTCCGAGACCAGAGGTGGAATCAAGTCGAGGGCCCCGGTGTCAGAGAAGCCCTCAATCGGCACCGGGGTTCCCCAGTTCTCCAACGGCCGACCAGTCTTCGCATCGAGCGCCCACAGAAAATAGGCAGGGCTCGTCACGTAGATCACACCACGACCATTCACCTCAGCGTAGGCGACGCCTTTTCCATACGCCTGGCGGGGAGAACGCGAATGTCGTACCGTCGGCGGCTCCCGAAACGTCCACAGCGTCTCCCCGGTGGCGGGGTCGATCGCGACCACTTGTCGTCGTGGAGTGGCCACCGTATACACAATGCCGTCTACGTAGATTGGAGTGGACCGATTGAAGTAGTCGACGTTCGGTCCGAAATTGTCACCGCGCCAAATCCACGCCACCTCGAGGTCGGAAAAATTCGTGCCGTTGATCTGGTCCAAGGGTGAAGAGCGAGTGTGCCCGGCATCCCCGCCCAGATAGCGCCACTCGCCGTTCTCGGTCCCGGGCAGGCGCTGAGCGTGCACGAGCCCCGGCGTCAACATCAAGATTGCCAACGTGAGGCCAGCAGCAAGAGTCTGTACTCCGAGCGATCTCAGCCCAGCATTCATCATCTATCTTCCTTTTGTGAGTCTCGCGAGTAGTCGACCACGTCTTGATTCTAGTGGACGGTCGCGGCTGGCGTGTCCCAACGCCATCCGCCACGCGTCGCAGGCAACATGGACTAATCCCGAGACCACGGATTGCGAAGGCATTCTCGATTCGGCCGCCGCGGTTGCCGACCCGGCGCCGCTTGCGCAGAGCTCCGCGGCAATTGAGGCCGAGATTTGTGTCGTTCGGCGGCGTATTTGAGCCTGTCTCGCGG